>JANMGH010000032.1:0-22075 GCA_031374515.1 Pirellula sp. | reverse complement strand
TTGCCTTGAAGCGTCAGTGGAAATGTGCTCAGCGATATATCACCCGTGACAGTCAACGCGCTATTGGCTTCCAATAACAACGCATTACCATTGGCATCAATGTTGCCTGACACCGTCAACAAGCCCGAACTGCTCGTGATGCCGAGCGACGAACCAAGCTTGATATCGAATCCGATGTCGTTGCCAGTTGCGGTCGAAGAAATGGAACCACTTAGCTCAATTTCATTTCCGCTCAAAGCATAGCCACTACCATTAATAAGCATTCCACCGAACTTGGTTCCAGCGAAATCATTTTCATTCGCCTTCTGTATTGCTGCGACTGGGAACACAAGGTCATCAGTTGCGACCGGCGCAGCATCGCCAGCCCAGTTTGCGGGTGTTGTCCATTTGTTGTCTGCACCTCCGCCATCCCAAACAACCGTTGCCAACAACTTCCGTTCCTCAAGCGGCTCATGCAACAAACCGCGCATGAATGAATGGCCGCTGAACGAAGCGACTCGGTTGTGCTTTCTGTTGACGTTCGGTTTTGAGCGGACACTCAAACCAATCAGCTGTGCAATCGCCATCCACAACGATTGAGCTCGCGCAAAGAAGCAATTCCCAACTACCACAGGCGTGCGAAACGCCCGTTGCCACCATGCCACTCGGCGTTCGCGGCGTTCGAAGTAGGCAGCCGTGCTGGCCTTTACCTTTTCGCGGAGCTGCGAGGCCTTTTGGCGAATGCGTTCGAAACGGGATGGATTCTTGGCTGCAGAACGATGAAGTCGGCTGGACATAGTGGGCGTGGAACTCCGGAAAGCTTCGTAAAGTTCGAATTTGGATCAGAAACTAGGGATCAAACGCCAACTTGCAAACATTTAGTGGCGAAATTCAATCCAAACCTAAGGTATCTTGGTACTACCAGCGGTCAAGCGAATAGTCGGATTAATCCACCACAATGCCGTTTGCATTCCTGTTTACCTATTCCAAGAGAGGGGGGCTAATGTACATGTGTAGATTTCGCCGTAACACCACAGGGTCAGACCCTGTTTGCGGTTTTGGGTTTTCGCATGCTCATATCCTCGCTCACACGCAGAATAAAAAGTGCCTGGACTCTCTTCTGGTTGCCTTGCTCAGGACTAAAGCCATAAAACTAAGCCAAGCGGCTGCAACTTGCAAACCATGCTGCAAATGCACTACAATTGCAGAAGGGACGAGACAAACACCACGAAATGAAGCGACGATCAATCCAATTCATCCATGTTGCTGCCGAGCATCTTCTTTACATCAAAGTCACTTGGCTGCAAACTCATGATGGGTGCGCGCTCGCCGTGTCGAAGACACGGCGTCTTGGTTTGCCGTCCATACTAGCCAACGAGAGCATTAGCCAAGGCTAATTTTGACGCCAAAATGGTTCTAGTAGTTTACTCAGGAAGACTTTGATTTGATACAGACCTGCAGCGAGGTTCGGTATGTAAGGATGGCTAAGTCGAACCCGCGGATGCAGTGCTTGCTCGTGGCATGCGAATCATCATGGATTTAGCAATTAATCATATCACTTATTCAGGCTTTTTGAAGTTTTGAAGCTTGTTCAGTGACTCGATCCCAACAGCCATCGTTCGATCAACTTTGGCGACCGTCACGCGAATGCGGTAGCCTAATGCAAGATCCGAAGCTTGACATACTTCACCATCGCAAGTGTAGGTTGCGTCCTCGGCAAGGGTATGCGATACCACGTTGTCATCTCGGTTTTTCATCGAAATCTTGTTGCCCACTATTCCAGTAATTGTCCCTTCTACAGTCTGCGTTGAAGGTTCCCAAATGCGTTCCGGCGGGCGGTTTGGACTAGCCGCAGCGCTGTTTCTTCTAGCTTCATCGAATTTAGACAAGGTGGATTCCCTTCGAAGGATGCGGGGTAATATGTGTTGTTATGACCACACGACGTTAGGAGCATAGGTCAACGCGGTCGTAAATCAACCCGCCTTGCCACCAAAGGCGTGAAATCGGTCTCACCCCCAAGGTGCGTCTGCTACGCACCAACTCTACTGAAAACGGCATTCGAAATCCATTTTCAGAAATTGTTCCAATATGGACGCTTTACTCTCGAAATCGATGTGTATATACTGTGTATATGACAATGCACAGCTGGATTACGATTTCGTTTGGCGATCCGCGCCCGTTGTACTTGCAAGTGATCGAGCAGGTTAAGCGGCGCGTGGCGGTCGGCGATTTGCCTCCTGGCACGGAACTCCCCTCCATTCGCGAACTGGCCGCTGGTCTCAAGATCAGTGTCATCACGATCAAGCGTGCCTATCTGGAGCTTGAACGAGAGGGTGTGATCGCCACAAGGCAAGGCAAAGGGTCGGTCGTAGCCGATCGACCTGGATTGCAAGCGTCGATACAGGAAGGCGAATTACGCGACCACTTGAAGCAAGCAGTGAGTCTTGGTTTGCTGCTGGGGAAGTCCAAAACCGAAATGCAAAGGCGAATTGCCGAAGTCTATGAACAATCTCAAAAGGGTAGCAAATGACAACTGAACTTGATAGTTCGACAGGCACGGAACTCGCCGCGTCGATGATCGATGTGAGCAAATCCTACAAGCACTTTAAGCTTAAAAACATCGATTTTTCGGTGCAGCGCGGTACGGTTGCTGGCTTGATTGGTCCGAATGGGGCGGGTAAATCGACGACCATGCGCATCTTGATGGGGCTGGTTCAACCCGATACGGGGACCGTTACCGCGTTAGGTAAGCCAATCTCGTCAAGCGAAGCTACCGCAAAACAGGACATCGGATACTTTTCTGATGACATGCGTCTCTACAAGCCTGAGTCGATTGGCTGGCACATGCAGTTTGTTCGATCGCTCTATCCCACATGGGACGAAGTGTACGCAACGCAACTGCTGGATCGTTTTGGCTTGATCTCGCAACAGGTCATCAAGGGGTTGTCGCATGGACAACGTGTCAAGGCCATGCTGCTTTTGATCTTGGCAAGACGCCCCAAGTTACTCATCCTCGACGAACCAACAAACGGTCTTGATCCAGTTGCCAAGCATGAGATCTTAACGGAGCTTATGCGCGTGGTCGAGGACGACGCCCGTACGATTCTCTATTCCTCGCACAATACTCAGGACGTGGAGCAAATCAGCGATTCCATAACGTTTATCGATCGCGGCCAAGTGATTGCGTCGAGCAACCGGGACGAATTCCTCGAAAAGTGGAAGCGTATCAAGTTGCATGCACCTGAGGCGTGGACAGTACCTGACGTTGACGGACTAAGGCTTGAGTCCTGTCACCGCAATCTGCACGTGCTTTCCACCAGTCAATTCAGCGATCAAGTGCCTGCTCAGCTGCAGGCATCTGGGGTGGTCATCGAAGCAGTTGAGTCGATGACGTTAGAAGAAATTTTTGTCAGTTCCGTAATGCGTGGACGCGAGGGGAGTCAGTCATGAATCTACAGGCAATTCGAATCTTGTTTTTGAAGGATCTGTTTCTCAGCCGTCGTCATCTGTTCGCGTACTTCGTAGGAGGCTTGGCCGCCTCGGCCCTTGCATGCACCCCCAGCGCGACACTTGCATTTGTCGGTTTTATCCTTGTGGTAACCGTAGCCATCGCAGCGGGAATTCATTTGATCGGGACACTCATGCTTGCGGAGACAACGGATCAAACGAGGCTCTTCGTGATGAGCTTGCCGATTAGCCTCCTCGACTATTCGATCGGCAAGATCTCGGTCGTCCTGACAACCTACCTGATTCCTTGGACTGCCATGTTCACGTGCTTGATCATGGCTACTTTTGTGTTGGGCAAGCAGGGCAACGTGGCTGTTCTGCCTGCGATCTTCCTGTACTTGCTTTGCGCTTTCATGCTGCAGTTATTAACGGCGGTGGTTTCCGAATCGGTGGGCTGGACGATTTGCGTGATGGTCGGGTGCAACGTGGGCATGAATGTTTTCTTGATGCAGCTGTTCGCAAACGCAGAGGTAGCGGAGGTCGTCAAAAGCGACGTTCTATCCTGGCCCACTTTTGTGTTGCAGATTATTGGTGTGGAACTCCTGATCATTGCCGTGTCACTGGCGACGGCCTTCTATTTTCAAACTCGAAAGCGGGACTTGGTTTAAATGTCAGCCGTCACAGACGTCACCTCTACTGGTGCGTACGCTTCATCGGTTGCGCGATTCCCGACAGAGCAAAAGGTGCAGACGCAACGCATTCACTACCTCGACAACTTGCGAGCGATTGCAATGCTGCTCGGTGTGTTTTTGCACTCAGCGCTCGCTTATGCGCAGCCAGCCCAGTCGGTGTGGCTGGCAACTGACCCAAGCGCAAGCGTCGCTATCGATGCAAGCATTTGGTTCATCCACTTGTTTCGGATGGGATTGTTCTTTTTCCTATCCGGCTATTTTGCGAAATTGGTTATAGAACGCAAGGGGCAGGTTCACTTCTTAAGGAATCGGTGTCTGCGTCTAGTGGTTCCCTTTGTCTTGTTCTATCCCTTTCTATTAGCGGCCATGTCGGCTGTCATCGTTTTCTCATTGTCTTATCTTGTTGAGCCAAAGGGCCTGATGGGACTTATTTCTGAAGCGGTCAAGGGCAGTGTAGGAACGCAAAAAAGGGAGTCGCTAACTACGATGCATCTTTGGTTCCTCTATTACTTGACGGCCTTCTCAGCGATCGGATCGCTGATGAGCAACGCAAAGTGGTTGAAGCTGGAGGCGTTCTTTCGAGATCCAAAATGGCTATTTCTGTGTCCGCTCATGTTGGTCCCAGGGGCGTTGGCTGCAGGTGCTCCGATGCCAGCACCTGAGTCCTTCATTCCACAATGGTGGCCGTTCGCGTTCTACGGTCTGTTTTTCTTGGCCGGCTGGCAGCTGTATAGGAGGGAGCCATTCCTTGAATCCTTGCGACCCTTTGTTTGGCATGTTGCGTCATTGATCGCGGTACTATTTGTGCCGTACTACATGCTGATGCCCTCGCTAGACTTGAGTGCTATTGTTGCTGGAAAACCACTGCAGAGTTTCTGGATTCGCGGCGTGGAGGCGTGCCTGACTGCATACTTGTCGGTGCTATTGACAATCATGTCACTGCTCGTTGGGCAACGTTACTTGGCTTCTAGAAGCCCCTTTCTTAGTCTTGTCGCCGACTCCTCGTATTGGGTGTATCTCTTGCACTTGCCGATTGCAATTTTCCTGCAGACACTGCTTGTACCTTTGGACTGGCCGTTGTGGCTCAAGTTCCCTATGGTTTTGTTAGGTACGGTAGTGCCCTGCTTGGCAACGTATGTAGTATTCGTGAGATACACACCCCTTGGATGGTTGTTGCATGGGAAACGAGCGTTCCCCTAAGTTGCTCTTTCAGGCATGAGAAGTTGACGGGCTATCGCAGAGTATCGATAGTGCGGTACTCGCTGCTTGTGCCCTACAATCGCAAGCCGCTACAATACGAAGGCGCCCCCCGCTCAAGTATTTTGAATCAAGAAGTCTCCATATGTCTAAAGTCCTCATTTTTGCGTTTTTGGTGACAGGTAGTTTGCTGTGTGGCGTCACCGGCGCGGATAGTACGAACAAGACGATAACTATCGGGAACATCCAATTCACGGTTGCCGAAGGATTGACCATCGAGCGTGTTGCGGACGAATCGCTCATCCAATGGCCCATAGCAGCAACGTATCATCCCAGTGGTGACTTGCTTATTCTCGAATGCCATTGGATCAAAGAGAGCGTTCCGAAGCCTAAGCAGTTGGAAGCCAAGTCGCACAAGATTGTCCGCTTGACCGATTCGGATAGTGACGGACGTTTTGACCGTCGTCTGGTTATTGCCGATTCATTGGGTTTCCCGGAAGGCATTATGGTTTTTGGTGAGCATTTGCTCGTTAGCGCCCCACCGGAGATATTGCGATTGTCCGATAAGGATAACGATGGTTTCTTCGAATCAAAGGATGTTTGGTTCGACGCCGCGACGATTACCGGATGTGCTAACGATCTGCATGGCCCGATGATGGGGCCAGACGGATGGGTGTATTGGACCAAAGGTGCTTTTGCAGAACAGAAGCACCCGCTTTTTGATCACACCAACACAATTATGAAACCAAGCAAGCCATCGAAAGCAGCTCATATCTATCGACGGCACCCAAGCGGCGGCCCGATCGAGCGTCTGATGACAGGAGGAATGGATAACCCATCTGATTTGACTTTCACGCCCGAAGGAGAACGGATATTTTGTTCGACGTTTATGCATCACCCAGGCAATGGACTACGTGATGGCATTGGTCATGCGCCTCGCGGTGGCGTTTTCGGAAAATACCAACAACTGCTCGACGGACACTGGTCGACGGGGCCGCTCCTGCAACCCATCGCAAATTTGGGACCTGCGGCACCTGCAAGCGTCAGCTACCTAGAGTCCAACTCCATTGCGGATTCCACAAACTGGTTCAAACCGACCAACGTATCCGAGCCTCGCAATCGTTTTTTAGTGACTTCCCAATTCAATCTACATAAAATCGGCATACACCGACTCATCCCAAGCGGCTCGAGTTTCGAGACAGAGAATCGCGATTTGCTTTCTGCCGACCGCGTCGATTTTCACCCGGTAGATATATTGGAGGAGCCCGATGGTAGTTTGCTAGTTTTCGACACTGGAGGATGGTATGACCTATGTTGTCCAAGTTCGGCAAGCGATCAAAAAGTCGCGATGGGTGGCATCTATCGTTTGCATAACGTCGTTCGCAGTGAACTCAAAACCAGACAAAAAGAAACCTCGATCGCCGAGACCATTCGAACCGCGAGCGACATAGCGGTGGATGTGACTTTGCGCAAGAAGGCGATTTGGCAACTTGCGACCGCAATCACCGGATCGTCGGACCAAAGCGAATTGTCCAAGCTCATTGTGGCGTTGCTTGCTGACCACGATGCGGGCATTCAACAAACAGCTGCGAATATCGTTGGATTGAATCGATGGAAATACGCCGCACCTGGTTTGATGGACGTTTTGAAAAGCGACAACCCCGCGGCGGTGCGAGGGGCCATGGAAGCTCTTGGCGCAATGGGTGACTCTCGTTGCATCGAACCTCTCTTGGCGGCCATGGTCCGATTCAGTAATGATCGGTTGATCACGCACTCAGGTATCTACACGCTGATGGAGATCGGCGATACGGAAAAGCTTGTGTCTGTTGCGAGCAAAGCAACAGATGAATCTGACCTATATGTCTCCTTTTTTGTTCTGAATCAACTGGGGAAAATTCCCAACAAGCTCCTGCAACGACTCGTTCCAACTTTGATCGGCGGCAACGAAAGACTTCGAGCGTTAGCCCTGGAATGCCTCATCAAGAGCCAAGAGGGAGTAGCGTTATGCATTCCATTTTTGCAGATGGCGTGGGAAAAAGAAGATCCGGAATTGCTGTCGGCAGCAGCCAAGATCGTACAGAGCGGCCGCGCAAACACCGAAATTGCGAACCGCGTTGGCGAGTGGATGCAATTGGCATCATCGCTTTCCGTCAAGCGTCAGGACTGGCTACTTTCATGCTTGCAATCCAGCGACCGAATGCCCGAGCAGTGGTCGACCCCGCTTGCATCTTGGATCCAAGTCGCTTCGAGCGATGTTCTTCTAAAAATCGCCAGTTCGATCCGCAAAGCCAAATTTTCAGATGAGGATCGGACCAGGGTTGCAATCTCCTTGCGATCGCGAGCCGAAGCGACACATGCTGGCGTACCCGAGGTGACTCTAGCAATTCTCGCAGCCAACCCCAATCCGAAAGAGCCGATCAGCGAAGCCTGCGTCAGGGTAATCGCGGAACAACTCACTGCACCCGAGGGCAGGCTCGCAAACTTGGCCGAGGCAGCGCTTGCGAGATCTCTGATTCAGTCCGATTCCGCCCGAGCCTTGATTTCCGTTTTAGGAAAAGTTCCATCGTTGTATTTGCAAACGACGATAGATGCATTGCTGCGTTGCTCGAACGCGCAGATCGATCAAGAGCTACTAGAGATACTTCCCAAGGTTCCTGCTCTCAAAACTCTGGCGGTCGAGAAGGTCACCGCTAGCGTCAACGGCAGGCCTGACGAAGTGAAAAAGCAATGGGTTGCCATGATGCAAGCAGCCATTCGCCCCCCTGAAAACATATCAAATGAATTGGACGCATGGTTAAATCGTTTGCCGCCAGGCGATGCAAAAAAGGGCTACCAAGTGTTTAGTAATGCCAAGGCCGCGTGCAGTAGCTGCCATCAAATCGGTTACGTCGGCGGACGACTGGGTCCGGAGCTCAGTTCCATCGGCCGCACGCGATCTAGGCGGGATTTGATCGAAGCGATTGTTTACCCAAGCTTGAGAATGGCACAAGGTTTCTATCCTATTCGCGTTCGAACGGTACACGACGAAGTGTTCAACGGCTTGCTTGCGAAGGAAACAGAATCTTATGTCGAGTTGCTTTGCGGAGCTGACAAGCTCTGTCGCGTCGAAAAGTCTGAAATTGCAGAGCAAAGCGAGAGCAAACAGTCGGTGATGCCCAGCGGATTGGACCAACAAATTGCTTTAGAGGACTTCGCTGACTTGCTCGCTTTTCTTGAATCCAAACGCTAGTGTTTTCCCATCCACTGGTACATTGAGTGAGCTAATTCAAGAATTAGATAATGCGGTTTAGCAGATACGAATCTGAAACATACCTGGATAGATTCTCTAGAAAGTGGTTCACCAGGCCCATCATTTCGCCATCGTATCCACCTGCGGAATGCGGCGTGATATAGCAATTGGGTGCAGTCCAAAGTGCGTGATCTGAAGGCAGAGGTTCAGGTGTCATCACATCCAAATAAGCGCCAGCAATGGCCCCGGATGTCAGCGACTTCGCGAGGCCGTGTTGGTCCACCGTTGTGCCCCGCCCGATGTTGTAGAAATATGCACCGGGCTTCATTGCCTCGATTTTACTTGAATTGAAGTACTCGTTGGTCGAAGCATTGGATGGTAAGACATTGATCACGTGGTCCGCAGTCGGCAAATAGTCCAATAGCTGCGATTCGTGGATGAGTCGAATGGATTCGTTGCCTCGTGAACGACGCCTTACTCCAATCAGATTCATCTGGAACGGCGCAAGCAATTCGCAGAGTCTTTTTGCGATTTCACCGTACCCACATAGAATTGCGGTTTGTCCATTGAGCAAAAACGATCGACGACGACGTTCCGCGGCTGGCCAAGTGCGGTCGGTTAACTGCGTTGTAAGCGAATTTGGCAACTGTCTCGCAAAGGCCATCATCATGGCAAGGGCATGCTGTGCACACGGCTCATCGTAAACTCCAGAGCTTGTGGTCAATGCTCCGAATCGTGATTGAAGCGCGCCTCTCAAATCATCGCGGTCGTAGGGAGTGTATCCTGCGGTTGTCAAATGGACCCATTTCAGTTTCCGTGACCGCATGATTTGCTCAGGATCTGGCTGGCCAAGAGCAACATCCGCATCTTCCAATTGTTGGTCGGGAGGGCTGGAATTGAGATTCAGCGAGCTCATTTCAGCTGCATAGATCAACTTGTGCGGAGCGACGGCTAAGGTTAGTTTTTTGTCCGCTTCGGCCGGTAGTTTCGCGTTCGTCCAAATCGTAAGTTGACGCTGTTGCATTTTCCCCGCTGCCTTTCCAACAACAAACACTTCGACGAATTCCTCGCTTGCGATGATGGAGCAGTATCCATCATCTCACGCAATTCGGCAATTGCACTCTGGACTGGAAAGTAGTTCTCAATAATTGAGAATGCCGTGTATACTAGAGCCGAATCTGGTTTGATGGCGTTCTCCACGTACGGCATGACTAATGGGCATATTCGAGAAATTATTCGGAAAGAGCGCAAGCAACAATCGAGCTGACATCGAGCTTCGCTTTGAACGAATCCGTTCGGCTGTCTCGGGCACGATGAGCAATTTTTTTGTTGCCAAGGACCGATTCCACAACAACGAAATTGTGGGGGTGAAACTCTGCGACATCGACAAAGTGGAGTTCTTTGAAAACAGATTCAAAGGGTTGAATAAGCCATCTGAAGGACAGATTGCGATTGGCATGATCCATCCGAACATCGCGAAGACCATGGAGTACGGAGTTTCAACCAAAGGCCAACCTTACCTTGTCATGGAGTTTGTAGACGGGCCGGGCTTGCAAGTCCTAATCCAAGAACGAGAAGAAGAGAAGCTCAGAGGCCGTCGCCTGGGAATGATCCATCAAATGGCCGAAGCGCTAAACTACGTCCATCAGCGAGAATTCATTCACCGAGACATTTGCCCTCGCAATTTTATGTGTTCTGCCGACTTAGAGACCGTCAAACTCATCGACTTTGGATTGACGCTTCCAGCCACCAAAGCGTTTATGGTGCCTGGCAACCGAACGGGAACACCACTGTACATGGCAACCGAGATTGTTCGGCGAAGAGCAACCGACCAGCGAGTCGACATATTCTCATTTGGGGTGACTTGTTATCATTTGATCACTTTAGAACTACCTTGGCAAATCTCCGACACGTCCGGAAAAGCGGCGTTGCATCACGACACTTCGCCACCTCAAGAGATCCTCGAGCTCCGTCCCGACTTGGACAGATCGCTTGCGAACGCGGTGATGGCGGCCATGAAACCCAACCCAGACGATCGCACTCCCGACATGCAGACTTTCCTGCGGCAGATTAAAAACGTCAAGCAATCGCCTTGAAACGATCCAACGCAATGTCGCCAATGCGTCAATTTGAGCTGCGTTGTATCGCAGCGCGGAGATCATGGAGCAATTCGATCGTTCTAGCGTGAGGATCGTAGGGCATTGTTCCTCGTTTGAGCGTTTCGATTGGAACGTAACCGCGATAGCCCTGTTCGCGAATGATGTTCACTAGCTTGGGCAAATCAGTCTTGGGTCCTTTGTTGTTTTACAGAAGCTCTTTGATCTGCCAATTCACCGTGCGTGAGATGACTCTCGCTATGTCCACATACGGATCCGGTGTTAGGAAGTTGCCCGTGTCAAGAATCAACCCGAGCCAGGGCGACTTGACCAGGTCGAGCACTTTGAGGCATTCATCCGCTGTTTTTAGCATGTCACCATGATTCTGTAGTCCGACGATGACGCCGAATCTTTCGCCGTGCTCGACACACTGATTGAGCGCATCGGCCATCCACTTTGCGCCATCTTCCCAAGTATTTGGCTTGGGCGGTACGGCGCCGGCAAAGACTCTCAAGACGGGTGCGCCCAACCGAGCGGCGGCCTCGATCCATTGCTTGGTACGCGTGACATCTGCCGCGCGAGCGGCAGCGTCAGGGGACGCAAAATCATTCTTGATTCCCGTGCCGCTGATATCGAGTCCTAGCCCAAACGCGCGCCGCTTGAAGTCGTTGAGGTACTTGTCGCGAGGAACTTCGGGATAACCCGGAAAATAGTAGCCGGTAGGATCGATCGCATCCACATTTTGTTCTGCGCAAAAATCAAGTACGTCAAAGAGACTCATTCCGGTCGTCGGATCCTTTAGGTTCGCACGGAGTAAAGGGTCGAAACAATATGCATTAATCGACGTCTTTAAATAGGACCTCCCGTTACGACGGTTAGTTTCGCCGGTCGTGCTCAAGTCCGTTTGTGCAAAACAGGTCCCCGCCAAAGGTACCATTATGGACGATTGCAACAGGGTGCGACGCGTGATTAATTGGTTCATAATATGCCTTGTGAATGCATGGGATTTCGAGAATGAGATCGAATCTCGCTGCGCATTTGCGATGACTAACTCTGGTGGAAAGACATGCGTGAATCATCAACCGCAATTTCTAAGTTGGACAGAGCGCTAGCCTGGTATACAAAGCTAGAGTATTTCGCGATCTGCTCTAATCTAATGACGTCTACTCCCTCGTTAGTCCATTTTTGTCACTTGAATGGCGTTCAGTCTCGCTTTTCCAGTCTTCGCTTTGAAATCGATGGTCAAGTTATCGGTGACAGACACCGACGGAACTTCTTTGGTTATGACCTCAGGTTCTTCGCTGGTAGATGGATTGAGAGTTACCGATTCAAGAACAACCTTCCCTTGCATCAAGACATCGAAAACAATCGGACTGCTTGAACCGGTTTCATTGCCAGACTTGGCAAAGTGTAGTTTGACAAGATAATTGGCTGGTAGATCCTCTGCACGCCGTAGCGGCAACTGAAGTTGCTCGATTCCTTCTGCGTAAGATGAGTAGAGCCAAGAGTTCTCAAGTTTTCCATTCGAAGCTTCGCGAACACTTGTGAACTTACCACCTGCTGCAAATACCGGCTTCAAATCGAGAGCGATATCGAGCGATGTCTCTTTGTACGCGGCACGGCGAGGATAGGACAACCACAGGTTGCCTTGTGCATCCTTGCGGTCGCCGGGTCCTCCAAGGTTGAGTGACATGTTGGTCACAGGTAATAGTGGACCTGATGTCCCGTGGATCAACCATTGTCGATCTAGATTTCGCGGTTCCATCACGATCGTCGACGCGATCGAAAATTGGCAAACGCAACCTGCGCTGGCTTCGGGAATCATCACCAATCCGTTTGCTGGAATAGCATTCACCCAACAACCTAGTCTGTGGCCAGCGAAGTGCTTGGTACCAACATCTTCGTTGAGATCATAGAACGCGGTGTCCCCGGACCTAAACATCAACATCCCCGAATCGCAACCGGTCAAAATTCCGCAGTGGTGTCCGGTCCTCATCAAGCTCCAGGGCACTTCTTTACCTGTTATTGGATGCGTTCGCGAAATTTGCTTACCGCTTTGCATTTCAAAAGCCCAAGGCTCTGCCAGGACCTTCTCACCGATGATGATGGGACGTCCTTTGTAGTTGGCATCGAGGGCCCACTTTTTGTAGCCTTCGTTTGCAGATAGCGCCACCAGTCGACGCTTGGTAAACTCACCTGCAACGAACTGTTTCCAATAGTGTCCATTCGCGTTCGCGCCCCCTAGGATTAGCGTGCCATTGGAGTACATAAGGGTTAGCTTTCCTCCCCCGGCTCCGATATCGCTGCAATCCGTGACATCGACGGATTGTTCCCATAGGCTCTTGCCGCTCTGCATATCCAAGGCAATAGTGCGTCGAATGTCTGCACGCAATGCTCGTTCTTCAGCCAGCGTTTTTTCTTCACCGGTCAATCGATCAAGATCAGACTTGTCAGCCCGCAGCAGTTGTTCACGCTGTTCGCTGGTGATTGAACTATCTATGAAAAACACTTTGTCTGGGCCGACTGCAATCGTATGGTGGGAAATACTGTGACCTTGATACGTCCACTTGATCGCCCCCGATTCCAAATCGATCGCAAACAGGATGTCGGTTGCATCGTTGGTTTGTTTGCCTCGCCGCCGTTGTTTGAGCTCGATCTCTTTGCGAATCGTGGCGGCCCCAAAAAGCAGTCCGTTCTGAGTCGCAACGTAACCCCATTCATGCTCACCATCGTCTTGGGCATTAGGAAGTCTGTGGGTTCGCAGGACACGCCCCGAGGCAGCATCCAATTCGAAGCATTCGTCTTTCACGAAATGGAAAAGGTGATCGTCGTCCGCCGCAAGGTTTGCAGGATTTTGGTTTTGAAAAACGCCGGTACGTATAGCTGCAGGATTGCTATACTTCCACAAGAACTTTCCATTGTAGGCATCGTAAGCGAGTATCTCAGTGTCCCCTTGTACGAACAAACGACCATTGGTCGAAAGAGGCCCGACGGCTCCGTCGTGACGATTGACCATGTCACCTGGTCCTGGATCACCATACCAAAGCACGCTAAGGTCTCCTTTCACAAGCGTGTCTGTGCCGATTGCTGTATTCGCTGGGTTGCCGTATTGGTGTGACCAATTTCCTGCGCCGGGTAAAGCGCCTCGCACAAAACTGCGCCAATCCCCTTTCTTATCGGAACTTTCCAAGTTTAGCCCGAGCTTCTTCGACCAGTCGTTCGCGCTGGATTGCCCGCTCGATTTACCGTCCTGCAGGACGATTGTTCCGCCGAGCGGTTTCAAATGTCTCTGGATCGCTTGCGGCGAATGCGGCATCGAGCCAGACCTGACGTTTTCGTCCGACACGATGAGATCTGCGAAGTAGTTTGAGTACGGTAATTCGTTGATCGCATACGGATGTACAACGATACGGTTTCCGTATAGTCCGGTCATCGAGAGCAGCTTTCGAGATTCGTCTATTTTTGCTTCATCGGTTTCCACAGCGTAGATCTTCAGATCGCTTCGTTTTGCAATCTCGAAAGCAAGTCGTCCAAGATTACTATCCACGACTAAGCAGTATCCACTCCGACGGGGTAAGTGTTTCAACATCTCTTCCGCCGCGGATGCGTATTTCTCGGACCATTCGTCCTGAGCATAGGGGCTTGGGGTTCGCAAGCTACCGGTTTGGGCTGATAACGTGCTTGCCAGCGGTTTGGTTGCAACATCCGACGACGCGAACGCATAGATCTTTCCGGTAGTAGTGCTGACGATCAAGTGGTTTTGTGCCGCGACGAGCCCGCTTGCGGTCCCTTCTACCTCCGCTTGCCAAGTTTGCGAGCCATTCTCCCTGTTGTAAGCCGTAACGCGACCTGCTCCGCCGACGAATACTAAATTCCCAGTGGATACGATAACATCGTTGTCCTCGGTTGCTTGTCTCCATTCGACGCCGATATCAGCGATGGCGGTGAGTTCCTTCTCGGCTTGTTTCATCTTTGCTTTCCATTCAGTCGTTTCGGCGGCTGGGAGCGGCAGTCGCAATTTCGGCGCTATCTCTTTGATCAACAATTCAAGATCGTGTCGGCGACGACTGTTGACCGCATATAGCGATCGGTCGAGGCAGGCGACATGCTTACCCGTCGTCACAAACGCTTGATCGCCTTGCACGGCAAGCTGCTTGCCTTGGAACCATCCGTAACCGACTTCTCCCTCGGTTTGGTCCATCGCTAGCCAATGATGGGCTCCACTAGTATAAAGCTGACCATCGGCAAGGAGCGCTTGAAACCCGCCGACAACGCCACCGGCGGTTGTTCGCCAGGAGAACGTGCGCTTGTGGAGAAACTCACCCGTGTGCTTGTTGAATGCCGCAGGCAACGAACCACCAGAGGGAACAAAAAGAACATCCTTGCTCGTCAGTAAGTAACCTTGGGGCGAAAGGCTATTTCTGCCCGCGTCGGTTTCACTGACGTGGTCCTGCTTCCAGAAGACTTTCCCGGTCTCGGCATCCACGCATTGAACAAAGATTTCTTCGTGCGGAAAAATCCCAGCTCCAAAATAGGCCTTGCCATCGTCGATCGTGACGCCAGTTCGTACGGGCCATCGCGAAATCATTTCACCACGTGCCAAGAGCCAATTGGTGTCCGAATTCGAGCCACAAACCTTCCAAACCAACGATCCATCCAGGGCGGAAATGCAATACGCATAACCATCGTCTGCACCGAAGTAGGCTCTGTTATTGTAGATCGTGGGTGCCAATCGAATGGGGCCACCAACCGCATACGACCAGCGATTCTCGCCGGTCTTCAAATCGACGCAATGCAAATGGTGATCGACAGACGAACCGAAGAATAATTTGTCGCCGACGACAACGGGTTGCAAAGCGTCATCGTATTTGTTGCGATTGCCAATTAGATGGTTCTCAAAAACGCGTCCCTCGGCGCTTCCCCATGACATTTTCGGGGCAGCGGGCGAGTGATAAACCCAACTCGGCTGCGCGCCAGGCGAAAAACTTTCCGATGTCGAGCCCAGTCTTTCGTTGCCGTTGCGATAGGTCGGCCAATCTCTCGCTCCATTTTCGGCGACCAAGGGATGACTGAAAAGTGTTGCCATCACGCAAATCAGATTGGCGAACCAATTACACCTCGTGATACTCTTCATGATTTAATTACCCGCCAAAAGAGTTTACATGGCCTAGCTGCAATCTATCTTTGTACTGTTATCCCAAGGTCAACAAACACCTACAGGAGTGAAGTTTCAAAAAATGTTCTCAAAAGAGGGCTGAGAGTCTGGCAATAAGGCTCAATGCCCTGCGACCACTTCGGCGTTACGGTCAATCACTTTTTGCGGGTGTAGATTGCGGACATGATGGGGTCGCCCTGGATATTTCCCATCCACAACTTAAAGGAGTGTGAATTCTTGTCCTTGTATTCGGTGCTCATTTTTACATCGACCATTTTACCATCTGGGCCTGGGCCTTTTCCAAGCATCGTAATCGTCTTGGTTTTGGGATCCAAGTCACCTTCCATTACGATGGGAGAGGTCGACATCGAGTCAATCCAAATACCTACATACTTCTTCTTGGCAGGATCATAGGAATCGAGTCCAGTGCCTGTGAACTTGCCTTGAGGCATATCCATCTCAACCTTGGATTCGAGCCACAGGCCGCTGTGCGTCATTGCGTACACCGATTTGCCCTTCATATTTCCGTCGAAAACCACATCCCATTCACCCACTTGTTCCTTTAAGAATTCATGCTCCTTGCCGGGTGTCACAGGCTGCTGAGCAACTACTTGGGAAACGGTAAGTACCACCAAGCCGAAAAAAGCAAACAACCTATACATCAGCAATTCTCCTCGTACATTGGACATAGAATCAACGGATTTAACCAGAAACCGGACTGCGATTTTAACAGGAATGATGACTTCGCGTATTGCAATTCCGAAAGTCAGTACCGATTCGATCAAATGGAGATCGAGTTACTTTTCTACTTTTTCGGCTTTGAGAATTTCGAGAAATGCCGCCAATTCCTCTGCGACATATTTTGGGGCCTCGCCCCAGTAGCCAAGACGCGTGAGCGTCATGCCTCATCGGATTCAACCGGCACTCGCATGGCATTGGTGACCTGCAATGCCTCGGTCATCAATTCTTGAACATTTTCTGCTTTGAGACGTCCGTATTTCCGAATCACGAGAAGTGTATCGGCTTGTGCGGACAATCGCTGATTAGGGAACTTTGAAATAGACGCACGGCGTTTGGAACTTAGGAAATTGCGAATCGCGGTTTGGTCGTCACCATGAATCGAAAAAAGTTTCGAGAATTCTGGGTCTTCCGCTATGTCGATATCAGGATAACCAACGAATTCTGCAATTTTGGTTTGCCAAGTTTCTGGTTCGACATTCATGTTCGGAATATTCAAGGCAGGATTGGAGCACATGGCAATCGCAAACAAATGGGATCGCTTGTGTTTGCCGTGGCCGGTAGTATACGAGTAATCGAAGACTACCATTCGTGTCTCACCATCGTCTGCGATAAGGGTTGTTCCCGAGGTTGGCAGTCTCCCTTGTTTGGCGATTGGGAAGCGTTGGAAGCGAGCGAGATCGGAGTCTGGGAGTTGCCAATGGAGCTCTAACGCGAGTTCCTTTGCCAGCGCTGCAAGCCCCTCTTTTCGCTTGCGATCAAGATGATACATGTAGGCATAGCCGCCAACCATCAAGCCCAAGAATGATAACGCTATCAACCATCCCATCGACTATCGTTCCTAAACTAGGATTGCCATTTCACTTGTTTCGATTCTCCTACATCAAACAACACGCCGTCAACTGCGGACCGACTTTATTCACCGAAGTCATCCCCAAGGAATTGAAGCGGGAGGTCGCAGAAAAACGCAGAAAAGCACAGCGGTGCAGGTCGTGGTACAATCCGTGTCGGTCTTTGAAACGACCGACAAAAGGATCAATGCGATTTGAGGAATAGATGAACCAAGTAAAGCATCAGAAGAGACTCCCACTCTGGCGTACAACCGCAATCGTTTCCTTAATCGTGGTCGTATTGCTTACCATTGGAAATCTATGGACGTTTCGTACGACACTGCGCTCCCAAGGTTTTGTAAAACTTATCATAACGCATAAACTGGAGGATGCGGCCGCTATGTTAGCACCTCCTAGCGAGATTTACGTTTCCAAGGAAAAGTTGTCTATAAAGGCATTAGATGGGTCGAATTGGATTGTTCCGAAAAGCAAACCGCGTTTTCACGTTCTTGACGAACCAGGTCGTCCGTCACGTGAGGGTATTTCGGACTACATCATGGGACGGCAACGTTTCCAATTAGTCGCGATGTGGAAGGATTTGGATTCTGATACAGACTTTGTTCTCCCCATTTATTGCACAGTCAATGGATCCAAGATCGACATCGATCACGTTGGACCTAAGTGAGTCAAGCGGGCGATGATTGGCACGGATCCACATATTCTCAATGCGCTTTGAGACAATAACTCCAACCGTTCAAGTCCTCGAGATTCTGTTGTGACGACGGACAAAGAAAAGAGCCAAGGTGATTTCCCTTGGCTCTTTGGCTTCTATCGTTCAACTTGAGTGCGCACTAACTGCAACCGAGGCTATTGCCACAGTTGTGACACAAGTAGCAATTGCCGTTGCGGACCGTAATAGAACCGCAACTATCACAGCTTGGTGCATCGCTTTGGAATCCAGCGAACTGCCCGTCGCGAGTATCCGGCTTGGAGGAAGTCCGAGTCGGTGCTCTACCTGTCAAGTCGTCGATGCCGATGAATCTTGCACTTGTGTAATCGCTGGTTTTGTTGGCGACCTCGGCACCATTTCCGTTGACGGGGGTCTTCGTCAGGTTGTTTGCCGGTTTGGCAACTGTACTCGCATCTGTTTTTGAGGCAGCAACGATTTCCGCTTTGGCCTTTTGCTCTTGGCGATAACTATCGAGGAAGGTCAAGCCGAGCCAACGGAAAATATAGTCCACCAGACTCTTTGCGATACGGATGTCCGGATTGGTAGTGTGTCCCATCGGCTCGAATCGTGTGTTGCTAAACTTGTTTACCAACACTTCCAGCGGAACGCCGTACTGCAACGATATGGATGTTGCCGTACCGAAGCTATCCATCAAGCCGCCGATGGTGCTCCCCTCTTTGGCCATCGTGATAAACACTTCACCAGGTCGGCCGTCGGGGTAGAGACCAACATTGATATACCCCTCATGTCCACTGATACTAAACTTGTGCGTGACCGAATTGCGAGTATCTGGCAATCGCTCACGGCGCGGTTTGTAGACGATCTTTTCTTCCGCTGCTGCCGCAGCATCCTCGGCTTTTTTGCCTTCACTCTTGGTGGAGAGTGGTTGGCTCTGCTTGGAACCATCGCGGTAAATGGCAATGGCCTTGAGTCCCAACTCCCAGCCCCAGAAGTAGGCTTCGGCTATGTCCGGCACGGTGCTATCGGTTGGCATGTTCACAGTCTTGCTGATCGCACCGGACAAAAACGGTTGTGCCGCTGCCATCATCTCAACGTGAGCTTGCCACCGAATGCTGCGGGTGCCGTTCGCAGGCTTGAAAGCACAATCGAACACGCACAAATGCTCATCTTTGATGTGCGGTGCGCCTTCGATGGTGTCCTTATCGCTGATAAACTTCTCGATATCAACGATCTGTTCGGGCGAGTAGCCGAGCGTCTTCAGGCCGAGCGAAACGGACCGATTCAGAATCTTGAGCATCCCGCCCCCTGCCAACTGCTTGTATTTGACCAAAGCAATGTCGGGTTCGATACCAGTCGTATCGCAATCCATCATGAAGCTGATGGTACCAGTCGGTGCCAAGACAGTCGCTTGCGCGTTGCGGAATCCATTTCGCGCTCCGAGCTCGAGTACGCGGTCCCAAATATTCCGGGCGGCGTCTTTCAAATAGGCTGGTCCGCTCGCATCGATTTGCTCCACTGCATTACGATGCATTTGCATGACCCGCATCATTGGCTCAGCGTTATCAGGATATTCGGCAAAAGTGCCGACAACTCCAGCGATTTCAGCACTAGCGAGATTAGCAGCACCATGAAGCAATGCAGTGATCGCCCCGCACATGCTGTGTCCAGCTGCGGAATCATAAGCGGCCCCGCTGGTCATAATGAGCGAACCAATGTTGGCATAACCCAACCCCAACGGCCGGAACAAGTGGCTATTGTGCGCGATGCGATCGGTTGGATAGCTCGCGTGATCAACGAGGATTTCCTGTGCGATCAAGAACAAGCGACAGGTCGCTACGAAACCATCTGAGTCGAACGCACCATCTGGTCCTCGGTACTTCATCAAATTGATCGAAGACAAATTGCAAGCGGTGTTGTCCAAGAACATATATTCCGAACAGGGATTGCTGGCGTTGATACGACCGCTGTTTGGGCAGGTGTGCCACTTATTGATAGTCGTATCGTATTGGACGCCAGGATCGCCACAGTGCCAAGCGCATTCGGCCATTCGGTTAAGGATATCTTTCGCTTGGTAGCTTGGTGGCTCAATTTCGCACTTGTCGCTGACCCAGCGAGTCTTCCAAATCTTGTTCTCGGAGACCGCATTCATGAATTCGTCCGTCAACCGTACAGACAAGTTCGCATTTTGGAACATCACCGACGAATACGCTTCGCCATTGAAGTTGGCTTCGTACCCTTCGCGGATGAGCGCATGCGCTTTCTGCTCTTCCTTCCATTTGCACTCAATGAACTCCATGATGTCTGGATGCCAAACCTTGATGGACTGCATCTTGGCCGCACGCCTCGTCTTCCCGCCGGATTTAACAACAGCGGCGATTTGGTCGTAAACACGCATGAACGAAAGTGGCCCGCTCGGCTTGCCGCCGCCAGAAAGTTTCTCGCGACTGCTGCGGATCGTCGACAAATCCGTTCCCGTCCCTGAACCAAACTTGAACAACATCGCTTCGCTCGTGGCTAGGCGCATGATGTCCTCCATGTTGTCATCCACGCTTTGGATGAAACAAGCAGAACCCTGTGGATATTCGTATGGATTTTCAGGCTGTTCGACTTGGCCAGCTGCGACGTTGTATCGCCAATTGCATTTGGTGCCGACAACGTTGTACTGCTGGTACAAGCCCACATTGAACCAAACCGGGGAATTGAACGCGCCGTGCTGATGCAAGCAGAGCCAACTAAGATCCCGATAGAAATTCTCTCCATCCTCAGGCGAATCGAAGTAGCCATCAGCGATCCCCCAATCGGCGATGGTGCGCGTAACGCGATGAATCAATTGCCGAACGGAATACTCGCGCTCTTCGGTGTTGGTTGGATCCCCATAAAAGTACTTGCTTACGACCACGTTCGTTGCAAGTTGACTCCAAAGAGATGGCACTTGGCAATTGGTTTGTTCGAAGAGGACCTTTCCGCTCTCATCCTTGATCGCAGCACTTCGCGTTTCCCATTGAACCGTGTCAAAAGGGCTTGCCGCGTTCGTTGGGCAAAAGCGACTTTCGATCTTGAGCCCAGCGCGTTCGCCGCGAGCTTCTTGTGTTGTCCGTGACTTGTTGCGACGCTCGCGTCCCATTTCTACTGTTGCCATGCGTTCGTTCGACTCCCTCGAATGTTTTGCTGTGAGAAAAGGTGATAGAAAAGCAGCAATAGGAACTACGATGCCAATCGAGCTGCCATGCTACCAATCTAAGAATTCCGTTTTTTTGACCGGGTTTCGTACCCAAAGTGAAAGCTTCCGACGCAATACTAACGATTGACATGCCCGGTCAATTTGGCAAGTCCCTCATCGGCTACAAATTGGCAAACAACCACTATAGGTAGTATCCCTTAGGTTTGAAAGCACAACATGTTGCGTCATTTGCGAGCAGTGTATCGATTCTTATGGATGTGTCAAATTTTCGTTTACCCACTCCCTAAAGGCTTGCCGGCACGGGCTTTGGGGCCAATGGTGCGAAAAACGACTTTTCGATTCTCCCTCTTCTCTCTGTCGCTAACTAGCGAATGCGGCTAGGGTTAAGAAATTGTGAACCATGCCCATGACACGTCAGGTCACGGACAAAAAATTTCGAAAACTTTTTCGTGTGGAAAATACACATGGATTCATTCATGCGAGCCGCTTTCGAGGAAGCGAAAATAGGACTTGACGAAAACGGGATCCCGATCGGTTCGGTTTTAGTCATTGATCATTGCATTGTCGGCCGAGGGCATAATCGACGTGTTCAGCGAAGTAGCCCAATATTGCACGCAGAAATGGACTGCTTCGAGAACGCAGGTCGATTGAAAGCCAGCGAATACCAACGCTCTATTCTTTACTCAACCCTGTCCCCTTGGGGTGTGACCGGCTAATCAAGATGGGTATTGTAACTAGCGTTTGAATGCTGGCGCAACATTTGGTAGCAGCATTTATTCGAAGCACGATTTCTTTGCAGATCGTTCAGGATGTGGATAATAAGGGCGTAGCCGTAACACT
>JANMGH010000030.1:0-14228 GCA_031374515.1 Pirellula sp. | reverse complement strand
AGAATCACGCTACCCTTAATAGCGGAATCCATCAGCAGTAGACTCGAAGTTCCGAAAGCAAAAACCAAAGGTGTAAGAGTGCGGTTCATTTCAACGCCCCTCTTTCTTGGTTTGTTCGATCAAGGCAATGAGTCGCTCGCGTTCTTCAGCGGTCACTTGATCTTTGCGCGAGTGGAGATGTGCGGCCAGCGCTTCTTCCAGCGATCCGCCAAAGAAAGTCTCCAGGACGTTCTCCAAAGCGCTGCGGCCAGCCTTGCCCTTCGATTCTCGAGGCGCATAGATGACTTCTCGACCGCACGGCTTTCGTCGAAGATATCCCTTCTCCTCCAGAATGTGCATCAATCTCCGAACCGACATCGCGGTCGGTGGCGACGGAATGGCCTGCACGACCTCATTTACAGTCGCTTCCCCCAGCGCGAAGACCGCATCCATGATCTGTCGCTCGCGTCGACTGAGTTCTGACGATTCCGGCATAGCAGTTCCTCCAGCTAGTGAGTCCTGTACCGCTTTGGGTACGAAGTTCGTTAAATGGCATTGCGTTAATATATTAACGCAATGCGTTTCACCTGCAATACCTGTTCGCTAAATTTTTAACGCTAGCGAGATTCTCCGTCGATGTTTCGTTTAAAGATAAGCCGCAGGCGTCTGCGTCTCTTCGGATCACACGTAGCAGCGTCTCTCCGGAGAGACGTTGAAAACCACGAGTCTCGGAGAGACTCGCCTACGGCAATCCATTTGTTTTGGGACGGTATCTGGCGAGAGAAGATGCAGATGCCCATCGAATAGAACCGTCAAGGGGCCGGGCACACATGCTACGAGGTGGTTGCTACGACTTCGAATCAATGTGTTGCACGTCAGCGAGTCGTCGGTTCTCCACCAACGAGGGTTTCGCAAACGTCGGCTTCCGCGTCGCAATGAGTCTGCCTGCAAAACAGCCAGAATCGGCTTCAACAAAGTAAAAGAATCGACGAACGCTCACCAGCTTCAATGTCCACATATTCGGGTTGGCCAACCATGCAGGTCCAAGGTTTCTCGGGCCAAAGAATTTCGATTGAGTCCAATAACAACTGGCTAGCATCGGGTGAAGTATCGTGCAGGTACCATGATTGACCGAATTTTTCCTACGCCCACATCGTTGTCACATGACGCTGAACTAGGTCCACAGTTGTTGAGCTACCGGAACTCTTTCAAATGTGGGCGCTTTCTACGGCGTAGCTGCTTGACTAGGTAGGTTCGGAACCAACCTGTGGAAATCGGCAAGACCCGGCTATGGCTACGTCCACATCGTTGCCCGCGGTAGCTAACTAATTGCTAAATGCATTTGCGTCGAGT
Source organism: Pirellula sp. (assembly GCA_031374515.1). Taxonomy (GTDB): domain Bacteria; phylum Planctomycetota; class Planctomycetia; order Pirellulales; family Pirellulaceae; genus JBKCUI01. The sequence goes on along the minus strand of JANMGH010000030.1, from coordinate 12,896 downwards.
CCGAGTGATTTCAGTTTGCTACGCAACGTGACGCGAGAGATGCCGAGAATTGCGGACGCTTTGAGTTGGTTGCCGCATGTGTGTTCGAGCACTTGACTGAATAGTTTGTGTTCCGCAGTTGCAATGGCTTCCGCGTGCAAATTGTTGCTTCCAGCTGCGATGCGTTCTGCGATAAAACCTTCGGAAAGCGTTGCACATTCGACTTTGTTCAGAATCCCATGCGTCTCTTCTACAGCCAGCGTGGGAACAAACTCCGGCAACAGAATATTGCCACGCGCTGTGAGCAGTGATTGTTTCATTATGCTTTCCAATTCTCGTATGTTGCCGGGCCAGTGGTAGGCCTCCAAAATCCGGAGAGTCTCGTGGGAGATGGCCCGAATGTCCTTGCAAAACTCTCTGCTATACTTTCGCAAAAAGTACTCGGCCAGGATTTGCAGGTCATTTTCTCGCTCGCGAAGAGGTGGGAGGTGGATGGAAACCACGCTAAGACTGTAGTACAGATCAAGCCGAAAGAGGCCTTCGGAAACCAGTTTCTTGAGATCGTGTTTGGTAGCAGCGATGATTCTGACGTTTACCTTGATTGCCGTATTACTTCCAACACGCTCGAACGAATGGTCCTGGATCACGCGAAGGAGCTTGGCTTGTGTCATAGGTGACATATCACCCACCTCATCAAGAAAAAGGGTTCCGCCGTCCGCCTGTTCCAGCTTGCCAATTCGTTGTCGTTGAGCGTCCGTGAACGCACCCCTTTCGTGTCCATAAATTTCACTCTCCAGTAATGCATCCGGTATGGACGCACAATTGATCGCTTGAAAGGGCCCTTTGGATCGAGCGCTGTGATGGTAGATGGCCTGCGCAACGACTTCTTTGCCGGTCCCGCTTTCGCCCTGCAATAGAACGGTCAAGTTCTGCGGGGCAACTCGACCAATCGATTTATATACTTCTTTCATAGCCCGGCATCGGCCCACGATTGCATCGGCAACAGTGTCTTCCTCGTCTGCAAGTACCGGCTGCACGCGGACCATACGGCTCAGATTAAATGCCTTTTCGAGGACGTTGCGGATCTCTTCCAATTCTAATGGTTTGAATAGGTAGTCATACGCGCCTAACTTTGTCGCTTGAATCGCCGTTTCGACCGTCCCGTGGCCAGTGATAAAGATAAAGGGGGTTCGCGGGTCAATCACTCGCAGCCGCTTGAAGCAATCCAGCCCTGTTGTGTCCGGAAGACTTAGGTCGATAACTACGACATCAGGCTTTAGCTCGAGGAACATTTTCTCTCCGATGTGACCATTGATCGCCGTCAAGACTTTCGTTGTTTCGCTTGCAAAGGCTCTTTCGAATGCGCGTAAGATCGAGGCTTCGTCATCGATGACTAAGAGGCTTTGCATGCTTCGACCGTGGTATTCTTTGACGTTGAAATGGGAGCCTTGGTTGTGGTTAACACAGGAAGCGTCAAAAGAAACTCCGCTCCACCAAGAGCTCGATTGGAACCGCTAAGTGTACCGAGATGGGCTTCAGCGATTCGGCGACAGATACCTAGCCCCAAACCCACTCCGTTCGGTTTCGTCGTCGCAAAGGGAGTAAAGAGTTGGTCGCTGATGCAACTTTCTATCCCGCTTCCCGTATCGCGAACGGCGATTTCAACAGCAGATTCCGTCGGTGATAAAACAATGTCGAGGCAACCACCATTGGGCATGGCATCCAGCGCATTAAGCGCAAGATTTATCAACAACTGCTCAATTTGCGCTGCATCCCCATCGAGCATTACGGGGTTGATAGGAGCATTGACCGAGAGTGCGACGTTTTGTGATTCGCAACGACCGGTTACCAACTGCACCGTTCGGCGCAACACATCTTGAATCGAAAACTCTGTGAATTCACATTTTTGTGGTCGTGCATATTCGAGCAAGCTGTTGACCGACCGTTCCATTCTCCGGATCTCATGCTCGACCAATTCGAGATCATCGGTTGGAAGACCGGTTTTTGCAAAGGATGCAAGATTTACTTGAATCAGCATTTTAATCGAGGTTAATGGGTTGCGGATCTCATGCGCAACGCCTGTTGCAAGTTGTGCGAGTGTTGCCATTTGTTGTGTCCGCAACGCTTCGGTCTCACGTACTCGCTCCATTCTCTCATGCTCGGCGCGTTCAGACCAAGTTAAGTCGCGAAGGATTGCGATTCGAACGAAATGCGATTCGGATGGATACTCACTCACGGAAACTTGAACAGGGAAAGAGTCGCCGTTGGAACGAACCGCCGACAGCCGAAATCCCATTGGAAAGTCCTGAAACTGAAAAGGCAGATCTGGAATCGTTGATTGAACGGACTTGCCGATCAACTGTTCCGCAGTCGCTCCAAATAACTCCAAGGTGGAGCGATTGCACGATAGAATTTTTCCATCATGGTCGAATGTTAGAATGCTCTCGCTTGCGTTGGCGACAATGGTCTCACTTCGCTGTTGCTCTTGTATCGCAATTCTACGCAGTGGTCCAATGATGACCCAATACAATGCCGGCGCGCAGACTATTGTTAAAAGGAACGCATCGAGAATCGCCCGAATCGCTTCACCCATGATGACAGGGGTTATCAACGGCAACACTAACATCACGGCGACCTCGGCTGTGAATACCAGCGATAGTACCAACGCAAGTATTCGCAGCGGTGATCGGAGAATTGTTGACAGCGCTGACACTCTATTTGACATACCAAGACCTAAAGCATTAAAACCAATTCGCGAACCGTGCTTTCCGAGAACGCTCGGACCGGTTCAAAGGGTGCAACAAGTGGTTCGAAACGTTAGCCACGCTTTTTTTGCCGCACTTATCTTAACACAATATATGGCCTTTGCGGTTCCACTCGTGATCTACAGGCTCACAATTCGTCGCGAGTGTTCGCTTTCGTGCAAGGGTGTTACTCAAATTGTTATGTTGAAAAATCAAAGACAGCCTTCATGCAACCGTTCTTTTGGTGTGAAAAAATGTCGTACGCTTCGATGCAGTTGGCGGGGTCAAAGCGATGCGTGATCATAAAATCGAGTGTCACTTCGCAGTCGAGAACACACTTAGTCAGCTTGTCCATGTAATGTCGCGCTGGGCAGCGACCAGTCCGATAAGTCAGATTCTTGTCGTAGGCGTCCACGGGGGAGAATGCAAACTGTTTGGAGGAGTGGCAGCCTATAACGGACATAACCCCTCCGGGCCGGATCAGTTGGAATGCTAATTCTTGGGCTTCCTTGAGGCCTACCAATTCCATCACGCTGTCGGCACCCCTGCCTTCGGTTAGTTCGTGGACTAGCGCTAGTGAGTCGAGTCCTGGGGCCGCAGTCATCGCACCTTGAGCCGCCGCCAATGCAAGGCGATGAGGTACTTTGTCTATCGCGACAATCTTTTTTGCCCCCAATAGACGGGCCGCGATGATTGACAGGATTCCGACAGAGCCGCAACCGATTATGACCGTGACACCGGCCGAAGCGATAGCAGCCATTTCCGCACAATAGTATCCGGTGCTGAAATTGTCGCCCAGCAATAACGCTGACTCGGCACTCAATCCGTCTGGCACAATGGCTAGGGTGCCATCCGCCAGTGGCACTCGAACGAATTCCGACTGCCCACCGTGGAGCCCTTGCCCCTGACTGCGCCAGCCAAAAAGCTGATTTTGTGCACATCGACTGGTCAGTCCACTTCGGCAATAGAAACATTCTCCGCAACTGGTTGTGAACGGCGCATAGACTCGATCGCCGACACCAATTTTGCGGACATCTGGTCCCGTATCCACTACGCGGCCGACAAATTCGTGCCCCATCACTGTCCCCGTATCGAGCCCCGTTTCACGACCAAAAAAAGGGTGTAAGTCCGATCCGCACATCCCCGCAACTTCGACTTGCACAATCGCGTCGCGGGGATCCTCCAATTCTGGAGCCTCCAACTCGATCCATTCGACGCATTCTGTTTTCTGAAAACAAATGCCCTTCATGCGAAACTCCTTCCGTCTAAGTGAAACGCTTTTCCATCACGCCACACATCCATTAGAGCGACACAAGACTCTTGAAACGGGCGGCGGCTAAGCATGTTATACTCACATTGTGACCTATCCTAGAACTCGTTATGACAAATCGCACCGAGATCCCATAGTTCTTCGCCCACATCTCCACTTGGCGACATCATTGATCATGCGATTGGTTTCCGAGCGCCTCTAACACTTGGTTAAATACGTTTCATGAAAAAGTATTCTGCTACACATTGGTTCTGCCTAGCTCTCTCGTTGGTGGTGCCACGTGAATTGACGGCCGATGTCCAAATGCCGGCCGTCTTTTCCGATCACATGGTTTTGCAACGCAATGCAAGTGTTCCAGTCTGGGGCTGGGCGGAGCCGGGCGAGAGGGTTTCCACCACCATTGGCGATCAAACGAAAGTATCGATCACAGGTGCCGACGGAAAATGGATGGTACACTTGACCGATCTCAAGCTTGGCGGTCCTGAAACGCTCACCATTCAGGGAAAGAATGAAATCGTAATCAACGATGTACTTGTCGGTGAAGTATGGCTGGGCTCTGGACAATCCAACATGGCAATGACCGTCAAAGCTGCTAAGGATTTCGAAATAGAGCAAGCGAACGCCAATCTTCCGCTGATTCGAATGTTCAAAGAAGAATCGGCAGCTGCCGATGTGGAACAAAAAATGGGCAAAGGAAAGTGGCTGGTGTGCTCCCCAGAATCCATTGGCGGTTTTTCTGCGACACTCTATTTCTTTGGCCGCGAAATCCACAAGTCTCTTGAAGTTCCTGTTGGCCTGATCAACTCGTCGGTAGGTGGAACCCCAATCGAGTCCTGGATTCGCTCAGAATCCCAATACGGAGCGAAGGAACTTATTCCTTTTTTTGAATCCCTGAAAGCGGAGAAGGTTCCAACAGAAGCCGAGAAGAGCAAGTACACAAGCGATCTTGTAAAATGGCAGGAGACTGCAATGAAGGCTCGCTCAGAAAACCAAAAACCACCTCGCAAGCCACCGGACCCAACTGAGGTTCGTAACCGCAAAGGGAACGTGGGTGGACTTTTCAATGGCAAAATTGCTCCTTTGATCCCGTTCGCGATCCGTGGAGTTCTATGGTATCAAGGAGAAGCGAACAGTACCCCCGTAAAAGCTCCATTTTATAGACATCAATTGCCCCTATTGATCCAGGATTGGCGTTCGCAGTGGGGTTATGAATTCCCGTTTGCCTGGGCTCAGTTGCCGAACTTTGCAGGGGAGGGGCGAGATTGGCCAACAGTCCGCGAAGCCATGTTGAACACTCTGTCGCTCCCTAAGACGGGAATGGGTATCAACATTGATATAGGTGATAGAAAGGACATTCATCCGAAGAACAAGCAAGAAGTTGGTCGCAGATTATCACTTTGGGCGCTCGGTACTGTTTATGGACAAAACGTCGCAGCTACATCCGGACCTTTACCAAACGGCCATGATATACGGGGTAGCGAAATCGTCTTGTCGTTTAAACATGCCAACGATGGACTAGTATCAGCGGATGTGAGTCTGCAGGGTTTTCTAATTGCAGGCTTAGATAAGCGGTGGAGAAATGCGACAGCTCGAATCGATGGCTCCCGGGTAATCGTAAGTAGTCCCGATGTTCCAAAACCGATTGCAGTGCGCTATGCTTGGGAGAATGACCCTGTCTGCAATCTCTATAATCGGGCCGGATTGCCTGCAACACCCTTTCGGACAGATGACTGGTGAATGTCACCGCGGTCTGTTTTTTTGCACTCCGACAAAATTTTCGGTCTCATCGCACTTATTCTCATCAGCCACGTTGTTGAGCACGATCTGCGATGATCCTAAAGTGGATCGAAGCCTAACGTCAAAAGTCACTGAAAATAGAGGTTTCCATGAATCCTTACGAGTCATCATCTCGCGCAAATCTTAGCAGCGGCCAAAGAGACACAAAACGAACGCAACCTCTTGCACCGTTCATTATCGCCACGCTTTTTTTGGCCGGGGGGATCTTAGGCTTATTGTCCATTGCCATCCCATGGCTACGTGGCGCCACCATTCCGAGATTTGGTTGGATAGGCTTGATACTTTGCTTAAATCCGCTGCTTTTTCTTGTGGTGTGGATTCGGAAACCAACGCGTCCATCGTTGATGGGCTCGGCATCCCTGTCGTGCACAATTGGGGTGATTAACGCAGTTGAGTTGATTTTTAAAGGCACGGTACCGATCGTTGCAAATGAGTTTACCGATCGACTGCATTCGTCCTGGTTGTGGTCTGTTTTCTCATTTCTAGCAATTGGTATGTATCTTTTTTGGATAGCGATTACGATGCCGGCCGATCCGGTGGCGACGATTCCGGATGAACCAGTTGGCACCGGTCAAAATCGACTTCAAAATGGTTAGGGACTCACGCAACGATCCCACCTCTCGGCTGTTGCACCCAATGGAAGTTGCACTTGTTTGGTTCGAGTTGGCCTTCGTCTTAATTCCTTACTGCTTTCGCATGCCATCCCCGGGGAAGAATTGGCGGTTGATGCAGTGTCTTGTAGCCAACGGCCTTGATTTGCCGCATCGATTTATCGAATGCGGGTTCGCCTTTTGATGACGAATTCTCCACTCTGTACTGCGTACCTATACGAGAAAAAACGTTATACTTGGCTACTCGAACAAGAGTTGTGAAACGGAAACATAAAGCCCGACTTGACCACCGATGAACAAAGAGGATACGAAAATCGGTGAGGGCATTGGTTTTTTGTTTCGAATAAGACCTTTCCGCCATTATTGGTCAGCACGTGTCTGTTCGACGAGCGCTTATCAGATGCAGTCGGTTGCGACAGGCTGGTCGGTTTACGAGCTTACGAACAACCCATTTGACCTTGGTCTTGTGGGTCTTGTACAGTTTTTGCCTCGGATTGCACTAACGCTCTGGGCAGGTGCAGTGGCCGATCGCCACAATCGCAAACTGATCGCGTTTGTTTGCACCATTTCCCAGGTGATCGCTTGCGGATTGTTAGCCTTTTGGAGTGTGACCGGATTCCTAACGCGAGAAGGGATTTTTGGACTGATAGCTGTTATCGGTGCGGCTCGCGCCTTTGAGATGCCTACGATGCAGTCTATTTTACCCAATACCGTTCCCGCTTCTGCCTTTCCTCGCGCGTTGGCGATGTCGACCGCTGCCACCCAAATCGCCATCATCGGCGGGCCGGCCCTTGCTGGCCTGATATTTCTTGCGGGTGTATCCATGGTATATGCTGTTGCAACTTTGTTTTTCCTTTTGGCAAGTGTTGCCATGGCTACGATGCCGCCAATGCGAGCATCCACCCAACGCGGCAGAGCGAGCAACTCCTTGCTTGCAGGCATCCATTTCATTTTCGGCAAGCCCGTGATTCTTGGGGCGATTTCATTGGATCTGTTCGCCGTATTGCTAGGGGGCGCAACTGCGATGCTCCCCGTTTTTGCAAAGGATATATTACACGTTGGACCGTCCGGACTTGGGCTCCTACAGGCGGGGCCAGCTCTCGGTGCACTAGCCATGACCTATGTTCTTTCAGTGAATCCGCTTAGGAACCGAGTGGGACACCAACTCTTTGTTTCGGTCGCAATCTTCGGATTCGGGACACTTGTCTTTGCGTTTTCAACATCATTTTGGTTGTCGCTCACGATGCTGGTTGTCATGGGCGCAGCCGACTGTGTTAGTGTTGTGATTCGGCAATCGCTTGTTCAACTGGAAACACCTGATGACATGCGAGGCCGAGTCAGCGCCGTTAATTCGGTGTTTATTGGTGCCTCGAACCAACTAGGTGAGTTCGAGTCTGGGATGATGGCTGCACTTTTTGGTACAGTACCCTCTGTCGCAATCGGTGGGCTTGGGACCCTGTTGGTTGTCGGACTTTGGATCCGCCTTTTTCCTTCGTTGGTGCAGCGAGACAGACTCTGAATCAAATCGCCAATGAAAGGTCTTATGGGTGTATTGGTTGCCACCAACCTAAAATATGCGATTACCGGTTTTAACCACAAACGAACTCGATGCAGGTTGTTTCCATGACTGTCTTTATCTCCTTTTTGTCCGCACTCTTGAGTGCAATATTAACCTACTCGGATGTTGACTCAACCTGGCCATCATTTCTTGGCCAGGGTGCATTGGTCGTTAATCCCGACCGAGCGTTCGTCAATTGGGCACCTAAAGAGGGAATCCTTTGGAGTGTAGCAACACCCGGGCACGGGCAGTCGAGCCCAGTCTCTTGGGGCGACAAAATATTCGTTACCTCAACGGATGGCCCCAATAAGGATGACTATCACGTTCTCTGTATCGAAGCGAACGACGGAAAATTTCTGTGGGATTATACATTCAAGAACTCGGACCCAGTAGAAAATAGTGTCTTTGTGAGCCGCGCCGCGCCTACACCGCTCGTTGACAAGAATCATGTCATCACCTTTTTTGAAAGTGGCGATGTTGTTGCCATTGATCATTCGGGCAAAGAAGTTTGGAATAGGACGATCACTGAGCAATACGGCAAGTTCAAGAACAAGTTCGGATTAAGTGGCTCGCCCGTTCAAAATCAAAATCACCTATTCATTCTCGTCGACGATGAAGGCCCAAGCTACCTGCTCGCATTGGAGAAGGCATCTGGAAAGGAGATTTGGAAACAGGATAGATCCTCCCGAAATAGTTGGTCCTCACCTGCGATGCACACCATCGACGGAGTAGAGCAAGTCGTCGTGAGTTCGGCCGGATCGGTCGATGGATACTCATGTGCAACAGGAAATCTCTTGTGGACATACACCGGTGTTGGCGGCAACACAGGTTGTACACCCATCTCGATCGGTAGCGGCAAATTCCTAATCGCTGCGTCAGCAGGAAGAGACGGTGGGAATGCTGAAATGGCTAGAAAATCCAACGCGATGATGCAAGTGACCAAAAATGAAAACACATGGAAAGCCGAGATACTTTGGACAGCAGAAGAAGCGACTCCCTCGTGGGGGTCTCCAATGGTGCATCAAGGTTGCGCTTATTGGGTCAATACCAAAGGACTTTTGTATTGCTTCGATGCGGCTACAGGCAAGTTGCATTTCAAGGAACGGTTGAAGCAATCGTGTTGGGCGACTCCTTATGGAGCTGGCGATCGCGTTTACTTCTTTGGCAAGGAGGGGTTGACGACTGTCATCGCGGCGGGCACGGATTTTCGTTTGATTGCAGAGAATCAACTTTGGGAGCCAGATGAGGTCGCAATCGACAGTTCTGCTGGCGTCAAAGAGCAAACGGCCGAGCGCCGCAATGCTGCGACTACGTTTTCAGGTCGAACGCAATACGGTTACGCAATTGTGGGTAACAAAATCATCATGCGAACTGGTGACAAGCTATTCTGCATTGGAAAATAGACTACTCGTTGCTCCAAAGCTCCATCAATCGGATTGCGTGCTCTGCAGCCAGCGTCATGTAGTCAAGCGATGCAAATTCCCGGACGGAGTGGATATTGTATTGTCCGACAGATAAATTGGGAGTTGGTAGGCCGAGTTCGCTCATCAGAGCTCCATCGGTTCCTCCTCGGATAGAGTCCCTGCAACAAGGCACTCCCAGGTCCTGAAATGCTTGCTCAGCCAACGCAATCGCCTTCGGAAACCTCCGTAGCGCATCAGCCATATTTCGATACTGAACTTTCGTTTCTATATCGATTGTCAAGCCTGGAAATTGCGAGAGAACTTCCTCGGCCGTCTCTCGCAACAGTGCTGCGTGATCCTTAAGCTTATCCGTAACGAAATCCCGCAGAATGAATTGCAAAGTTACTTCGCCAACGCCTCCATGAAACGTGTAAGGGTGCACAAACCCTTCCCGATCCTCAGTGGATTCTGGCGAGAGAGTATCAATAGGAAGTCGGGATATGAATTGGGATGCTGCGCGAATCGCGTTGATCATTTTCCCTTTGCCCACCGAGGGGTGAGTGTTGCGTCCGCGAAAAGAAACCGTCGCACCGTCCGCGGAGAATGTCTCTTCGTCGATGGTTCCTGCACCACCCCCGTCTAAGGTGTAACCCACAGTAGCATTGGCTTTTGACAAGTCGAAGTGCTTGGTGCCAAGCCCTATTTCCTCATCACAGGTAAACAGAATCCGAATCGGTCCATGAGGAACCAACGGATTTTCAGTCCAAAACTGAATACATTGCATGATGGTTGCGACACCTGCTTTGTCGTCTCCACCCAGGAGCGTTCGACCGTCTGTTGTAATCAGGGTATGACCTCGCAAAGTAGATAACTCAGGTGTCGAAACCAAGTCGATTACGTCTCCAGAAAGCAGACGAATGATATTGCCCTCGAATTGTTCGATAACCTGAGGATTGCATCCGTCGCCGGGTGCCTCCGGTGAAGTGTCCAAATGAGCGTTGAGCAGGACCGTCGGTACCAATCGATTTACATTAGAAGGGACCGTTCCCCAAACGAGTCCGTGTTCATCTTGATGAGCGTCCTGGATTCCAAGTTCATGGAGTTGTTCGAGCAGGATTCGACCGAGTGTTAATTGACCTAGACTACTGGGGTAATCGCTGCATTCAGGGTTTGCTGAAGTTCCGATCTGAACGTATTGAATAAAGCGTTCGAGCAGTTGTTTTCGATTGATATTGTATTTCTTCATGGATCGCGAGGAGACAAGGGGGCTTGTCGAGTTGGTCTCAAAAAAGTTGGACTCCAGAAGTCCGGTTGGCGAACTTCCAAATCCGCCGCAAATACAAAGTAGACAGCCCAACACATTCACAATCCAGCCCAAAGATAAACCAACAGCAGTCGCAAATTCAGCTGACGGTTTTTAATTGAGCTCTGTCATAGGAAGCGGTGTATGCGCATTTCGATTCGCAAACACTTGTATCAAGTTCTCAAAGATGCCTACTTATGAAGTCTTCGGTTTCACAAGTCTATTTCGAATGACATCCAATGCAGTTGTGCGACAGTTTTGCATTCGGTGCGGCGGCTAGCCATTCCTTTGCTTTGGTAGCATACTCGGTGTCTGGTAGTTCTTCTGCCAGTGCTTCAAGATGCTCTTTGGATTTTTCATGCTTACCGAGAAGACGGTAGGTATCTGCCAACCCCATTCGCAACTCTCCGCGTGGGTGTGTCCCGAGTGCGTCCAGATGCTCAGCATGCTTGTTGTAGATGAACTCAAAATCGTCAAGGACACTCTTGAGCAGCGGAGCGCTCATGGCGGCAGGAGTGTTTCGAGCCGCTGGCAGTAACACCGAAGCGCGTGGAATCCTCACGCCAACATTGTCCGGCTCTAGCTTGACTGCGTCGTCCATATCCTTGAGACCGGCAGTCCAAAGCGGAATCGCTTGAACTGGTTTTTTTTGTCCAAAAAGCCTGCCTGCCTGAAAAACGTGAATCGCGCCACGCCATACCATTGCCTCTGCGTTTTTCGGGTTTGCTTTGAGCGCGTTTTCGCAAGCGTTTTCACCCCGTTTCAATGCGTCTTCGTCACCACCAAATCCCGCAAAAATATCCTCTCGAACGATCAAGTCGAAACGCCGTTCCTCCTCGACCGGACCTACAACCTTAACGGGCTCTTGGGGTTCAACCGCTAGCATTGGAGTTTCCAAGCAACCCACGCAAACTCCAAGACATAGCAACCGAATCTTATTTCGCATCTTAATTTCCCTGTCTAATTGATGACCGTACAATTTACCTAATTCGCGACTGCGTAACATTTATTGGAAATCGAATATTTTTTGGACGGATCGCGATAGATACGACGTTGCCCACTCGTGTTATTACTCCCTATTTCTCTACAATCCTGAACTCATGCGATCCGATTTCAATCCTATGTTCAGCAGGTTAAGCCCAGCATGCTCACTTTTCGTGTAATCGACTCTCATACTGGCGGCGAGCCGACTCGCACAATCGTGGACGGGGGGCCGCGTTTGAATGGCGGTTCCATTTCGGAAAAGCTATCTGACATGAGAGACAATCACGATAGGTATCGCAGAGCCATTGTCAATGAGCCTCGCGGTTCCGAAGTAATGGTTGGAGCCTATTTGACCCCGGCTCAGGATTCGAAAAACCACTGCGGAATCATCTTCTTTAACAATGTAGGCTACCTGGGAATGTGTGGTCATGGCACGATGGGAGTGGTGGCGACATTGTTGCATCTAGGTCAAATGGCGGCCGGAGTCCACAGTTTTGAAACCGTTGCAGGGACGGTCCAAGTAACTTTGCATGAAGATGCAACCGTTACACTCGAAAACGTCCCGAGTTATCGATCCCATTCGGGTGTTGAAATTGAGGTTGAAGGCATGGGAATTCTCAAGGCTGACATTGCTTATGCGGGCAACTGGTTCTGCCTAGTTAGCACCCCTAAACCCACGGATTTAGATCGCCCCATCTCGCAGCTACTCGATCTTTCGAGTCGCATACTCGCTGCTTGCCGCTACAAGTTCCCAGAGGTAGACCATGTTGAGTTGTTTGGGCCTGCAAAGTCCTCCACAGCAGACTCGCGGAGTTTCGTTTTGTGCCCTGGAGGAATGTATGACCGTTCGCCTTGCGGAACTGGTACGAGCGCGAAACTTGCCTGCTTGGCTTCGGATCATAAACTGGCCGAAGGCGAGAATTGGATTCAAGAGAGCATTATCGGCAGTACATTTCTGGGGTCGTATCGTTGGATCGATCGAAGGCTCGGGAGCGTGTCACCTCGCATCACTGGCCGCGCCTTTGTGAATGCCGATGTGCGGGTTTTCGTGGACCCGAAGGATCCGTTTGCGTGGGGTTTTTAGGCTACCACCTCTGATTTGCCTGGGGGTGTGACCGGCTAATCAAGATGGGTATTGTAACTAGCGTTTGAATGCTGGCGCAACATTTGGTAGCAGCATTTATTCGAAGCACGATTTCTTTGCAGATCGTTCAGGATGTGGATAATAAGGGCGTAGCCGTAACACT
>JANMGH010000019.1:0-46803 GCA_031374515.1 Pirellula sp. | reverse complement strand
GGCATGCCTGTTGAGCCGGAGTGGCAGATCAAGTGGTTAGAACGGCTAAAATCCTATGGAAAGAAGCCCGACAAGGAACTTGGTTCGATGGAGATCGATGGTCGTGTTTGTCTGGGGTTCGAAGTAAAACCTGTTCCGTCGGCAGTCTACTCGATTTGGGTCGATGCAAAAACAAGCGATTTAGTTCAAGTCGAATTTATGGGGATGCCTAAAGGTTCGCCAGTTACAAAGTCAGTGATGAAGGATTTTGAGTTCAACGTCACACTCGATCCGATGTTGTTTAGCTTCGATGCTCCTCAAGGATATCAATCGTCAACCGCAGCGAAGCTACCGGAGTTGCTGCCGTTCGAAGAAAGCTTAGTCGAAGCACTCAAAGGCTACACCGAGCTGAGTGGTGGTAAGTTCCCGAAGAGCATTTCTGATTGGGGCGAATGGGCAATACTAATGGCCGAGAAAGGGATCGCAAAGGCGAAGATGATGACTATCTCTAGCCGCCTTGGAACATTACTTCCTTACTTAACAGGTATGCTGCATGATGATTACGACTACACGGGTGCTGGTAAGGAGGTCGGTATGAAGCGATCGATTGTTTTTTGGTACCGAAATCCTGAGAAGCAACTCCGAGCCGTCTACAGTGATTTTTCCGTTGCAACAATTTCGGAAGCCGACCTGCCGCAGAAATAGCTACTCGCTAACTCAACTGATCTCGATCGGTAAAACATCCAGGCCGAAGCGGCGTCGCTTCGGCCTGAGTAATTTAATGTATACATATTGCCGAACGAAGACACCAAAACGACGCAGACACGTTGGTCAATTCGTGATCTCACTCGCCTCAATCCCGGTCCCTATCGGCATACAATATGCCATTCTGTTTCTTGTCTTCTTGCCAGCACTTGGCAGTCAGAAAATGGCTGAAATCAACGCACCTGAGGGAAAGATTATTTACTCGAAGGCTGGATTCTACGAGTCGGATATTGTGGAATTGAATGCTGTACTGAAGGGACAGCTTGTTGCGCTCGAATAGGGATGTGAAACAAAGACGGTAGGAACCGAAAATATTGATGACAAAACATAATCCACGATTCGGTCCTCTGACCTTTGGCGTTTTACTTGGTGCTTCCATCGGACTCGCTGTCGCTGCGTTTGGGCTTTGCAAACAACATGCAGGTGGCAACGAAAATGACGACGATTCGATCCTGGTGGTAGCTATTTGCGCGGCGACGATAGGTTTTTTATTGGGCTTCGCAGCTGAGTTGTTGCCTGCGCATCTCAAGCTCGCAGCAAGACCGTGGATAAGGTAGGTCATTCGGCCAATCTCATTTTGCTCTTTACCCTATGCAGTGCTTGCTTTATCGCTTCGCCAACTCGGCTATGACAAGCTGATGGGCGGATTAGGCTTTTGGGTTTGCATTGTCCTTGTGCCTTTACTTGGGATCGCTGTTACTTGTCATGCAGTGAGAGTCATTCTGGGAATTCAGAATATTCCGAATGAATCTGCGGGCTCGTGCAAGAAAACGACCTGACCTGGAACTTACTGGTGGCGACAATGTGCGAAACCACCAGAGAGCCCCATGATCCCAACTCCACCCGAAACCAGAGCTAGCTTAATCGTGCGTTTTCGAGACGCGGGGGGATGTTGCGGCTTGGGATCAGTTTGTGACAATTTGCGGACCGCTGGTGTAAACGAGTACGCCGATTCCACCCAAATTGCAAAATTTCTGACAGAATGTGTCTCCGGCTGTGTTACTCCCTGTAGGAGACCATTTTCTTGAGCGAATTTCCAGAAACACGTGAAAGCCTGCTGGTACAGGTCCAGGATCCCGCCAATCGGGATGCTTGGGAATTGTTCGCTCGGATGTACCGGCCAGCGATCGTCCGGATCGCTCTGGCTCGTGGGCTGCAACACGCGGACGCTCAGGATTTGTCGCAGCAAGTCTTGATGGCAGTGGCCAGCGCGATCGGCCATTGGGAGAAGCGTGACGGTGCAACGCGGTTTCGGCATTGGCTGAGCCGCGTAACGAAAAACGCCATTCTCAATGCACTGATGCGGCGGCCCAAAGATCAAGCCGTAGGTGGCTCCTCCGTCGAAGAATTTTTGCGTGAGGCCGTCGATCGAGATGGTGCAACGACGGCATTGATCGAAACCGAGCTGCGTCGCGAATTTTATCTTCGCGCTGCTGAAATTGTGAAAGTCGAATTCCGTCCCGATACTTGGCAAGCTTTTGAATTGTCGGTCGCTGGTGATCTGACGAACGAGGAAGTGGCCGCCAAGCTCGGTAAGAGCGTCGGAGCGATCTACACCGCTCGCAGCCGAATCATGTTTCGACTGCGCGAAATTATCTCTGAACTAGTGTAACATCTTAGAAAAGGGGTCAGGAACCAATAGTGCGTAGCACCCTTCGGGCCATTTGGCTATTGGTTCCTGACCCCTTTTCTGAGGCTCGATTAGGAGAACAATCCAATGAGACAGACACAACATCATTGCAGTACCAACGACCAACTTCTCACCTTTCTGCGAGGCCAACTGAGTGCCCAGGAGGAGTCAGAGCTGCAACTCCACTTGAATGAATGCGTATCGTGTCGTGGGCGACTAGAGATCGCAGCTGCGGACGCATATGCCTGGAATGAAGCCAAGCAGTTCTTCGGTAGCGGAGCCTTGCATGCATCGCCTAACGATTCGACCATTAGCCACGATGAGGCAACTCAAGGGTCGCAGCGAATCCGGCAAGTGCTCGACTCGCTTGGCCCAACCGACGATCCGCATTCGCTGGGTCGCATCGGCGGCTATGAAGTCACTGGAGTTGTCGGTGCGGGTGGAATGGGTGTAGTGCTCAAGGCTCATGATCGTTCGCTCGATCGCATCGTGGCCATCAAAGTCATGTCGCCACACTTGTCCAGCATCGGGTCGGCTCGCAAGCGATTCGCTCGTGAGGCCAAAGCGGCCGCCGCCGTCCTGCATCCGAATGTCATCGCCATTCACAGTGTCGCTAGCGAGGATGCGAGTCCCTATCTGGTCATGCGGTATGTGCGCGGTGCTTCGTTACAGAAACGCATTGATTCGCAGGGGCCATTGCCTCTGAAAGACACATTGCGGATTGGGTCGCAAATCGCCGCAGGGCTGGCGGCAGCTCATGAACAAGGCCTAGTGCATCGGGACATCAAGCCAGCCAACATTCTACTGGAAGAAGGTGTTGAACGGGTCACGATCACCGATTTCGGATTAGCACGAGCCGTCGATGACGCGTCGATGACCTGCAGTGGCGTTATCGCAGGAACGCCGCAATACATGTCGCCCGAACAAACTCGCGGCGAGCCAATTAACGCTCGAAGCGATCTGTTTTCACTTGGCAGTGTTTTGTACGCCATGTGCGCCGGCCGTTCGCCATTCCGGGCTGAAACAACATACGGAGTGTTGTATCGCATCGCCAACGACAATCCAACTCCAGTGTGTGAAATCAATTCCGACGTCCCCGTTTGGCTCGGCCACGTCATCGAGCGACTGATGGCCAAGCGCGCCGCAGATCGCTTTGAATCTGCGGCGCAAGTTGCCGCGTTGCTGGAAGGATGTCTGGCTCATGTGCAGCAGCCTACGGCGATACGGCTCCCCGTTGGTGTCCAAGCTTTGCTTGCTCAATCGCAACTACGAGCCGGCGAAATCCCCAAGCCGAATCGCCTAAAGGCTATACACCAACGAATACCACCAACCGGCAAGTTCATCGCCGCTGCGGCCGGTGCCTTTGCTCTGTTCTTCGCGGGGATATTGATCGTGCTGGAATTAGGGAAAGGCACATTGACGATTGAATCGGAAATCGACGATGTTCCGATTCGCATCATGCAAGGTGACGAGGTCGTGAAGTCGCTTACGGTTTCGAAGGAAGGCGCGACGACTCGGATCCGAGCGGGCAAGTATATTGTGGAAATCGGGCAAGAATTTGACAAAGCGGTTGTTAAAGATGGCGGTGTAAAACTCTCGCGAGGCGCTACTGCAATCATAAAAGTGACGCGAATCAATGCCGACACAGCGGAGAGTGAAAAGGCGAAAGACGAAGCAGCAAAAGCGTGGCTACGGCGTCCCGTTGTGGGAAGCACTCATGATGGGAAAAGTTTTCAATTAGCTGGCCATGACGCGTTGATGCACTGCGTGATGACAAACAACTCCGAGTCGTTGAATCGCCTGCTTGCAATGGACAAGTACGATTTGGACCGAAGTCCCGGCAACGGCCAATGGACACTGCTGCAGACCGCATTGCAGCACAGCTGTCTCGAAACAACTTCCTTATTGTTGCGTTATGGTGCGAATCCGAACTTCGCTAGCACGGGAACACCGCTACCGCTGGAGCTTGCTCAGCGTTCGGGCCAACCGAAATTGGTAGCGTTGGTGCAGGAGTATCTCGAATTTGCTGTTCCCCATCCGCGTACAAAAGAAAATGATGCAAAAAAGCAAGGCGAAAGTTTGTCGCCTGGGACAATGGAAAGCGAGAACTCTGTTGATTCTGATCGAGCATCCAGTTCCGTCAAACGTGTCATGCAATACATGTCAGCAGTCCAGCAAAACGACACGGAAACGTTCAAGTCGATCGCGAAAGGCATCAACAACAGCGATGAACGCACGAGAGACATGTCGAGGCTGCTTGGCGAACATGGAATTCCTAAACTTTACAAGACATGGTTCGAGAACCACTCCGCCGTTGTTGCTCTCGGGCCAATTTCATCGAGCGACAAAAAGGCGGATGGACGCATCCTGTTCTTCACGCTGAGTCTCGTCGAGGAACGATGGTCGATTGTTGACATCGACTTGAAAGCAAAAGATTCGCTTCCGGAAAAATTTGGGAATCTATCTCAAAAGAGGGCGGTTCCTGATACAACCATCCAATCGTTACAGGGCGTCTGGGACTTCATCTCTGTTGAATCTGGCGGTGTGGTTGCGGAATACAAAACGCTCACGACGCAACCATTAGCTGCACAACTGACTATTGCGGGTGACAGGTGGATGGTAAATGCCGGAACGGGTAGCAGTGGTCATCGTGTAAAAATCGACGGTTATAAGCTCACGTTCTACGGTATGACGACATCAATGCCAGGTAGCGGTGCGAGCATCGACGTTGCAACGATCGGCTATGGACTCTTCAAGCTCGACGGCGATTCGTTGGTTTACCTTATGACGCCAGCGACTGCAGGAGGCGAATTAGACGGCCAGTATGAACCGCCAATCAAATTCCCTGAGTCCTTTGAAACGAAAGGCACGCGAAACAATGTCTTTCGATTACGAAAAGTAGGAGCAGTCGAATCTGCAGCCCATGATTCTAATTCGTCAAGTAAAGTCTCAAAGGAGTCGAACCCGCTCGAAGCGAGAACAATTGATGACGTGACACGAGATGACTCGGCAACCAAAAAGTCGGCGCGTTAAAAAAGGGAGTCAGGCCACGGACTGCAGAAACGATCGAGAAGATCATCCTGAAATCCCTTTTACAGTAGCCAAGATTTCCTGCACCTTCCTGAAGTCCGCGGGTTTGACCAAATGATGATTGAATCCGGCCTCAAACGAACGCTGGCGATCTGCATCATCTCCATATCCCGTCATGGCGATTAATACGATTTCCTTTAGCGTAGCCTGCTGGCGAATCCACCTCGCTATTTCTAGACCGCTCATTCCTGGCAAGCTGATGTCCAATAACGCAACCTCCGGCTGGAACTCGAGCGCTATTTTTAGTGCGTTTGGACCATCCGCAGCGGTCCGAACATCATGTCCATACCGATTCAGAAGCGTTCGTAGCATGTGGGTTGCATCCCTCATGTCATCCACAACGAGCACTCGCAACGAAAGTCTGGCTGGATTGGAATGTTGCAAGGATGTTGACCGTACGGCAGACGCTTCCAACAATTTCTCAATGGCTGGAATTTCCACGGGTTTGACCATGTGGTGATCGAACCCGGCCTCCTTCGAGCGCCTGCGATCCTCTTCCTGTCCCCACCCAGTAAGTGCCACAATTTCCATACCGCCAGACCAGGCCTGCCCCCGGATGTAACGGCAGGTATCATATCCATTCATTTTTGGCAGGCCAATGTCGAGGAGGATCATGTCGGGCCGGAACTGTTCAGCGGCCTCTACGGCGGCGAGGCCATCGTGAGCAGTGTGTGTTTCATTTCCCATGAGCTTTAGCATCGTGCTCAAACTCATGGCCGAATCCTGGTTATCCTCAACTATCAGTATGCGGCGTTTCGCTGGTAATCCATCGGTGATGGTCGGCAATGGAGCAACGACTTGTGCTTTTTTTAAGATGGGCAGCCGGACAGTAAACTCGCTACCATGGCCCGGCCCGTCACTGTGCGCGTCCACCGTACCTCCGTGCATTTCAACCAGCCGTCGCACCAAAGTTAAGCCAATGCCTAACCCGCCTTGCGCCATCTCCATGTTGCGGTCCACCTGCGAGAACATCTGGAAGATCCGGGGTAATGCCTCTGCGGGGATACCCAGTCCGTTGTCTCGAACCTTCACGGAAACCTCGCTCTCGAAAGATTCGGCAACGAGCCAGATTCGACCGCCTGGCTGCGTGTATTTTGCGCTGTTGTTTAGAAGGTTCAGGAACACTTGGGCTAACCGGGTCAAGTCGGCGTCTACGTAAATCGGCGTTGGTGGAAGTGAGACCGAGATGGTGTGTCCAGCCTGCTCGATGAGCGGAAGGCTCGTCTCGACGGCGCTGCGAACGACCGCTGCCAATTCAATCGGCTGCTTTTTAAGGTGGAGCTTGTCACGGGTGATTCGGCTCACGTCGAGTAAGTCGTCCACGAGGCGGATCATTTGATTTAGCTGCCGCTCCATCATGGCGCGTGTCTCGTCAATGACGATATTTTCAGAACCCGTCAGCCGTATCACCTGAAGGCCGTTACGGATCGGGGCCAGCGGGTTGCGGAGTTCATGAGCCAACGTAGCAAGGAACTCGTCCTTGCGGCGGTCGGCGTCCCGCAGCTCTCTATAAAGCTGAGCATTCTCGATGGCAATGGCCGCTCGGTTCGCCAAGTCTTCCGCCACTGCGAGGTCGATGTGGTCGTAGCGGTGTCCCGACTCGGCGTTGATGAACGTGATTACGCCCAGCGTTTTGCCCCGCACTGTGAGCGGTACGCCAATGTATGACTTGAGCCCAAGCTGTCGAAGGATGCCGAGCAACTCGTCGTCGTGGACGGACTGCACGAGGAGTTCATCGGTGATCTCCGGAATGATTTCCGACCGTCCGGTCCGGAGAATTGTCCAAACGCCCTGAGGTGCTGCCGGGTCGGGAGGGGAGCGGCGGTGAACTTCGTGGGCAAGTTGCACCTTCGCTGGGTCGATGTGGGACACGGACACGCGCCGCAAGGAGCCGTCAGCCTCAACCATGTCGACGGTCGCCCAATCTGCAAAGGATGGCACCGCAAGGGATGAAATTTTTTGAAGGGTGCTGTCAAAGTCCACTAGTACTGCGAGGGCGGCGCTGGCGTCGGCGAGGAATCGAGCTGTTTGCTCGGCTCGCTTGCGTTGGGTCACGTCCAGGCCGATCCCGATCATGCGCATCGGCTGACCGTCGTCGCCGCGGAATACTTTGCCCGACCCAGCAATCCAGTGGATGCTACCGTTCTGCAAGACATTTCGAAACTCGACGTAAAATTCGCCTCCTGCCTCCAGTGACTGTCGGATGGCGCCGTTCACGGCCCCACGATCGTCCGGGTGGATGAGCTGCTGGAAGTGGTCAAACGTACCACCGAATGTGCCGGGGGCAAGGCCGTGGAGAGGTTCCAAGCTGTCCGACCACTTCAGACCGCCGGTGCGGACGTTCCAGTCCCACACACCCATGCGACCTGCAACGAGTGCCAGCCGCAGCCGCTCCTCGCTTTCTGCAAGCGCGGTCCGTGCTTGCCTCAGTTCGGCGATGTCGGTGTTCGTGCCGAACCAGTAAAGGATTTGTCCGCCCTCACCTACGAGCGGATTGACGCGTGTGAGAAAAGGGCGGAAATCTCCGTCAGCCCCTTTAATCGGGAACACCATGTCGAACGGCTCTCCGCTTGCAATGGACCCCTTCCAGCGTTCCAAAACCTGCGGCAACACCTCGGGGTCGTGGACGCTTTGCCAGCCCCAGCCCTCCATCTCTTCGGGCGTCGTACCCGTGTACTCATACCAGCGACGGTTGTACCAAAAGATGTGGCCGTCCTCTCGAGCCATCCACGCCAGTTGCGGGATGGTGTCGGCCAACAGCCGCAATTTCTCCTCGCTCCCCCGCAGCGCAACCTCGTCTCGTCGGCGCTGGCTAACGTCCCGGAAGTAAATCGACAACCCGTCCGAAGACGGATAAGCATGAAGCTCATACCAACGATCTTGTGGGGGGTAGAAAAATTCGAACGTGACAGCGACGGCTTCGGACACCGCCCGGCGATAGTTCCGCTCCACTTCAGTTCCAAGCAAATCCGAGAACACCTTCCAGTGATCCCTGCCCATCAAGTCTTCCCGCCTGCGTCCCAGCAACGCTTCCGCCTGACGATTGACGTAGGTAAACCGCCACTCACGATCCAAGGTGCAGAATGCGTCCGTGATGCTCTCCAGGATAGTGCGGGTCCGCTGCTCTTGCTCTCGCAGAAGGGCTTCTGCTCGTTTCCGCTCAGTGATGTCGCGCGTGAAGCAACGAGTATGGACAAAGTCGCCGTCCCGGAACATCACACTGGAGTCGATTAATACGTCTTTGATCGACCCGTCCTTGCACCGTAGACGCGCCGGATACTCGTGCAGTTCCTCTCCAGCCTGCAAGCGGGTCAGGATGTCGCAAATCACGTTCTCGTCGGCGTGAAAGTCGGTGATGGGGTGACCGACATACTCATTCAGGTTATAACCCAGCAAGGCAAGCTCAGCCCGGTTCACCCGAAGGATGATTCCGTCCGATCCGACCCAATGCAATCCCACGGTCGCATTCTCAAAGAAGTCCGAAAGCTCTCGTTCGCTCCGGCGGACCTGGTCGTCGGCTGCCTTTCTTTCAAGGAACTGCCCGAAGACTCCGGCCACCGTCCCCAACATTTCCAACTCGTCGGCGTCGGGCTCGTGGATGAGCTTGGTGAAGAATTCGATCACGCCGAGCGTTCTATCATCGACCGACACCGGGCAGGCGACGGCACTGTGGAGGTCATATTTGTCGGCAGCAGCTGCTCGGGGAAACTTAGGATCTTTCGCCACGTCGCGCAGCCAGTGGGGCTTACCAGTTGACCACACCCTACCCGGCAGTCCCTCACCCTTCTCGAACGTGCGACTGTAACTAGCCGCTTCAAACTCGGACACTATCAGGTCCGATCGATGCCAGCCCTGGGCGCAATGCAGCGAGGTCCTATGCTCATCGACAGTCCAGTAGAAGCCCACTTCCCACCCGAGGTTCTCGCACACCGCCTGCAACAGGCCAGCGGCCCCGTCAAGTGGCCCCCCCGCCACGCTTAGTGCTTGAGTTACGGCAATACGCGCGTTGCGATGTCGCTCTATTCGCTTGAGTTCGCTTAAGTCCCGCAGATAAGCGGTGAACAGCGCCGGGCCGTTTGTTGGAATGCGGGTGATTGCCAATTCGACCGGAAACTCGGTCCCATCCGCACGCAATGCGGGCAGCTCAAGTCGCTTGCCGAGCACCGGCCCTTCGCCGGTTGTAAGGTAGTGGGCCATGCCGCGCTTGTGGCGATCCCGAAGCGACACGGGGATGATGATGTCGGCAAGCTGTCTGCCAATCACTTCCTCCCGACGATGCCCGAACGTCCGCTCCGCTGCCGGATTGAACTCGACCACATTACCTTGGTGATCCATTGTAATGATGCAGTCGAGCGATGTGTCAACGATCGCACTTTTGCGGGCTTCGCTCGCACGCAACTCCTGCTCGGCAAGTCGCTGCTCGGACACGTCACGAAAGATTAGGACGACTCCCAGCAGCGTTCCTGACCCGTCCCGGATCGGGGCGGCGCTGTCGTCGATCGGCCTGTGCGTACCGTCCCTCGCCCTTAGCACCGTATGATTGGCAAGTCCAACGATGCGGCCTTCTCGCAGCACTTTATCAACCGGGTTTTCGACAGGCTTTTTCGTATGCTCGTTGAAAATCGGAAATACAGTTGAGAGCGGTTGCGCCTGCGACTCCTCCTCCGTCCAGCCAGTCAGGAACTCGGCTATTGGGTTCATCATCGTGACATAGCCTTGAGGATCTGTGCAGATCACGCCATCCCCGATGCTTTGCAGTGTGACTTTCAACCATTCTTCCCGCTGGCGGGTTTTCTCTTCTGCAAACTGTCTTCGCTGAACTTCCCAACCTAGTTCGTCTATTCGCCGGTTTAGCGCGTTAAACTGCGTCGCCTTCTCTTCGATGGGAAAGATCCTCAGAATCAAAAGGGCAGCTGCCCCCTTGATTTTCGGCTGCACCACCGCTCCTTCAAACCGGCAAGCGACTGCCTCCCCACCATTTTTTAGTAAACTCATCCCACCGATTACCAAACTGCGACTGCGACTACAGAGACGAAGGAAGTGAGCAACTTCATCGGCCGATTCGGCAACTACTTCGGCCAGTCGCTGTGTACGGAGCCAGGATAGGTCCATTCCCAACCGTTCTTCAACGGCGTGGTTGCCGGCAACGATGAAACCGTCACTCGACACGAGCAGCGTAGGCTCCGGGAGCGGGTCGACCAAGAGTAAAAACTGATCCGGCGTCATGGTCCAATGCTAACCCTGGAAATATTCTCGGCCTTGGGATGACTGCGATTCTGGGGTGGGCTTGAGGTAAATGACGACTCGGCACCCCCCATCACCACGGGCAATGGCTTGCTCGATCGCGACTTTAGAGTAGCCAAGGTTATCCGCGGCGATACTGCCGAATACATTCGAAGTCATCATGCAAAGTGCAGGCCGACCTAGTACCTTATCTCCAAACGGGCAAGCTCGATTGCCCAACACAATTTTGTCTTCGTTCTCCTCAATAATGAAAAAATCCCCTTGAATCCGACGCTTGAGATCGACAAGAACTTCCGCGACCTGCTCCCTGCTTAACATTGAAGTCACCAAGGCGTTTTTGTACGTCATGTTAAGCTCGTCGCCAATCTCCTGTCCAACGACGCTAATGAATCCTGAGGCCTCTTGCAGTCCGACGACGTCTTGTAATGTACCGGCGAGATGCCGGAGTAAGCTTCGCAGAAAAACGTCGCGTTCTAGCGGAATCGCAAGTTCACTGATTGGTAGAAAGTTGTGTGTGGGGTTTTCCATGACTTTTACTGACAGTTAGAGGAAGGCAGACAGTTCAGTCACGGGCAATCCCGTACTTTTTTTGGCGATAATCCTTTATGTAAATTTAACATTTGATCGCCAAATTCAAGCGAAAGCAACCTCTATTGAACAAACCTTTGCTTCCGCTTAAAGTCAACGAGTGAGGGGCGATGGCCAACCCCCAATTCCGCAGGATTTTTGGCATTGTGGACAGAACAATAGGCTAGGGGGACTTCTATAGTTCCTTATCTCCAAGCATCGAGCCCGGCCTGCTATTTGCATCTCGCTTCCTCGCAGTGGGGCGTAGCGACGCAATAACAGGGCCAGTTTCATCCGGAATGGAGATTACTTTCATGAAAACCGACAAACAACTTGAGCACGATGTGTTAGCTCAATTGGAATGGGACCCGAGTGTTGACGCCACTCAAATCGGAGTCACACCAAAAGAGGGAGTCGTTGCTCTTACCGGATCCACAGTTAACCTCTCGCAAAAAATGGCCGCTGATAACATCGTGACACGGGTAAATGGTGTTAGAGCTGTTGCCAATGATTTAGAGGTAAAGATACCAGGTGCGGGCAAACGCAACGACACAGACATCGCAGCGGCCGCATTGGAAGCCTTGAAGTGGAATGTCGCCGTGCCCGATCAACAAATAACAGTAACCGGTCGCGACGGATGTTGAAGATCGAAGCGGCCTTCAAACGCTGCGCGAAAATGGATGCTCATCGAGTCGGCGTGGCGAGTGAAATCCGGACCAATCGAAAGACTGTCCAGCCCCCCTTCAAACCGCCAGGGTTGAGTGTTGTGACTGTTGGGCGCGAGCGTGGCAAAACGCACAATTTCCGCAAGCAAGTTGGATTCGTTAATGGTACTTCGAGACGTATCGAGGCTCGTTTCATAGGCCGATTCGCCTTGCATACGCCACAGAGAATAGCCACCGAATACTGCCCCCGTTGCACCCAAGGCTCCGGCCGTTCCCTGCAAAAACCGCTCCCTGGCAATAGATTAGCAGTTCCATTCTACCAGCGACGCTTTTGCACGAAGAAAAAACGTGCTACCGGTTCTTTGAGGCACAGTCGTTGGCACAGTTGCGGGTACGAATCGCACACGTCTCGGGAAGCGGAGTCGGAATCTTACTTTAGGAACTCGGAGAATTGCAATTGGCACGAAGATAGCACTTTGTGATCCACGAAAGGAGAGCGTCATGAATAGTACCGTCACAGCGAAAGGTGTCATTTGGGTGACATCGGCGGCAATTGCGATGATGGGAACGATTCGTTGATCAGAACGCCGAACCTACCTGAATTATCAACATTGGCGTGGATCCTATTTGGTCAGCCCAGCCGCGTTGGAACGGGATTTGCGATTCGTGCATTCCGGAACTTATCGTCGGCGTGCTTCCGACTTCCAATTCGGGGCTTTGTTTATGGAGTTGATCCAATGTTCAGAAGAATGCAACTGGTTGTCTTTGGACTTTTTTGCGCGCTTGGTGCAAGCTATTTTCTTTATGGGCAGACAACGCCCCAGCAAGTAGAACAGAAAGTCGAACCAAAAGCGGTTCCAAAGATCTCCGCAGACAAGCCGATTAGTTTTTGGATGAATACAAAACTCAATGCGTCGAAATCGATTTTGGAGGCTTTGGCCAAAGGAGATTTCGAAAAGCTGGAGAGCGACGGGGAGCAAATGCGATTAATTGGGAAGCTCGAAGGCTTCGTTCGAAGCAAGAACCCTGACTACAAGGCGCAGCTTCATACGTTCGAGTTGGCAAACCAAGAGCTTGTTCGCCAATCCAAACGGCATAACATTGAGGGCGCTGCAATGGCCTTCAATCAACTGACTTCGAGTTGCGTTGCTTGCCATGTGATGCTTCGCGCGGGCATCGAGTAAGTCGTGACAGAGCAAGCCCGCGCTAATTACTGGAGCAAATCACATGATCAATTGATGGAGGAGCTGCGCACCTCACCGAATGGCCTAAGCCAAATGGAAGCCGTACAACGCCGGGCGAAGTACGGTGCGAATGTTATCAGCACACGCGGCGAGACTACCGTATTGGGGCTGCTCCTAAGTCAGTTTCGAAGTCCACTTGTACTCATTCTCGTTTTTGCTGCTATTGTCTCGGCTATCGCCGGCGAGTGGCCTGACGCATTGATCGTGCTCGCGATAGTCATTGGCAGTACCATGCTTGGTTTCTTGCAAGAGTATCGTGCAAACGACGCTATTGCGAAACTTCGATCGAAGGTACTCATCAAATCCAGTGTTTTGCGAGAGGGAAGGCCAGTCGCGGTGGTGTCGGATGACATCGTGCCTGGGGACGTGGTTATGCTATACGCGGGCAGCCTAATCCCCGCCGACGGGATCGTATTGGACGTAAACGATTTGTTTGTCAATCAAGCGGTCCTAACCGGCGAAGTCTTTCCCGTAGAGAAGAAGGTTACGCAGGTAGCAGCCAACGCGAGCCTTATGGAACGCGTAAACTGTGTCTTCAAGGGTACCAGCGTGCGGAGCGGTACGGCCCGTGTCTTGATAGTTGAGACCGGCAAGTCTACGGTCTTCGGCCAGATCGCCGAAAGACTAAAGTTACGGCCGCCAACGACCGAGTTTGAACGCGGCGTTCAACAATTCGGATACTTGCTCACGCGAGTCATGATGGTCATGGTTGTTATGGTATTGACAATCAACGTGATTCGTCACAGACCGGCTCTCGATTCGTTGCTCTTTGCGCTAGCGCTGGCTGTCGGATTAACTCCCGAGCTACTACCCGCTATCATGAGCATCACTTTGGCACACGGCGCACAGCGAATGGCAAAGCGAGGAGTCATCGTTCGCAAACTAAATGCCATCGAGAACTTCGGTAGCATGGACGTACTGTGTACTGACAAGACAGGAACGTTGACCGAGGGTGTTGTGATGCTCAAGGAAGCAGTCGATACACGGGCAATTCCATCGGCCGAGGTTCTGCGACTTGCCTACCTCAATGCATTTCACCAAACCGGTTTAAGCAATCCCCTGGACGATGCAATCCGCATATGCGGGAACCAATCGAACCTCGACATTAGCGGTGTACAAAAAAACAGCGAGATTCCATACGATTTCGTTCGCAAACGGCTAAGTGTGGTCGTGGTCGACCCGAGTGGCGCTGGCTCTCTCATCACAAAAGGAGCGTTTGCGAGTGTTTTGTCGGTCTGCAACTCGGTGCAAATCGAAAACGCAACAGCACTATTAGATAATGCAAAACGCGAGGAACTAACTCAGCGTTATTGCCAATGGAGCAGACAGGGATTTCGAGTTTTGGGTGTCGCGACCAAGCCGATCGATACGCCGGCCAAGTCTTTCTCACGCGCGGATGAAATAGACCTGACGTTCGTGGGTTTTGTCCTGTTTTTTGATCCGCCCAAAGCCGATGCTGCAAAGACGATTCGAGACCTTGGTCAAAAAGGAGTTCAACTGAAAATCATTACGGGAGACAATCAGTTGGTTGCTCGCCATGTGGCCGAGGCAGTCGACCTGCCCATAACCGGATTGTTGACGGGAAATGACCTGAACGGGATGGGGGACGAAGCGCTTTGGCACGCTGCGGAACGAACAACGATCTTTGCTGAAGTGGATCCGAACCAGAAGGAACGAATAATCCTAGCCTTGCAGAAAACCGGGCACGTGGTCGGGTACATGGGAGACGGGATCAACGACGCTCCAGCGCTTCACGCCGCAGACGTAGGCATCTCCGTGGAAACCGCCGTGGACGTTGCCAAACAAGCGTCGGACCTCGTGTTGCTCAAACAAGATTTGGACATATTGTGTTTGGGAATCGAAGAGGGGCGCAGGACATTTGCAAATACGCTCAAATACATTCTGACGACAATTAGCGCGAACTTCGGCAACATGTTTAGTATGGCTTTTGCGTCCATGTTTCTGCCATTCTTGCCACTTCTCTCATCTCAGATATTACTAAACAACTTTCTGTCTGACATCCCCGGTACCGCAATCGCAGGTGACAATGTGGACGCAGAATGGGTTGCAACACCAAGACGCTGGGACAATTGGTTTATAGGTCGTTACATGGTCGTCTTTGGACTTGTCAGTTCCTTGTTCGACTTCATGACCTTTGGAATACTTCTGTTCCTTTTTTCTGCGACCGAAGAAGAATTTCGAACGGGCTGGTTCATCGAGTCACTGCTGACCGAGTTGGTGATCGCTATCGTCGTTCGGACCCGAGGATTATTCTTTCGCAGTCGCCCTGGTAATCTCCTGTTAGCAAGCACAATTGCCGTCATTGGCATCACCTTAGTATTGCCCTATCTACCATTCAGTTCCGCGTTTGGATTCGTACCGCTCCCAGCTCCGCTTATGCTGATGCTGATCGGTCTGACCGTCCTGTATGTCGTGGTTGTAGAAGTGACAAAGAAAGTTTTTTATGGCTGGATCGAGTCCCAGTCTCGCCAGTCGACGTTATGAACTGCAAGATAACCTTCAACAGCCTGGCCGATGGTTGGGAAGAAACTTTCGGTTCCGAACGAGTCAAATAGTCCGTATCGTTTAAGCACATCTTTCACCGGACCCTTCATCTCCGCGAAGCAGAGATCGATGCCGGCGTGATGTAGGTTTTTGTTGAGCTCAACCAGCATGTCAGCCGCAGTGATGTCGACGTCGGTCACGGGCTCCGCAGCGACAACAACCCATTGGATGGGTGTAGGTGCAGAGGCAATTGCTTGACGAACACGCTCTTCAAAGACCGCCGCGTTCGCAAAGAAAAGGGGAGCATCCCATCGAAAGAGGACTAGGCCAGGGATACGTCTTGCTTCGGGATGTCGCACAACGTCATGATAGCCTTTGAGCCCATCGACGCGGCCCAACACGGCGTTGTGGGGACGCCATGCTCGCCAGATAAATGCGAGGAGTGCCAGCCCAACGGCAATGAATATGCCTTGGATGACACCCATTAAAATGACGCCAAGAAAACACGCGATCGAAAACAGTAGCTCGCTGCGACGAAGGTGATACAAGCGAATGACCTGAGTGATCTCGATTTGCCCGAGGCAGGCACAGATGACGACGGCACTCAACGCAGCGTGTGGCATGCTTCTAAGTAACGTCGGTGCAACGTACAAAAGAAGCATGACTAGCAAAGCGCCGACCAAGCCAGCTACTTGTGTCTTTGCCCCCGCTGCCTCTACCACTGGTGTTCGCGAAGCGCTGGCGCTCACAGGGAATCCCTGGAAGAGTCCCGTTGCAAAGTTGACGATGCCCAGCGATATCAGTTCTTTATTTGAATTGACAGTATCTCCGCTTCGTTGCGAGTAGATCCGCGATAGCAGGCTCGTATCTGCAAATGCGACCAACGCGATCGCGATCGATCCGCTCAACATGGCGTGCAGATCTGCAAGCGTTACGTTTGGTAGTCGCAATCCTGGTAGGCCTTGAGGCAATGTGCTCACCAAGGGGAGTTGGGCATTTCCTAAAGGGGGAATGAAGGTTACGGCGAGGGTTGCAACTACGACTGCAATCAAGACTCCTGGAATTCTCGGCGCATAGTACTTGCAGCTCAAGATTAAGATCATGCTTAGAGAACTTATCAAGAGCGCAACAAAGTTCACTTGTCCCTGGAAAACCCCGTTGCCGAACGCAATCAGCTCTTGAGGGAAGTCCTTGACATCCACGGAAAAGCCAAAAAACGAAGGCAACTGGCCAGCGATCACGGTCAATGCAATTCCGTTCATGTACCCGTAGCGAATGGGCTTGGAGATGAGCTCGGTAACAAAGCCAAATTGGGCAAGACCAGCAATAACGCATAATGCACCAGTCATTACGGAGAGTGCCCCTGCCAACGCAATAGCTCGTTCAACGTTGCCTGCAGCAAGTGGCAGAATCGTGGCCGCAATCAATGCAGCCAGCGCAGAATCCGGTCCAAGCACGAGTATACGGATTCGCCCTATGAGCGCATAGGTGATGAGAGCAGCCAACGTCGCGTACAAGCCGTGGATCGAAGGCAATCCCGATGCTCGCGCGTAGCCCATTCCGGCTGGCAGAAGTACCGC
Organism: Pirellula sp.; assembly: GCA_031374515.1. Classification (GTDB taxonomy): domain Bacteria; phylum Planctomycetota; class Planctomycetia; order Pirellulales; family Pirellulaceae; genus JBKCUI01. The sequence goes on along the minus strand of JANMGH010000019.1, from coordinate 29,534 downwards.
AGTGAGCACAACACCAGCGACCAAGTCCTTGAGGAAATACGACAGGGAGTATCGGCGCCGAATTTCAGTGTTGGATAACCAATCGAACGAGCGAATGGTCTTTGCGTTCTCGGGGTCCAAAGTCGGGTCCGGATTGGGACTGGATTGGTCACGTGGTAGTCTCAAGTTTGTGATTCCTCGGCAGGTTACGCACGTTGCCTCAATCGTTGGTTCTAAGTTACTAGCAGTCTTCGAGCAATGACGACTCCGTCATCGCCGACCTCTTCGCAAAAATCACGAGAACGCAGAATCTCGCGAGCTGGTAGATTATCTGCGGTCGTCTCCGCAATGACTTGCGAAATCTTCCATTCTCTTGCAATTTCTAAACAACGGTCTGCTAGAAGCGTAGCTAACCCATGTCGCTGCCACTGGTCACACACCAGCAACGCGAGACTTGCCCGACTTCGATCCGCATAAGTCACCAATCGCCCAACCCCGATTAGTTTTTTGGCTCCACCATCTTCGATCTCCGCTACGATCGCCATTTCACGGTCGTAATCGATGAAGCAAAATCTGGCCGCAAACTGGTGATTGAACTGGCGTACCAAGCCCCCGAAGCGATCGTGTATCGTTGCCGGTGAACAGCTCTCTAGCAGTTGGATCCAGGCTTGTTCATCCTCAGGGCGTATCGGTCGCAACGTAACGTTCCTTCCATCGGTCCATTGAAATTCTTGGATCAGTTCGGTTGGGTAAGGGCGAATGGCCAAATGCGAATAAGGCAGCGTTGATGTTGTTGAGACACCGCGATCCAACACGATCCGGGCATCTACCGCAATGACGGACTTCGGTGAAACAAGGAGCGGATTGATGTCGAGCTCAAATATCTCTGGCCTTTCGGCAACCATGTAGGAAAGTCGAATGAGCGTATCCATCAACTGGTCTATTTTCACTCGCGGACGGCCTCGAAACCCGTTCAACAAAGGCCACGCCCGCAGGGATTCGAGCATTCGACGGGCCAATCGATCGTTTAGTGGCGGGAGTTCTACGACCCTATCGCGAACAAGTTCGGCCATGGTTCCACCCGAACCAACCATGAGAACCGAACCAAATGTCGGATCGCGTTTGACGCCCACGATCAATTCGATAGCGTTGGGGTCTAAGACCATCGGCTGTACGGATACACCTTCAAGGCGGGCGCCTGGCCGCGAGTTGCTAGCGGACCACAGTATTTTTTCGAAGGCCGCAGCGACTTCAGCTTTTCCGAGTAGATTCAGCATCACGCCGCCAACATTCGATTTATGACTGATATCAGGCGAGACAATTTTCAATGCAACGGGACAATTGAATCGGTTGGCAATCTCGACGGCTTCGTCAGCATTCGAAGCAAAGACAGTCTCATTGGTTGGGATATCGTAAGCATGCAAGATACTCTTCGATTCGATCTCATTGAGCATCCCCGTTTTTCCATGCACCGAAGACTCGCGATCCGCAGGTGAGAGGCGGAAGGCGGCGGCACGTTCGTTCGGTGTTTCATACAAAACATCGCGGCGGGAGCTGTATTGAACCATACTTGTGAATGCAGCCAACGCTTGTTCTGGACTTCGGAAATTTGGAATGCCAGCTTGGTTCAGCCTCTCAATGCCTATCCTTACCGAAGCACCTCCCATCCATACAGCCAGTACCGTCTTGGTGGACTTTGCACTGGCCGCAATAATCGCACTTGCCGATTCAGATGGATCGGTCATGGCTTGCGGTGTCAATAGGACAACTAAGCCATCTACACCATCGTCACCAAGGATTGTTTCGACGGTTGACCCAAACATGGCCGGCGAGGCATCACCTAACATGTCGATTGGATTCTGATGCGACCAAGCGGCAGGCAATTCCTGATTCAGTCTCTCGATAGTGACCTCGGCGAGGGTTGCTAACGTCCCATCTCGGGCTAACAATGCGTCGGTTGCCATGATACCTGGACCACCTGCGTTGGAGACAATCGCCAATCGTGGTCCGCGTGGCAGATTCCCACGTGCTAGGACTTCTGCGCAACTAAACAGCTCATTCAACTCATGCACTCGAACGATTCCAGCCCTGGCCATCGCAGCGTCAACCACGCTGTCTTCTCCCACCATCGCGCCAGTATGTGACGCAGCCGCTTTTGCGGAGGCAGCAAAACGGCCTGCTTTGTAGGCTACGATGGGCTTCGTTCGAGTAAACGTTCTCGCTGCGGACATAAACTTGCGAGCGTCGCCGACCGATTCCAAATACAAGACAATCGAATCGGTATTCGGATCCGTTGCGAGGTAGTCGATCATGTCTCCGATATCAACGTCCAAAGCATTGCCGAGTGACGCGACAGTGGAGAAGCCGATTCCCTCGTCGATTGCCCAGTCCATCATGGCTGTGCAAAGCGCTCCTGATTGGGATATGAGAGCTGTCCGACCAGGTTTGGGAAGTCGCCGCGCGAAACTGCCGTTCAAACCATGATGAGGCGAAAGAACACCCAAGCAGTTTGGTCCTACGATACGCATGCTTGGATACTTAGAAATAACGGACTGCAATTCTTCTTCCAGTTTTCGTCCAGTAGCACCCGCTTCGCGAAAGCCAGCGGAAAGAATGAGAACGTTCAAGACGCCACATCGTCCACACTGTTCGACAATACCGGACACTGTCACGGCAGGCGTGCAGACAATGGCAAGATCGAGCGGATCAGGGATGTCTTCTACGCAATGACGGCATGGAATGCCTTCGATCGCATCGTACTTCGGATTGACGGGATAGACTGTGCCAGGAAACTCCTCGTCGACCAAATTGAATAGAACAGTTCTACCGATACTAGATTTCTTCGGGCTCGCCCCAATCACTGCCACAGTGCGCGGGTGGAACAGCCGGTTTAGGTTTCTGATCGACATCGACATCTCCTCAAGCAGGGGCACAGCGCAACTTGAAGGGTAAGCACAGCAATCGCCATACCGTATGACCAAACGTTTGTCCAAATTCCAGTTGAAACAAGACCTCGATCCGCATTTGGTAGGAACTGGCCGACAATCGGAACGACAAATGCTACGTGTTCTTGCGACGCTAGTGCCAGAAACCGGAAGTCCCTTCCGGTTTCTGGGTTTGAGCCTGAGGCGCTAGCCGAGCCACGCCGCTGGAAATCGGCAAGCGCCTCAGGCTCAAGAAGCAAAATCAAGTCTCTCCGAAATGCAATTAGGTTGCGCCTCGGAAGCGGCTGGCCTGTGCGTTGATACCACAAAAAAGCGCAACCGCTTGTTATCGCAATTCAAACCATGGAGCAGTATCGTGACAGTTAACGCGGGTATTTGGATCGACCATCACAAAGCTGTAGTCGTCTTGCTTGAGGACGGAGTGGAAAGAGTCGAAACCATCCTTTCGAACTCAGCCACTGGAAGGAAAGGGGAAACTAGCGACGCAAATTCTTACACTCGCAACGATTTTGTCGCAGAGGACAAACTCGAGCGGAAAGCCATGATTCACTTCGAAAAGCACTACGATGAAGTCATAGAGCATCTTCATGACGCAGACTCTATTTTCATCATGGGCCCGGGCGAAGCCAAAGGTGAGTTTGTTAAGCGAATCGATGGGACGAGCCTCAAAGGTAGAGTTTCCAGCGTTGAGGTCGCAGACAAAATGACCGAGCGCCAAGTTGCGGCTCATGTGAGGAATGTGTTTGGCAACACACAAAAGGCAACGAAGTAGAGGGCGTAACCACATTGCAATACACATATTCGAGCGCATTGTCGTCGAGGAGTCGGCAAACCATTGTTTACGCTGAGCGCGTCAGCAGCACACTGCGTGCCGAAGGTGTGTCATTGTGACACCTTCGCTGTTTATCGAAGGGAATGTGTTGACTCCCACAAAGAAAAGCCAAGCGAAAAGTCGCTTTGACTTCACGTATTCAAATGGGCACGAAACGTCGATCAAAGAGAAATTAAATGCATCAATCGAAGGAACTCGATACCAATGAATGGCATTGCAAAGAGGGTGCACCTTGGCCACTTGGAGTTCGTTGGATTGCGAGGGAGCGAGCCTATAATTTTGCAGTCTATTCGAAACATGCAACGAAAGTCGAACTGTTGTTATTTACGGAATCGACATTTGAAAGTCCTTCGCTGAGCCTCCTATTAGATCCGAGCGTCAACAAATCAGGCCCGGTATGGCATACTCGCGTGGGCATCAGCGATCTAATAGGTGCAAAGTACTATGCTTACCGGATCGATGGTCCTCATCCTGCGGGCGGATTCGAGTTGCATCATTTCGATTCTCAAAAGCTACTTCTCGATCCTTATGCGCGCGATGTATTCTTTCCGCCCGAGTTCGACAGAAATGCTGCAATTTTGCCTGGGGAAAACGTAGGAAAAGCCCCGCTAGGAGTCCTTCCCTCCCATTTCGTTCCATTCGAGTGGGGGGCCGATCGACCCATACGGCACGGGTCGGATTTGATCATCTATGAAGTTCACGTCAAAGGATTCACCAATCATCCCAGTTCGGGCGTTCCTGCTGATCTGCGTGGCACCTTCTTAGGCCTGATCCACAAAATCCCCTACTTGAAGAGCCTTGGCGTCACCGCCGTTGAGCTGATGCCAGTGTTCCAGTTTGATCCACAGGAAGGGAACTACTGGGGGTATATGCCGCTAAGCTTTTTTGCGCCTCATGATGCCTACTGTTCAAGATCGACATCGGATGAGCAGCACACGGAGTTCCGCGAACTAGTGAAACAGCTTCATCTGGCCGACATTGAAGTCATCCTGGATGTCGTCTACAACCATACTTGCGAAAGCGATCAGTTTGGACCGACTTATAGTTTCAAGGGGATCGATACGTTGACGTACTACATCATGAGCGGCGACGCGAAGCGGCCTTTTGCGAATTATAGTGGCACAGGAAACACCCTCCATACTTCCAATCGAGCCACTCGCCAAATCATCGTCGATAGCCTGCGTTATTGGGTCAAGGAGATGCATGTCGATGGATTCCGGTTTGATCTTGCGTCGATCTTCACACGAGGCACCGATGGCGCAATCTGCGCACAGGACCCGCCAATCTTTGGTCAAATTGCAGGGGACCCGGAACTTTCAGGGACACGTCTGATCGCAGAACCATGGGATATGGGCGCCGATCAGCTTGGCCGTGGTTTCCCCGGAACGCAATGGATGCAATGGAATTCTGCCTATCAGCAATGCATGCATCGCTTTGTGCGGGGGGACGCGGGCATGGTCCCCCAATTGATGACCCGAATCTATGGCAGCTCCGATCTATTTCCCGATGACAGCATGCATGCGCTTCGTCCTTTCCAAAGCATCAACTACATCAACTGCCATGATGGCTTTACCTTGTATGACCTGGTTAGTTTTAATCAGCGGAATAACCTGGCCAACGGCCATCAGGGGTCGGATGGAAAAGTCGAGTTCAGTTGGAATTGCGGTTTCGAAGGGGATGATGGAGTTCCTGATGCAGTGCGTCAGCTTCGAATTCGACAAGCGAAGAACTATTTTGTTCTACTGATGTTGTCCGCAGGTTCGCCCATGTTTCGGATGGGAGACGAGTTTCTGCAAACGCAATTCGGGAATAATAACCCGTACAACCAGGATGATGAAACCAGTTGGCTCAATTGGAGCCGAGCGGATCAATATTGTGGCTTCCTCACGTTCTGTCGATCCATGATTGCATTCCGAAAAGAACGTCGTTCGCTATGCCGATCCGTCTTTTGGCACGATTCGATTCGATGGTACGGAACGGAACATGCACCTGACTTGTCCAGCAACTCACGAAGTATCGCCTATTGCCTGCATGGCGCAATGGACGACCCTATGGACCTGTACGTCATGATCAACGGGGACAGTCAAGCAAAGACGTTCGGCATTTTTGAAAGATCGCCAGAAGAATGGCGAAAATCCATTGACACTTCCCTTGACGGTCCCAAGGATTTTTTACGTTTCGAGGAGTCGTCAGCCATTCAAGAACGATATTTGACGGTTGATGCTCGCAGCATCGTTGTTTTGCAAGCGAGAAGCAAATGAAAGAAATCGCAGAAACCAATGAAGACAAATCAAAAATGTCCCTCAACAACCAACAACTAGCGGACGTTTTCGACGAGATAGCTTCACTTCTGGAAGCTCAAGGAGCAAATCTATTTAGAGTGAATGTATATCGGACTGGAGCGCAGACCATCCGCCGATTACCGACACCAGCCAAACAAATACTCGCGGAAGAGGGCATTGATGGTTTGATGCATCTGCCTGGAATCGGTACCTCGTTGGCACATGCGATGGAGCACTTGATTCATACGAGCCGGCTGCCGCTACTCGATCGGCTTAGGGGAGACGACATGGCTGAGAGGCTCTTTACGTCTGTCCCCGAGATTGGGCCGAAACTTGCGAAGCGTCTTCACGAAGAGCTTGGTATTGAAACGCTGGATGAATTGGAGGCGGTAGCAAAAGATGGAAGACTCGCCCAAGTTCATGGGATGGGGCCAAAACGAGTTCAAGCGGTTGGAGAATCATTAGCTGGTCGTCGCTTTCTTGAAAAGCGACAACTGCAAGATGACTTCAGTGCTCCACGCAATAGCCGCGAACAGGTCGAAGGCGAATCGCGGGCTCAAATACCAGTTGCCGAGTTGCTCGATGTTGATCATCAGTATCGCAAGTTAGCCAATTTAGACGAGTTGCCGCGTATCGCGCCTCGTTACTTCAACCCAACGGGCGAAGCGTGGTTGCCTATCCTGCATTGTGAACGTGGCAATCGCCATTACACCGCATTGTTCTCGAATACTTCACGGGCGCACGAACTAGGGACCGTTCGCGACTGGGTGGTCATCTACCGCGACGACCCCAGCGGCCATGGTCGATGGACAGTAATTACCGCAAACTTTGGGCCTTTGCAGGGGCGGCGAATCGTTGTTGGTCGCGAACCGGAGTGTGTGCTCTTCTATGCAAAGCAAACTTCGTGATGGACCAATAAGACCTAGCGGAAACAAATTGGCATAAGAACTGCATGTCGTTTGACCTACTGGACGCGAGCAAATCCTACTTGCTCTCAAACCACTAAAGAACTCACCAGCCAAAGGAAATAGAATGTCCGCCAAACACATGTTGTTTCGTTCTGATGCACGCGAAAACCTTTTGCGTGGGGCAACTGCGTTAGCAGACGCCGTGCGGGTGACTCTTGGACCAAGATCGAAATGCGTTTTGATCGACAAGAAGTTCGGACGGCCATTGGTCTGCAATGACGGTGTCACTATCGCTAAGGAGATGGAACTGGAGGACGCGGAAGAGAATCTCGGAGTACACATGCTGCGGGAAGCGGCCGAGCGGACGAGCGACGCGGTTGGCGATGGCACCAGCACATCAACCATACTTGCTCATGCCGTCTTCGCCGAGGGACTTCGCAACATTGCGGCTGGAGCAAGTGCAATTGATCTGAAACGCGGGTTGGATGCCGCGCTCCGCGTGGCGGTTAAGTCGGTGAAATCCTTTTCGCGCCCGGTTACCAGCCGAAAGGAGAAGGCTCAGATCGCAACGATTTCCGCGCACAACAATTGCGTGTTAGGTGACTTGGTCGCCGATGCGATGGAAAAGATCGGAGCAGAAGGGGTCGTGTCGGTGGAGGAAGCCAAAGGAACCGAGACTTCGCTCGAAGTCGTCGAAGGAATGCAGTTCGATCGAGGATTTCTTTCGCCTTACTTCATTAGCGATTTGGAACGATCCGAAGCGGTGGTCGAAGAGCCTGCTATCCTGTTGTTTGAGAAAAAGATCACCAATATCAAGGATCTTCTGCCGTTATTGGAGGAGATCGCGAAGCTCCGCAAATCTCTTTTCATCATTGCTGAAGATATCGACGGTGATGCTTTGGCAACACTGGTCGTCAACAAGATACGTGGCATCCTATCTTGTGTTGCGGTGAAGGCACCAGGTTACGGAGATAATCGCAAGGCGATGCTTCAGGACATCGCAATTCTGACGGGAGGCAAATTCATTTCCAGCGACGTGGGTGTTGCATTGGAAAGTGTCTAGGTCGATGACTTGGGCTCCGCTAGCCGAATCGTTTGCGACAAGGATAATACAACGATTATGGGTGGAGCGGGATCGAAACAGGCAATTGAGGGGCGTTGTCAGGAATTGCGACGGATGATCGAGAAGTCGACCTCCGACTACGACAAGGAAAAGCTGCAGCAACGATTGGCAAAACTATCGGGTGGGGTTGCCGTTTTGAGAGTCGGTGCTTCATCGGAAGCCGAGATGAAGAGCATAAAGGAAGCGCTAGATGATGCAATCAGTGCAACCAAAGCAGCCATGTCCGAGGGCATTGTTCCGGGAGGTGGTTTGACACTCATTCGTGCAATAGACGCTTTGGAGAAAGCCGATCCAGAACTGGAAGGGGATGTTCGGACGGGCTTTCGGATGCTGAAACGGGCGTTGGAGATGCCAGCCCGTCAAATTGCAGAGAACTCATCGATCGACTGTGGCGTAGTCGTTGCGCAGATGCGAGCCTCTAAAGGAAACATTGGCCTGGATGCATCCACCGGAAAATACGTTGACCTGGTTGAAGCGGGGATTATTGATCCGACCAAGGTGGTTCGACTCGGGCTAGAGAATGCCGTGTCGGTTGCAGGAACGCTACTCCTGACGGAAGCCACAATGACGGAGCTTCCTGAACCCAAAGCGTCTCATGCACATCGCGGTCAGTTTTCTGAAGAGTAACTCGATGGCAGAACTCAGCCATAACTCATCGCCCCTTTTTACCCACGTGCTGTCGGATTGTTCTTGGTCACTGTGCGTTTCTGGCACGCTATGTAACAAAGCGCGGCATATCCGGGTCGTCTGCTGAACCAAGCATGGTTGGATTCGAGATATTTCACACTGAGTCTATGATGGCACGGGAATTGCCTAGAGGAAACGCAGTCTTTGCCAGAAAGAGAGAGAAAAAGCGATGGTGAATCCCAAAGCAATCCGTTGGATTACGGATGCAAACGAAGCGGTCGCGCGGGTCGCCTACGCGGCCAGCGAAGTGATTGCAATCTACCCGATTACTCCCGCTTCGCCCATGGGTGAATTTTCAGATTCGTGGCGAGCAGAGAAGCGCGTCAATGCTTTTGGACTCATTCCCGAAGTGGTAGAGATGCAAAGCGAAGCCGGAGCTGCTGGGGTGGTTCACGGTGCACTTCTAGTAGGATCGCTTTCGACGACATTTACGGCTTCGCAGGGTTTGCTACTCATGATCCCGAATATGTTCAAAATCGCTGGGGAGCTGACGCCAACTGTTTTTCATGTCGCCGCACGCGCCGTTGCCACACATGCCCTAAGCGACAGTTCTACGTGGATCGATTGGCGGAAGGCATTGCAATGATCGCCGCCGCTTTCTATCCCAAAGATGTCATTCTGCGTCTGAGCGATTTCAAAACGAACGAATACGCCAACTTGATTGGCGGCCAAAAGTACGAACCGCACGAGGAGAATCCGATGATTGGATTCCGCGGTGCATCCCGATACTACGCAGCTAGTTTCCAAGCCGCATTTGGACTTGAATGCAAAGCCATCCAGAAAGTGCGGCAAGTTATGGGGCTGCGCAATCTCAAGTTGATGATTCCCTTCTATCGAACGGTCGAAGAGGGACGCAAAGTGCAGGTCGAAATGGCGAAGTACGACCTCGTGCGAGGACAAGACGGTTTGGAACTTTACGTCATGTGCGAGATTCCCTCGAACGTCATCTTGGCCGATGAGTTCGCAGAAATTTTTGACGGGTTCTCGATCGGCTCCAACGATTTGACCCAATTGACGTTGGGAGTCGATCGGGATTCGGCCATCGTTGCGCACGTTTTCGACGAACGCAATTCGGCAGTCAAACGCTTGATTTCCGCTGTGATTCACACGGCCAAGGCCAAGGGACGAAAGATCGGTATCTGTGGACAGGCCCCAAGTGACTACCCTGACTTCTGCCGGTTTCTTGTTCAAGAAGGGATCGACAGTATTTCACTGACTCCCGACGCAGTATTGCGTACCACTGTTGCGGTTCTAGAATTTGAACGCGAAAGAGATGGCCTAGCGTGATTTCACCTGAGCAACGCATTGCAACCCTTTCCGCCATGCGACGGCTGGTCACGCTTGTCGATTTGAGCGAAGATTCAATGGACAAGCTTGCCGAGCTTGCATCGATTAGGAAGTGTACCGAAGGTACGGTCCTCTTCAGCGAAGGAGATCACCACGATCAACTATACTTTGTCGTAGATGGTTCTCTACGGCTTGAAATGACGACAACGCAATGTGGTCGACAAACCATCCTCACCGTTGGAAGCGGCGATTTGTTGGCTTGGTCGGCCATTCTCGGAGATGGAACGATGACTTCCACCGCCGTCGTTAATGAACCATCCCAACTCATTGCGATCGTTGCGAGCGACCTAAAGAATGAGCTGGAACGGGACACTGTTTTTGGTTACGAAATCATGAAGGTCATCGCAAAGTCACTTTCCATGCGATTGCTAGCAACGCGTCTTCAGTTACTCGACTTATATCATCGCTAATCAGAACTGAGAATGATCTATGGCCGAAACGTACCGTATTCCGAAAGCGCAATTGCACAACTTGATCGAGCTATTGCGCAGCGATCGTTACACTGTGGTTGGCCCAAAGGTGGAAGACGATGCGGTGGTGTACGCTGAGATATTCGGCATGGATGATTTGCCGAAGGGAGTCCGTGACGCGCAAGAGCCAGGCAAGTACCGAGTCAAGCAGACTGGCCACGAGAACTTTTTTGAGTTCAATGTTGGACCTCATTCTTGGAAGCAATTTCTCTTTCCTCCGAAGACGACGGTTGCGACTGGAATCCGTGAGGCAAATCGCTGGACATTCAGCACACCTACTGAACCGCAACCGAGGTTTGCTTTCCTTGGTGTGCGAGCCTGTGAATTGGCCGCCATTGCAATCCAGGATCGCATCTTTTTGCAAGGTTCCTACGTAGATCCTGTTTACAAAGCCCGAAGGGAATCGGTCTTGATCATCGCTGTCAATTGTACTGTGGCTGCTTCGACATGCTTCTGTACATCGATGGAAACGGGACCAAAATGCCGCAATGGATTCGATCTCGCATTGACAGAAATCGACAGCGGTTTTGTAGTGGAGTCAGCTACTGAGCTTGGGAATTCCTTTCTTATGCGTCTCAAAACGGAAGATGCGACCGAACGCGACATCGATGAAGCGTTGGTACTGGAGAAACGGGCCGTCGATCAAATTTCTAAAAGGCTCGACACTTTCGACATTCGAAACATGCTCCTTGGCAATCTCGAGCACCCACGTTGGGACGACGTTGCAAATCGCTGTTTATCCTGTACGAACTGTACGATGGTTTGTCCAACATGCTTTTGCAGTTCGGTTTCGGAAGTTGTGGATCTTTCGGGCGACAACGTACAACGCCAGCGGGAGTGGGATTCGTGCTTCAATCTCGATTTCAGTTACACAGCCAACGGTATTGTGCGAAATGATCGTCGAAGCCGCTACCGGCAATGGCTCACTCACAAGCTTGCGAGCTGGCATGATCAGTTTGATTCCTCGGGTTGCGTCGGCTGTGGGCGCTGCATTACATGGTGCCCAGTCGGGATCGACCTTACCGAGGAAGTCGCAGCCATTCGCAATACACCTTCATCCCAACGCATGCTTCCTGTGATCTCTCCGCCTGCATCGAGTTGTGTCCTCAACAAGAGAGCCCAAGAATGACTGCGGTCAGTGACACCTCGCGATACAATCGGAATGATCCATGGCGCACGTGGCCTGTCGAGGTACGTCGTTTTCGTAACCATTCAGCAGGCGTATTCACTGTGGACCTCGATTTCAACGATCCCGATTTAGGTCGGAAATTTAATTTTGCCCCCGGTCAATTCAACATGCTCTATGTCCCAGGCGTTGGGGAGGCTGCTATCTCCATCGCGGGAACGACCGCAGCGGGTTTGATCCAGCATACCATTCGTTCCGTCGGGAACGTAACGAAGGCAATTGAAATAGGAGGCAATGGAATGTCGCTCGGTTTGCGAGGTCCGTTTGGAAGAGGCTGGCCATTGCAAACACCGACAGGTTCAGAAGGCGGTTTACCGTTCGGTTTGAATGGCAACCTAACGAAATATGGCGACATCATCATTGTCGCTGGCGGTATCGGCTTGGCCCCTTTACGCTCGATGGTCAATCACATTGCAACGCATCGCGAAGACTACGGAGTAGTCAGTATTGTGATCGGCGCGAGAACCCCCGACGATCTTCTGTACCAAGAAGAGTATGATGTCTGGAGATCGCGAGACATAATCGTGAAGTGCACGGTTGATCGCGCATCGCCTGCTTGGAAGGGGCAGATCGGCGTCGTTACGCTCCTGTTGGATCGATTGGATATCCCTCGCCCCGACCATACAACTCTCATGACCTGCGGTCCCGAAGTTATGATGCGGTATGCTGCTAAGTCTGCATTGGGGCGACGTATACCTGAGCAACAGATCTTCGTTACCCTTGAACGGAACATGAACTGCGCCATCGGACTATGCGGCCATTGCCAATTTGGGCCAAAGTTCATCTGCAAGGAAGGACCTGTTTTCCGTTACAATGAGGTCAATGCACTGCTTCGGGTTCAGGAGCTATGATTTTGAATACTCGCAATTCTCGAGAAAATCCCGCCGTGGTGAAGCCACGATTGGCCGTCTTCAAATTCGCTTCGTGCGATGGTTGCCAATTGCAGTTGCTCAGTTGTGAAGACGAACTGCTGAGCCTTGCTGACTCCCTTGAGATTGTGCATTTTATTGAGGCAACGAGCCGAGTGGAAACTGGGCCATACGATATCTCCCTGGTCGAAGGCTCAATCACGACGGTTGCCGACAGATCGCGCATTCAGGAAGTCCGTCGTCAATCGAAGTGTTTGATCACGATTGGAGCTTGCGCAACTGCGGGTGGTATACAAGCCCTCAAAAATTGGGGCGATCGGAAGGAATTCTTACGATGCGTTTACGCCCATCCCGAATACATCGACACTCTATCGACATCAACGGCGATTGCCGATCATGTGAGGGTGGATTTCGAATTGCGAGGTTGCCCCATCAATCGCTTCCAGTTGCTGGAGGTGCTCCGATCCGTTCTTGCAGGCAGAAAGCCCAGAACGCCATCGCACAGTGTGTGCCTCGATTGCAAACGACGTGGAACCGTTTGCATTGCCGTTGCCCGAGACGAAGCATGTTTGGGGCCTATCACGCAATCGGGATGCGGTGCGATTTGCCCTGCATTCAATCGTGGATGCTACGGATGCTTCGGGCCATCCTCGCAGTCCAACTGCGACAGCTTAGCGGATTGGTACCTCCATGATCGCCTTTCTTCGCTCCAACTTGTTCCGCTGCTTCGCAATTTCAACTCGAATGCAGCAGAATTTCGCAATTGCGGTGATCGCGTTGATCCACATTCGGACATGGGTGTTTGTGAATGACTGATAAAGTGATTCGAACCATCGAAATCGGAGCGTTGACTCGCGTAGAGGGAGAGGGGGCGCTTCGTATTTATTTAAAGAACGGAATTCTGACGGACGTTCAGCTAGCCATCTACGAACCACCACGTTTCTTTGAAGCCCTCTTGCGAGGCCGTCCTCTGGAGGAGACGCCGGACATTACTGCACGAATTTGTGGTATCTGCCCCATCGCTTATCAGATGACCACGGTACATGCGCTGGAAGCGGCCCTGCATATTCAAATCACCCCAGAGATTCGATCGCTGCGTCGGTTGCTTTATTGCGGGGAATGGATCGAGAGCCATGGCGTTCATATGCACTTGCTGCACATTCCCGATTTTTTCGGTTGCCATAGTAGTATCGAATTGGCCAAACTGCTTCCCGAACAAGTGAATCGAGGTTTGCGGCTCAAGAAGATCGGCAATCGACTGTTGGAGGTGATGGGTGGACGCGCGGTGCATCCGATCAACGTGGCGGTCGGCGGGTTTTACAAAGCTCCTCCAGTCGTAGAACTGCGATCCCTCTTGCCCGACTTGCAATGGGGACTCGATGCAGCCATCGCAGTCGCACATTGGGTTGCGGCCTTCGAGTTCCCTGGATTTGTTGTGGACTGCGAAATGGTCGCCCTAAGACATCCAATGGAGTACCCTATGAACGAGGGGGACATTGGTTCGACCAAAGGGTTGCGAATCCCGGTCTCGGAGTTTGAGAATCACTTCGGTGAACGGCAAGTGCGGCATAGCACTGCATTGCAAGCGGTACGACTACCCGGCGAGACACCCTATTTTGTTGGGCCTCTTGCACGCGTCAATCTCAATCGCGAACTGCTATCCGTTTCCGCTCGTCAACTCGCTACAGACCTCCCAGTTCAGTGGCCTTGCATGAATCCGTTTCAATCGATCGTCGCGCGTGCACTAGAAGTCGTGCATGCATTCGAAGAGGCGATCTGCATCATTGAAGACTATCGAGGCTGCTCCCCTTCTCGGGTTGACTATGAACACCGCGAAGGGGAAGGTTGTTGGGCAACCGAAGCCCCACGGGGCCTGATCTACCATCGCTTTAAGACAACGACAGATGGCAAAATTGCGTTTGCCAAAATTGTTCCTCCGACCTCTCAGAACCAGCGACAAATCGAGCAAGACTTAATGGCCTATCTGCCGAACGTTCTGAGCGATGATGACGCAGCGACAGGCATTGCCTGCGAAAAGCTGATCCGATCCTACGATCCATGCATTAGCTGTGCTACCCATTTCCTGAAGTTGGAGTTCGATCGACGATGACTGTTTCGCCGAGTATTCCTCCAATCAAGACCTTTGAACGAACGAGGCCCATTTTCGTTATTGGAATTGGGAGTCCCCACGGCGATGACCGTGCTGGATGGGAGGTCATTGATCGCTTAACAAGTGCAAGAAACCAGAAATCGCTTCCGGCTTCTGGAATTGAGCCTGAGGCGCTAGCCGATTTCTTGCGATGCGGCTCGGCTAGCGCCTCAGGCTCAATTGGCAAGAGTGTCGTTTTGCACAAAGCCTCGGTACCGCACGACGTATTGGATTGGCTGGATGTCGAAGCACAGACGCACATCATCGATGCTAGTTACGACACTTTCGCTGATGTGCGGCGATATGCAATCACTCAGGACACTTCGGGTAAGCTGCTGCTCACGGCACTCGGCTCGTTAGGTACGACAAATGCAGGAATTGCACCTGAATCCCTGAGGTCGAGTTCGACTCACCAGCTTGATCTCCTGTCAACGCTTGAGCTGTCTGCCACGTTAGGGACGTTGCCGCATGAGCTTTTCTTGTGGACGGTATCGATTGCATCGGTTGCATCGGTTGCAAAAAATGGTGACATGTCTGAAGAAACACAAAATCACATTGAGAGGTGCGTTCTGGCAATTGCGAAGGAACTTTGCCATGCATGAGGTCTCGTTAGTTCGTTCGTTGCTCTCGCAAGTGTTGACGGCCGCCAAGCCGGTCCCACCTGATTTGATCCGAAAGGTTTTTGTCTCCGTCGGACCACTGTCAGGCGTCGAACCTCTGTTGGTCAAACAAGCCTTTGACGAACAAAGAGCAGCGTTCGAATTGGATCGTTG
Organism: Pirellula sp.; assembly: GCA_031374515.1. Classification (GTDB taxonomy): domain Bacteria; phylum Planctomycetota; class Planctomycetia; order Pirellulales; family Pirellulaceae; genus JBKCUI01. Next base: position 13,984 of record JANMGH010000019.1, on the reverse strand, counting down.
CCAACTTGAAATCGAAGAGACGATTTTGGAAGGCATGTGCCTTGCGTGCAACCAAACCTTGGAAATCGTTGACTTTGCTTTTCATTGCCCAAAGTGCGACTCAGGTGCAATCAGGGTCACGCAAGGGGACGGGTTCTTCTTGCTTCGACTTGAGGTCGAAGAAATCGATTCAACACTTTACTCAACTTCTGTCCATGACAAACTTACGTAAATCTGAGGAACTGAAGTGACTAACAATATACGGACCGTCGAGGTTAACCGCGACATAGCAAGCGATCCAAAACGAGACGCCGCTGCATTGCGGGCCGAGTTCGCTCAGCAAGGCACGTTGGTGATCAACTTGGTTGCCTCGCCTGGTGCGGGGAAGACAAGCCTTTTGGAAGCGACGGCAAAACACTGGGCAGGCAGTCGGCGGATGGCGGTGCTTGTCGGCGATATTGCGACCAATCGCGACGCTGAGAGACTTGCTCCGTATACTCCAGTCCGACAATTGACGACCGGTGGTGCTTGCCATCTCGAATTGCCACTCGTGAAGCGTGGACTAGCTGAGTTACCGCAAGCGAACTACGAGTTCTTGTTCATCGAGAACATTGGAAACCTAGTTTGCCCCGCATCGCACGACCTAGCTGAACACGTCCGAGTGGTCGTTCTTAGCACGACGGAAGGGGATGATAAACCAGGCAAGTATCCCAAGATGTTTCGAACCAGCCAGGCAATGGTCATCTCGAAGCTTGACTTGCTTCCGTATGTTCCATTTGTCGTCGAGAGCGCGATCGCGGATGCACGCCGCATTCAAGGGAATCTGGAGACGATGCAGATTTCGGCTTTGAAGGGTTCAGGAATTACCGATTGGTGCGAGTGGCTGGACGCTCAGCGAGTCAAGATGCTGCGTCAATTCGAAGGTGGAATATGAGAGCTACCCTGCAAGCCACGGTACGAACTGGTGTTCAGATTCAATTGGTGGGTGACGTTCAAGGATGTGGTATTCGTCCGACGGTGGCAAATTTGGCGATGCAATGTGACCTACTAGGTTCGGTGAGGAACAGCAGGCAAGGTGTTGATATCGTGCTGTACGGAACCCGAGAAGCGATCGACGTTTTTCAGGAGTCACTTCGTATGCGTTTTTCATCGGCAACTCAAAAGACTATCGCAATCGATACTTTTGAGCCAATGAGTGGCTTTCAAATTCTTGAAAGTGTCTTCGAGGGAGAAGTGCAATTCGTGATCCCCCGTGATCGTGTGACTTGTGCTGACTGCTTGCGCGAGTGCCAAACGCCGGGCGATCGCAGATTCGGTTACGCTCTCATTGGGTGTGCGCAGTGTGGGCCGCGGTACTCGATCATTCGAGACTTGCCCTATGATCGGAGTCAGACGAGTATGTCCGCGTTTGCTATGTGCTCTGACTGCCAAGCTGAATTCGTGGATCCAGCACACCGTCGATTTCATGCGCAAACGAATTGCTGTCCGAAATGTGGACCCATGGTTTGGTTTGAGAGCAACGGCGAGATATTAGGACACGGTGATGTCGCGGTTGCGGCCGCAGCGCGTGACATTCGCAACGGACGCATCCTTGCGATGAAAGGGTTAGGTGGGTACCAGTTGGTTTGCGATGCTACCAACTGTCATGCGATCGAACGACTTCGTAGTCGTAAAAACCGTATAACAAAACCCCTTGCCGTAATGGCTTCCTCCATGGATGAAGCTCATGCCATCGTGGAATTCAATGCGTTAGACGAAGAAACGTTGAAGGGACCGGCTGGCCCGATCGTTCTTCTGCAGTCAAGAACGCAGAACTACTTGGCTTCTAACATTCATACTGGTTTTCCTAGCATTGGGATAATGCTGCCGACGACGGCCTTGCACATGATGTTGCTCAAGGAGACCAAAATACCTTTGGTGGTCACGAGCGGGAATATCGAAGGTGAGCCACTGGAGTATCGAGAAACGGAAGCAACGTTGAGACTCTCTGGTATTGCGGATTGTTTTTTGCACCACAACCGTCCCATCGTCAATCCGATCGACGATAGCGTCGTCCAGTCGATAGCTGGGCGCATGGTTACACATCGAGCAGCACGTGGAATCGCGCCGATTCCGATCGAATACCGTAGCGAATCACAAGTTCTAGCGCTAGGTGGTCACCAAAAAGCCGCAGTTGCCTTGTCGAACGGATACACCACTATACTTGGACCGCACATTGGAGATCTTGATACAGTGCGGACTCGCGATCGGTTCTTGGAGCAGAAAGCAATGCTGCAGAGTCTGCTTAGAGTAAAGTCGCCAATGATGGTTTGCGACCAACACCTTGACTTCTTCACCTCGCAACTTGCCGATGAGGATAGTGGCCGCAATTGCCATGCCGTCCAACATCACCATGCTCACATCGTTTCGGCGATGGTTGAACATGGCTGGCTAGATAGCACGGTTCTTGGCTTCGCTTTCGATGGAACAGGGTTAGGATGTGATGGATCGATCTGGGGCGGTGAAGTGTTGGTAGCAACCACTGCTAGTTTCAAGCGGGTCGGACATTTGCGAACATTTCCATTGTTGGGTGGGGAGTTGGCAGTGAAGCAGCCATGGAGGATCGCACTCGCGTTGCTGGTCGATGCCATTGGCGAAGAACAAACCTTGGAAATCGTCGATGCAAATAAGCTACGTGATTGGCAAGTCGATCGCCTATGCATGCAGAGACTGCTTCCATTGTTGGATCGAAATGCTCTTTCCCTGCAAACGAGCAGTATGGGTCGATTGTTCGACGGTGTTGCAGCGTTGGTGTGCGGCATCGGACAAGTTAGCTTTGAGGGCGAAGCGGCCATGCGTTTGGAAGCGGTTTGCAACCAAGACGTTCAACAGAACTATCATATTTCTGTTTCAAGGGACTCGCCATGCGAAATGGATTGGCGCCCCATGGTCATCGAATTGATCGCCGATCTTGCCTCAGATGTGCCTGTTGGAACCATCGCTATGAAATTTCATCGGGCAATTGCGGAATGCATCGCAACCATTTCGCATCGGTATCGTGATTTTCCGGTCGTATTGGCAGGTGGTGTGTTTCAGAACCGGAACCTTGTTGAACTCGTCGATCGACAGCTTCACAGTCTAAGTATGCCCTATGCGATGCCTTGTCAAGTTCCGCCAAACGACGGTGGACTGGCGCTTGGGCAGTTGGTAATTGCGACATCGAGGATGGAGAGAGCGGTATGTGTTTAGGCGTTCCTGGTCGACTGATCGAATGGCTTGATCGCGATCCGCTCTTTGCAATTGCAAAAGTGGATTTCGGCGGAGTTGCCAAGGCTTGCCACATGGCATGTGTACCGGAAGCGAAAATTGGCGAGTACGTGATCGTTCACGCTGGCGTTGCTATTGCCCTGGTCGAAGAATCCGAAGCCAACCGCATCTTTGAAGAATTGCGGCGATTGAACTTGGTCGAACCGGAAAATGATGAGTCCGGCGAGCTGACCTTGGAAAGTCCACTATGAAATTTGTGAATGAATTTCGCGACCCGTTGCTCGCGCAGAACCTTGTCGATGAAATACGTTCACGCGTTTCGCAGCGCTGGACGCTGATGGATGTTTGCGGAGGGCAGACACATAGCCTCCTCCGGTACGGTATCGAGTCAGCGCTGGCCGAATGCATAGAATTGATTCATGGCCCAGGCTGTCCAGTTTGTGTTACTTCTTCCGACGCGATCGATTTTGCTCTCCAATTGGCGATGCAACCTCGTGTCATTCTCGCAAGCTTCGGAGACATGCTGAGGGTTCCGGGTAGCCGAGAGTCGTTGCTTGATGCTCGGGCACGTGGTGGACAAATTCGGGTCGTCTATTCTCCGCTCGACGCAGTGCAGATTGCAAAGAAGAACCCGAGCGAGCAAGTGGTTTTTTTCGCAGTTGGATTCGAGACAACGGCACCCGCAACGGCGCTCGCGATACTCCAAGCCCAACAACTTGAGCTCAACAATTTCAGTGTTCTCGTTTCGCACGTGCGCGTGTTGCCTGCGATGGAGTCCCTCATGTTGAACCCGGAAAGCCGCGTGAACGGCTTCCTTGCGGCCGGACATGTTTGCACAATTACGGGATACACTGAGTACGATGCGTTTGTAGAGCGGTTTCGAGTGCCGGTTGTGGTGACAGGTTTCGAACCACTCGATTTGCTGCACGGAATTTTAGAGGCGACAAGACTCCTTGAAAGTGGACGCATTGCAGTTGTCAATTGTTACGGAAGAAGTGTTCGTCGCGACGGAAACCCAGACGCTCTAGGCATTCTGAATAGGGTTTACGAAGCTGCCGACTGCTCATGGCGAGGTTTCGGAATGATCGATTGTGGCGGGCTTCGGCTGCGAGAAGAGTTCCTGGCATTCGATGCGTCTCGTCGTTTTGGTTTCTGCCAATCGAGCCAGGTCAACTTTACGGAAATTTGCTTGAGCGCCGAAATTATGTCGGGCAGAATCAAGCCGCCGCAGTGCCCATTTTTTGGCAATCGGTGCACTCCTGATACTCCACTCGGTGCGCCGATGGTTTCTAGTGAAGGAGCTTGTTCGGCGTACATGCGTTACCGACACGAGGTTAACTCCATCGAATGTTCATCATGAATCCACATCAGACAATGAAGCCACTGAGTCCTACATGCCCATCACAAGGGAATGGATCGCAGTGCATCATGCTTGCCCATGGCGAAGGTGGGCGATTGATGCGTAAGCTATTAAGAGAACACATCATGCCGATCCTTGGCGGTTCAGCAGTTGAAGACGCCGCGAGCTTTACAACCGGAGCGGAGGAACTCGCAATCACGACCGATAGTTACGTGGTTTCGCCATTGTTTTTTCCTGGAGGCGATATTGGATCATTGGCTGTATATGGCACGATCAATGACTTGGCTGTGGCCGGCGCGGAAGCACTTTGCATTACGCTAAGTCTCATCATTGAGGAAGGCCTAGCTTTAGAGATTCTTGTTCGAGTCCTTCAAAGCGTCGCCGGCGCAGCAAGGGAATGCGGCGTGTCCGTTTTGGCTGGGGATACAAAAGTTGTGCCGCGTGGGGCTGCGGACAAGTTGTTCATCAATACAACAGGTGTTGGGCGTTATCGATTCGAAAAGCGGTTCAGTTCCGCTTCGGTTCAGGAGGGAGATATCTTGCTTGTGAGCGGCCCTATCGGGCAGCATGGCGTTGCGGTTTTGGCTGCTCGCGAGAGCCTGGACATGAGCCCCGCACCTCGGTCGGATTGCGCCGCACTGCATCATGCGTGTACGGCTCTACAGGGTGCACTTGGCAGCGATCTTCGGGCGATGCGTGACGCGACACGCGGCGGGGTTTCGGCTGTTCTTCATGAGTGGGCGGATGCGTCCAACAAAACCATGATGCTTGATGAGTCCAAGATTCCAGTATCCGATGAGGTTCGCGGCGTTTGCGAATTGCTAGGTTTGGATCCGCTCTACGTAGCCAATGAAGGCACATTCGTAGCCGCCGTTTCACCAACCGCAGCCGCCAAAGCGATTGATGTATTGGGATCGTTGCATGTGTCAAAATCAGCGAAAGCCATCGGTTGTGTCATGAACAAGCAGTCTTCGCCGGTTGTCATTGAACGGATGTTGGGAGTGCTACAACCGGTTGATGAGCCGTCCGGCGCACCTCTACCTAGGATCTGCTAGCAGATTCACGATTGGGGCGCATACCCCGTCGCGTTTCGTGATCGGTACTTGTTTTGCTCTGTCGAAACACCGAACGTTCCGTTGCAGATTCAAAAGTAAGGAGGAAAGCGTCATGTTCAAATGGTTAAAAAGCCAACCCGCTTCACACACGCTGGGTTGGATTGGTGTTGGCTTGCTAGCAATCGTACTTGTTTTGGTATTTGTGCGTCGCCTCGTTGGAATGAATGGATAGCTCGGTATCTGGCACACAGGCGATCCGTTATGTCTCATTCGTGCATTCGCCTTAAGCAAATCGTTTTTCAAAACGAAGCAAAGAACTGCAAACAGTTCTCCAATGGGCGCCCGCTATTCACTATGAATTTGCTCCTGACCTCAGCTAATTGGTACTCGTTTTGCTTCAGCTCACTGTGGACACGGGCAAGCAAACTCGCCGCATGGTGTGGTGATCGGATTAGAGCTTGCCAATCGACTAGTACTTCAGGAGATGTAGTATGACAACAACACTTACCCCAACTCGTTCCAGTTCGACTGGGAATTCCAAAGACTCCTTTTCCTTGTTGCGAAAAGACATGGAAGATCTGATTTCTAACTTTTGGGGAACCAACGCGCCGAACTTTCTTTCCCATTCAATGTCGCCCCCATTGGATGTTGTAGAATCGGAAAATTCTTTTCAAATCAAAATGGATGTGCCTGGCCTCCAAGCCAAAGACATCAATGTTCAGGTTCACGGAAACACACTGACACTGAGCGGACAACGACAAGAGGAAAAGGAAACGAAGGAAAAAACCTTTTATCGGATGGAACGTCGCAGCGGAAGCTTTGCTCGAACGGTTTCCCTGCCCTGTTCTATCAACGAGAGTGAAGCTGTTGCTGAGTACACGAACGGGGTCTTGACTCTGACCCTGCCAAAAGCCGAGGGTGCCAAGACCAAGAAGATTGCAGTAAAAGGAAATTGATTCCCTTTGGCTCTTCAATCCAATCTTTTCGCCTCGAGGTGACAAACGATGCCTTTACGAATCCTGATTGCCGACAATAGCTCTGACTCAAGCGATCTGCTCAGACGATTGCTCTCGGGCTGTGGTTTTGAATTCGTTGTCGCCTCGAACACGGAAGAACTCATAGCACACGTTAGGGCGTTCGTTCCTGACGTGGTATTGGTTGCGGAACCCACGTTCAACCTCGAGAAACAAGCTATTGCGATTTTGCAGGATCGATACCGGCAAGGTGAGTTGTCGGCGATTATCACAACATCTGCTCACTCCCACAAAACCCAAATGCCTGATCTTCATGGGTGTTTGCGAAGACTGAACAATCCGTGGACTTCCAAGGAATTGCTAGACGCAATCTTTGAAACGACATATATAGGATGTTGTGGCACAAAAACTGCGAACCGGACCGAAAAAACCAACACCCCGAACAGCTCTACGAAGGCCGTACCATGATTGGTACCGGTGAGAACGAAGGACGCGATGCACTCATCGAATCGCTTCTCGACCCATCTTCGTACGTCCATTCCGTTGATGGGTCAGTTGTCTTGCACGAGACGCATATTTCATGGGTGCTCCTAGCGGGCGATTTTGCCTACAAGATCAAGAAGCCGATCGTAATGGACTTCCTGGACTACGGGTCGCTCTCTAAACGCCATCATGCTTGTTGCGAAGAACTCAGGCTTGGAAGTCGCTACGCGTCTGGCATGTACCTCGATATAGTTCCGATCACGTTCGAGGATGGCCAGATTCGAATGGATGGTGATGCACAGCCAATCGAGTTCGCTGTTCGGATGCGACGATTCGAAGAGGATGCCCTTTTGAGCCATCAGCTGACGAAGAAGGTCGTTTCCGTTGATAGCATGGTTCAGTTGGCATCCACAATCGCAGACTTTCATAGCAATGCATCAAAGCTTGAGCCAAGCAGTGATCGCACTTCGGAAATCCTCGCCCACGCGCAGCAGAATTTCGATTTGCTCCTAAGCGAACCATTGCTTCGAGAAGACCCAGTGATTCGAGAGTTAGCGAAATGGACGACCACGTACCTTGAAAATCATCGACAACATTTTGTGAATCGATCGAACAACGGTTTCATCCGAGAGTGTCATGGTGACCTCCATTGCGGGAACATCGCATTCTGGAAAGGACACTGGGTTCCATTTGACGGTATTGAGTTCAACCCCCAATTCTCTTGGATCGACGTGATCAGCGACATTGCATTCTTGGTGATGGATTTGCGTGAGCTTGGGCATCCTGAGCTAGCGGCGACCTTTCTGAATGCGTACTTGGAGCGAACCGGGGACTTTCAATCGCTGTCGGTTTTAAGATGGTACTTGGTCTATAGGGCAATGGTTCGAGCGAAAGTGGCCGTGTTACGTGCGCGCCAACGGAATCAAGTCGAGCGTCTGGATATGGAACAGATCACTCCAGCCAAAGCGTACATCCGAATGGCAGAACAGTTGAGTGAGTTGGGTACTCGAAAACTTTGGATTACGCACGGAGTAAGTGGAAGCGGCAAGACAACCGGCAGCCAAAAGATTGTCGAACGAGAGGGGGCAATACGAGTTCGCTCGGATGTCGAGCGAAAGCGACTTTTCAAGACCTCGAAAGGAAGCCAGTCTGGCGAATCCGCGAGTGAAGGTGGAATGTACTCTCCCACTGCCTCTGAAGCGACGTACCACAGACTATTCGAGGTAGCAAAGACCATTTTGCGATCGGACTTCAATGCGATTGTCGACGCGACCTTTCTGAAGTACGCGGACAGAGAGCGATTTCATCAATTGGCAAAGATGGAGGGCGCTGAGTTTCGGATTCTCGATTTCCAGGTTGACGAAGAGACTTTGAAACAACGAATATCGTATCGAAGTACGATTGGCAACGATGCGTCAGACGCAACCTTGGAGATTCTTGCGAGTCAATTGAAGAATCAAGAGCCACTGTCGACAGATGAACTGAATGCAGTTGTAAGATGATTGGCAGACTAAAATCCACCAGTTGAGCCTGAGGCGCTAGCCGATCCACGCCACTAGAAATCGGCTAACGCCTCTGGCTCAAATTTACAAATTAGGTACTTTGCAAGCTGCAGCTCGCCTAATCCACGAGTCCGTACAGAGGACTACACAGCCAGCCAACTGATGGCGAGCGACACCACGCATGCCGTGATAAGCAACACTCCTACCCAACCGAATACGTTTGTCCATTTCCCGATTCTCGTTGCACCAACAACCCTGGGATCATTGGCTAAAAGCTGGAGTGCTATCACATGAAAGGGTAGCAAAACAGCGTTGACCACTTGGCTCGAATAGATCAGTTGAACGAGCGGTAGTCCCGGAAGTGAAACGACACTGACTGATGCGACCGTCAATCCGATAAACGCTGCATAGAAAAACTGGAAGTGACCTGAATCTAGGTCTAAAGATGCGGGCGCACCGATCCCTTCTGCGATCGAATAGGAAGTAGCTAGCGGTACAATGGCGGCCGCCAAAAGCGAGGCTCCAAGAAGCCCGACTCCAAATAAAATCGTAGCGAAGGAGCCTGCCAACGGCTTGAGGGCAATCGCTGCGTCACTCGCGTCTTGGATGTGAATTCCCTCGCGGTGGAGCGTCGCTGCACATGCAACAGCGATTGCCATCCCGATGACGCCAGTGAGTATCGAGCCAACGACGACGTCGATCCGTTCCCACTTGAGATTGGCTACATGGATCTTTTTATCCACTGCGTACGACTGCAAAAAAGCAAGCCCCCAAGGTGCCAGCGTTGTACCGAGAGTAGCGGTAATGGCGATCCAGCCAGCATGATTGATTGGCATGCGAGGAACGATAGAACTCTCGATGAGGAGTGGCCAGTCAGGACCTGAAAGTACTCCGTCGACGATATAGAGAGCCAAGGTTGAAGACACAATGAGCAGAATAATCTCAACGCGTTGAAAAGACCCAAACACGACCAATGACGAAATCAATGTACCTGCAATAGGCGTGCTTACCCATGACGGAATACCTACAAGTGAAGCGGCAGCGGAAATACCGGCATACTCCGCGCAAATCGTTCCGAAGTTAGCGAGAAGCAATCCGATGACTGCAATGTAGCCCATTCTATTTCCCCATCGATGTCGGATGACCGCGACGAAACCCTTGCCGCTAGCTGCACCGATTTGGACAGCAAGCAAATGAAAGTAAACGAGCAGAATTGTTGACGCCGGGATTATCCATAGGAGCCGGTAGCCCTGTTCTGCTCCAAGAAGCGAGTAAGTTGTAATTCCCGCGGGATCATCATCAGAAAGTCCTGCAAGTAATCCAGGCCCCAAAACGGCCAGGAATGAGGCGAGAGCACCTACACCAGCACTTCTCAATTGAACATACTTCGCAGTTGTTCCCCGTCGATGCGAAATGGTGTGTCGCTTTCGAACTTGCCTTTGCTTTTTCATTCGACTTGCTATCACATTTCGGTGTACGTAAAAACATTTCCTGGTTCCTCGCGCACAAGCAATGTAACTCAAATCCCAGATTTGCGGAGACACTGCTTTTCATGGGCAGGACGATGCAATGGAAAATACCGAGATAGCCCTAGTCGTGTGTTCTCAGAAACACTTCCTGCAGGTACGCGACCCTTTGCATCAAGGAAGGGTTTTTGTCTTTCCAGGACTGACCGCAAGCAGCACGCTTAACAGGATGACGATGATTCCCACGAGGATGCTTACAACAGTCAATACTATTAGCCCCACTGTTCCAATTCCTTCGATGATCAGTGATCCCAAGGTTTTCGTCCACTCTACCCAAAGCAGCCCTTCTTGACCGTTTGTCAACTCTCGTTTCGTTTCTCGGTCCACCACTTCCCATGTTGGCCAATACTGCGCCGATTGAGGGAGGCAAAAGGACTCCAACCATATTGTGGTTCGAACAAACAATTCCTTTCCGGATAAGCATTCGATGCATGACCAAAGCGGCTGCAAGCAATCGACCACCCGTCATTGAAATGCCAGAGGAGTCGGCAATCTTAAAAGAAAACAATCGCTTGCGACACCCTCGCAAGAACATCTGGATGGGCAGCATCGTCGAGTTCTCCATTAATCTATGCCGAGAGTTGTCAAGTCTATTGGGAAAGCGATTCTACTTCGGTCTTATTCATCAACATTTCCACATTGGGCTGTGACCGAAGTGACTCTTGAGCCAATTGTTTTAAGTAGTGCGAGGAGACTCTCCCGCTTAAAATCAGGAGTCCGTCTTGGTATTCGCATTCGATGCGCCGCAATTCCACGTATCCCAGGGATCCAAGTCGTCGTTTGGCTTCCCGAAGGACAGCATCCTTGGTTGACTTACCGCTTGGCACTACAGCAGCCTGACTTGCTTCCAGCCGCTGATATAGCGTTGGGCATTCCAACTGGTCTAGCATTGGACACTCCTTGAGAGGATTGGCTGTGAATAAGGAGCCGATTCCGTATTGCGATCAAGTCTGTATGCAAACCTCATACCAAACCGACCCTAGGCGGTGTCCTTACTAAGTCGAGGCATTGAATTACCGTAATTCTTTGGTTCCAGCACCACGTACCCATCAATCCATTTTGAAGCGGTCGCATCCTTCCAACACATTTGCAGCGCTGCCATGTGCAAAGTGGTCCGTCGTGGCACAGCCTACCAAGCGAATCCAGTATGCAAGATAACTTTACCGCTCGCGCAATTTGAAAATAGATGGAAAAAACATTCCTGTTTTTGCCTTGTAGTTTAAATAGTCATTTCCGAATTTGTCCACCAGTTTCTGTTCTTCATTCGGTGTTCGTATTGCGAGAAGCGTGAGAACAAGAACGCAGCCCATTCCGACAAGCCAGTTGGACGTCAGGATTGTCACTGATAACATGATGATTGCAGTCGTTGTGTAATATGGATGCCGAACCCATCCGTAAGGACCACTTGTTACCAAGAACGCGTCCGGCTTCGTTACCACGGTATCGGTAAGATTCTTCCCCAAGCTTGCCAATGTCCAAATCATGGGTACCGACGCGAGGATAGCATTGCAGAAAGAAAACCACCGCAACACTGTCGGAATTTGCATCGAAGCCCAGGCAATCGCTGAAGGCACCAAAAGGTAAACGATGGTGCTTAGCCAAAGCACCAATGCCGAGCTATGCAGCGCGAGATAAAGAATCCAGCCTTCCTCTTCGTGGCTTATCTTCTCATTCGGTGTCTTGGCTCGTCGACGAAAGAAAATCGTTACTGAGGTTAACAAAATAATGACGACCAACAGGGCAATTCGAAAAGGCATTTCCTCCGACATGGCCTACCCTAGATCCGACCAATGAAATGATATTCGAATTGAGACTCGCATAATTGAGCAACTATTCTGCTTTGTCAGCTTCAGAATAGAGAAGCCAGTACGTCACAGGGATTACGAACAGGGTAAACAGCGTCGACGCAATCAGTCCAAAAATCAGTGACCAGCCTAGACCGGAAAAAATCGGATCGAGCGTAATCGGTATTGCGGACAACAATGCTGCTCCAGCAGTCAGCAAAATCGGACGCAATCGCACGACGCGGCTTTCAAGGATTGCGTCAAACAGTGGCCTTCCTCTAGCTACCGATTGCTGCATGAAGTCGACGAGAATAATGGAATCACGTGTGACGATCCCCGACAACGCGATCATTCCAATCATGGCCGTAGCCGTGAAGTAGACGGGGTCAGCGTAGCCGCCGACTGTTTGACTCGCCATGGCATTGAGCAAATAGAATCCCGGCATAACACCAAGAGCTGTCAGGGGAATCGCCAGCATCACGACGATCGGAACCAGGAACGATCCCATCTGCGCGACCAAGATGATGTAAATCATGAGCATGGCAGCTGCGAATGCCAGTCCTAGATCTCGAAACACATCCAGGGTAATCTTCCACTCGCCTTCGCCTGCGAACGTCACTGCCATCCCTGGTGCAACTCGCCAATCGATCCCACTTCCATTGGACAGAAAGGACCGGTACGCTAAAGAACGAGGCTCCGAGTCCTCTACAAAGTCTTGGCCGCTTGGTAGTTGATCGCTCAGGATGTCGATGACACAGTCTGCAGGCGGACGCCCCACGCATTCAGCGAAGACATACGCTACTCGTTTGAGATTCTTGTGATAGATCGTTTGGCTTACCGTCTCGGTGTGCCAGTTTCCAATCTCCCTTAGTTGTACCAACTGGCCACGAGCATTCTTGAAACTCACCTGCGACAAGTCTTCTTGACTCGAACGCAATTCTCGCGGCAATCGAAACGTCATCTTCAGCGGGTTACGCTCTCCTTCGACACGGAGCACATTTTCGCGATCACCTGTCAATGCGATTTGAATCGTGTTGGCAATATCGGTAACTGAGATTCCGGACAATGCTGCTTTCTCTTGGTCGGGTTCGTAAACCAACCGCGGAACGGAAGCCTCTCGGATGTCTTTTACTTCAGCCACACCCGGCTCGCGACGCATTCGGTCTGCGACGGTCGCGGCTGAGTTTAAGACATCGCGATAATCGCTTTTGTCCGAGCCATAAACTTCCGCAACCAGTGAAGCCAATACGGGTGGCCCCGGTGGCAACTCGACGATCTGGATTTTTGCATTCTCGGATTTTGCAAGGATTTCGAGTTCGTCTCGCAATCGCAGTCCGATCCCATGACTTTGCTGGGCTCGATTCTTCTTGCCGACGAAATTGGCACGCACCTCGGCTTGAAACGGCCGACTTCGCAAATAGTAGTGCCGAACCATTCCGTTGAAATCGATTGGCCCCGATGCCCCAACCGTGCTCACGTAATTGATCACCTCGGGTTGAGACGCCAACACCGATTCGATACGACGAACGACTGCATCGGTCCGTTCAAGCGTCGTTCCTTCCTCCATATCCAGCAAGAATAGAATCTCGTTCTTGTTGTCGAACGGCAGCATCTTCAATGGAACCATTCGCAGCGCACCCAAGCTCATTGCGGCCGCAGTTAGTCCTCCCATAAACACCAGAAACAGGACTGCGCGTAAGCGAGTCTTGAGGAGTGGCAACATCAATGGTCGAAAAAATCGATACAGCAATGATTGTTGAACGACAGCGGGATCATACGCTTCTTCATGTACGGGCTCGGAGTTACTTCCGTTTTCATCAATTGCGGAAGCTTCCTCAGATTTGGGAATTAGGTTCGTTCCCCAAGTCAAAATGTGGTACGACAACCAAGGGGTAATCGTAAACGCGACCAACATCGACATCACCATTGCAACTGGGACGTTCAATGCCATCGGTGACATGTAGGGCCCCATCATCCCTGTGATGAAGAACATGGGCAAAAAGCTGACGATGACAGCAAGTGTTGCACTAATCAGCGGAGGACGAATCTCGGCGACCGCATCGAGAACAATCCTG
>JANMGH010000172.1:0-15492 GCA_031374515.1 Pirellula sp. | reverse complement strand
GTCCACTTCGTTCAGCGATCGAAACGTCGAGAGTCCGGCTGAAAGAGTGGTACACAGAACAACAAAGATCAAAACGCTCCGCCGCCAAGCGAAATAGTTTTGGATCACTGGCGTGCCGATGTTGACATCGTTCAACGCTGCAGCCTCAGTCGGGCTACAAACAATCGTTTGCAAGTTGGACGCAAAGGATCGTCGAATAACGTTTAGTAAAAACATCAACACACTCCATCCCCGTTTGCTATTGGGCTTTGTCGAGTTCAGCACCTAGAGGCATCACGCCCATTTGTCTGGCTCTAGAAATGGAGATGAGTTGTGTGTCTGGGTCGTCATTGGATTTGAAGCGATCTTCATTTTCCGTAAGTTGGCTTTTGCCAGCTTCAAGGGCGGAAACGAACGTTGCATGCGATGCAGCAAATTCCTTTTGCTTAAGCTTCGATGGCAGTTTTGGCAGTTCGACCACCGGCTTGAGGTTATCACTTCCGAGCATCGTAGTTTCCAAACCAAAAATGGTTGGATTCTCTTTGTCTCCATCCGAAAAAGCAAGGAAACAGTGGCCGGGCACCATAACCAAGTAAGCGTCCAGTCCGATCCGTCGCAAGATGCTGGCCATAAGCACCGAGCCATCGACGCAATTGGCTTGCGACGATTTCACGGTATCATCGAGGAAACGAACGGTTTGGCTATAGACAAACTTGCTCGGGGGAGAGGTGGAGACATCACTGTACTTAATGCCTCGGCGCTGTAGGGCATTCCAAATTGCAAAAACTTGCGACAGCACTTCTTCTTGGCTGCCGGATTGGTAGCCAGTAAATCCGTTGATCAATTCTTGATCCTTTGCGGCGCTGAGTGCTTCCTTTAGAAGACCGTCGATCCAAGGGTGATTTTCGTTGACATAGGCAGCAAAGGTCACAGAGATATCTTCCAAATCTTCGCCAGCATCGTCCAGCTTGACGTAGAAAGGGCAGTCGTTGATTGAGCGAAGAAGTATGGTCTCATCAATGTCCGCAATCACTTCGTCATCGATGGTAACCCTGATCTTGAGATTCGCAGGTTTCTGCTGGTTGCATTTACGGAGTGCATCATAATCCCATCTCGCTTTTGGATAGATGTCTAGTACTTCATAGTCCGCATCGCATTCACCTTCCCATTTCGACTTCTTCAGAAAGCCGTCGCCTGAGATTTCAACAACGATTCTGGCACCTTCGGAAACGTTTTCGATCTGGACGCCGACGCTTCCATTTTCGTCGCCCAAGAGAGGGATTTCGCCATCTTCCAGTTCCGGATCGTCTTCGGACTTCTTGTCTTCAGCACGTTGCTCATCTCCATTCCAGTCCACAGTTGCAGTGGAAATGATGTAGCTTGGAAAAAGATCGTTGCCCGTGTAACTCAAGAAAGTAGCTGTTGGCTCGTCCGCAACAAGAGAAAGCGACAAGAAGTAAAAAGAGCACAACGCGACCAAACAAAGACGAAGCATTCTAGGTTGTCTCCGATGAAAATGACATTCATGGTCACACGTACGAAAAAGGCGACCTGATCGAATTCTTATAACTTGCGAATTGTGGCTAATACGGTGTCCAGTTCCACATGGTCTTCAATATCGAAGAAAGAAATTCGGCTCAGGAGGTCAGAAGCGATTGAAACGATTAAACAGCCTCGAATCAATCGAACCCCAGGAAACTGTGCTCGACTGAAATTCCCTGGCGATGTGTATGTTCAGATCTGAAATAACCAGACATGCTGGAAAACGGGAGTAAACCGTTGCGATCCAACGAACCAACCCCCCGCAAATCAATGTGACGAGCTGTTTTGCTTTAAAGTCGGGGTGAAATGACACCAGTTGAACTTTTTCCCCGAGGCGTTGTTGAACTGCAATTATCGTAACCCGAAGTCTGCCGCTATTTTGTGGCAGTGCTGGCGTGATCTGTTTGCCTGACGAACGAGTTGTTCACAGATTTTTGCGTATCGGGTTGTCCAACTTCGGCCAGTTTCGATTTCTTTAGTATCTTGCAGGATACTATATCGCAAAAAAGCCCATACTTGATTTATTGCCGACCAAGAGTTAAAAGTCAAAGCATTGGCGGCGATTTCGATTTCCAATGTCGCCAATTACTCACTCGGACTTTGGAGAAAACCATGGCAGACAAAAACAAATGGATGATCGACCCCAGCGATGCAGTTATGCTGCTGATTGACCACCAGAGCGGACTCTTCCAACTGGTAAGGGACATCGACCAACCGGTGCTGCGCTCGCATACAACGGCACTCGCCAAATTGAGACCATACCCATGAATGGCATTCGCCGAATCATCCGAGACGTTCCCCAGCACTGGGTGGGGGATGGGTTTCCGGTTCGTAGCCTGTTTTCTTATCAGGGTGGGAACACCTTCGATCCGTTTCTGTTGCTGGACTACGCAGGCCCACACACGTTCGCACCATCTGAAGCGATGCGGGGTGTGGGGGAACATCCGCATCGTGGCTTTGAAACCGTGACGATCGTCTATCAGGGTGAGCTTGAGCACCGCGATTCGTCGGGAAGTCACGGTAAGATCGGCCCTGGCGATGTGCAATGGATGACGGCAGCCTCTGGAGTGGTCCATGAGGAATTTCACAGCGAGCGTTTTTCCCGGGATGGCGGTACGCTGGAGATGGTTCAGCTGTGGGTCAATCTGCCTGCGAAGGAAAAACAGTCACCCCCGCGATACCAGGGATTACTCGCCGGCGAGATTCCCTGCGTCTCACTGGCAAATGGCGGAGGCACTGTGCGCGTCATTGCAGGCGAGTGGCAAGGGACAAAGGGAGTGGCGAGAACCTGCACAGCGATCAACGCCTGGGATATGCAACTAGCAGAGGCCGGAGCCATCGACTTGGAAATTCCGGCTGGCCATACCGCTCTAGTCATCGTTCAGTCTGGAAAAGTGAGGATCAACGAGCAACAACTCACAGCCGTCGAACTGGCTGTGCTTGATCGTGCCGGGACTCAAGTTCATATGGTGGCAGTGACGTCCGCTCGCATACTGGTGCTGACAGGCGACCCGATTGGTGAGCCGGTTGTGGGCCAGGGACCGTTCGTGATGAACACTCGTGAAGAGATTCGCGAGGCAATTCAGGACTACCAAGCTGGCCGAATGGGACATCTTTCATAGTCGAATTGCTTAACCCTGATGCGCCCGATTTTATGTTTTGGAACAATAGATTTGTGACTGCGAAAAGAGGCGAAATCGGAGCCGCAGCGAGGCCAGGAAAATCGACTCAGCAAGCAACTTGTAAGGAACACTTACAACTGCTATCCGAGTGTGGCCAGGTGGCGACTGGGCGCAACCACTGCATAATTCGGAGGGAATGGTTCGTGAGTCGGGGGAATTCCTTTTCAAAGCGTGCTACAACATTCCCCGACAAGCAAGTATATCCTAGTTGACGATTTCGATCCCATCAGGATTGATTGGAACGTCGACAGGTTCACGTTGCTCCACGCCCCCAAAGCAACTCGTCGTAATTGCTAGAATCCTCGTCAGGAGCGTTGTCGTCAACAAAAGTCTTCGCTCCTTCAATCCTGATCGTTTCGCCTGGTAAAGCTTGGACTCGCATGTCATGCAGATGCGACGGGTCTTGGACGCTTTAGTATGCGACAACGTCCCTTCTTTCAAGTGAATTGGCGCGAGTCCAGATTTTATCGACAATGATGCGATCGCCTGGCTGGATAGTCGGAGCCATAGCCCGTGTTGGGACCATGAATACCTCTGCGATAAAGGTTTTCACAAACATAGCATTGCCAATGTTTGAAACGAATCCGATCAAGAACACTATTACATATATCCACCATCGTTGAAATCGTCGCAAATGGGAGTCTTTTGCATTCCAAGCGATCCACATTGCGTCGAAGGCCTGAACAAACGGAAAGGCCATCGCGAGCCCAGTCAAGGTCGAAAAACCAACAGGCCCAAGTCGAAAGGTGACCCAACAGAAGGCGACAATCGGGAGGACAAGCATCCCGGCAAGCCAAAAGCGACGGCTGGTTGGGGGAGTCCGCAATAAACATGTTCAATCGGCGCACCGATCAAACTCAGTAGACCAGCAAGCCACGGTCGACGGCATTTTCGGGCGGTTTGAATCATAGGATCTAGATTTGTACGAGTTAGCAAATCTCCAGCGCGGCGCCGGTAAACACATTCTAGCTTTAAGGGACACAAAACGCGGGATGCCTTGAAAATCGTCGTTGTTTGTGCCTAATCGTTACCCAACCCGGCTTGTCAAACCGGTGCAGGTTGGTGACTGTATAGAACTTTTTAAGCTTGTCCGGCTTTTCGACATAGCGATTCCCAGTTCGCCAATTCTCGCGACTCACGACATCTGTTTAACCAATAGATGCAATAGTTTGGATTCACGAGACACGTCGGCCGTCGGCTTGTTTACGTTATACTGCCTCACGGAAACCAGGTTGCATCGCTTCTCCGCCGTCGCACGTAGACCGCTCAAGTTATCTTCCAATTCACAAGGTCAAAATAAAAACAAAGGTTACATCCTCGATGGATCAATCTGAGCAGTTTGGCGTACTCATCGTCGATGACGAACCTAACATTCGTTCCGGACTCGCCAAAGGACTCGCGACAGTAGCAGATACAATTGACACAGCAGCAGATGCAGACGAAGCAATTGCCAAATTCGCTTCGTTGAAACATCCAATCGTCATCGTCGACGTGCGTCTAAATTGCAACATGTCGGGACTTGAGTTGCTCAAGCGAATTCTCCAAATCAGCCAGCATACGGTTGTTATAGTCATTACCGCTCACGGAACCGTTGAAACTGCGGTGGAGGCGATGAGGGCTGGCGCGTTCGACTTCATACTCAAGCCGGTTGACCTCCATCTAGTACGCCAGCAAGTACGCAAGGCACGCCAACACTACGAACTGCAACGAGAAAATCTGTCGTTGCGTCATCGACTTGCAGACTCCGGAGACATGTCCAATATCGTCGCCGGCGGGGCTGCGATGGAGGACATCTTCCGCCAAGTCCGTCAAGTTGCGGCGACCGAAGCCACCGTCATGATTCATGGCGAAAGTGGCACAGGAAAGGAGCTCATCGCGAGGGCTTTGCACGACTTGAGCAATCGCCGCAGCGGCCCCTTTATCGCTGTCAATCTCGGAGCGCTGCCAGAATCGTTGCTGGAAAGTGAACTGTTCGGACATGAAAAAGGTTCCTTTAGCGGTGCAACCCGTCAGAAACCAGGTTGCTTCGAACAAGCCACCGGCGGCACGCTATTCTTAGATGAAGTTACGGAGATGTCGGCCAAAAGCCAAATCGATCTGCTGCGTGTTTTGGAAACGGGCGAATACACTCGAGTCGGCGGAGAGGAAAGATTGCTTTCGAATGCTCGGATTATTTCAGCAACCAACCGGTCCACCCAGCACCTGATCGAAGAAGGGACTTTTCGTGAGGATCTCAGCTATCGATTGAATGTCATCCCGATCGAACTTCCTCCATTGCGAAGTCGTCGCGAAGACATACCGCTACTGGTCGAACATTTTTTGGATTATTTCTGCGCTCGTCACAAACGTAACGTTAAGCGGACATCTTCAGAGGCAATGCAGGTCCTGATTGCCGCAGCTTGGCCTGGTAACGTTCGCCAGCTTCGAAACGTCGTCGAGCGTCTCGTGATCACTTGTGCTGGTGAGGTGATTCAGGAAGACGAACTTCCGGGTGAATTGCGAAGGATTCCACGTGTGAACTCAAAGATGCCAAACTCCTTGGCCGAAGCAATGGACGAATGCGAGAAGACTACGATCCAACTAGCGCTCGAATCCTGCAATCTTCATCGCGAGAATACTGCAAAGACGCTTGGAATTAGCGTTCGAACGCTGCATTACAAGATGAGCCGTCATGGCTTGCACTAGGTATGTGGCGGTCATAGTCGCAAAAGCTCGCGTCCCAACGTTCTCCGCGCTTCGTCGTTGATCCTTTGCTGCTCTGAACGTTCCTCTTCAGTTGTCAGTGAGAATTGACTAGTCGCATTTCGTAGTGAGCTTGACGTAGCGGGAGTTGACGTAGAATGGTCGGCAGATAATACGGCGGTTATAAGAGACAACCAAAGTGATGGCTTGATCATAGTCGCAGTTCCTTTTGTTGAGGTGAATCATCGATCCCGAGCAAGCGTTATTTGGTTGGGATCTCGCAGGATCGGATCATTTTGGGAAACTGTCGTCCTGCGTCATTTTGTCCAGACGCACTTGTTGTGCCAAACCGAGGAATGGCCGTTCCATAAACAAATCATAGATTCCTAGCTCCCTGTGATTGCGGGATGACGCAATCCGTTGCACGTTGTGCCAACTTGTGCATGTACAATCCCTCATTTCCTCCAACGTTAGGCAATGGCAACATGGAGAGGCTACGAAATGTTTGAATCCAACGACATTCCTCGCTTTAAGAAGTTCGCGTTTTTGCTCGGTATCGTTAGTTTGTTCGCCTTGATCGTTACGGCTTGGGTCTTGCTGAATGTTCGCCATGAACAGGAAATCGTCACCAGCTTGATCAGTCATTTGGAAGGAAATGACTTGAAGGTCGCCAACGAGCTATCGAGCGAATTGGGAATTCAAAAGAGTTTGTCGCTGGTTCTCGTTTTGAACGTTGTTGCTGCGGCCGTTGCATTTTCGTTTGTGATTCGCGGCTATTTTAGTAGCGAACGCAACCTCGAGGATGTCAAAGTGCTTTCAGCGGACATCCTTGCGAGCATGGACGCGGGAGTGATTACGACGGACATGACCGGTCGAATCATTAGCATCAACCCGCGAGGACGCGAATTAGTCAACTTGAATACCGACAGCTCTGTGCAAAATATCAAGCAACTTGGCTCAGAACATGCACTATTGGCAGACATCTGTAAAGAAATGTGCAATTACCATCATCTGATCCGGGACCGAGACTACCGAACACAGCGAGACGGTCATGGGCAAGCGCTGCGCGCGGGATGTACAATGCTCAGGAATCGCCGAAACGAGGAAATTGGGATGGTCATTCATGTCCGTGATGTTACGGAAAAGGTCTTGATGGAGGAGCGACTTCGGCGAATGGAAAGATATATGGGGTTAGGTGCGCTTGCCGCTGGTTTACAGCATGAAATCAAGAATCCGCTCAGTGCTTTGTCACTCCACATCCAACTCCTTTGCGAACGCTTACAGAAAGAAACGGGGGACCACGAAGTCAACGAGATCTTGGACGTACTTAACACGGAAGTCAACAGAATTAGTGCAGTACTTGATGGCTTTCGCAACTATGCATCGATTCACGAGATTGGCCGAGCACCAGTCGATGTGACTGTCATGATCGAAAAGCTATTCCGATTGTTACGTCCCGACGCGGAACAAAAAAGGATTAAACTTTTCGTCGAATCGATGGCCAATACCTCCGTTACCATTCAAGCCGACGCGGCTCAGTTGGAGCAAGTGTTCTTGAACTTGGCTCTCAATGCGGTTGCCGCGATGCCCCAAGGTGGTTCGCTCCGATTCAAGCTCTCGGACCATGAGAGTAAATTGCGCATCGAGATCATCGACGAGGGCAATGGAGTTCCTCCCGAAATCCAATCTCGCATCTTCGATCCGTACTTTACAACTCGCAGTGATGGGACGGGTATGGGACTGGCGCTCTGCGATAAGATCGTTCGTCAACACGATGGCAGCATCGACTTTGAAACCAGTCCAAATGGCTCTACCTTTACAGTCCTACTGCCGCGGTAGACTTGTTAACAGTTTTCGACCTGTACGATTGAAAAAAGTTGGGAGCTTAGTGAGCTTGAGGCGCTAGCCGATTTCCTGCGGCATGGCTCGGCTAGTGCCTTAGGCTCAATGAATTGCATACGCAAATTGCAATTGAATCGTACAGGTCGAAGGTTTTTTTCCTGCAAACAATTGCATGGTGCCGTGCGGGTTGTTGCATGGTATTGGTTCCCGAAGGCAGCACGGTTCATGGCTTCTTTACGAATTGTCTAGCAGCCAGCCTAGGGCGTAATGGGCGTCATTAAAGAGCGCCTGCGGGTGACTGATAAGCGACGTCGTTGGGAGTAGGAAATCCATAGAACGCGATCAAGCGTCCTGCGGTGGCCTTTGGCGCACTAATTGCTTTGTACGCAATTACCCAGTGACTCATCGACCTGATGCATCCTGTCCTCTAGGCCACCCCGAAAATTAGATACGAAACCAATTACTATACGATGAAAGTCTCGAAAACTCGGATTCTTTTTCTATGTGCGGCCTTCGTGTCGATTTTTGGTTGTGAAAAGCCACAGGAGCATACTCATCACGAGCACCATAAAATTCTCGTAACCTGCCCGATCGTGAAGGATGTGATCAACACGCAGCAATATGTCTGCCAGATCCATTCCTACCGCCATATCGAGGTCCGCGCTATGGAGAGCGGCTATCTCGAGGCGATTCAAGTCAAAGAGGGACAAACGGTTAGGCACGGCGATTCGCTGTTCAAGGTCGTCACGACGCTCTACGAGGCTAAACTGGATGCGGAGGTTGCTGAGGCGCAGCTTGCGGAAATTGAGTTCACCAACACACAAAAGTTATTTCAGCAAAAGGTAGTCGCGCAGCCGGAGGTGGCACTCGCTCAGGCCAAACTTGCCAAAGCCAAAGCCAAAGTGAAGCTGTCGCAGGCCGAGTTAAACTTCGCCAATATCAAAGCGCCGTTCGACGGCATCATCGACCACCAGCGTCATCAGCAAGGAAGTTTGATCTCCGAGGGTGACATCCTCACGACCTTATCCGACAATAGCACTATGTGGGTTTACTTTAACGTGCCCGAGTCCCGCTATCTGGAATATCAAGCTAGACCGGACAAAGACAATATTAAAGTCGAGTTGATGCTCGCCAATGGCGAAAAGTTTCCGTATATCGGCAAGATTGGAGCGATCGAGGCAGATTTCAACAATGAGACCGGCAACATCGCCTTTCGCGCTGATTTCCCGAATCCCGACCGACTTCTACGTCACGGTCAAACAGGCACGATTCTTATTAGTCGGGTAGTGAAGGATGCAGTCGTTATTCCACAGCGTGCAACCTTTGAGATTCTTGCGAAGAAATATGCTTTCGTCGTTGAACACAAGCAAATCGCTGAAGGAACCGAAGTCGCGGAGCGCGGGGTAAAGGATAACTCGCCCAATGCGCATGGTGAGCCAGATCATGGAACGGGTGAATTGGAGCACAGTGATAATCATGCGGCGTCGCACGAAACCTCTAGTGGCGTCGTCCGGCAGCGCGAAATCGTCATCTTGAACGAAATGGACGATATCTTTCTGATCAAGGACGGCCTTGGTGTGAACGATAGGATTATTCTCGAAGGTATTCGCCAAGTTCGCGATGGCGACGAGGTGGAGTACGAGTATCACTCGCCAGAACAGGCGCTCAATCACCTAAAATACCACGCGGAATAGGCTCTTCTCCATCTATGTTCGCGAAAATCCTTCATCGGCCAGCCCTGGCCATCGTCATTTCATTGATCATTCTGTTCCTCGGCGGATTGGCAATCGTAACCTTGCCAATTTCTCAGTTCCCGGACGTTGCACCCCCGAGCGTCGTCGTATCGGTCTCTTTTCCCGGTGCGAGCGCCAATGTACTGATCGATTCGGTGCTAGTGATTTTGGAACAATCCATCAACGGTGTCCAGGACATGCGTTACATGATTTCAGACGCCACGAGCGCCGGTGAGGCAACGATTCAAATTGTTTTCGAACCCGGAACAGACCCGAACGTTGCGGTCATGAATGTGAACAACCGAGTCCAAGCAGTGAAGAACAACCTTCCTCCCATTGTGGATCGCGAAGGGATCATCGTGATGCAAAACATGTCGAGCATGTTGATGTACGTGAACGTTTACAGTACCGACAAAAACGTTGACCAGAATTTTCTTTTCAACTTCGCAAACAACCAGGTTCTTCCTGAGATCAAGCGAATTCAGGGAGTCGCGAGACCTACTATTCTTGGCAACCGTGCCTATGCAATGCGGATCGAATTGAATTTGGAGCGCATGCGTGCTTACAAAGTCTCCGCCGAGGAAGTGATGAAGGCGGTGGCTGACCAAAGTATCATCGGTTCGCCCGGACGACTTGGCCAAGCAACTGGAACGACGTCGCAAACCATCGAGTACGTTCTGACTTGGATTGGACGTTATGACAAACCCGAGCAATACGAGAATATCATTCTAAAGGCTAACCCCGAAGGTGAGATCCTGAGGATGAAGGACATCGCGAAGATTTCACTTGGGTCTTCGTTCTATGACCTTTACTCCGACATCGACGGCAAGCCTGCGGCTGCAATCGTCCTAAAACAAGCCCCAGGCTCGAATGCGAGCGAAGTCATCAAGAGGGTCAAAGAAAAGCTTGCGGAAATTAAGAAGCAGTCGTTTCCTCCACTCATGGACTATGAGATTAATTATGACGTTTCAAGCTTCCTCGACGCATCCATCGAGAAGGTGCTACACACTTTGCTCGAAGCGTTCATTTTGGTGTCGCTGGTTGTCTATCTGTTTCTGGGAGACTTTCGCAGCACGCTAATCCCAGTCCTCGCAGTGCCCGTTTCGTTAATCGGAGCGTTCTTTTTCATGTTGATGTTCGGTTTGTCGATCAACCTAATCACGCTGTTTGCACTGGTGTTGGCGATTGGGGTGGTGGTGGACGATGCCATTGTGGTGGTCGAAGCGGTGCACGAAAAAATGCATACCAAGCATCTCGGACCGTATCAGGCAACTCAGGAAGTCATGCACGAGATCAGCGGCGCAATCATCGCGATTACGATGACAATGACAGCCGTGTTTGTGCCAGTGACTTTCATGACTGGGCCAGTCGGCGTCTTCTACCGGCAATTCGGACTGACGATGGCCATGTCCATCGTGTTGTCGGGTTTGGTGGCCTTGACGCTTACTCCCGTGTTATGTGCCATGATCCTCAGCCCTCAGACGAAACATCACGAACAGGGCGCTATCGTAGGCTTCGTGAACCGTGGAATCAAATTGGCCGCTGGGTCTTACGCCAACGTTCTGCGACTGTTCCTGGCCGTTCTTCTGGGACTTGGGGCAGGCTTTGGAATCTACCATTTGCTCAAGATCGAGATTGTTCACGAACTCGTTTCAGAACAGATCCCCTTGACGGAAGAGATCACGCTAGGCATCGCAATCGTGATGGCGGTGCTGTTCATTTTGACCTTTCGTTCCGCGCTATCTGGAAGCGAGCCAGACCAAGAAAAAAAGCGAGGACCGCTCGGAATGTTTTTGCATTTGTTCAATCAAGCTGTCGAAAAGGTCACCGGTGGTTATGCAGGAATCTTGAGTCTATTGGTTCCGCGACGCGTTTTAACCATGCTCGTCGTTGCGGGCTTCGGCTATGGAATTTTTCTAGTGAACGGGTTACTTCCTTCAGGCTTCATCCCGCTGGAAGATCAAGGAGTTATCTACGGCATTATCCAAACACCTCCGGGCTCAACATTGGAATACACAAACTCCAAATCCCACGAGCTTCAGGCCATTTGTCAAGAGTTTGACGAAGTCAAGACGGTCTCGTCGATCGCCGGCTACGAGATTCTGACTCAGGGTCGTGGGTCCAACGCGGGAACCTGTCTGATCAATTTGAAGCCCTGGGCCGATCGTAAGCGTACATCCAAAGAGATCATTCAGGAGCTTGAAGAAAAGGGAAGCGAAATTGCCAATGTGAAACTCGAGTTCTATGAGCCGCCTGCGGTTCCTGGGTTTGGTGCAGCCGGTGGTTTTTCTTTGAACTTGCTGGACAAGACGAACAGCGGCAACTACACGCAGATGGGTGAAGTGACGGATAAGTTCATGGCCGCGTTATCCAAACGGGAAGAGCTGAAAGGCCTTTTTACCTTCTTCGCAAGCGACTACCCACAGTACGAGTTGATCATCGACAATGATATGGCAATGCAGAAGGGGATATCGATCGCCGACGCAATGAATAATCTTTCTATCGTTGTCGGTAGTACTTGGGAGCAGGGCTTTGTTCGATTTGGACAGTTTTATAAAGTTTACGTCCAGGCGGCACCCGAGTTTCGACGGCTTCCTGATGATTTAGAGAATATGTTCGTTAAGAATGACAAAGGGGATATGGTGCCCTACTCGGCATTTCTCAAGATCAAAAAGAAGCAAGGCTTGAACGAGATCAGCCGCTACAACCTGTATACAACCGCCGCAATTCAAGGAGCTCCGGCCGCTGGCTTCAGTACCGGTCAAGCGATCACGGCGATTCAACAAGTTGCCAAGGAGACGCTTCCACGCGGCTTCGATATCGACTGGCAGGGACTTTCGTACGACGAGGCAAAAAAGGGGAACACGGCGATCTACATCTTTTTGATCGTCATTATCTTCGTCTATCTCGTGTTGGTTGGGCAATACGAGAGCTTTCTTCTGCCTTTGGCGGTCATCATCTCTCTGCCGATTGGCCTTTTTGGATCGTTTCTGTTTCTCAAGGCGATGGGTTTGTCCAACGACGTATATGCGCAAATTGGGCTGGTTATGCTTGTAGGGCTGTTAGGCAAGAACGCGATTTTGATTGTGGAATTCGCGGTTCAGAGGCGCCATGAAGGGGCAAGCCTTGTCGATGCCGCAATTGAGGGAGGGAAATTGCGCTTCCGCCCGATTCTCATGACATCCTTTGCCTTCATCGCAGGCATGATTCCGTTGGTCCGAGCTACCGGACCTGGAGCCATTGGAAATAGAACCATCGGCACGACTTCCGTTGGCGGAATGCTTATGGGTACGTTGATTGGGGTATTGGTGATTCCAGGCTTGTATTACATCTTCGCGAAAATGGCCGATGGGCGGAAACTTCTTAAGGATGAAACAGACCAACCACTTAGCGAACGCGTCGAACAATCAGCTTATGCTGCGCCAGAGCATTGATATCGTTTGACAGTGCTCACCAGCATAATCGGACTCCATGGCATCTTCTAACTTCACAGCAGAACCCATAATGAGAGAATTCTAATGAGACGAAGATAAGAGAGTGCCTCGATCTCGCAGGAAGGGAATCCTGAATTGGGACGTCACGGAATAGACGAAAGATCAAAAATGTCTGACAAAAAAAGAGCACGTAGAAATCGCGCGGTTGCATTCGCGATTCTCACTGGAGCCCTATTCGGCAACCCTGGATGTCGAATCCCAGAGCTTTGTAGACCGGACCGAGCTCAGCCGATGCCGGAAACGTTCAACGGCGAGATGAATTGGGACAATTCCGCTTGCGTCGAGCTTCATGAGTTCTTTAATGATCCATTACTTACCAATTTGGTAGATCAAGCGTTGGTTGACAACCAAGAGCTGAAAATTTTGGCTCAGGACATACGAATTGCCAATAACGAGGTTTTGGCGCGACGCGGTGCTTACTTCCCCTTTATTTCGTTCGGCGCACGCGCCGGTGCCGAGAAATCCGGCGAATACACGCGAGAAGGAGCCGTCGAAAGCAACCTCATGGCTAACGGCAAATCCTTTCCTGATCCGCTTCCGGACTTTCTGGTCGGGACGAATGTGTCATGGGAAATTGACATTTGGAAAAAGTTGCGAAACGCGAGGAGTGCGGCAGCCTTGCGTTACTTGGGTACTAACGATGGACGGAACTACGTCATAACCCGCCTAGTCGCCGACATTGCGGAAGAGTACTACGATCTTCTTGCACTCGACAAACAGCTTCAAACGCTGGACAAAACGATTGAGCTTCAGGAAATGAGTCTCGAAGTGTCGAAGGCCAAGAAGGACGCAGGCCGCGGTACCGAGCTTGCTGTCCAGCGGTTCCAAGCAGAAGTTCGAAAGAATCAAAGCGAAAAGCTTGTCATTGCGCAGGACATTGTCGAGGCTGAAAACCGAATCAACTTCCTGGCTGGTCGTTACCCTCAACCCATAGAACGACAGAGCGTCGACTTTATTAATTTGAACTTGCACTCGCTGAGCGCCGGAGTTCCCGCTCAGTTGCTTCAAAACCGTAACGACATCCGACAAGCAGAACGCGAACTTGCGGCTGCCGGCCTCGAGGTACAGGTCGCCCGAGCGAACTTCTATCCATCATTGAATATTAGCGCGGGCGTCGGCTATCGAGCCTTCAATTCAGGGTTCCTGTTCACCACCCCCGCGTCTTTAGTGTACAACGCGTTTGGTGACGTGGTGGCCCCTCTGGTCAACAGGGCTGCGATCAAGGCTTCTTACATGACCGCGAATGCGGAGCAACTACAGGCCGTTTACAACTACCAACGTACAGTCTTGAACGCTTTCACCGAGGTTATGAACTATATGAGCAAGGTGGACAAGTATGGCCAGAGCATCGAGATCAAGAAGCAGCAACTGGAATCGCTCGAGGCCTCTGTCGATTCTGCGACTAAGCTTTTTCAGAACGCTCGCGCCGAATACGTCGAGGTGCTCTTGGCCCAGCGCGACCTGCAGGATGCAAAAATTGTCATAATTGAAACTAAAAAGCAACAGCTAAGCGCCATAGTCAACGCTTATCAAGCCCTCGGCGGAGGTATGGTGCGACGCTACAGCACTGCGAATTCAGCAAACTCAATGGTCGCATTCCCGGCAGGCTCGTTCTCCCCGGTCACAATAATGCCGGATGAGAATGCCGCTGACAAAGTTGACGCAGACAGAGACTCGGCAGGCAAAGTTCCTAAAATCCCAGTTCCACCCGTAGCAGTTCCACCTGCAGCACTCTAACCATTCATTCCAGGCCCTCCATATCTGCATCATGTCGCGTGGGATAGAAAACCCTTGGATTCCATCCGAGGCGGCAACCGTTATCAATCTCGTTCCGATCACCCCAACCGGAGAGAGCAAGTCTACCTTCGACCTTTCAAAAAGGACTGCTTAGCTTGATTTTCTCAATGCCCGCAACCAAGATTTCGTTCGACGTCAACAGCCACAGCGCAATTTGTTTGCCGTCTGGTGACCAGCGTAGTTTGCAGATTACTTCGGCGAGCAGCCTGCGATTACCAGTCTTACGCCGTCCGACGAGATAGCGCATGTGGATAAATTGCCCTCCAAAATTTGCTTGGGCGAATCCGGAAGTGCGGGATCGACTTGCAAGATGTTTCTTCCGCGTCGGATAGAGAGTTTTCCCTCATTGTCCCAGCTAAGGCATTCGCCTGTTCCCATCAACTGACCTTGGTCTTTATCGAGGTGGAGGCGTTGGTCGCTATCGAAGCGGACGTCTATAGTGGGAATGGTCCAACTTGTGGCTACGCATGTAGCTGGTTACTGGCTGCAGTCGCCATTTCCACAGTTGTTGAGCTGGGGGTGAATCCATCTAACATTGCCATCGCCAAGTTTACGCATAGCGGTTCGCAAATCAACGACTGGACCCCTCAAGGAACAAACGCGAAAGACAGAAATCTGTATCCTCAGTTCATTGCCTTCGTCAAGGAATCGATCCAGGACCTTAACGCACGAGGTCATGAAGTCGAATTGGCCGGTATCTTTTATCATGTCGGTGAAAATGATATGTCCTATGGACCCTAT
>JANMGH010000042.1:0-186226 GCA_031374515.1 Pirellula sp. | reverse complement strand
CGAAGGAAGTGATTTTATCATTGTCGCCTTTCGCTCCGCGAAAGTGCTTCTCGTAAACGCACTTTCGCGGAGCGAAAGGCGACATTTGCGTGCCACACGGTGAACTCAGCTACTGCCACACGTGAATTTGGTCCACTACTTGAGGAAACTCATCGCCCGAAGCCACTCTTCGCAACGTTGTGGCCAAGTATGGACTGGATTCTCTGAAGGACGCAGTCCGTAACCGTGGCCACCTTTAGTATAAATATGCAGTTCGGCTGGGACATTCGCTTTCTTCAACTCGATATAAAATAGGGCCGCGTTGATTCCCCTCAACTGATCATCGTGTGTTACTGCGATAAACGTTGGCGGTGTTTCTTTCGTCACTCGCACAAGTTGACTGAGCGGTCCCGGTGTTTTTTCGTCGCCGAGATAGGCAGGGTAAATGGGTATCAAAAAATCCGGGCGGCAATTCAAATCGTCAGCCGCATCCTGCTTGGGATAAGTCGACTCGTCCCAATGCGTTCCTGCCATGACCGTCAAGTGTCCGCCGGCAGAGAAGCCAAGTACACCGACAGCCTTCGGGTTGATCCCCCATTCTTTGGCATTCTGACGTAGCAGTCTTAGACCACGTTGGGCATCCTGCAACGGCGCCGGATGTGGCGTGTCCTTGTCGCGACGTGGTACTCGGTACTTAAGCACTGCAGCGTTGACTCCGAGTGAGTTGAGCCACTGTGCGACCTCAGTTCCTTCCTTGTCGAACGCTAGGATATTGTAGCCGCCACCAGGGCACACCAGCACGGTCGTACCGTTCACCTTGTCGCCCGTTGCTCGGAACAGCGTTAGCGTTGGATCCGTTACAATCGCAATGCGGAGCGTGCCGTCGTCCTTGGGTGCATTTGGGTTTGGCGGAGGCGCTTTGAAATTGGTTTCGCCCGGGACTTCACCCGGCCAAAGTTTGATTTCCAAGGGTTCCGTCGCGAACAGGAGCGGCGAGGAGATAGCGGCGAGAACGAAGATGGCGAGAACGGCAGCGAGGGTTGGTTTCATATCGAATCCTTTTGGAGTGGTGGAGTGGTGGAGTGAGGGAGTGAGGGAGCGAGGGAGTGAGGGAGTGGGCAAAGCAGCGAAGCATTTCCACCAACAATTCACCCAGGTTGAGCGGGAGCGAAGTGTGGTACTTTAAGGTTGGAACAGCACTTTTAGAACGCCAAAACGGCGTCCGTCGGAGGCAAGCTCCGATCGGACGAAAAGCTTCACAGCATTGGGGAGTTGTGGAGTGGTCAGTGGCGAGTGATCGGTAGCTCCATTGGCTAAGTGAGCAAGGTCAGTGGATTGACTCGTGTCGCTAATGGCAGTTCGACAGCTCTGCCGACGCGGTGGGATTCAAAAACGGCGGCGATCATCTCGACAATGGACCTGCAATCTCGAGCTGAACATTTGGTGGGCCGATCGCGTTGAATGCTATCCAGCAGATCGTTAATGGCCGCGATGTGTCCCCCTTCGTAACTGCCGTCGGTGCGAGTCTCGGGTTTGCCAATCCCAGCGGACGTAATCGGTTCCCAAGACTTCCCCGTTCGTCCCGGTGACCAACTGCTGTCTCGAAGAATGTATCCCTTTATCAGATAACCGCTTTCCAACTCAATGATACCTTTCGAACCAAAGACTTGGATGGCGAAGCGGGTTGGGTTGCCCGCGACGCCGCTTCGCGAAGCGAAATGCCCAGTTGCTCCATTGGGGAACGCATAGCTTGCTTGAACGTGATCGCCCGCCAGCGGGCCAATTCCCTCGGCGCCTGGCACGACATCCGCTTGGGTGACTCTGTGACCCTTGTTCAAAACGGTAGCGGAACAACTCGACGCATCACCACCAGCCAAAGTTCGCATCAAGCCGAAAATGTGTGAACCGAGAACCCACAGGTCCTCACCACCTCCGCGACGATCTTCTTTGCCTCGTCCACGTAATTCCAATACGTCTCCAATTTCACCATTTTCGATCAGTGCGCGAATTACGTCCAGCACCGGTGAGTATTGGCTGATATGCGCGATACCCAATTTAAGTCCGCGTTGATCTAGTTCCTTAATTGCGTTGTCGCATTCCAATAGGGTTGGGCAAAACGGCTTCTCCATGTAGACGTGGCAACCGGCCTGCGCGGCTGCGACGATCATGTCGTGATGTTGGTCGACCCAACGTGGACAGATCGCCACTACATCTAATTTTTCTTGCGACAACATTTCACGGTAGTCGGCATACGTCTTCTTTGGATTGGTACGCTTGCTAGCTGCGGCCCTGCCATTGGGGTTATCGTCCGCCAAAGCAACGATCTCCACATTAGGCAATTTAGTAAAAGCGACGTCAACGCCGTGACCATAGTCTCCCTTGCCCGTGCTGCCGACGATCCCTACTCGAACTTTTCCCAAGGTTTCCGCGCGTGTTCTTGAAACAAACGAGGTAGCCAAGACGCCCGCGGCAACGGTCGAGGAGCTTCCTTTCAAAAACTTGCGTCGGGTTGAACTTGGCATGAAAGCAGTCCTGGCTTAATTGGAATCTAGTTTATGGAGAGGCTGTACACTATCAAGATTCGGTACATTATAGACAAATTGCCGATCCTCGGCAGCAGCCTTGGGGCATTGGACTTATCTTGCAGTTTTTGGTGGTTCAATCTGTGATTGATACTTGAAGTGGGACTTCCACTCGTCCGCAGACCGGAAATCGAGTGTTGGAAAGCAAGCAACTATTTTCGCGATTGAATCATCGTCAGAACCATCAATGTGAATATCGGACTCGTGACAAAGTAGAATCTCAACCCTCGAATCGGGAGACGTAATCAGTAGATTAGAGCCACAAATCTCGTAGATACCTTGGCCAATAGAATCTTCAGTAGCGAAGCAAATCGGAGGATCAATACTCCAAGCCAATACGCTTCCCCGCCTAGTATGTAATAGTCTAGCCGATACCATAGGATTGCTGATCGAGCTTTCGACTGATTTCTTGAACTAGGTCGTTATCGAGCAACACGTGCTTGCCGCGGCGAGCGCCTTGAATTGAGAAGATGAATTGCATAATCGATACTTGAAAAAGTTGGCAACGCTCGAAAGTGAAATCGAAAGTAGTGCGGAGCGGATCATATAGCTCCCTTCAAAAGGTTGCCTTCTTCACTGCGCAGCCTCTACCAGACTGTTAGGTCGATTGTACAACCTCCATCATGCGGATACGATTGTGCAACTGTTGCCCTGGCAACAATCATCACGGAGAACGAAAGTATTCTATTGTTTTTGGGTGCCGGTTTTTTGGTGTGGGCCATTCGAACTCCACCCTTTCGAAGCTCAAGTTCAACAACGTTCGGGTTCTTATTTCCACCGATGGCGTTGGTTGCATCCTCGAAAGCAACTCTTGGCGAACTTCTATCGCAGATTGCATTCTTTTTTACCAAAGCTGGGGCCTTCGTTTTCGGCAGTGGATTAGCAATCGTTCCCTTTCAGTATGGCGGTGTCGTCAAAGAATACGGCTGGTTAAATGATCACGAGTTTCTCGATGCGATCGCAGTTGCAATGATCACGCCTGGCCCCGTGGTCATCACCGTCGGCTTCATTGGGTACATTGTCACCGGACGTGAAGGCGGGTTTGGACCGGGTGTGCTTGGCGCCTCCGTGGCCGCTCTGGCTATTTTTATCCCCTGCTACTTATTCACGATTATTCCTGCGCCTTACTTCAAAAAGCACGGTAAGCGACCCGGTATTGTTGCGTTCGTCGATGGTGTGACTGCAGCAGCCGTTGGTGCTATTGCCGGTGCATGCGTAGTGCTAGGTAGGCGGACAATCTTTGATGGTAACTGGATGCCGGAAATTCCTAAACTGATTTTATTGGTCCTAACCGTAGTTCTTTTGCTCCGCTTTAAGAAATTGCCGGAACCGTTCATTGTGCTTGGCGCTGCGATCATTGGTCTAATTCTTTATCCATTCGTCCACTAATTGGGAGTCGCCGTGGTGAAAAAAGGGTTGCTTCTGGTCTACACGATTCCACGTGAATCGACGGCTTAGTCAAGTGTTTCGACAAGCTTACTGGCAAATTGCATTGGCAACACGATACCCAATCAACCGTGATTGGAACGCCGTTGGTAGTCGGAGATTCCCTCTACAACCAGCTTGCGGAACAGCCGTGTCAGTCGGAGGGAATTCCTGTATCACTTGGCTCCGAATCTGCTCGTCAGCCACTATTTCCCCTTCGGTCAAATGTCGATCGCGAATGATACGTCGAAAAGTTTTGCGTTCCATAAAAATCAACTTCGTTCCGTCACGTTTCGCAGTTTGGGGCAATCGATCGACGTCTCGAAGCATCGTTTGCAATGCGAGCTGCTGCTGCTCGAGATGCCGAGGTGATTGGAAATGGCCGACTCTACACAACTTACGTTTCAACGGTAATGATGGCTTCCATGAAGGTTTTCGCGTGACCAGAAAGCAAGACTCTATTCGCCACTAGTTCACACCCGACTTCCCCACCGCGACGCGAGCATTGCAGTGCTCTCAACCAAGTTCGATTGAGCCGTTTACCCCAATACGGAGCAAGCGAACAGTGAGCGGAGCCGGTAACCGGGTCTTCTGGCACCCCAAGCTTCGGGGCGAAGAATCGGCTGACGAAATCAAACTCACGACCCGGTGCGGTAATCACAACGCCTCTAAGACCTACCTGGCAAAGTAACGCCATGTCCGGCGCAATTCGTCGTACCGTATCTTCACTCTCGTACACCACGATATAGTCATCCGCTGCGAGCGTTTCAATTGGCTGCTCTCCCAATGCCTTGAGCAACTCAGCAGGAAGCTCGCACGGTGACGGCTCCCTGGCCGGAAAGTTCATCTCAAATCCTGAACCAAGGCGTTTTACGACCAACTCGCCGCTCCTGGTAAGAAACGAAACGGACTGGCTCGAAACGCCTTCATGGTTAAACAGCACATGAGCGGTTGCTAATGTTGCATGGCCACACAAGTCAACTTCCGCCAGTGGAGTAAACCACCGCAGCTCAAATTGCGATCCAGCGGGTACGAAGAATGCTGTTTCCGAAAGATTGTTTTCTTCAGCGATTGCCTGAAGAAGGCTATCCGGAAGCCAAGACTGCAAAGGGACCACAGCGGCAGGATTTCCGCCGAATATTTTTTCCGAAAAGGCATCTACCTGATATTGCTTTATCTTCATGCTTCTTCCTGCGATTAATGTAGCCGATGCGCTCAGCTAGCGGTTTCGCCAACCTAGGTAAACCACCGCAACGAACAGAACGATAACAAATAGGAGCAGTTCCGTTCCTCCAAGTCCAATCATTTGAACTTTCTCTTTCGTACGGTTCGGAAGGCTGGAACAGTACTCGTGTTCACCGGATTTCGGTTATGGGCGTTCGTGAACACTGAACTCTTCCTCCTCCTCCAGTGGGATGACGATTGGTGGAAGTACACTTCCCATCAACGTATAGTCATCACTGCTTCTTGACCAAGGCCAAATCCAATGATCGCGGACGGATTGGTTTTGCTGGGGATCTCGCCTCATCCATCCAGCAATCGAAACAGCGATCAATAGCGAAGAGATAACTGCTGCGATTCCGCTGTAGAGCAGCGTAATCGATTTGCGCAGCAATGGACATTCTTGAGTTGTAATGGTCCCATCTTTCCGTACGTGGATGCGTACGCAGAGACTATCGGTGTTGGATTTGAGCAATGTCATGGCGTCCTCTGCGGGCAGACGCGAGAGGTTAAAGACCTTCTGACTGCAGTTAGTACACGTGCGAACGCAATCATCCCCAGACATGGAATCCCAATCGACCGAACATGGTGATTCAATTCGCACCATGTCGTTTAACGTAAGTGACTTTTTGGGGGACATATCCATTCGATCATTGCCTTAAGTGGGTAAAACGACCGGCACTCGATCCCAATCTTCGTTTTGCAATCTACGTGGAAAAAAACGCGATAGGGAAAAACTTTTTCACGAATCGGCTGCCAATCGTTGCTACAAACATTAGCATACCGACGAGACCTGTGAAAATACTTGTCCAAATCGACGTTAATTCGTCTTTGATTTGTCCCTCAACTAACTTGCCTGGAAAATAGAGTACCTTCAACTCTGTTCCGACCGCATAAGCGGGACTTTCCTCGAGTCGGCTTGAACGGATCTCTGCCGTCCCTTCTTCGGTCTCCACCGAGACCAAGGCTCGATAGTGTAGTCTCGACTCTTGACGCTCAGGGGTGATCACTTCGCGATACACTTTTACTTCCTGTTGTACCGTCGTATTGTGCCACTCCTCATTCAGTTTTGTGACAACTCCAGTGGTTTCGCGGCCAAACGAACGCAACCAAACCGTCCGGGTGGTTGTGATGACTGTTGAGTACATCAGGACAGGCGAATTAATCCAAGTCCAATAGCAGTGAGCAGGGCCATAGTCGCGAACAGCCATGCCGCATAACTC
Organism: Pirellula sp.; assembly: GCA_031374515.1. Taxonomy (GTDB): domain Bacteria; phylum Planctomycetota; class Planctomycetia; order Pirellulales; family Pirellulaceae; genus JBKCUI01. The sequence goes on along the minus strand of JANMGH010000042.1, from coordinate 179,796 downwards.
CAACGCAACCCACGCGAAAAAAGTCTAGGAACAAGTACCAAATGATTGATGTATGTGGCAGACGCATAAACACCCACTAAGCTTGTGGTGACGATCACCGCGAGCAAGAACGTCGGGTGGAAGCTGTGAGTCAGACTGAGCCAAAACACCCATACCACAACCCATGCCAGAAGTGAAAACGTAAGATTCCAGTGCCGCAAAGATGCGATCCGCCTTCCAAAAGATTGTTTAAAACAATAGGACACTCGATCACCGTTAGGTTGGACTCATCCCAGCTTTTAGATCACGCAGCGGCGGACTGAGATTCGATGCGCAGAGACAAAACCATGCTTCGATGGCAAAAACCTAGAAAACTACGATGCATTGCTTGTTCTTTCCCTTCCTTTCCTGGATTTCGCTCGAAAGACGCTCTTGTTTTGGGGGTTTCCCGGCTCTATCCTTTATATTAGAGGGTTCTGGAATAATGATCCGTTTCATTCGACTAATTTTGATTGCTTTGGTTGCCATGCCGCAGGGATGGTGCTGCGCCCTGATGGGTTGCGGGACCTGTTGTGTGGATTCGGAAATGGCGGCTACCCAACAGGAAACATCATCCTGCCCCTGCTGCAAACAACTTGATCTGAATATTTGTCACCCCGATTCGAGCAACGATGGGCGGGAACGGTTTCCCAAGTCTTGCGATTGCAAATGTCAATTTCTGATAGCTGCCGCGAATTCTCCACCGAGTGCAATTGCGACCTCGGTTGACTCCTGTTTCGATGAGCCATGTCGAATCGTATCGCAAGGCCATTTGAGGCCAAAGTTTTCTGCCGTCTCTTTCTTTGCTTTTGTTAGGCTGCAGATTCTCCAGTGTAGTTGGCAATGTTGATTCCAATTGGATTCAGATCGAACAATAATGATTCATTGGATTCTGGTTTTTAAATAAGAGAGTAACTTTATGTTCACAAAGATTGTGTTGTTGAGTGCAGCGAGCGTTTTGGCCTTGGTGGCCAGTGCAAACACCTACATGGGAACGAAATCGCAAGGCTGCTGTTCAAAGTCGTCTAGCTGTTGCCAAGTCGATATGACCTCAGTCGAAAGCACCAAGTCACCTTGCGTGTGTTCCAACTGCAGTTGTAGCCAATGTCTGCCTGACGATTGCTGCTGTCCGGACTGTTGTTCTGAGGGCGTATGCTGCGATGGTGCAGGTTGCGATTGCTGTTTGGACTTGGCCTCAAAACTTGTCAGCACCAACTTAGAAACGTGTGAGAGCGGTTGCTGCTCCAAGAAGTAGCGACGTATCGCAAACCGATAATTTCATGATTTAGTCCAGCTTGACGAGATTCGTTTCATCAAGCTGGACTTTTTCGTTATTTTGGAGTGCTGGGATTCATTCCAGCTTTTAGATCACGCAGCGTCAGATTGAGATCAATGCCTACGTTCGCACGGTGATTTGTCGATGAGTTGTAGCGATTCTTAACGCAGGAGGTTCTAAAGGCTCCGATGAATCGGAGCACTCCAAATGTGTTGCAAACTGTTGGATTTCGGTTCGACATCTGGTATTATCCCGTATTCTTGTGCTCATGTCGTTGCTTGTATTAAGGTCTATTTGGCAAAAAACACTATGAAACACTTGCTCTTGTTTGCTGTCGCTTGGCTCTTGATTTCGCCGGTTGCTTTTTCTGCTCAGAGCATAACTGGCAAGCGACCTAACATCTTGTTCATCCTGACCGACGATCAGGGGTACGGAGACATTTCGGCGCATGGCAACCCCGTTCTCAAAACGCCCAATCTCGACAAACTCCGAAGCGAAGGAGTGCGATTTATGGACTTTCACGTCAGTCCCACTTGTTCACCCACGAGAAGCGCACTGATGACAGGCCGACATGAATTCAAGAACGGTATCACGCACACGATTCTTGAACGGGAACGGCTCACGCTCAACGCCACCACCATAGCGCAGGTGCTCCAATCAACTGGTTATACCACGGGCATTTTTGGCAAATGGCACTTGGGTGATGAAGCCGAGTATCAACCAAATCGTCGTGGCTTCGACGAAGTCTTTATTCATGGAGGCGGGGGCATAGGGCAGATTTATCCGGGCTCTTGCGGAGACGCACCTGGCAACAAGTATTTCGATCCCACCCTCCTGCACAATGGCACGTTCGAGAAGACCAAAGGCTATTGCGCGGACCTCTACTACGAACAAGCGACCAAGTGGATCGACTCGCAACGCAAAAAAAACAAACCCTTCTTTGCCTACATTCCTTCGAACACACCTCATGGTCCTTACATCGCCCGTCCAGAGGACAAGGCCGTCTACGAAGGCAAAGGACTGACGCCCGAAACGGAGAGTTTCTTTGGAATGCTTCACAACATCGACCAGAACGTTGGCAGGATTCTTTCCAAGCTTGACGAGTGGGGCATCGCCAAAGACACGCTCGTCATTTTCATGAACGACAACGGTGGCACCGCTGGTGTGAAGGTGTTTAACGCTGGGATGCGTGGTTCCAAAGGGAGCGCTTGGATTGGTGGTACACATGCTAGTTCCTTCTGGCGTTGGCCCGGCACGATCAAGCCCGCGGACTGCGCAGCCCTCACGGCCCATATTGATTTTTTCTCAACGCTTGCGGAAATTGCGGGATCAAAGATTCCCGACGCCGCTAAACCACAAGTCGAGGGACGTAGCCTAGTGCCATTGTTAGAAAACCCAAACGCTCCATGGGCTGACCGTTTTCTGATCACACATCAAGGCCGTTGGCCAAAGCTGGCAGATCCGAACGAATCGAAATTCAAGATGTGCAGCGTCCGCTCTGCGCGATGGCATCTGGTTTCGGAAAAAGGGGCGGCAGAACCCAAGTGGGAACTGTTCGACTTGAAAGCCGACTATAGCGAAACGACCGACGTGGCTGCACAGCATCCAGAGGTCGTGAAGGAATTGGCGGCAGCCTTCGAAAAATTCTGGTCGGAGGCGATCCCGTTGATGGTAAACGAAAAGGCCGAGGGCCCATCGATCAATCCCTTCCAAGAACTGTACTACAAGCAATTCGGCGGAAGTCCGACCGAAGCCGACTTGGCAAAGATGGATCCCAAACGCAAATTGAATTGAAGTGAATTAATTGAAGTTGAAGTGAATCCGATCGTAGCGTTCACGTGTGGCACGCCCAGAGCGCTAGCGGTGGGCGTGGGAAGTGTGGCGCACGTTTCTAGCGACTCACCACGCTCTTCGTAAACTCAGGGACGTGCCACACGATGGATAGGAACTTGCCACGATGCTTGTCAACTTGCGAATAATTTCGCAGTCTATCCGCGAAAGTGCGCCGCGATAGAACGCCTTTGCGGGGCGAAAGGCGACAAAGATTTGCACCTAAACCTCAATGCTACAAAAGCTTCCCGCGTAAACTCTCCGGCAGATCAGGCTGCTGCCAAGCGCTCATTCCACCATCGATGTATATGGTTTGCCCGTGAATGTGTTCTGCGTCGTCGCTTAGCAAGAAGGCCGCCATGGGACCGCATACGGATGCTTCTGGGACTTTGCCGTTGGGTGTATGCAATTGCATCCAACGCAATGCATCCGCGTCGTGATTGAGCACGCTAGTCAATGGAGTTCGTACCAAGCCGGGTGCAAGTGCGTTGACGCGAATGCCTTTCGGTGCGAGCGCAACGCAAAGCGAGCGGACCAAGCTAGAAACAGCGGCTTTGGAAGCATCGTAGGCCGTGTGATCGGGTTCCGCCAACAGGCCATTGATCGATGAGGTGAAGAGGACGCGGCCCAAGTGTTGTCGTTGAATCCATCGCCTTGAAAAGAACTGGGTCAGAAAGTAGCCGACTTTGACATTCAAATCGAAGGTGCGATCAAAGGTTAATGCGTCCATCGCCAGGAAAGGTTTATCGATGAATACGCCAGCGTTGTTGACGAGAAGACTAAGATCAGGTTCGATTTCAATCGAGTGTTCTGCAAGTTCGTATAGAACCGTTTCAAGTGGCTGCCACAGATTGCAGTAGATTGGGGTGACCCGAACGCCGTATGCCCTGCATTTTTCGAGAGTTGCAATCGCACTTTCATCCTCTTTGAGGCCGTGCAATACGAGATTTGCCCCTTCCTTGGCAATGCTCAGGGCGATGGCAGCGCCAACGCCCTGCGTGCCACCAGTGACGAGTGCCGTGTGTCCAGTTAGTTTCATAGCAGGTGACATTGAGTATCGCGTTGAAGTGATTATCGATACTCTACCCGTCTATCGGGAGTGTTGCTACTAGATTGTCGCCTTTCGCTCTGCGAAAGTTGCGCAACTTTCGTGGATACGCTGTGAATCTATTTATCCGAATTGTGGCACGATCGCACTTTCGCGGAGCGAATGGCGACATTGGATTTATTCATCTCGCAAACCAAGGCGGGCAAGCCATCTTCCGCGCGTGCTAGCTTTATTGGATTTCACTTCCTCTTCGGATTGTGGAGGATTGTTGTCATGGTAGTTTCGAGTTTTTTCTTGCAGTTCCAGGCGTTCACGAGCCAGCTTGGCTCTTTCCATGGACATCTCGATTTCCGCTTGCCGCTGCTTTTGTTCCCAATCGTCACGAAGTTCTTTTAGCCGCAGTCTTTCGGCAACAATTAGCGAGTCGGACTCAATCATTTCCGCAATGGCGGCAACACCGATAGACATTCCGTCGTGCGCGATCGACTGTTGTTCGATCAAGGTCTTCAAATCGGAAATCTCCTGATCGCGTCGATTTATCTCGATGGTGGTTTGTTCAACGATCCTTTCGATTTCCAAGACCTTGCGAGGGTCGCATGGAGTTTCCGTATGCGTTTCCGCTTCCAATTGCTGCAATAAGGCTTCCTTGCGTTGTTCCCAGCTCAGTGTTTCGGATTTTTGGCCAGATGCGACTCCCTGAAACTTTGACAATCGCGAGCCTAGTTCGTTGCTTTGCATGCGCAATTCTACCGCTTCATGCCTGGCTTCCAACAATTGACTTCGCAATTGTTCCACTTGAATTCGCAAGTCCGACTCATCCGAACTGGAGTGCATGTTTATTGGTTTGGCTTCTTTCAGTTCGCATCGCAGGAAGTCCAGTTGGTCCTTGAGCTGTGAAACTTCCAGGGTAAGTTCCGTTTCGCGAGCATCCGTTTTTTCCAAAACCCTTTGCGCAATCGTTCGTAGCTCCGCTTGCGACACACCGTCGTCGACTGCTTCGGATTCAATGAAAGCGAGTAGCTCTTGGTACTCAGCGCGTGCATGCAAAAGCAGCGACGATACTTTTGTGTTTTCTTGTTGGGCCTGAATCAGCTTTGTTTCCAGCTCGTGAAAGCGAGCCTTTCCTTCATTCGAGTCGGTCGATGTCAACCGAGATTCTGCGGTTTCAATAGCTTGTCTGAGATGTTCTCGAAGCGATTCTATTTCTAGACGCTCACGTTCAAAGTTTCTCGACCGCTCTATGAGTTCATTGAGTTTGGTGTCCACTGCCTGAGACCAAGCGGTCCCGTTTTCTTGGAGATTCTCGTTTTGCGCGGTCTGGGAGTGGACACCCCAAGCCGCCGCTCCCTCAGAGAGAATCGCATTGTCTATCACATCAACAGTTTCGATTACTCTTGCACCGACCACGTTCTGATTTGACTTAGAGATTGGCGAGATTGGCAAGTCTGTTTGCGGCGAGAGTTTCGGAGGAGCTCCTAAAGCGGCAGCACCGCCAGTCGGACCGGTTGGCGAACCGTTCAAAGGGACCTGCGCGACCCGAGTGGCTTGGCCTTTTTGCCGATAACTTTTTTTACTTTGTTGACGCCTCTCGTTGGCCATTGCTGCAGTGATTGATAAAATGGTTTGGAAACACTCGCTGTCAAAAAATCGCGACGATGAATTAAATAAGTAGGTCACAGCGACTCGGTAAATTGCCGGCTGAGGCTTTTTTTACTCACTTGCAGGGGGGAAACCGCCGACTTTGACGGTCTTAGGGGTCCTATCGCTTACGAAACGAAAGCAGCACGATGGCTCGCATAAAAACTGGCGATACAGACGAGAATCCAACCTTTGAGTCCGCTATGACCCAATTGGAGCAGATTGTCCGAAAATTGGAGGGGAACTCGCTGGGCTTGGAATCATCGCTCTCTGAGTACGCAAAAGCCGTCGAATACGTGCGTTTTTGCCAGCAGCAGTTGACCGGAGCCCGACGGAAAATCGAAAAGCTACGCGGATTGACGGGTCGAGGCGAAGCGATCACCGAGACCTGGGAGGACGAAGAGGAAGTTTGAGGTACGAAGCCGGGAGCATTTGCGGGGTCGACGAAAATGCTTGCTTCAGCCGACTACATTTTTTGTCACTTGCGCTTACAATGTCTCTCGAATTAAGGTTGTCCTCATTTTGAGCTGACTTTCATCCGCTTCTACCGAGTGCTTTGAGACCAACATCAATATTGTGCAAATCTCGAACGATCCAACGAATGAAACATCCGGATTGCTTGGCCGGTGGAAGTCGTTAACTAATGAAGTAGACGCCAAGTTGGAGAGTTGCATGACAAAACTCTCCGAGAGTTGCCCGGCAGTGCTTCGCGAAGCGATGCGATATTCCTTGCTTTCACCAGGCAAAAGGCTTCGTCCAATATTGTGTTTGCTTTCTGCTGAGGCTTTGCGAAGTTCGACCGTTAAGGCAATGGGCAGCGCCGCGGCGGTGGAGATGATTCACAGCTATTCGCTAATCCACGATGACTTGCCTGCCATGGATGATGATGACCTTCGACGTGGGCGGCCAACTTGCCACATCCAATTTGATGAGGCGACTGCGATTCTCGCTGGTGATGCTTTGCAAGCATTGGCTTTTGAAACGATTCTGTCGAGCAACATGGATCCGACCATTGCGGTTCGAAGCTGTTTGGTATTGGCCAAGGCTGCCGGACCGGAAGGAATGGTAGGTGGTCAATGTGACGATCTTCGAGCGGAAAAACACGGAGGAGGGGTTGAAATGCTCCATGCGATCCATGCTAGAAAAACCGGAGCCATGATTCGGGCTTCGGTAATCTTGGGGGGCTTGGCGGCCAACGCAACTCTAGACGAATTGGAAAAACTGTCTATTTACGGAGATTGCGTGGGAATTGCGTTCCAAATTGTAGACGACCTACTGGACGTGGAGGGTACTAGCGAAAACACTGGGAAACGTACTGGAAAAGACAGCCAACGAGGCAAACTGACCTTTCCAGGGATCTATGGTGTTGGGGTAAGCCGAGAGCGAGCCCAGGAATTGGTTGAACAAGCGATTTCGACTGTGGACGCATTTGGTCCGGCCTCTACTCCCCTAAAACAACTTGCACGATACATCACGGATAGGAGCCATTAGAAACTCTATGCACGAAATGCTTGCCAAATTAGAGTCCGCCGAACCGCTTCAACACATGTCCACGCAGGAGTTGGAATCGCTCGGCGTGGAGATCCGGGATGTGCTGTGCAATCTTCTTGCGACTCGGACGGCACACTTTGCTTCGAATTTGGGGGTGGTAGAGCTTTGTCTAGCGTTGCACAGTGTATTTGACTTTCGAAGGGATCGACTGATCTGGGATACTGGGCACCAGATCTATCCACATAAACTGATCACCGGTCGCTATCACGAGTTCAAAACGATCCGTGAACGCGGCGGCTTGATGGGATACCCAAACCCTTACGAGAGCGAATACGACCTATTCATGACCGGCCACGCTGGCTGCAGCGTTTCAACTGCCCTTGGTCTCAAAAGCGGCGATGATTTGACAGGTCAAGCAGGACGAAAAAGTATCGCTGTGATCGGTGACGGTGCCTTTCCATCAGGTATCGTTTTCGAGGCGATGAACAATGCGGGCGAACTCAATGCCGATATGATCGTTGTTTTGAACGACAACAAGATGTCGATTTGCCCACGTGTGGGTGCTGTTGCGAGCTACCTCGATCGTCTTCGCACCAACCCTTTCTATACAGGCTTCAAAAGCGAAGTAGTCCGAGTCCTCAACAAACTGCCCCTCTTTGGCGATCCAACCGAGCGTCTGCTCGCCCAAATCAAAGAGGGAGTGAAAGCCGGTATGGTTGGCGGCATGCTCTTTGAGGAATTTGGATTCCGATACATTGGGCCAATCGACGGGCATGATATACATTTGCTTCGCAAGTATTTGGAGATGGTCAAGGATCAAAAAGGACCCACGCTTTTGCATGTGGTCACCGAAAAAGGAAGAGGCTATAAGCCTGCAGAAAAAGACCCCGTCTATTTTCACACTCCACCTGCGTTTGAGGATGAAGATGGGTGCCCCAAGCCGCTTAGTGCCAGTGACAAACCAGCTTTCACCAACTACGCCCGTGACGCCATCATGAGCCAGATGAAGAGCAACACCGCTGTCACAGTAATGACAGCAGCCATGTGCCAAGGGAACAAATTGGAGCCTGTTCGCGATGCCTTTAGCGATCGGTTTTTTGACGTTGGTATCTGCGAGTCGCATGCGGTTGCCTTTGCGGCTGGCCATGCCAAAGTTGGGTTGCGACCCATTGTCGCAATCTACTCGACGTTCCTGCAACGATCCTATGATCAGATATTCCAAGAAGTCGCACTGCAGAACTTGCCGGTGACATTCATGATCGATCGAGCGGGCTTGACGGGCCCTGACGGTCCAACCCATCACGGGCTATTCGATATCGGTTACATGCGAGTCTTTCCGAACATTGTCATGATGGCGCCGGGGGATGCGACCGAAGTCGAGCCTATGCTTCACTTCGCGTTGTCGCGTTCCGGACCGACCGCCATTCGCTATCCAAAGACCACGGCCCAGACCTTCGAGCGACCGGCCCAACCGATCGAACTTGGCAAATCCGAGGTGATTCACTGGGGGACCGACGGCGCCATCATCGCATGCGGTGCAATGCTACAGCAAGCGATTTCAGCTGCGGAGGTTCTAAAGAAGGACGGATTGGATGTGGCGGTGATCAATGCCCGCTTTATCAAGCCGCTGGACATGGCGATGTTAGCGCAGGTTTTTGAAGAGTGCCGATTCGTGGTGACGGTCGAGGAGGGAGCACTCATGGGTGGATTTGGTTCGGCCGTTTTGGAAGCGGCATGCGCTCAAGGGTGGGACACTCGCATTCTCAGAACGCTCGGAATTCCAGACCAATTTATCGAGCACGGCGATCGCAATGATTTGCTCAAGGAGTTGGGATTGGATCCCTCAGGAATCGCTAGAACCTGCAAGCTGCTCAACGAAAAATACTCCAATGCAGAACATGCAGGAGTTTAACTAGTGAACAATCCTGCGTCTTGGGGATGGATTCGAGATGGCAGATCACGACCCCGCGTGGTGGTTCTGGCTGCCCCGAATCGCCCCCGAGTCGAACAGGAGCTCAAAGGTATGTTAGAGATCATCCAACGGCATGCCGAAATCGTTGCAGTCGACAAGAGTTTTTCCTACGAGTTTGATGCCTGCGAATCGGACCTTGTCGTCGTCCTAGGCGGCGACGGTTCCATTCTGCAGTCGGCTCGTCAAATGCGCCACAACCAGCGCCCCGTGCTGGGCGTCAACTTGGGTAAACTCGGTTTTTTGGCTGCCATCTCAGCTAGTCGATTTGTCGACATTTGGCCTGAAGTCTGCGACGGAAGATTCTCCGTTACCAACCATTTGATGTTGCAGTGCCAAGTCTATGAAGGGGACTTACTGCTTCATTCGATCATCGGACTAAACGAGGCTTCGGTACTTGGGGGGCCTCCCTACACCATGATGTATATCGATTTGTATATCGACTCGGTGCTGGCCACCACTTATGCCTGCGATGGTCTCATCGTCAGTACCCCTATCGGCTCAACCGCTCACAATCTTTCTGCAGGCGGTCCCATCCTTCGCCGCAATCTACAAGCCTTTGTAATCTGTCCGATTAGCCCTCACACGTTGACGATGCGTCCGGTTGTTGACACTGCAGATCGCATATTTGATCTCAAGTTTCGAGTCGATCATCCGACGGCCAGTGTGGTGGTGGATGGTCGGGTGGTCTGTCACTTTAGCCGCGATCTTCGGGTGCAAATTTCGAGAGCCGACGACACGTTTCAGTTGATCAGCATTCCTGGTCACGACGACTACCATGCCCTCCGAGAAAAGCTAGGCTGGAGCGGCAAGCCACGATTGATTGAATAAAAGCCATTGGATCCCGTCAACTTCGACAGTGGCTTTAACGAATGCGGGCGGCCAGTTCAACAGGTTCACCGAAAAGCTCTCGAAGATCGGTACGCAATTTCGTTGAATCGATATCACCGTCATAGACCATTTCAAATCCGCCCTCGGCTCGCTGTTTCATTTCGTATCGAAGAACGGGGTGTTGCCTCATTAGGCGTGTCACTTCCATGCTGTGAATTACAAGACCGGATGCGGTTCGATACTCCATTGGTTCACGTCCTTGGAAGTTCAACAGAAATCGATGTCCGTCGTGCTCGACCAGCGAAGCAAAATCGCCAGTTCGATATCGAAGCAATGGAAGGAAAGGGTTGCGTCCGCCAGTCAAGGTGATCTCCCCTTGCACTCTCGTCGGACAAGGTTGGTCATTCGCATCCAGAATTTCGATATGCAAGTCGTGTGGTAGAATTCGAAGTCCCTCCGGAGTTCGAACGGCAATGATGCCTGCCTCGGTCATGGCATAAAGATCCAATACGGGGCAACCGTAGCGCTGGCTTAACTGGATTGCGTAGCCCTGCGACAAATGCATGATGCTCGACACAATTGCCTTCGGCGCATACCCCACGTCAATCTCTTCTAGAGATCTAAAGGCAACAGGATCACCGAGCCATATCGGCGCCTGCCACTCTTGGATAAACCGACAGCAATCGCTATCGGATCTCCAAGCCGACGGGTGCAAATTGACTCGCACGCAGCCAGCTTCTTGTAAATAGGCGACGACGATTGCCGTGGTAAAGGCACCTGGATATGCGGCAACATTGGTGATTGCCACATGCTCGGGGCCACGCGGCAATTCGATATTATGCAGCGTGCGCAGGGCGAATTCCATGAGCGGCATACCGCACGCCGCAGAATAGGGATGGTGAGGCGTGCGTGTGGGGTATCCTGTTGTTCCGCTGCTTGAAAAGACAATCGTTTGGTTCAACGGTTCCGAATCGGGAACGAACTCCCAAACGCGAGGGGCAAGGTCCGCGCGACTACAAGGTGGAATTTTTTGCAATGAAGTCCCTGGACGAGAACGCTTGCGATAAAATGGGACTTCGTGCAAACAACGTTCCACGTAGGCAGTTAACCAGTCTGGTTCTGACTGAGCTGAACGCGGGGGCTCGTAATTCAACGAATTTGCAAAGGACTTAACTCGATTTAAGCCAGCTTCATCAAGCTGTTCACCATTGGGCCAGTTCCATATCGGAGCATGCGGGTGTTGTCTCATTCGATACAAAAGTTCGCGACCGCGTTGCGTCAGAATTGGAAATCGTTCTGCCTCGCTTAGCTCAGGGTACATACCGTCTATTCTCCGTACCGACTGGCGGATTCGAGTGCTTGCTTCTTGGCCATCGCTTCGCGAACTTCTCTGGCACGCCGTTCCGCGACTGCTGTAGCTCGAAGGATCCCTTCGCGCTCGACACTATCCAGCGTCTGCTTGCGATCGGTCGCCTGTTCGATCGTTTCTCCATTGGGTCGTAAGCCCATCGATTCCAGACAAATGCGTACCAACTCTTCCCTGCGGTCTGGGTCATTGATGCAGTGCTCGGGGCTAACGATTTCAGAGAACTTTTCCATTGACTTGCTGCTCAACCATTGCCAAGAAGCTTTGGATAACTCCGGCCGGTCAAGGAACCATTCGTCATGCAAGAGCCAAGTTGCCACGCTCAAAACGGCCCAGTGCCTCATTGAACTTTTGTTGCTCTGCTTGGCGTTGCCATCCAGTCGTGTCAATAACCTCGTGTTTTTCTTCAATGGATTGGCATCACCAAACTCTCGATAGTGATCGCTCAAAATAGAGATCAATTGGATTAGTCCGGTTGGCGTCTTGCAGGTCTCAATGAACTCGATCGGGCATTCGCTCAGTCGGCGAAGCAGTGTTTCGAGTTGTGGTCCTTCGTTGTCCATAATGCTTATTGGATTATCGCTTGTGGTATTGGATTCGACTGAATTGACGGGCGAACACAAGCAACTCTTCCATCGAGTTGACTAAGTGGACGTTCCATCCATCTTGCTTCATGCGATCGATCTTACTGCTGTATTGGCTTCGAAGCGTCCCTGCATATCCAGGCAGCTGCAAAACATAGGTCGCGCCTCCCCCACAAAGCTGTACAGCTTCGCGAGCGACGTCCCATCCAAGTCGTTTGCCTCCCTTCTCATCCAGCATCGAGAAGATGTCGTAGTCGCTAAGAATGAGGATATGCACAGGATTTGTTAGATGTGCCTTTTCGTGAAACGTCTCGGACAATCGATGGATTCCAAACGAATAGCCTGTTCCTAGATAGTTAACAAGAGTCCTCAGTACCGGCGATGGATGGCGAACGAATCCTTCCGTGGAGACGGACCCTCCAGGTTCTCCCGATAGCACCACTTTGACTTTGGCACCAACACGCAAGGCAGACATAGCGATTACCGCCCCCGCCAACACTGGATAAGAGAGTGTCCATGCCGGATCTCGCATCGATCCGGAACAATCGACCCCAAGATAAAGATCCAACGGCGTTCGCTGCGGTTCTGTTCCAGGCGAAGCCCCCACCAATCGCTCTCGCGTCGTAACGCCTGGAATGACGACCGGACTGGCCGCGAGAGTGCTCATCCAATCAATCCGTTCAATTTCGCTAGACGGATCCCAAAGATCAAGCCCTTCCGGAATTGGATCGGTAGCCGCCGGATTCTCGCGTGCCGGAAATGGTATTAAGTATGGAATGGCCCGTTCACGATAGTATCGCACAGCGACATCCCGCTCGTTCAGCGTGACGCCGGACGCCTTCAGTATTTCGGCATACTCAAACGGATCACGATAGGACTTGATCGTTTTGCGACCTGAAAGTTCGCTCCGGACTCGACCTCTCCCCTGCCCGTCTTGTTCCGAGAGATCAATGGGGTCAAGTCCTGAAAGCGCAGGATCCTCAGCCGGATGGATAGCGCCTGTCAATTCATCATCGTCGATTTCCGTAAGTCCATCCGGACATCCGTTGGCTCCGGCATCGAGGGCATCGCACCAAAGTCTCGCGTCTTTTCTTGCCGCCTCGGCCTCCTCCGAAACGTAGGGCAAGTAGAGGCAAGCAAAGCGACCCCCACCTGCTAGCCAGTCTTTCGAATAGCTTCGGATGAGCCTCGAGCATAACAACGCATCCTGGTTAATACGTGAGTTGACCTCCAAACTAGTCAACGTTTGGCGGGGCAAACTCCATAGTATTTCGTACGTTCGAAGATAAAGAAGCCAAAGCTTGGACTGGGTCGGTTCTTTCTGGATCGCTTGGTAGACGCCCGCCATGTCGCGCCCGCAAGATCGTTGAAGATAATCATTGATGAGGAGATCTGCATACAAGTTTGCAAGCATCGGCGCATACGACTCACAACCAGGTAGGCCGCGTCGAATGCGCGCGAGTAGTCTCGCGTTGTCGGTCAAATCAGCGGGGCAGTAGACATGATGGCCAATTTCGTGCGCGAGTATTTCGGCAGAGAACTTCTCCAAGCCTTCCTCAAGAATCTGTTTCAAGCTGATAACAACGGCATGATCGACCAATCGAATCATCGCAAAGCTGCCGCTCAATGACTCACGTTTTTCGTCCTTCGCGTTGAGACACCATGCCGGCTCATGCAATTGGATATAGGGGCTCCAATCCGCGATCGCTTGCGGCCAAGCGCCAAGCCACTGAGTCTTCAAGCTTTCGAGCGCTTGCGCTTTGGTCATGGCTCGTTCCGCATCTGCGCTGGAGGAACAACCAGTGATGTTCGAGCGAACAAAAACACATGGAAGGAATTGGAGATAGTCACGGCAAGCGTAGTACCATCAAATGCGAAACTAGTGGAATTGGCCATGTCAGGGCGATGCGTTATTTTACCGTCCCATTGAATGGTGCCGTCGTTATTCACGCATGGATTGGACTTCGCGGGGGCTCGATTCTCTTGAAATGGTTCTAGATTAACTCGTTGGATGACCGATCCGTACCGATCCGCAAAGATCTGCCATACTTGTTCGCCGTCACTGACCATCAACCTGCCATCGACAGTTGCGACCGACGGCGGCTTCATCATCAATCCTCCAAAGCCACGAAATGCACCGCACACAGCAACCTGTCGTGCCTCAAGATCTCGCTCATGCGGAGAAACCAACGCGTTGCACCATGGATTCCCCTCAAGCTGGAAAAGGTAGTTGCGAATTCCGTTCTCATCAGCGTCTAGATCAAGACCCAAAAGGGAGGTGACGGTCCGGATGGGAAGCAAACGCGCGGCAGCCAACGCGGAACGCCGAAAGTGCGACATGCCCGAAACCCATGCTGCCACTTTCCCTGAAACAAGTAGCTCGTCTACACTCTCCGCGTACTGGTTCAGTTGGATAAGCAGATTTAGCCAACGCTTGGCAGACTGAGTCGACTGCTGTTCGATTTGGACGAGTGCATTGCTTAAGCTGCCGGCGACTCGGCGAGGGTCTCTTGCCACATGCCGAGCGATTTTCGGCATGAACTCGTCCCACAACGTCGACAGATAAGGTGTCTTGCTTCCATCGCCAAAATGCCCGGCTGCGAATAGCTCCAAAGAAACCTCGTACAACTCGGTCGTTGCGATTCGAGTTCGTTCAGGCAGCACCAAATGGATCGCTTCAATACTGTTGCCGATACGAGTTCGAACATGCTCCGCAAACGCATGAGGATCGATCTTCGCACCTTGTTTGACCCTCGATCGAAAGAGTGCGTTCAGTGCATCCCGTTGATCCTCAAGTGACCGTTGAAAAACGGCTGGGATCGCAATATCCGACTTAGTCATGATCGCGCCTGAACAAACAAATCATGGATCGTGCGCTCCAGTTGCTCCGAAAGCCGAGCGATGGTTCGATAAAATAGGCACTTATGATGGCTCAGGTCGAAGTGCAAACGTTGGCCTTCGCGCGCAATGAGGATAACCGGTTTACCGAGCCCCCACGCGTACCCGACCTCGAGATAAACATTGGGCCGTTCTTCCGTCAAATCGGCAATGATAAACTCAGCCTCTTGAATTCCACAGGTAATTCGATCGATGATGCTCCCTGCGTAGAGCGATTCGTCCACTTTTTCACAAACGTAACCGCAACGTCGAACCGTCGCATAGATTCCAAATTGGTAGACATCTTCGAAGTTTTCAGAAAACGGCATCGCAACGAAAACGGTTTTTCGAGGAGGTGTTACGATGAGTTTGTTCACGGTGCCTTTAGGGACAACGTCGTTCGCGTTTGAGACTGCGGGCAACACCAATTGAACGTCCCCGAGCGCAGCTTGTAATACTTCGTGTCTGCGAGTGTTTCGTTCGACAAAGATGATTTTTTTCAGCGTCGCGATCGGATGCGATGTTAGTCCTTGTTGAAACCCGAGGATCATCGAACGAAAGGATTCTTCAATATCCAAACCATAGCCAGCGCCGTGCACGGTGGTAGCGAATGTTTCGATAGGCATACGTTCATTGGCGAGGAATTCGATGGCTCGTTGAGCAAAAAGCCGGATCTCTCGATAACTGAACTTTCCAAGTCGCGGCGTTCCAAGAAATAACGCATGTTTTGCACCAATCGCACCAAGTGTTGCGAGAAAAGCGGTATCGCCATCTTGCGGACATACGTCGTTTTCGTCGCAGATTCCTTGCTGTACGAGCCGTAAGTAAACAGATTCGTCGGCTCCGTAGAACGATTGAGCATGCTTTAGGACCAACACGTCGGCGTTGATGGAAATGACGTCTTCTCGCGCCAATTCAATCTGGATCATGCTCTACTCCTTCCATGTCAACCATCGCAAGTAGTTGGTATAGCGTTGGTGTAAGTATTTGAGTTTTAGCACATCGTCGTACATGTGGCCGTAGAACTTACGAGAGCCACTCCAGGTCTTCAGAAGCCTTTCGATCTCTACCATGCGTTTTCGCACCTCCCTTTGATCGAGCCCGTCGAGCCCTTTTTCGAACTCGTCACTCAAATTCAAGACAGGATCATCGCGATCCAATTGGAGGCGATCGTACTCGGCACATGACATGTCAAACATACGACGAAGCCAACCGATTTTATCGCTTCGAAAAGCGGCATTGTCGGCGGATTCAAAAAAGGGACAGTCGGGATCTTGGACCATTTTATCGTGAAGGACAAATGGAATTAACTGTCGAAGGTCCTCCAGTTCCACTTGACTCGCACCGCGAAAATACGACATGGCTTTCACAAACATCAGCGTCGTCATCATCGCGCGAACCGACATTCCATTTTTCGTTTGGGCTCCGATATCTTTGAGTTTGTCTTTTCCTGTTTCGGAAGAACTAATCTGTTGCCAATCGATCGCCGATAACTTTACGGTATCTTTCGTCTTGTACTCAAATTGGGAGGCCGCCCCTTCGCAATACTCAAATTGGCTGGCAAAGAACTCAAGCCTCCTTAGGACAGGTGTTGGCACAGGAACTGAACGAATCTCCCGATGAACTCGGTCACTTTCCTCTGCCGTGAAGACGATCTGTGCAGGCATCAGTTCTTCTGGTCGTATTCCGGCTTCGATTCTCTCTAGCAACTCGCCGAGAAAACGGCTATTGAAGTGAAGCGCCTTGACAACGATATCGATTCGGTCTCGCAGCGCTTCGATGACTTGATACGTTCCACCACCCGCGTCGTCGTTGGCCGTGAGATACCAAGCTGCGTCGGGGCATTCAAACGTCTGATCGTATAATTCTGCGTAATTATCCGACATCAAGGTCAACAAAGCGGATTGTGTTCGCGTAGGGATTCGATTGTATTCATCGATAATCTTGACTCGCATGCTCAACCATTTACGCCAAGCGATTCCGATTTGGTCGATACTCTGAGCCTTGATCAAGTCCGAGGGGAGCGGATTTCCAAGCAAATCGGCGATCGTCATTTGAGGCTGCCCTTTTTGTATCGCCCGACGCACTTCTTGGATCGGATAGCCAGCCAACACCCCCATCAAGACCGCACTCGAAGTCTTTCCGCGACCTGGCCCACCCACAAGCAGGCATTTGGCCCGAACAGCAAACGCTAGCAGCGGCATTAAGACGAAGCTGCAATAGCTCTGTCCTGACGGCAACTGGACTAAGTTTCCGCGATCACCAAACGGAAATGTTTGAGAGACCCCTTCGTTGTATTCGATGTCATAAAACGGGCTGATGACCGCGTGATTGACGATCCAAAAATAGGCTTGCCGTAGTTTCTCATCCAAAGCAGTGCCGACGGTTGTGTCTTCGTTTACTTCGACCGGTCCGCGGTACAGATCGGCAATATCGAATTCACGAGTCACCGAACGCTGAGACGGATTCGTCGGTGCTTGTGAAACGCGTTTAAAGAAATTCTGCAGCACGTGTCACTCGAGAATCAAAGGATGAAAGCAAGTTGCGAAACGACTGTTCATCAAGAAAATTTTTCGAAAACATGCGTTGCGTGACAATCACCGCAACACACTGGCATCTTACCACATCTTCTTTTCCGAAACATCCAGCCTAGGTCATTCAACTTTTTCACGGTATCTATTTCACCAATCGAGATGCCAAGACTTTGAGATGTAAAACTGCAGGGACTGATTTGCCCCGACTCATCGACAAACAAAAAGCGATCGCCTGGCGAGCAGTCTTCAATCGGAATCGCTACGTCATGGGTCGAGGCGTGCATGCGTTGCAGATACAAAGGAGAACTCCGCAAAATCATCCCTGCTGCAATGCAAGACTTTTGAATCGACTCTAGGTCGATGATAAACCTGCTCATTTGGTCGGTGGTCAGGCGATTGTCAGGGAAATACTCGGGGCGGTCGTTTCCGCCGAGCTGATTCATCGTCAATTCGTCGAATCCCCAACTAGCCATGGTTTCACAAAACTTCCCAAACTCTTCGATGTTGCTCCTGGTGAGGATCGTATTGACTCGAAGCCATGGCTTTTTCTGTGGTCGGCTGTTTTGCAGTTGTTCGACCATCCCCCGTAGGCGATCGAACATCCCAGGAAACCTACGCATTCGGTCGTGGCTTTCAGCCAAGCCATCGATGCTGATCGTGATTTGATCAAACAGTTGAATCGCATCGTCACGAACCTGTTCGGAGCAAAGCGCGATACCATTCGTCGTGATGCCTAAAGCAAGCCCGATTTCTCGAAACGCGAGCGACGTTTCTCGCCATTTCGACCATTGAAAGGGTTCTCCACCTAGCCAGGAGACGAGGATACGCTGATTGCGAGCGGCTTGAAACTCCTGTAAGATTTGGCCAAACTTCGCAAGTTCGCCTCCGTCGATAACCAAGGCGGAACGCCCTAGGTCGCGGCTAAAGCCACAGAAACTGCATCGCAGTGCACATTCGGTGTTCACGCGGACGACGACTACGATATCAAAATTGTTCGAGTGCATAAGTCCGAATGACCATTCTTGAAATCATCGCTGCCATATTTGGTTTCTTGTGTGTTTGGTTCTATATTGTTCGAAGCGTTTGGTCATGGCCAACCGGTTTGGTGCAAGTTTTGCTTCTCATCGCCGTTTTCTATCATGCGAAACTTTACGCGGATATGGCTCTCCACGCTATTTATGTTGGGTTACAGATTTTTGGCTGGGTAGCATGGCAAAAATCACTGCGTACCACTCCTTCCAATACGGCTGGATCGGAGGTTATCTTTGTCCGTTCGCTTACCATGCCAGGAAATATCACCTGTATTTTAGTTTCAATTGTACTGACTGTCGCATTCTCTAGCATGCTCTTGTATTGGACCGATGCGGAACTGCCAATCGCTGACTCGTTTGTGGCTGCAGCAAGCCTGGTTGCCCAGTACTTGCTGGCAACTCGCCGTCTAGAAAACTGGATCTATTGGATCGTCATCGACACGGTTGGGGTCGGCTTATTCGCATACAAGGAACTGTACCCAACGGCAATTCTTTACGCTCTGTTTTGGGTGATGGCGATGGTAGGGCTGGTTGCTTGGAATCGCGCAGCCCAATCCCAGCACGTTGTTTTGACGCGGTCAATAGGAATCACCGCAAAATGAAGATTGGGCTAACTCTCGGCAAATTCGCTCCATTGCATCGCGGTCACCAGAGTGTGATCGAAGCATCACTCAAGGAAATGGATCATACGATCGTTCTGATCTACGATTGTCCAGAATTAGATGTTTGCCCCCTTCCAATTCGGTCCCACTGGATTCGCGCGTTGTACCCATCCGTGGAGGTCCTCGAAGCATGGGATGGTCCATCTGAAACAGGGCTAGAACCCGCCATAACCGCCAAACATGATGAGTACTTAAAGCGTCGGTTCGAAGACCGTTCCGTGACTCACTTCTTTAGTAGCGAACCATACGGTAAGCATGTCAGCATGGCATTGAATGCGATCGATCGTCGTGTCGACCTTCATCGCAATAGGATTCCAATATCAGGTACGATCATTCGGACGTCTCCCTATGAATCGCGCCGTTTTTTACACGCTCGAGTCTATCGCGATTTGGTAACTCATATCGTTTTCCTTGGAGCACCTTCGACGGGCAAAACAACGTTGGCTGAGTTGATGGCTAAGCGACACAATACGATCTGGATGCCCGAATATGGTCGTGAGTATTGGGAACAACACCAGATTGCAAGACGCCTAACCGAAAATCAACTGCTTGAAATAGCAGTCGGTCATCGAGACAAAGAAGACAGGCTCGTCACCGATGCAAACCGCTATTTTTTTATTGATACGGATGCGTCGACGACATTGCAGTTTTCTTACTACTATCATGGAACGGCTCAACCAGAACTGAAACGGCTGGCGAACGAAACTCGACAACGTTACGATTTGTTTTTTCTGTGCGAGCCTGACATACCTTACGATGACACTTGGGACCGGTCGGGAGCAGTTTCGCGGTTAATCATGCACCGCCGAATCGAAGCAGATCTACTTTCTCGCCGAATTCCCTACCATCGACTTACCGGTGGCCTGGACGAGCGAAGTAAAAAGATCGATTCCGTCGTGTCCGCTTATCGCAAGTTTGGCTGCCAGAGAATCTTCGAGTAAGTTAAATCGTTCGAGGCGTGTTCATCGTTTGCCTATGCGCTTCAAACAAACCCACTCCAACCGCTACCGACAGGTTCAAGCTTCGTACCGGTCCGATCATCGGCAGCGACAGGCATTGCGATTCATACTGCTCCCTCACCGAATCGGGCAGGCCACTCGACTCGCTGCCAAAAACAAGCCAATCACCTTGCTGAAACGTAGCATCCGAGTAACATCGCGATGCAAATTTGGTAAAGAACCATGTTCGCTCCATTGGCAACGTGGGTAGCAGGTGGGCCCAAGAATCCACTGATTCCCAATCCAGATGTTGCCAATAGTCCAAGCCAGCCCTTTGCAATTGCTTGTCATCTAATCGAAAACCGGTCGGCCGTACAATCCAAAGTTTGGCGTTAAGGGCGACACACGTTCGACCGATGTTCCCCGTGTTTTGGGGAATCTCGGGCTGATAAAGCACAACATTGAATCGAGGTGTTGTCATTGTCGCCCTTTGCTCCGCAAAAGAGTGATGACCGGGCGCACTTTCGCGGAGCGAAAGGCGACATTCACTTACGTGCTACCATCGCTTGACGACGCTTTGGCATGCATAGGATCGCTTCTACCACCATCGCGACAAGCATACTGATCAAGAACCATCGCCAAATCTCTTGGACCAAGCTTCTAGCGGACGCTCCCACCTCGATGCGAGACCAATTCAACGCACCAAACAAACTGGAGAGCGTTTCGGCTGGAACCAATTTGCCGCTGTCTTCATCCCCAAGCCTATTCTGCGCAATCAAAAGCTCCTCGCTGCGATAAACGCCAGGATGTTGTGAAAACTGATTGGACAAAACAGTCGTATCGCCTGCGGTTTGGGTCGCGTTCTCAAAGAGTACACCTGCAGGCTGACCAACCGTTACCATTCGAGTCGAACCAATTCTTGCCGAACCCGCTGCCAAGACTCGCTGTATCGCGATGTACATTACGATGCCGTCACTGGCAAAGGTCGAATCTCGCAAAGAAGGGGTCGTTGTGCAAACGTAGATTCCATTCTTGGCCGAACCAGCCGCGTCGATCCGCATCAGCAGTGGCAACTCGTCGTTCATCGCCGCCAAAACAGTTCCCTCCGCCTGCAATTTACAAATACGTTTGATACCGAGTTGCCCGACCGGCAATGGAGCACCGTTGAGCGTGTTCCCTAACAGTTCCGAGTCATTTCGCCATTGCTTAACCCTGGCGAGCGATGGATCCGTATCGGAAGACTCAAGTACCAATTTTGGATTTGCGTCCAAACTCTGCCAACCGGTCCATTGAACGCCGAGCGCCTTGGTATCATTGGGAGTTTCCGGCGGAAAGAGCAACACTTGCCCACCTTCGGCAATGAATTGAGTCAGCAACTCCAGCGATCGGCCCTCAGGCAATTGATCGTGCCAAACCACCAAAGCGACCGTATTCCAATCGATCGAGTCCAACTGCGAGGATGCGACCGTTTCGGTCTCGCACTCAATGGCTTGCTCAGGCGAGATGTTCGTACACAATTCGATGGCCTCGATGACGCGAGGGTTGTCACTCACAATAACCGTTCGCCTGGCGGGTGGCTTTTCGTAAACGAAGTAGCTCGTGTTGTCGGCGGAATTGGTATCGCCAGGAATTCGAACTAATCCCCAACCCTTATCAAGACTGGCGTTGTCGTTTTCCGATGATAGAGCAATCCGGTAGTCGTTGACTTCTGCCGACTCCGATTGCAAGTCGACGTTGATCACACTTCGAGCGCCACCCACCTCAACCTCGACGGGAATCTGCAACGCAGTCGGTGCAGTGGAGCCAAGCATTCGTTCGATCTTGAAGCTCAGCGAAAGTTCCACTCCCTGCGTCCCCTTGACACGCTTGGCATTCACAACTCGTATCGATCGGTTTTCATTCGAGGCAGCACCTAGATCCAAAACTTGAAACCGAATCTCTTGTGGCAGTCCGATAAAGCCCTCGCGATCGGCCGCCCATCTGCCATCGCGGCTTCGCCAATCGCTCTCCCGCATGTCCGAACAAATCCAAATGTTGACGTTCCCGGCTCGGTTGTTCTTGATATAGAGCAACGCCCGCTCAAGCATCCCGGGAATGTCGCTGGTCATTCCGTTTCCAACCAAGGAAGGATCGGAAATCATGCTGTTCGGCGATTCGAATTCAATCGGCTTTTCGCGAGCAGAATCGAACACCGCGACTCGCTGCACGCCCAGGGTATTGAGCGTGTTGGAAAGTTGCAACAATGCCGCTTGAAGCTTCGACATACCAGTGCCGGCTTGCGTTTCTTGCATGCTTGGCGAACGATCCAACAGTACGATGGCAACTTCACTCGAGCGGCTACCAAGCAACCCGATCAATCCACTGGCCAATGGCCTAGACGTAAAAAACACGAGGCAAGCGACTGCCAACGCTCGCATCAACAAAATGAGCCATTGCCGAAGCTTGGTGTAGCCACTCGACATGCGACTGGCCTGCATCAGAAACATCATGGCCGCCCAAGGAACCGTTTGAAAGCGCCTCTGATTGACCAGGTGGATGATGATTGGGACCGTAATCAGCGGCAAAGCCAACAAGATCCAGGGCTGAATAAAATTCATCGAACACCCCGTCCACGTGTTCGTCCCACCAGGAACCGCATCATCGGATGCTCGTAGGATTCGCTGGTGATCACGCGGTGGTAGTCGACTGCCGTTTCCAGCACGATGCGATGCAAATCGATCAAGTACGTTTTTAATGCTCGATGGTATCGATCCACAATCTCCGTAGGCTCGACAAACAAAGGTGGTCCACCCTCCATATCCGTAAAGCGAACCGGGCGCGTGAATGCGAACTCCATTTCAAGCGGATCCAGCAAATGAAAGGCCGCCACATCATGCTTGCGGAATCGAAGGTGCTCAAAGCAGCCCTTCAGTACTGCTGGATCCACGAAGAAGTCAGAGATAATGATCACGAGCGCTCGCTGCCGGACCGTTTCGGCCAACTCGTTCAAGATAGCAGGTAGCTGTGTATCGCCTGCTGGCTTGGCATTTTCAAGCGTATCTAGAATCACCTTGAGGTGAGCAGCGGATCGCCGTGGCGGAATATTCTGCACAATCTTTTCGGCAACGCAGGTCAATCCGACGGCATCCCCTTGCTGGGCCGCCAAATAGGCCATCGATGCAGCGATTTGCCGGGCGTATTCAATCTTGGTGGTTTGCCCTTTGGAGGCATAAGCCATCGATCCGCTGGTGTCGACGACAACACAACATCGGAGATTCGTATCGGCCTCAAACTCCTTGACGTAGTATCGGTCGGTTCGACCAAAGGCACGCCAATCGAGACGTCTCAAGTCGTCGCCAGGCACGTACTTTCGATATTCGGCAAACTCCACACTCGATCCACGATGGGGAGAGGAATGCCGGCCAGAAATATTGCCTTGCATGGCGTGCCGCGACATAAGCGGCACGGCAGACAGGCGCGAAAGAACTTGCGGATCAAGAAAAGAACGAGTGATTGGGAGCATACGTTAGGCGTTAGCCTATTCCATTTCCTCAACCAAACGCTCTACGATTTTCTTAGCCGTCATGCCCTCGGCTTGGGCAGCAAAGGTTGTGATAATCCGGTGGGTTAAGACGGGTCGGGCGACCGCCTGAATGTCTTCCATCCGAACCATGTAGCTGCCGAGAAGCGCAGCGCGGCTCTTGGCCCCCAAAATCAAATTTTGAACTGCTCGCGGACCAGCCCCCCAACTGACGTACGGCTTAAGCCAGGCTGGAGCCGTGTCCCCTAGTGGTCGGGTTTTGCGAACCAACCGAGCTGCGAAACTGTAAATATGATCCGGCACCGGCAAGCGTCGAACCAAGCGTTGATGTGCGATGATTTCATCGGCTCCCATCAATGCATTGAGTTTTACTAGATCGTCACCTGTGGTGGTACGGGCGATTTGGATTTCCTCTGCTTCACTTGGATAATCCAACTCGACCAAGAACATGAAGCGATCGAGCTGGGCTTCTGGCAGTGGATAAGTGCCTTCTTGTTCGACTGGATTCTGTGTTGCAAGCACCATGAACGGCGAGGTGAGCTCAAACGACTTGCCGAGGACCGTTACCCTTTGTTCCTGCATGGCTTCGAGAAACGCCGCTTGGGTCTTAGGTGGAGCGCGATTGATTTCGTCCGCTAAGATGATATTCGAGAATATTGGGCCTTGGATGAACTGAAATTCGCGGCGCCCCTCCTGCGTTTCTTGGAGGATGTCGGTGCCGGTAATGTCCATCGGCATCAGGTCAGGGGTGAATTGAATGCGACTGAATCCCAGCGACATGGTTTCTGCGATCTTGCTCACCAGCAGCGTCTTTGCTAGGCCGGGTACCCCCATCAGCAGCGCATGGCGACGAGCGAAAAGGCATATCGCCAATTGTTCGATGACGGCTTTTTGCCCGACAATGACTTTTCCTAGTTCGGCTGCAAACTGGGAATAGGCCGTCCGCAGGTGGTCGATTGCCTGCACATCATGATCCGTAAGAGAATGGGCAGTTGCGGCACTAGGCACGGCAGAATGATTCATGGAAAAACGATTGTGTGAAGGAATGCAGACAGAAACTACCTCCAGGTTTAGACCAAGCCAAAGCAGATTGCAATAGGCCGTGTCGCGTTCTCTAACATAAGGAGGTTGTACAGCTTAGCCACCCTCCCCGAGGAGGCAACGCTGTGAAGCATTTCCGTCCGATCGGAGCTTGCCTCCTACGGACGCCGTTTTGTCTTAGTAAAAGTGCGTCTAAGACCTTAAATTACCGCACTCGGCTCCCGCCTCGCCCGCTTTACGCGGTCGAGGGGGGAGCGGAGTGCGGCGGTTAGCGGGCAGTTACGTAGGACGCCAAAACAAGGTTGAGGGGAGGCTAGCTCCCTCTCAACCCAAGTGAATTGTTGGTTAAAATGCTTCACAGCGTTGCCGAGGAGGGTGACTTACTTGAGAAAACCCTGGCCAATTAGGTGTACGACCTCCAAGTCATGGAAATCTATTGATTTCCAACGATTTCCAAGGCAATTTATCGGGATTTTCCATTTTTTTGATGTTGTGGATTTTGAGCTAGATTATTCGTTGGAAGGCGGGCATCTCGTAGACGCCTCGCTAGATGCCTCTTTGGTTTCCTCTGTTGTAAGAAAAGCTGTTTCGATGTTCGCTGATCCTAATTGCACCAGGCCACCTAGCGTGCTCACAGTCGCTCAAATTCGACAGGTGGATGCCGTTGCGGTTCGGGACTTTGGCATGAACAGTCTTGTCTTGATGGAGAACGCCGGTCGAGGCTGTGCGGATTTCATCGACGCGGGACTGAGTCGATCTAGCGGAATCGTCGTCTTGTGTGGGCCGGGAAATAACGGCGGGGATGGACTCGTAATAGCGAGACATCTGCATGCGATGGGGCATCAAATTAGTCTCTGGATGATCGCTGACCTGGAAAAACTATCGAAGGACGCCGAAACCAACTTAAGAATTGTCGAACAAACAGAGATCCGTATAAGCTGGATCGGAGAGGGGCTTTCTACGCCGGAAATGGAACAAGCCAGGCGTCAATTGCAATCCGACTGTGGAAGCCACGTTGTCGTGGTTGATGCTCTGTTGGGAACCGGCGCGACTGGCAAACCGCGAGCTCTCATGGCAGACGTACTGCGACAGGTCAACGCGGCTAAACGACTGCAACGCGTCGCGATTGATATTCCCACTGGTCTCGATGCGGAAACAGGAAAGCCTTCAGATCCCACGTTTCAGGCCGATACAACCTTGACTTTTGTGGCCAAAAAACCGGGGTTCGCGGAATCCAGTGCGGCCGCATTTTTGGGAGAGGTTCGAGTACTGCCGATCGGGGTACCGCCGGAGGTCTTTGATCGCATTTAGGCGAACGGCGATATGAAAACTACCAATCCTAACCCGAAACGACCAATCCTAACCCGAAACGTAAGTGAGGGACCTGCGGAATTGTCCCTCGCTTACGCATCGGGTTGGGATATTCCAATCTGCCGATCGCTTTAGTGCATTGAACTTGACCCCAGGGCGATTTTTCCCCTATGGTCCAGCTTGCACGTCCGATTACGCGTATGCGTTAATGCGTCGGTGTACTTTTCGTCGATTCATAGTGTTTGGAATAGGTGATAGATCGCCCTGAAAAGGTAGTTAAGGTTGCATTGATGCGCATGAGTAAGACCCGCGAAATTGCTTGTGCGATGCTCTTTTTCGGGATATCGATACCATTTGCTACAGCCCAGACGCCGACCGCACCGGCAAGCCAGTCCCTTTATATGGTTATTCGAAGGGATGTGAACGTCCCACCATCGCGAGCGGCTTACGTCAAAGATTCGCTCACGAGTCTCTTTCAAAAGTACGTACGAGTTGACCCGGTGAATGCAGACAAACTTGAGTTGCTGTTAAATTCCGGGAGAGCAACGATCGAGTTCCTCGCTGCTGAGAACCGTCTGCGAATTGAGGGCCCAGAAGCCCTGGCCAGCGACATTGCCAATCTGGTCACCACTTTTACCATGCTTCGCCCCGAAGAAGCGATACGAATCCTACCTCTGCATGACAATGGGCGAGCGTCGTTATCAAAATTCTCGAGTCTGACCGCATCCACCAAAAACAACCCAATGCGATTCGCGTCGATGCAACAAGAAGTGACGCCACCGCCTCTGCCAATAACTCCTGCTCTGCCAATAACTCCTGGGACGCCAAACAACGCAGCCAATCCCGACAAGGACAAGTCCAAAGCTCCGACCAGCTTACCCCTTCCGCAATTCGAAGGGGTCCAAATCGAGATGTTGCCAGAGATCGATGCAATTATCCTGCGAGGACGGGATCAACAGCTGTCGGACTTGACCGAAATCATCAAGCGATTGGACGAAGCCAGCCGCCTAACACGACCGGAGATAGAGGTCGTCGCATTGCAGCATGCCGGATCGGCTGCAATTGCAAAACTAATCACAGCCATGCAAGAAAAATTGGTCGGCTCGGTACAAGGCCGGGTGTCGGTGACGGCGCTTGGAAAGCCGAACTCACTCTTGCTGATCGGTTGGGGAGAAGCCGTGGCTGCAATCAAGGATCTGATCACCAAACTAGATCAGCCAGCTTCGCCAGACGCGCAGTTCGAAGTGATTCAACTGCAACACGCGTCGGCGACTGAGCTACAAACCCAATTGCGGACTTTTTTTCTCAATCGCGATGGACTCGCCCCAGTCATTCAGTCCATGGTGGACAATCGAACCAATGCGATAGTCGTGCACGCACCACCACGCGACCTTCTTGAAATCCGTCGGCTCATCTCCCAGCTTGACGTTCCGAAAGGCTCGTTGATGCAGCAAGCACGCATTTTTCCGTTACGACATAGTTTAGCTGCGGACATTGCGAAATCGCTTCAGCAAGCTCTCACAACGTCTGCCACTGGGCCGGGAGCCAGTATTCAGCTTCTGGATCAAGACGGTCGAACGGTAGCCACCAGCGGCACCTTGGGAACAAACCAGATCACGGTAAACGAACGCAACAACACGTTGTTGGTGTCTTGTCCACCTGCCACTTTACCACTGATTGCACAGCTCATTGAACAACTCGATACTCCGGGAATGGTAGCCAAGATCAAGATTTTCCCTGTCAAAAACGGTGACGCGGCCGCCTTGGTGGAGACACTACGAGCTTTGCTCCCCGCCCAAGGGACTGGGACGCCAACCGCGCCACAGCTCTCCAGCGCGCCCGACGAGACGGCGCTGATGCCACTTCGGTTCACCGTCGATTCACGTGGCAACAACGTCATCGTTGTCGGATCGGAGGGGGATTTGAAAATCGTCGAAGCGTTGATTTTGCGGCTCGATGAAGGGGACAAAATGCAACGCAAAAGCACCGTTTACCAACTCAAAAACTCACCTGCGGTCGACGTGGCGCTTGCCATCAACGAGTTCCTTCGAAGCAAACGCCAAGTCGAGATTGCGGCCCCTGGTGCCAACAATCCCTTTGAGCAGATCGACCGGGAAGTCGTGGTGGTTCCGGAGCCCGTGCAGAACAAATTGATTCTCAGCGCTACCCCCCGCTACTACGAAGAAATCAGTCGCTTGATCGAGCAACTCGACCAGCAACCTCCGCAAGTGATGATCCAAGTGGTGATCGCGGAAATCGCGCTCAGCAATACACGCGAATTTGGCGTTGAATTAGGGCTACAAGATTCAGTTCTTTTTGACCGTAGTCTCCTGGGTACAAACCTCAACGTCCCAGGTTACAACTTCAACTCAACTCTGCCGCTAGGTAATAGCGGTTCGGACAAAGCGCTCGCGAATTCCAGTGCGGTTAGCGGGCAGGGAATCTCAAATTTCTCAGTGGGGCGAGGCAATACAGAACTAGGATTTGGGGGATTGGTTCTTTCGGCCAGCAGCGAAAACGTAAGTTTTTTGCTGCGTGCACTCCAAGAATCGAAACGATTGGAGGTCTTGAGCCGACCGCAGGTACTGACGCTTGACAACCAACAGGCGTTTATCCAAGTAGGCCAACGCGTACCTCGAATCACGACCTCGAGCGTGACTCAATTCGGCACAACGAACGGACTTATTGATGTCAATGTCGGTCTCATCATTGGAGTGACGCCACGTATCAGTCCAGAAGGTAATGTAGTTATGGAGATCGACGCAGAAAAGTCAAAGGTAGGGCCCGAAATCGAAGGAATCCCAGTGTCAACATCCAATAGCGGGACGGTAATCCGTTCACCACGCATCGATACCATAACGGCTCAAGCGACCGTGAGCGCGGCGGATGGCGAGACAATCATTCTCGGTGGCTTGATCTCGCGAAGCACGAAAACCGTACATCGTCAAGTTCCTTGGCTCGGAAGCATCCCCGTCTTGAAGTATCTATTTAGTTACGATTTGTCCGACATACAGCGAACTGAATTACTGATCATACTAACTCCTCACGTAGTCCGCTCTCAAGGTGACATGGAGGGTCTCAAGCAAGCGGAGTTTGCCAGAATGAGTTGGTGCGAAGCGGACATCTTCGAAATTCACGGCGATGTCTATCCGCGAAACGGCATGGCTATAGATAGGTTGCCGCAAGACGACTTGGATGTTGTTTACCCCGATATCGATCCTAGAGGCTCACAGTTGCGTCCTTCGAATGAAGTACCTTCTGTAGGACCAGCCTTGATGAAAGATCCTGCACGAGGTCCGCTCCGCTCTCCTGAGCTGATTCCGTCTCCAGTTAAGCCCGCAAACTTTCAAGCAAACGGAAATTACTCACGCAACCAAGCTTCGCGCGGTCAACTGAGCACTGATACAACAGGAGTTCGCTGATGTTGCTGGCGAAATACGTCTCGAAATCAGGAATTGGCAGACTGTGCTGGCTCTCTTCAGCGCTGCTTATTTTTAGTTCCGGCTGTCAGTTTGCACCGAAAACTTCTACGACCGCATGGCCCTGGCAAAAGGACGTTGCCCAAGCGATCCCGGATCGCATTCTACCTGTTTGGACCGATTCGGTACTGCATCAGCCTAGCCAACCAGGTGTGCGAGGCTTTGGTGGACGAGTCTATTTTTATGGGAAGGAGAATACGAATCCAGTTGAAGTCGACGGCAGTTTTGCTGTTTATGTCTTTGACGCCGACGATAACGTATCGTCCGATCAAAAACCACTACGCAAGTATGTCTTCACCGCGGATCAGTTCAAAACACATATGAGCAAGACATCGATGGGACCTTCTTATAGTGTTTGGATTCCATGGGGTGAGGTAGGGGGGGCACCTCGTCGACTGAGTCTCATTTCGCGCTTCGAAGGGCGTGAAGGCGGAACGACCATTTCGGATCCTACGATCAAAATGTTGCCAGGCATTCCAATCAATAAGGAAATCGCCAAAGGTCAGGCCGATTCAGCGAAATCTATCGAATCAACAGTTGTCCTGGCAGGGCACGCCGAAATCATTCCTCCGGCTCGGCACAAAGATCAATCTGCGGAGAAGAGCAAAATCGAATCCATCGATTTGCCACCCGCGTTCCAACGTCACTTGCTAGTACCTAGATCCGCGGTCGAACCTTCGAAAGCTTCGGACGCCAACATGCCGATTAAGCGAACGGACAGCGATTCCGCTGCAGTCCATGCAGTCGATCCCACGGAAGCTTTGACGGCTCCATTAGCGACACAGGTCTATGACTATCGCACACGGGGTCATCAGCGCTCTTCAACCTGGATTCCCTCGAAGCAGTCCAAAAACGACATTCGGGACGGACGTTGGATTCAGTCGATTTCAAGAAACGACAAACACAACTAGAAATTCGCTGACTTGCAATCGGACGCTGAAGGTAAGTTGATATCAAAATCGAAAAAAGGGACGTTCGGCACAATGTGCCTAACGTCCCTTCGCTTAACTATTTGGTTGCTCCATACACAGTCCGAGTAGGAACACCACGCCGATTTTGGAAGCTTAGTATCGATCGCGTCGGCCACCGCCGCCACCACCGCCACCACCGCCACCACCACCGTAACCGCCGCCGCCGCCACGACTGCCGCCGCCGCCGCCACCACCGCCGTAGCCGCCACCACCACCGCCACGACTTCCGCCGCCACCGCCACCACCGCCGCCGCCTTCGCGAGGACGAGCTTCGTTGACAACGATTTGACGACCATCGAGTTCAGCGCCGTTCAATGCACGGATAGCTTCGTCAGCACCCGATTCCATTTCCACAAACGCAAAACCTTTGGAACGACCCGTTTCACGGTCGTTGACGACCTTGGCGGATGTAACCACCCCGTACTGAGCAAACGCTCGTTCGAGACTCTCGGACGTAGTGGCCCATGCAAGGCTACCCACAAAAATGTTCTTACCCATCAAATAACCCTTGAACTTAACCTGTTTCCAAATCACCGATCGCTACCACAACGGCAGCATTTTAAACGAATCGCGACTAGGCCAATCCGCGGAAACCACTCGGACCAGCCGTCCGATGCATGCGGCAGAAAAACTCAATGGCGGACGAGACTAAAAGTTCGCGGCTGTCTTCGAGATACCTGATGCTTACATCTTGTTGAGATCGGAGGGCTCTTTGCAGCTCCCTATTCCTCTCCCAACGTTACAAACTTTAACCGCCTGACGCGAGAATAGCAACGTTAGTTGCAAGCTCAAAAGCACAGAATAAGTCGCAATTCGGAAGAATAGGTCTACTTCAATCGTTTTTTTTCGTGCGTCTCCATCCAACCCCTTAATTCACGACGCCGACGATTTATCGAGAAATCGTTTCGCCAGCCGTTCTTCAATCTATTTGGTTGTCAAAGTGACGTCCTTAAGCGAGACAGTGCCCTTACCGCTGCCGAGAACAAAACTGATTCGATTTTTTTTGGCGACCGTTTCGTTTGCAGTAAAGTTGAAGCTAAAGTCCTTGTATTCCTTGCGCAGTTGAACTTCCTCGTTCAATCCGATCTGATGCCAGTCCTCTTGGTCGATCATCGCATTGACAGTGATTGAAACGTCATCAGGCGATTTCGCCTTGAATTTGATTGTGTAGGTTTTTCCATCTTTAAGGTCCAAATTCGTCTGAACGGCTTGGACATGCCAATCCGTAGAATCGACGGCACTGGTTGTAAAAACAACGGAATCGTCTTCGATCTTCATCTCGGATTTCGCGTCTCCGGCTTTCTCCAATCTCCAACTTTCTGCCTTGTTTGTTGGTTTCAGCAAATTGACAGGGTCTGCAACAACGAGTGTTGATGCGAAAATCGTAATTGCAATAAATAATGTTTTCATGCGGAAGCTCCAAAACAGCAGTGGGGAAAAGAGTCGGCTAGGCTGACTAAGGTTAACCGAGGAATTGTAGTTTGATTTTTCATTTAAATGTAGAGGGAGATCTGCTCTCAAAACAAGCAGCGATTTCGTTTATACCCGCTGCGACCGATTGAACTATCGTCCCTCCCCTGTGCATAATGGGTACGTAAATGGCCGTAGCTTTACATGCCTCCACATCCATTGAATGAATGAATCCATAAGACATGGTATCTCCCCCGCTTGTACCTTCGAATTGGTCGAGTTTTCCTGAAGAGTTCCGACTGCGTTTAGGGACAAACGTTGGGCGCCAGCGAGTTATGATCGCCAATGGGGAGCTATTGATTGTGGCTCATTTGGTTCCAGAACATGACGAAGCCAGCCGGCGCGGAATCCTCTTTTGGCGGGATAGCCAAAATGAATGGCGATGCAGCAGTGGAGATCCAGGGAAAGTGGCTTTAGGCTTGCATTTGGATCGCTATGCAAAGCGCATCGACCAATACGAACATCAAGAAACCGCAGCAACTCATGCCGACGACTATCTTCACCTGCTCGAAGGGCTGGCTCCACTGGTTCGCTCCAGTAGGAATCTACTGGAGGCTCTAGAAGAGGCAAGAAAATCGCTGCCTGATGAGCGGAGCTTAATCGACCACCGAGATCGCGCCTATGACTTATCGCGTCAGGCGGAGTTGCTTTATGAAGACGCAAAAAACTCAATGGATGTTGCGGTCATTCGGCGCGCAGATCAACAAGCAAATGCAACACATCGAATGACGGTAGCTTCGCATCGGCTCAATATGTTAGCCGCCATGTTCTTTCCGTTTGCCACTTTAGGTGCCATTTTCGGAACAACACTTACGGACAATTGGAGTTGGTCGAGCTCCATACTCCCCTTCGTTTGTTTCCTGTTATCAGGGTTGCTTTTCGGATTGGTCTTGGCTCTGTTCATTACCCGCCACGAAAACAAGCAATAAGTTTTTACGCGTTGCTCATCGCAAAAGCGATCGCTTGCACAACCGATCTGTTGGTAGCAACGCGGGACGCCTGCACGCGAATACGCATTTCCGAACACCCTTTATCGAGGGTTGGTAACCAGCCTTGGTTTGTTCGGAGAAACTTGTTTGGATCCCGTTGAAACCGGTCTAGCTAGGATGGTTTTTCCTTGATGACTAACTCCGCTGCCAACGACGATGCGCTCCGGAGCTCGGACGCCGTATTCGAACTTGGCGTTCGCATCAGGGACCGGAACCGGCGCGACGTTAGGTTCTCGTGCGGCTTTCGGCTTCGCTGCAGGCGTTGGTGCACGAGTGCCTACAGCTGAATCGAATTGGTTATTGCTGTATGCAGACATCGTCATTCCAGATTCTGAATGTGTATTGCCGGCACATGTGCTGCATGCACCCGATCCACCGTGCATTGAATATGCACCAGATCCACCGTGCATTGAACTGGCGCTACATGAGCTGCACTCCTCGCAATTCGACGGCTGATAACGATGGCCCCATAGACTGCGCAAACGGCCCAGAGCAGAAGGGCAACTCCTGCACGATCCGCATTCGTACTCACCGTTGCATCCGCAGGGATCGCAAACCGGGGGCTCATTAATCTGTTCGTCCCAATAAATCTCGCCGCATCCCGAACTGCAGTTGGCGCCGCGAATTCGGTCTGCAATTCTCGATCGCAACGAAGCACATGCTCCAACTCCACCGCAATCGCTGCATCCGCTACCGCACGAGCCCATTTCGCTTCCGCCACCGACCATTCGTATAGAACAGCAACCCACATGGCTTGCGAAAAGGCCGAAACCAAGCAACCAAACGAATAATACCGTTTTCATAAAGCGCCCCTGAAGATTTGCTTGTTTGCAAAACCAATAGACACATTTGCCACGACTACAGAGCAAACCGTCCTTCTGTTGTTTTCTATCGACCAGTACAATCGATACAATCAGCAAATCTTTACAACTTTATACGCTAGCAAATTAGCTGCATCCATCCTCAACCTAATGACCATAGACACAATCATTGACGCCCGAATGGTGGCGATTATTCGACTGAACGATTTGATAAACGCTGTCCCTATCGTGGAAGCACTTTTTCAAGGTGGCGTGCGGGCGATAGAATTCACGCTTACCAATGCGACAGCACCATCGATTGTCCAAAAAATGCGGAGAGACAACCAAGCGATTGCTTCTGGAAAAGCAGTCATTGGAATCGGCTCCATTCGTTCTCTCGAGGAAGCCAAACTCGCTATCGATTCAGGGGCGCAATTTGTCGTCTGCCCGATCACTTCGGTGCCGATCATCGATTACTGCAAGCAGAACAAGATTGCGGTTTGTCCCGGAGCGTATACGCCAACCGAAATCGCCACGAGCTGGAACGCTGGTGCGGATATCGTCAAGGTTTTCCCTATTAGAAATTTGGGACCATGTTACATCCGAGATGTTCTAGCTCCAATGCCCTACCTCAAACTGATGCCAACCGGCGGCGTCGATCTAGACAATATCTCTTCGTTTTTCGCGGCGGGTGCTGTTGCTGTGGGAATCGGTAGCCAACTTCTAGATCCGATTGCCATGGAAAACAAGGATTGGGCCAAACTGACACAGACTGCCTCACTGTACTCGAAAGCTTGCAATCGAAACGATCACGCATGACTTATAAACAGGAATCCACCAGCGTTTGCTGTACAAAATACGACGTTGTCTTGCTCGGTGAAACGATGCTCCGACTGACTCCCAATGCCGTATTGCGACTTGAGCAAGCGCAGGATCTGCAAGTGCACGTCGGTGGTAGCGAGTCCAATACGGCAGTTGGTTTAGCTCGACTAGGCAAACGTGTTGCCTGGCTTTCTAGGCTAACGGACAATCCTTTAGGGAGGCGGATCGAACGAACGATTGCATCACACGGAGTCGACACGAGCAATATTGTCTGGACGAACCAAGATCGAGTAGGCCTCTATTTCTTAGAAAATGGGACACCCCCGAGAAACAGCCAAGTAATCTACGATCGACAAAATTCAGCGTATTCAAAATTTGGTGCGGGCGATTTGCCTGCCCGCTTTTTTGTTGCAAACCACTCAAAGTGGTTGCACGTCAGCGGCATTTCGCTCTGGCTTGGTGAAACGACAAGAGAGATGATTGCTGACGCCGTAAAGCAGGCAAGATCGGCGGGTTGGCAAATTAGTTTTGACGTCAATCATCGAACACTTCTTTGCAGTGCGAAACAAGCTCATGCGCTTTGCAGCAAGCTTTTTGAATCCGCGGACCTCGTTTTTTTGGCTCGCCGCGATGCGATTCAACTTTGGGGATTGGATGGCGCCAAGAGCGATGAAGATACGATAAAACAGCTGGTCGAGATGCGAAATGGACGGTCTACAGTGATGACGTTGGGGACTCGTGGCGCAATCGCAGGCGATCAGACTCAGTGTGTATTACAACCGATCGATCCAGTCGAACCCGTAGGAAGGCTAGGTGGTGGCGATGCCTTTTCAGCTGGTTTTTTGGCCGCCTGGCTTGAACAGTGCGACCTGAAACGAGCTTTGCTTTGGGCGACTGCGACAGCTCGATTGAAATACAGCATTTCCGGAGACCTCCCGCTTGTTTCCAGAAGTGAAGTTGAGAGTCTTGTCGGCGGCACCACGGGCGAATCGCTTGTGCGTTAGTTGATCGATGCAATTTCGAATCGCTTATTTGTAAAGTGCTACGCGTCGTCGCTATCGGAGCCGACGATGAATTCTTCGCCTCCGACCGATACGCTATCTCCGGGTCTGAGTTTTTTTCCACGCCGCATTTCAATGGCTCCATTTACCAAAACGGCTCCTGACTGGATTAAATGCTTTGCCTGGCCGCCAGATTGAGCGACTTCAGCTAACTTCAAAAATTGATCCAGTTCAATCGTCTCAACATCCTTTTGGGGTTCCATTGGGTTGTTCATTAAGGTCACTTTGCTGGTAAAAGGATTGAAGCGGCATATGCACTCGCGATCTATCTTAGAGCGTAATCGAGCGATCAGTGCGAGCAATCTTGATAGTTTGCTAGCGATGAAAATGTGGTCAACATCGTCAAAATCGGCAGTGTCGGCGCATTCGCCTTTATTTTCCCGAGCGACATACCGATGTTTCAAGAGCATAAGTTGTTGGCATAACGCATTTGAATCGCAATGGGACTCACACCGTGCATTTGAGTATTGAGCGTTCGAAAGAATTCAGTAGGGGCTATGTTTCCTAGGATCAGCAGAAATTCAAAGCGAATCATTGCGATCCTTTCACAGCATCGCAATCCGTCTCAAATCGCCTGGGGCATTGCGATAGGGACCATGCTTGGACTTATCCCCAAGGACAACTTGGTTGCGCTATCGCTGCTGGTGATGATTGGCTTGTTTCGAATCAATCAATTGACGGCTTGCTCTACTGCGGTCACCGTTCAAATCATGAGCGGAATACTCAGTTCGACCACGAGTTCGATCGGAGAACAGTTGTTAGAACAGCAGTTTCTTACAGGTAGCATCGTGTTCCTCTATCAGTTTCCCGTTCTGCCATGGGCATGTTTGGAAAATGCACACGTAACCGGTGGACTAGCGATAGGACTAGCGGTACTACTGCCCGTCTATGCGATTTGCGTTTGGACGCTCGCCAAAGCTCGCTACCGTTTGGAGCACATCGCTTTGGAACAAGTTGCGGACAACGCAGTTCAATATCGAAAATCGGTCACTGAGCAATCCAGATTGCGGAAATCGATGCCACTGACTGGAATAAAGCTCCACACCGAAAATTCGCTGAATCCTGAAACCGTCACGCCGGAAATGTCCAAAGTTCTGACGCCGGAGTTAATCGGAAATCAGCGCATCCAAACGGCCGATTCGCGGCCGGCGAGTAGAGTATCCTCCATACCGCCTCAGCGGAAAATTCAACAAACGATCACGCCAACCATTTTTAGAGGCGAAAGCCATTGGGATGGAAGTGACACGATCCTTCGTGAAACGGTTATCGAAGTTGTTCGATATCGAAGACCAAATTCTGTAGAACACCCAATCCAAAGCAACGAAATGTCTCCCGCTGCTTCCCCAATACAAGGAGTCCCTATGCCCGCAGGCAAAGTCTCGACGGTCAACTCACAAAAAAGCATCTCGGAAGCTTTCTCGCCGGCAAGTATTGCAGCCAACACCAGTGCGTCGATCTCATTTGATTCTGGTCACGTACCCGGTCAGACGAACCACCGCGATGAATCGCTTAGATATCTTCTGTGGCATATCAACGGCTCTCGAGAAAATGTGCGTAAGTCCTCGGAGAAAACGGCATGACGTTTCGTCGACGGTTGTTTGTCGCAACACTCATCGTGGGTGCAGGTATCTGCTGCTTTCAACCGATCATGCGATCGCGCATGGAGGCCAGTCTCTCCGAATTTTTGGGTAGTAAGGTAGAGATCGGTTCCTCGAAAATATCCTTTCGCGATGGCACCATTGCACTGAGTGAAATAGTTATTAAGCCGACGGATACGGATGCAACCCGTGAAGACGAAAAGCCACTCAAGGCTATCCATATTGGACACGCCGCGTTGAAATTCAATTGGAATGGCGTGCTCTACCGAAACCTCAAAGCAGACAGCTTTCTCGCATCCGATGTTGACTGGGAAATGGTCAGTCCCACGCATCAATCCATTCCGATTGCAATTGAAAACACTGCCGACAGCCTTTTAGAGCCAGAGGATACTAGCAAGGCACTGGATGCCGGCGTGGACTCGCTTATCCAGCCAATTAAGTTTCGGCTCACAGAGGAATCTGCACTCCAGAATCGCGCTCAGCAAAAAATCTCGTTGCAGTTGAAATCGATCGCTGACAGGTTGGTTGAACTTGCGCCAACAGATGGATCTCTCAATGTGTTAAGGCAGCGATTCGTTGTGGAAGACGCGGCAAAGCAAGTCCTGGAAGTGAAACAATGGATTGCCGAGAATAGAACGTCGCGTAAGGAAGCGGACAAGACCATCAACACGTTCGTCCAGACAGCACAAAAACAAATTGTCGCAAAAGTGAAGGGTGATCCAGAACTCGAGTCTAAACGCATACAGGATGCGGCAAAGCAAATTGCAACACAAGCAATCGCAAAAGAGTGGAACCAAAGTAGGCCTATCCTTCAAGCGGCAATGGCGTCGTTGACTTCTCTTCAAAAACATGAGGATATGAAATTTTCCGATTCCGAAGTGAGAACGCCGTTGGCAAGCAGTGCGATCCTATCGCAGATTCCTGTCGGCATGTCTCACTGTTCCAGCGGAAGAATAAGCGGGAATTTGCAGCTCCCAAGCTTTCCCGCAGAGTCGCGGAGTTCCGGTTTTGAAATGCAGTTTTGGAACTTGTCTAGCCGGTATTGCTTGGACGCATCCAAGCCAACTGTTGCATTGAAATTGACTCGTGAGCCCAAACAAGAAGCATCACCTTGGCTTGTATGCATCGCGCAGCAGGTTGCGATCCCACAATCCGACGCCACACAAATACAGTTTACATTTGAGAAGAAGCACGAAAATCTTGGTACGAGTGCGGCCAAGATCCAGCATGCCAATCGAGGGTGGTCCGCATCCATGTCGATTCCGACTCAAGCATGCTTGAATCTGCCATCGCTCAAGGCTATTGCGACGGAAGGAAAGGGGCTAAATGAACGAGGTCACGTCGTGGGCAAACTCATAGGCAAAACACCTTCCATTGGCATCCATCAAGACGACCTGCTGATTGAGATCGAACCTCAAAGCTTAATCGCATTGGAAACAACTCTTGCAAGTTGGCACAAAGCGACTTCAGAATGGAAACGAGTGCAGGCTGGTATCCGCGGGACCGAACAGCTAAACAATGAACTGCTAGCGGTCAACACTCGGTGGAAGCAACTAGGCGATGAGCATAGTCGCGCTCACGATGGTTGGAAATCGCGGATCGCCGAATTGGACGATCAAATTCAAAAACTCGGATCGTCTTTTCAACGCACCTCTCGCGCTACAAGTGTACCCAATCGCTAATATGGGTCTCGAAAGTTTCCGGCGATCACCAGAATGCCGACTTTCGCTAGCCTGATCCTTTTGCGAAAGAGAATTTGCTGAGAAACTAGCAACTTGCAAAAGTGGTCGCTTCTCTGTTCGCTTTGCGAACACCATACTGTATGGCCGTTTAGAAATGCAGCAACCTTCCCTTTTTTGTCAGGTCTCTGAAGAAAATCATGCGAGTGTTTTCTTATCCTTTTTCAACCATGTTTGTTTTGCTGATGACAGCGTGCTGCGCAAAGAGTTCGGTGGCATATTTTTCCGATGCGACATGGCCGCAATTTCGCGGCCCACACGGAAACGGGCTCAGCATCGCGAAACTACCAACCGACTTGGCGAACAAAAAAAACCACGTTTGGTCGACGAAGACCAACGGAGTCGGTTGGTCGTCTCCCGTGGTTTCGAATGGCCAGATTTGGTTCACATCGGCGGTGACCACGAAGGCGACTCGCGAACAAATTGCCGCAAAGCTGAAGGGAATTCAATTTGCAGAAATAAAGACAATGGCGAGTTCGGTGGAGTTTCATGCTGTTTGTCTGGATGCCAACACCGGGGGAGTGTTACACGACATTGTCCTTGCAACCGCTGACAATCCTGACCCAATTAACCCGATGAACTCGTACGCTTCGCCAACGCCTGCGATGGTAGGTGAACGGGTAGTCTGTCATTTTGGAAATTATGGAACTTGGTGCTTGAACACAAACGATGGAAAAATTGTGTGGTCGACAAAGCTTGTGGTGGATCATAGTGTTGGTCCAGGGAGTTCACCTGTCGTTGCAGGCAATAAAGTATTGCTCGTCTGCGATGGTATCGACCAACAATACGTGGCGGCCGTAAATCTCAAAGATGGAGAGTTGGCATGGAAGACCAATCGGCCCACGATGCGCACGACCAACGGCGAGTTTCGAAAAGCCTACTCGACTCCATTGCTGATCGAAGTCAACGAACGCAAGATAGCGGTTGTTCCAGGGGCTCAATGGACGGTTGCGTACGATCCCGAATCAGGCAAAGAGGTTTGGCGAGCCGATTGTGGTGACGGCTTCTCTACGACCCCTATGGCTGTTTATGAAAGCGGATTGATCGTAATGTCGACTGGGTACACCAAGCCGGAATTCGTTGCCATTCGCGCTGATGGAAACGGCGATGTTTCCAAGACACATATTGCGTGGCGAGCCAGCAAAGGGGCTCCGACGATGCCCAGCGCTATAGCAAGAAACAGCATGTTGTATGCTATAAGTGATGCTGGAATCCTAACGAGTTATGACATTGCCAACGGAACCGAAAAAGCCCGCAATCGAATCGGGGGAAATTTCTCTGCATCGCCGATTCTTGCCGGAGAGTTGCTCTATCTCTCAGATAGGGCAGGAACCGTTACCGTGGTCCGAGCAGATAGCGAGCTTACGGTGGTCTCGAAAAATATTTTTGGTAGTCCCATCTTGGCTAGTCCTGCAGTCGTCGGTAACGATTTGATTATTCGCACAGAAGAGGCCATCCTCCGAATCACCTCGAATTAGATCGTTGAGTGAAGCGAAAAGCGAACGGGTCTTTCTTCGCTTATGGATTGCGTACTTCTCCAATTCCGCCAAATCTTCGGTCTCGTTTATTGAAGTCCGTGATCGCTTGGACAAGATCATCTTTATCAAACTCAGGCCAGGATTTGTCCGTAATCCAAATCTCGCTGTAGCTAATTTGCCATAGCAAGTAGTTGCTGATTCGCATCTCGCCACTGGTGCGTATCAACAAATCCGGATCCGGCATCCCGGTCGTGTAGAGTCGATCGGCCACCAAGGATTCGTCGATGGTTTCCGGACTTAGGACCCCATCTTTGACATCCTTACAAATAGAGCGAATGGCATCGACAATCTCCTGACGTGAACCGTAATTAATTGCCAAGCAAAGCGTAAGCGACTTGCAATTCTTGCTGAGTTCTACGGATCGATCCATCTCGCATTGCACCTCATCCGGAATGCCCTCTCGACGGCCGATGATGGTTAGCCGAATGTCGTTCTTCAAAAGTGTTGGCCGTTCTTGGATGAGGTATGTTTTTAACAAATTCATCAAAAAGCTGAGCTCTTCTTTGGGCCGCTTCCAGTTCTCATTCGAGAAACAATAGAGAGTTAAGTAGGACACTCCAAGCTCCCGACAGGCTTCTGAGATTCGCCTCACGGTGTTTGCGCCTCTTCGATGCCCTTCGACGCGCGGCATGCCGCGCGCTTGTGCCCACCTGCCGTTTCCATCCATGATGACGGCAATATGCACGGGCATACGAAGTGTGTTAGCGCTCGCTACTTGGCTAGTCGATTCGGATTTGGGTTTGCCACGGAACAAAGCCATAGTAGTTATCCGACAGGTTTGGAGACGGCTGTGAAACAGGTGACGGACTTAGGCCGATACCACGATCCTTAAATCAAGAAGATGGTTTGCTCACGGTCTGGTCCCACGGACAACACTCCAATCGGAACCGATATCAACTCCGAGATCCGATCGATGTAGCGACGTGCATTGGCCGGAAATTCATCAAGTCGTCGCACACCCGAGACATCTACATTCCAACCTGGCAATGTTTCATAAACCGGTTTGCATTCGCGAAGATCTTCCGCTCGACAGGGAAATCGAGTGATTCGCTCGCCGTTAAGTTCATACGCCACACAGACCTGGATCTTGTCAAAGTGGCTAAGGACATCCATCATCATCAGAGACAGATAGTGCACGCCACTAAGCCTCGTCGTGTACCGAACTGCGACAGCATCAAACCATCCACAGCGTCGCGGCCTACCCGTCGTAGTGCCGTATTCTCGCCCAATCTCACGAATCTTCTGGCCGGTTTCATCCAAAAGTTCCGTTGGAAATG
This sequence comes from Pirellula sp., assembly GCA_031374515.1. Classification (GTDB taxonomy): domain Bacteria; phylum Planctomycetota; class Planctomycetia; order Pirellulales; family Pirellulaceae; genus JBKCUI01. The sequence continues at coordinate 138,087 of JANMGH010000042.1, read as the reverse complement.
GCCCACCCCCAACTCGAGTCGAATAGGCTTTGGCAACGCCGATCACGTTTGAAATCCACTTGGCAGGCACGCCGGAACCCGACGAGACACCTACGCCGGAAGCATTGCTGCTGGTGACAAACGGGTACGTTCCGTGGTCGATGTCGAGCAACGACCCTTGTGCCCCTTCCATCAATAGTTTCCGTCCCGCATCCAATTCATCCAAAAGAAAATTGGTTGTGTCTGCCGCGAGTGGACCGAGAGTATCAGCCCAGGTTCTGCATTGGTCGTAGATCTTAACGGTATCGATTGCATCCAAATCCTCTGGTCCCGTTAACCGGGAAAGGAAGTGGCGTTTTGCTTCTACCGTATCGGAGATCTTGCTCCGCAATTGAGAGCTGAATAAGTCGGTGATTCGCATAGCGTGCGTCCGACCGACCTTGTCTCGGTAACACGGTCCGATGCCACGATTGGTCGTACCGATACTCTCGCCTGCGACAACTTCGCGATTGGTAGCTTTGTCTTCCACAAAATGCCACGGCATGACGACGTGAGCGCGCTCACTGATCATCAGGTTCTTTCGGGGTTCTATTCCTCGCGATTCCAGGCCCTGAATCTCCCGAATCAACATATTCGGCTCAATGACTACGCCTGGGGCTATAACGTTTTTGATTTGGCTCGAAAGAATTCCCGACGGAATGTGGTGAAGCTTATAGACTTCGTTGCCGCATACGACGGTATGGCCTGCGTTAGCTCCCCCTTGATAGCGGACGACAATATCGTTTCGAGGTGCAAGCAAATCAACGAGTTTTCCCTTTGCTTCGTCCCCCCATTGAAGACCAATTACACATGTCGCAGCCACAAAAATCACTTTCAAAACCGACAAAATCCAGCTAAAGCCGTTCGCTACTATGCGACTCCTGCATGCCGGAAATGCAAAACCCTAGAGTCTAGGAGGGGATTGCGTGTTTGGTCAAGTCACGGTTACGATTCGCGAGCGTGTTATTTTGGTTTTAGAAGGCAATGGAAGCCAAAGCAAACCTCATCATCTACACGCTCCTGTTGTGCTTCCTCGAGCAATTGGTTGACCTGCGACATCCGCAGCGGGTTTAGAGAGGCCGAAACGATATGTTGTTCGCCACTCGGTCCGATCACTACAGTCGTCAATACGGCGACCGTATCGGGATGCTGAAGAGCGGCCAAAACATGCTCGCCAATTTGCTGGTCCAGATTCTTGACTTTGCTGACAAACCTTGCAACCTGTTGCTTGATCTGCTCCCCACTGGGTTGGTTTGGCATAAATCTATTTAACCCTGACCAGTTTCATGATGCGTCCTGAAACATTCCAGTCTTGCACGTACAAATTACCATCCTTGTCCCAACTGGACCCGTGTGTGCCACTAAATATGCCCTCAATCCATTGCTCTTGAGGGATACCGTAATTCCCTCCCTTGGACTTGTCCGGATTGTGTCCCAAAACCGCCATGATGGTATTGGTTTTGTCCAAAATGACAACGCGACCATGTAAATCGGGTACTGCTACATAGTCGCCTTGGACCGATGCGGAAGTAGGCATTCCTAAACCGGAGATTACCTCCTCGATGAATTCACCATTCAAACTATAGTGCAACAATCGGCCTTTAGGTTGGTGATTTCGATCGCAGATAAGCAACCTTGGTGGCTCGTAACGTGTGTCAAGTGTCATGCCATGGGCGGTGTTGAACTGCTTGAGCTCATTTCCCTTTACTCCAAAATGCATGAGGTACTTTCCAGTCTTGTCAAACTTGAAAATATGGTTGCTGGCGTAACCATCGGAAAGGAAGATGTCGCCGTTTGCAGCGACAGTAATGGCCGTTGGATTGAACTTATCAAGTTTGAGGCCAGACTCTTTTGGGAAAGGAAGCCTGAGAACAATCTCACCACTCTTGATGTTGAACTTGATCCCTTCTGCATTCGCGTTGCGAGCCCCGTAAATGAATTCGCCATCCGCTTCATCGCGAATCTCCATGTCGTGAAGTCTTGTGTAGTCCTTGTCAAGAAATGAATGAATGACTTGGCCTGCAGGCGAAAAGACAAATACACCTGCATCTGCACTCGTGTAGATGTTTCCTGCTTTGTCGACAACGACAGCGCCGTGCGTTGGTCCTATTGCTGACTTGCCATCGGGCCGCAGTCCCCAGCCAGGGACCGTATCAAATGTCATGAGGCCACAACCCATCCGAACCGGTTTGGCTCTTTCCTGCGCTTGAATCGAGGACGGGATTACGGCAGCCATAAAGATCGCAGCAACAAAAAATATCCCGATCGTTGATTGAGAACGTTGAATGCTAGTTTCCATAGTTAGACGTCTTGAGTTGGTTTGAGAAGGGAGAGTTTAGGTACCATTGAATGGCCATTATATCAGAAAAAAAACGGCTTGACTTGAACGTGTTTACCGAGTCCTGGCTAACAGTCTAGCTGGATTTTGTATGGGAAGTTAGCTGGAAAAAGATCGACTGGTACCTATTTTAGCCCGAGTCCGGTTAGCCGATTTTTGATCCATTCCGTAAAGTGCATTCCACGTTTTTCAAATGTTGCCCATAGGCTTGATAGGATCTCAAACGCTTTCACTCCGGCTTCGGTTCGATTGCAGCAACCGACTTTTCGAAGAAGCTCGGCGCCGCGAAGTGTACGTTCCGCGTAGTTGTTCGTCGATGGTATCTCCGAATCAAACAGATGCTTCGAAAACTCAAGACGATACTTGTTCAAGTGCTTGGCCAATCGAGCGGTTTCGGGTCGCTTGTCATCGAGATGACTTTCGATCCACTCCTCTAATGCGGCTTCGTGTTCGCGTACCAGTTTGGCGTAATTCGAGAGCGGCATGTCTTCCTGCGTGCAACCCTCGAAAAGTCGAGATCGCCTTAGCCGCCCAATCGGGTGCGCTATTTCCAATATTCCGACCTGCGACACGTATTGCCAATCTATTCCCTAGCAAAATAGCAAATCTCAACATCCTCTCCATCTACAATTTCATTGTTGTTGTCCAATGAACCATACGTGACGAGAACTCGATAGGTCCAACTTGTACCGACTTGATATCCCGAGGGAGGTGTGCATGTTTTAGGAGTTGTTCCATTACCTTATGCGCCGTAATGAGACATCTGATTGACAATATTGCCATCGTGGTCCACAAGCTTTACATGGGCAAAAAATTCTACAAAAATCGGACTGGGATTGGCATTGGTACACTGAAGTTTGAAGGTATAGCTAATGGTGTCCCCAGTACTACACACCCCACTCGACGAGCCATTAACTAACCCATCTTCATCGGTCACGGCGGCTGAACCTGGAATGAACCCAGGTTGCGCTAAAAGCGACTGGCTTGATAAAAGAAGAATCATCCATGACGACAACATTACGCAGGTTATTGTGCGCATTATTTTCTCCGATGGTTTTTGAAGTAAACCAAATTTGGTCAATTCTTTCATTCCTGAAACACAAAAACGTTACCCAGTAATTTTTTAACCTTTCCCCGTTGGAGCGGATGGAGTTCTGACAAAAATTCTTCAAAGGCTGAATTCAAAATAATGACGATTGACTCGTTCTCTTTTCGATTGATGTCAGGCAAACGTTCGCGAAGTTTTTGCTTCTGAGTTTCGGTCATTTGGACTTTTTTGCTCAAGTGCCCTTCTGTCAACGAAGTCCCCAATCCGATTTTCGATATTTCAAGTTGATAGCCAATCTGCTTCAGCCTATCAACTTGATTCGGGTCAAGTATTTCATTTGATTTCCGCAGTAACTCTTGCTTTTCCTGTTCTGCGATCCGCTTAAGCTCGTCTGCCATTAGTCCCTTTCTGCTAACCCTCGGCTTTGTTAATAGCGTGCCAATCACACTTTGTTCACTTTCGTTCAGTCGAAGTTCATTAGCGACATCAACATTTTTAATCAAAAAAAGGAGCTCTGACGCGGACTCGGGATTTGGACACTTCTCAAAATTCTGAACATTGCGGAAAATGAACTCTTCACCAAGCGACTGTTGCAATGATTCCACCTGTTCGGCTTTTAGTTCCTTTAAGAATTCTTCTAAGGTCTCTTTCCGAATCTTTTTCAAGGCTTTGGCGGCTTTTGCCTCTATCGTCTCTGCCCTTATTTTTAGGGCACTCGTTTGGTGGTCTTCAATTCCGGAGTTCTTGCCAAGAAACCCCTCGATTAAAGCCTCAGTAAGGCCGACTCTAGAAATTTCAATCCAGTAAATGATCTGTCGCAACCTATCGCGTTGGCCTTGACTAAGAATGCTGTTCAGTTTTTCCTCATTTTCGATTATCCGGGCAGCACGCCAAATCTTAATTTGTTCTCCACTGGGTTTAAGTGATTTCCATTCCGCATCTGTTAGTCCGCCCCCGTATACAACTGTCAGACCCGGGTTTGCAAGTGACCCGTCCGATTCTGAAATAAGTTTATTGATTGACTTCAAGGACTCATCATTTAGCCCAATCTCCTTAGCGACGGACTTATTACTGGCGAAAGAAAAAACGGACAAATCAGATTGAGGATCTGGAATTGAACTGTGGTAACCTCCTACCACTGTGCTAGGCAACTGCCCGCTGGCTGCAGAATAATCCAAACAACACCAAATCAAGATTGCAAATCGCATTATCTTTTCCTTTTAGACTCCGCCATAAACTAATCAACGTTTTGGTCGCGTCTCGCAGTAAGTTAAAAGTAAACCGTTGAAGTCCTGACTGTCAAGCAGTTCAGCCGAATTCGTCGACCTCCAGAATATCAGTTGGATAACTATATGCCATTTGGCTGGAATTTCAGCACGGCTTGGACCTACGCTCCAATGGGACGAAGCCAACGAGCGGATCAAAGGGGACGATATTGCTAATTCGATGTTGGCTCGCCCCTAGAGATCAGGCTACGATATTGAAGTCTAACGTACGGCAATTTAGCCATATGTGGGGAGTGCGAAATCGGGAAATTGGCGCCTTAAGATTCCGCAGTTTCGGCCCAATATAAATCGGCTTACTTCGAACAGAACACAAGAACGAAAGAACTGCTATGGTTGGAATTGGAATTATGGAGTTGCTCATTCTGCTCACCATCCTTGTATTGGGTATTGCAGTTGCCTTTGCCGTTTTGGGGGCAGTGTTTTTTGCAGCAAAAAAAGGTGCACGCGCTGGCTCACGGAATAACGATTCCAATTCGGACCAAGACGACTGACTCTACAAGTAATGATCATTCCAAATTACTGGGCAGAGGGCACGGTACAGCAACAGCTGGGTCGCAAGAACGTGACTATTCGTCGATTCGGCTGGTCGTTGATAAGCCAAACGGATGCGCAAAACAACGCAAATGCGCGGGCGGCAGATGCTTTGCAACGTATCGTTTCCGGCGAAGGGCTTTTCAAGCGTGAGCCAAAGCATCCCTACAACGGAGCCGAGGGAGTACCAATTCGTGAGGAAATCGTCGAGCAGTACGGCGAGACGATCATCACTCGGAATTCTTATGGTGCTCGCTGCTTGAACACGCCAAATGTGTTTTTCGCAGACGTCGATTTCAACGAGGAGACTTCGTGTAATCTAACGCTTGGAATCATTTTCTTGCTGAGCGTTTTCGCCCTCTTTTCCGCATGGTGGTCGGGTTCGGTCTTGGTCGGGATAGTTCTATTGGTTTTGGCAATACCTGCAGGCAATCTGCTGGCGTGGGCTATTCACCGATCGATCGTGCATTCAGAGGGAGGTAGCGAAGAAATTGCACTCAATCGAATAAAGCAGTTCGTGGAAAGGAATCCCGGGTGGAGCCTTCGCGTGTATCGAACACCGCTGGGGATTCGCACGATAGCGACACACCAGTTGTTTAGCCCAAAAGACCCGATGGTTGACACCTGTTTCAAGGAGATTGCAGCAGACCCGCGATACGCAGCCATGTGTCAGCGACAAGACTGTTTTCGTGCGCGCGTCAGTCCCAAGCCATGGCGGATAGGAATGGAGCGAAGAATCGGGGGCGGAGTTTGGCCTATTGCCGAGCATCTGATCCAAAACCGAATCCATTGGGTCAATGACTATGAAAAAATATCGCAAGCCTTCGCGTCCTGCGCCTTTATTGAGTCGATTGGGAGCGGTGCGATGATTCGCGAAGTACGCGAAGTCGTCGAGCTGCATGATCGGTTGTGCAAATCCAATTCCAATCTGCCTATCTCGTAATTGCGCACGCAGAGGTTCTACTTAATCCGGCCGCATTGCCAAACGCGGCTGAGCCGTAGAGAATACGCGTTTCCATGAGCGAGATTCATACAGGGGTTTACAATGAAATTGGCTATTGGAATTTGGATTGCAGCTGTTTTTTGTTTTTTGTGTGTCAGCGGCCTAGCTCAAGAACGCTCTTATTTTCGGAAGGATCAAGGAGTTGCTCAAGGCAATTCGGTGCTCCCATCCGACTGGAGCCAAGACGCCAAGCAATTGTGGCGTACCCCGTTGCCTTCAGGGCATTCCACGCCATGCGTGTGTGGCGACTCGATATTCCTAACCACCTTCGAGCCTGAGAAAAAGGAGTTAGCGACCGTTTCGATCGACAAGGCGACTGGAGAAATCAAGTGGACCCAAAGGGTGCCTACAAAAACGCTAGAAGCGTTTCACGCGACGGGGAGCCCCGCGACTGCAACTCCAGCCTGCGATGGACATAGAGTCTTTTCTTTTTTTGGGAGCTACGGCATGCTCTGCTACGATTTCGAAGGGAAACTCCTTTGGGAACGCCGCATGGGTCCATTTCAAGATGAGTTCGGTGCATGCAGTTCGCCAATCCTGGTAGATAACAAAATCATCTTGAACGAGGACCATGATCTCGACAGTTTTTTGATCGCTATCGATTCGCTCAATGGGGAAACAATTTGGAAGGTGCAACGCGAAGATGCCACGCGGAGTTACTCGACACCTGTGCTCTTAGAACGCAATGGGAAAAAAGAAATCCTAGTAGCTGGTTCGCTTCAACTTTCAGCATATGATTCGGACACGGGAGAAAAACGTTGGTGGTACAACGGGCTTTCTCGGATCGTAGACTCCACGCCGATCGTTTCCGACGGCATCATCTACATCGCGACGTGGACCCCTGGTGGCGATCCAGGAGAGCGAATTAGCATGGAAGCATTCCCAGAGGCTTTAGAAAAGTATGACAAGAACAGTGACAAAATGATTTCGAAAGACGAATTGCCCACTGCCAGTCCGGTCATCGATCGCTTTTTCCGAATCGACTTGAACCAAGACAAGCAACTCGAAGAGGACGAATGGAATCGACACGCTGTCGTTTTCGACCGAGCGAAAAATGTTGCCATTGCATTGGAACCCGGTACTAGCGGCGAGCTCACCAGCAGATTTGTGAAGTGGACCCACACGCGCGGACTGCCGACAGTTCCGAGTTCGGTCGTGCACGATGGTGTCATGACCATGGTGAAAGATAGCGGTATCGTCACTTTGTTAGACATTGCAACAGGAGAAATGCTACACCAGGGCCGCGCTGCGGGACGAGGGAACTACTATTCCTCGTTGGTTGCTGGCGATGGAAAAGTATATATGGCAAGCGAAAGCGGGGTGATGACAGTATTCCAAGCTGGCAGAGAATGGAAGATTTTATCGTCTTATGATTTCGGTGAACGCATGATGGCCACACCGGTTATCTCCCACGGAGTTTTCTTCGTACGGACCGATGCTGCGTTGTACAGTTTTGCTAAGCAATAACGACCAATGACAAACGAAAGTCACAGAATTAGCTGAACGGTTGCAATTGGATACTAAACCACTCTGCAACGATTTAACTAGCCATCCATGCATGCAAGAAACAGTTTCAATGCTTGGTGGTTTGCGGCAACGTCATGCACACGCAGAATCTGTATGCGATGCAACGCGAGTGCAAGCGATACCCCAACCGTTCCAAAACAACGATCGATATCTTTATTGCCGAGCAGCTTGGCAATTAATCCTTTGCGAGAGTGCCCTATTAGGATAGGACGACCGGCCGAGTGGAACGCACTGGCGCGATGCAGCAATTCCAAATTATGTGCATGCGTTTTGCCGAACCCAATACCAGGATCCAGACATATCCTCTCCGGCGCAACTCCTTGTTCGATAAGCCAATGGTCGCGCATTTTGAGGTAGTGGAGAATCTCCTGAACGACGTCCTTGTAGACTGGATTGTCTTGCATCGTTTGTGGAGAGCCTAGCATGTGCATCGCACAAATGCCCGCTTGCCGGGATCGAGCAACATGGACCATTTCCGGATCTGCTTCAAGGCCAGAAACATCATTGATGATTTCTGCGCCTAGATCAATGGCGGCAGACGCAACTTGGGATTTCGTAGTATCGATCGAAATAGGGATCGCAAGTTTATCTTGTAGCTTTTCCATGACCGGCACAATACGACGAAGTTCTTCGTCGGTTGCGACGGATTGACTATAGGGCCGGGTGCTTTCCCCCCCCATGTCAAGTATGTCCGCACCTTCATCTTCGAGTCGTTTGGCGTGATCGACCGCCGTTTGGATCGTAAAGTACCGACCGCCGTCGGAGAAACTATCGGGAGTCAGATTGAGGATGCCCATGATCAAAGGGCGGTCAACAAATACGAGCTCCCGAGTCCGAAGGACCCAACGATGCGAAACAGGGGTCGGAGTAGTGTCGCGTTTGATGAAGTTTGGATTCAACGAATTGCTATACGTAGTTGGGGGTAGGCGGCCGATAGTGATCCATGTTGATGGACCGGAACCAGTCGATGGTCTTCTTTAGTCCATCATGAAGCGAAATCTGCGGCTCCCAGTTTAAGTGTTTTTTCGCTAACGTGATATCCGGACGGCGGCGAGATGGATCATCAGGTGGTAGAGGACGTTTTTCTATTGGGACTTTGCAGCCAGAGATCTCCATCACGAGTTCCGCCAATTCGCGAATCGTGAACTCGCCAGGATTGCCGATATTCACTGGGCCAATGAAATTCGCTTGATTGTTCATCAACCGAAAGATCCCTTCCACCAAGTCGTTGCGATAACAGAACGAACGCGTTTGTTCCCCTTGGCCAAAAATGGTTATTGGCTGGCCTTGGATGGCTTGGCGAATGAAATTGGATACGACCCGTCCATCATACGGGTGCATTCGCGGGCCATACGTATTGAATATTCGGACGATCCGAATATCCACTTTGTTGGACCGATGGTAGTCCATGAAGAGAGTCTCAGCGACGCGTTTTCCTTCGTCGTAGCAAGACCGAACACCGATCGTGTTGACATTTCCCCAATAGGATTCGGGTTGCGGATGGATCAACGGATCGCCGTAAATCTCGCTCGTGCTTGCAAGCAAGACTCTTGCACCGCAGCGTTTGGCGATTCCTAGCATATTGATGGATCCAAGTACCGACGTTTTTATCGTTTTTATCGGATTGAACTGATAGTGGCCCGGCGCTGCGGGGCAGGCCATGTGATAAATCTGATCGACTTCGAGGAAGATCGGGAGGGTCACATCGTGTCGAATCAACTCGAAGTTAGGTCGCGAGAGCAGGTGTGCGACATTCGACTTCTGTGCAGTGAAGAAGTTATCCAGACAGAGGACGTCATGCCCCTCGTCCACAAGCCTTTCGCACATATGCGAGCCCAAAAAGCCTGCGCCGCCCGTTACCAAAATCCGAAAGAGTTTTGTCACTGGTACCACCGAATTAGGGGTGAATCAAGTGTTTGCTATCAAACGCTGTTCGGAAAACGCAAGAAACAGCTTGAATCTTGATTATCGATTCCCACACCGCTACAATCCGTTCAGAAGTTGTTCGAATAGTGCATATCGAACCAGTCAGGTTGCGAATACGTACGTTGTAAGACTTGTGTGAATTCAGCCAAATTTACCGCCAGCGGAAATTTGAAACCGCTTGTAATTCGTTTCTTTTAGGGGATCGCTCGAAAATGAAGTTTATCAAGTTTAGTGTAATGGCTTTGGCACTAGTTTCCGCTGGCACTATGTTGCGTGCGGATGACTCCAAGGCAAAATGCGATGCGGCTTGTGCAGCCGATGCAGGTACTTGTCCAGTCACTGCTGGTTTGGCAAAACTGCCAAAGATCGCCTACATGGTCGGCACCAAATCGCTTTGCTGCGAAGAATCGGCCAAAGCTATTGCTACCGAATCCGCCAGCAAGGTGGAATACGTAGTTGGTACAGAGAAGTTTGAGTGCCCAGACAAAGCATTTGCAAGTCTTGTTACGCAGACGGAAAAATTTGTCTCCGCATTCGCTACTCCGAGCACCTGCAGTGTGTCTGGAAAAACGAGCATCGCCGGTGAGTCGTTGACTTGTTCCGTCGCTGCAGGCGAAGTTGCTTCGAAGGTCAAGAAGGCGATGGACAGTGTTGCGATTTCGTACAAGGTCGGAGACAAGAGTTGCGATTGCCCAACAGAAGCAAAGACTTTGGCAGCAGCCAAGAAAGCAAAGACTCTCTTTGTTGTTGGCAAAGAAGAAACCGAATGCGAACAGACCGCTCGCTTGAACTTAGCACGTGCAAAATATAAGGCGGCACTGTTGGCATTGGCTCCAGCAAAACCTGAAACCAAAGCCGTTGTGCAGTAGCTTGTTCTGATTTCGTACTAACCAAATCAACATCAAAAGGCCTTGGGAAACCAAGGCCTTTTTTTGGGTCCATTGTGATGCTCTAACAGAATAATGAGGGCGGAACAGCTGGATTTAGTGGGTTGCCAGCTGCTGTTTTTTGACGGTTGGGTGGTGTACTATAGAGCCTCAACCAATTTCGACCCTTGTTTTGGAAAGAATTCCGATGTTTGTTATGCGCACAATTTTAAGTCTTTTGCTTCTCACCTGTGTTGGAACGAGTGGTTTTGCACAGGAAAAGAAGGTGGCTGTCGATCCCTCAGGGACATGGCGGTGGGACTTCGATGCCAATGGTGAGACCATCAAAAACGTTCTCAAGCTTGAATCAAATCCAGAAGGGAAAGTAACCGGAACACTTGCAGCTCGCGACATGAAAATGGAGGTAGTGGATGGCAAACTTAAGGACGGAAAGCTTACTTTCCAAATCAATGCTGAAACCCCCCGTGCATTCAAACTGCTCTTTGACGGTAAAGTTGACGGAGACAAGGTCGAAGGCAAAGTTGACGCATCATCCGATCAAGGCGCGATAGAATTACCTTGGACGGCAAAACGCAGCGTTGAGCCCAGCGATGTTATCGGAGCCTGGAAATTGAAAGTCACTCTCCCAGACAATCAAGTCTTGCAACCTTTGTTGACCGTTTCGTTAAAAGAAAACAAGTTGGCTGCGACCATGCTTTCCGAGGATGGAAAGTCGGTTGAAGCCAAGAAACTTGAAATCAAAGACAGCCAACTCTGTTTTGAAATAGACACGCAGTTTGAAGGGAACGATTTGCATGTCGTTTATCGAGGGCGAGCCTACGGTTCCAAGCTCAAAGGGAAGCTTGAGTACACTGTCGATGGTAACTCGGGTGAGCTAGAGTTTGCTGGTACATTGCAGCCTGAAAAGAAGAAGTAAGCGGTTCGTCAATACGATGCAAACACCGCAAAGGCTGTACGGAACGGGCTGATAGGTCCCAAAACGATAGTGACGGGGGGCACCGATGCTATCCCCGTCCTTCGAATTAAGCCTTGCTACTTTCGAATAAGTCCGACGCGCAAATCACATACATTTGTTCCCGTAGGACCCGTTTGCAAGAGTCCAAAGGTCTTTTGAAAGAAGTGATAGGCATCGCATCGTTTCAGATAGTCTTCGGGCTTTAGTTGCAAAAGTTTCATTTGCTCAAATACGTGTCGATCGACAAACGCTCCAGCAGCGTCGGTTGGACCGTCCTCGCCATCTGTCCCCCCTGAAACGAAGGCCAATTCGCTGTTTCGAGGCCAGCCGCCATGTTGGTCAAACCAATGCATAAAAGCGAGGGCAAGTTGTTGATTGCGTCCACCAAGCCCGCGCGTTTCCAACGTTGGTAATACCACGGTCGGCTCCCCACCCGAAATCACGCAGTCGATGTCGGATTGGCAAAGCGTTGAATCAAGCTGTTTTGCAAATTGTTGACCGAGAAGACTGGCATCACCCTCGCTTTTCCTCTCCGATTTCATCCAATAACGATAACCAAGTTCAACTGCCTTTTTACCGGCCGCGTCGACGGCTGTGGCATTATTGGCCAACACAATCGGTTCCCTCGTCGACTCCAAAGCAGGCAATTCAGCTTGCTTTCCCAAGCCAAATCGCAATTGATGTCCCAATACTTCTAATATTGAAGGGAATCGATTAGGGAGCAGTTGATTCATGATTTCCAGTGCTAGCTTTGCGTCAGGTGTTGGTTTGAGAATGGTCGGCCCAGACGCTATCAAGTCCAACGGATCACCCAGCACGTCGGAAAGGATGCAAGTGATCAGATTGCGTGCGTTGCATGTTCGCGCTATTCCTCCACCCTTGACATTGCTCAAACAACGGCGAACGGAATTCAGTTGCTCAATATTGGCTCCCGCGCCAGAAAGTGCTCTAGTAAGCTCGATCTTTTCAGCGAGCGATATGCCCTCGATAGGTGAACAGAGCAAAGCAGATCCGCCGCCGCTGATCAGAGATAAAACACAGTCGTTTCGCCCGGCGTGTCGTACGTAATCGAGGATGCGTTTGGTTCCTTCGACGACTTCAATCGTCGGCTCGTTGCATCCCTGTGGCCGAGCTTGACAAACCGTGACGAATTTGGCGAATGGGCCATGAGGAATTTCGGATCCTTGAGGGACATTGATCCAGCCCAATATATTGGGGAGTACTTTGTGGGATTGCTCCAAAGCGGAGAGCAAGCCGCTCAACATGCCGGCAGTCGCTTTGCCCGCTCCAACGATGACGAGTTGTTGGGTGTCTCGAAGATCGAATGAATGGTCCGAGATGGTTAGCCATCGGCCATCCCATTTTGTTTGCTGTTCGACGACTCGTTCGGCTCGAACCGCTTCGACCCCAGCAAGCCAAATCGCAATCGCATCCCGAGCCAATTGACTTTGGGGAAGATTGGAAGTCTGGACCATTGGATTTGACATAAAAAGTGGGTGTCATGTTGGATGGAAGGAAGCGAGATCACTTCGTTTCGAGCAAGTCACATTTTAGCGAATTGCGGAGAAATCTCACATGCTTGTCGGGAATCGTCGATTCGGATTACATCGTAGAAAGATTAGTCTTGCTCTTTTGAGTTCGAATCGTTTTCACCGAGGCGCTCTTTGGGCCTGATGACTGGGCGTGTGAAATCCGTGCATAGGGCCCAGTCGAATGCGGCAGCTTGCGGTACAATAACGTTCCTTTCACCTTCGTTCGACAATGGGCAACTCAGGCAGACAAGCTATGCGATTCCTTTTACTCCGAGCACTCCAGTTGCTGGCTTTCGCGATTCTTTTGCCTACTGAATTCCTGCAGGCAGAGGATCTCGATGTAAAAAGGATGTTGCCCTCATCGACCGTGGTGTACGTCGAAGTGCAGTCGTTGAAGTCCGTTTTGGAACATCCGTTTACCAAAACGCTTCAGGGCACGCCGGCATTCAAAAAACTGTGGCGATCACCCAACGTAATGAAGTTGCGAGGAGGGCTGACGCTTTTTGAGTTGGCTATAGGTGACAAGGTAGACCAATTAGTCAAGAATGCGACTGCAAATGGCTTTCATCTTGCGGTCGACAAGAAAACGGAAGGTGCCGTATTACTTGCCAACACAACGAGTCAAGAATGGATTGAAGACTACTTACTAAAAATTGCGAAGCTGGCGAGAGCGGATGCGAAATCAAAAAAACAAACGGATCCAATCCGTGAGGCTGACTACCGTGGTATTCATGGTTATGAGTTCCAACAATTAATCATTGGAAACATCGGTCCAATTCTGATCGTCACCAACAAAAGTGAACTGGGCAAGAGCATCATTGATCGTCATCTGGATTCGATGGACGACTCTCTGTTTAGCAAGCCGCACTTTCGACAGGCATGGGAGCAACGGGGCTTGACTAGGAAAGACGAAGAGTCAGATGGGCTGGCAAGGGCATTTGTTGACATTGATGCCCTTAGGCAGGCAGGTGTAGCGAAAGACCTTCTTATGGGGAAAGCGAAAGATTTTGCGGGTGAACTGATTCTTGGAGGGGTGTTGGCTTCCTTGCAAAAGACCAGCTTTGCGACCGGTGAGCTTCGCACGATTGAGAATCAACTCTGCGCTCAGTTAAGTATCCCCTACGAAAAACAGTGGAACGAAGCAACTCGGTCCTTCTTCGTTGGACCTCAGAGTAGCGGATACGCTGCAACCCTGGTGGATAGCGCCGGGATGATGGCAAGTCTGAACGCTTATAGAAACGTTTCCGAAATGTGGTGCCGCGCCGGGGACTTGTTTGATCAAAAAGTCAATGACCAATTGGCGCAAGCGGACAACACATTGACAACCTTATTTTCGGGCAAGGACTTTGGGACCGATATTCTAGGTGCCATTGAACCGCAAATTCAATTGATCGCTTCCGAGCAGACGTTCGACAAGTTGAATGCCCCGTCCATTCAACTGCCGAGTTTTGGACTCGTCGCAAAGCTCAAGGATCCGATGATGCAAAAAGGACTCAAACGAATTTTTCAGAGTTTCATCGGCTTTTTAAATGTGGCTGGTGCTATGGAGGGAAACCCACAATTGGATTTGGAATCGGAAACCATCGGCGGTAAGCAGATCTACTATGCAACCTATCTACAGGATAGTGATAAGAAGTACGAGAACGGTCTCCCGATTCAATTCAACTTCAGTCCGACCCTGGCTTTTGATGGGGATCTGGTGATGATCACAAGTACCAACTCGTTATCAAAACAAATGAAATTGAACGCAACACCAAACGATGTCGACGGACCAAGACGGAACACGGTTCTCAGTGTCGACATGCGGGCGATCTTGCGGACACTTTTAGCCAACCGTCAGCAATTGATTTCACAAAACATGTTGGAAAAGGGGCATACCAAGTCCGAAGCCGAAATGGAAATCGAGACACTTCTGCAATTGCTGGCGTTGATTCGTACTTTTGACGCTTCACTTCAATTCAATGAGTATGTCAACTTGAGTTTGAATCTCGATCTCGAAACGGGTCATTAAGTCAATTATGGAAGACCGATTCCGTCGCCAAAAAGCATTTGTGGAAGTTGGAGAGAGCGGGCAAAAACGATTGTCTGACGCAAGAATCGCAATCTGTGGAATGGGTGCACTTGGAGCCATGGTTGCCGAACGGCTTTGTAGAACCGGGGTTGGATTCATGCGGTTGATTGATCGCGACTGGGTTGAACTCGATAATCTCCCTAGACAAGCACTCTACACAACGCGCGACGCGATGGATGTTGTGCCCAAGTCGATCGCTGCCCAAGAGCACCTTCGCGCTGTCGACCCCAACATCGATGTGCAAGCCGTTGTTCAAGACTTAACCTACCTCAATGCTATGCAGTGGCTCGCGGATGTCGATTGCATCATTGATGGTACGGATAACTTTGAAACACGATACTTGATAAACGACTTATCGATTCGATTTGGCATTCCATGGGTGCACGCAGGGATTGTGGGGGCTTCCGGTCAGTCCATGGCATTTGTGCCCGGCAAGACCGCTTGCTTCCGATGCCTTTTGCCTGAGCCACCCCCGGTTGAGCAAATGCAAACTTGCGATTCGGCTGGGGTCCTAGGAGCGGCCGTTGGTGTCATCGCATCCTGGCAAGCCATGGAGACTATCAAAATCCTGCTTAGAAAAGATGTGGCTGGAGATGGGTTTCTCAGGGTGTTTGACCTTTGGGCTGGCGATGTTCGCAAGATTCGCGTCCCCCGTTTCGCAGCAAGCGAGGGGGGAGTAGCCGGCTGCAAATGCTGCGTTCTAGGTGAACTAGACTTCCTGGACGGCAAAATTGGAACCAGTGCACGCGTCCTTTGCGGACGTGGGGCAGTGCAAATCCAATCTTCTGGTCGTGAAGACATCAATCTTGCGGTTCTCTCTGCAAGGTTGAAATTGCATGGGAAGGTGACGGAAACACCTTTCTTGTTGAGATTCGCTTGCGAACCATTCGTTTTGAGCGTCTTTGGCGACGGAAGGGCAATCGTTCATGGAACGGAAAACCCAGATGAGGCCAGAAAAATTTACGCAAGATTTATCGGCAGTTGATGTTTTTCGGTGTTTTACTGGCCCTTGAAGGGTAGAATTTCCGTAGACAGTCACGAAATAGCTTTTTCCGGGGCAACCCACACGTTACTATAAATGCGCCGAATACAGAGGAAGTGAAGTACGAGTACTTTGCTTTAACTGTTAAACGTCGCTAGGAAGAGAAGCAAAGAACACGATGCGTTACGCGTTTCGACTTGCAGAATTATTGGGGCATACGCCAGACCGACGTAAGCGGCCTGGGACCATTAAGGCAATTGTTGAGTACACGGGGCTTGATCGACATCAAGTTGCGGCATTGCTCAAGAACGAGGCCAAATACATACCCATTGAAGCACTTTCTCGTCTGTGCGACTATCTAATTGAGCATGGTTATGCTCGGGCTGAAGAGTTGCCGGGCGCTCTGTTTGCGATCACGCCAGAGAACTTTTGGGAGATGCTTGCACGGCGTTCCCGATTGGAGATTTGTGTTGGTGTCCGCCGGCCACCGGATAACGAGTCAGCCGACACGGCTTGGATAGTTGCTTCGGACAGTGTTCTCGCAGGAGAAGTCCTCAATGGCGTTTCGACATTGGGTGGGACGGCTAAAGCTATCTCGGCCAAAAAGGGTGGTGGCAAGGAGATGCCCCACATCGAGCACTTGCGACAAACACTGGTTTGGAGCCCCGGCACGATGAGCGTCGAGCAGGTGCATGGACGGGCTCAAAGTGTCTATGATGATTTCTCCGAGATGGGCGGAGACAAAGCGATGGTATGCCTCGGTTCTGTGAAAAGCAATCCGACCGTTGAGCTGGTTTTAGCAAACGCCTTTGGTTGCGACGCGTTTGTAACTCAAGACAACGTCGCCAAAGCGTCCGATCGTGCTTGTCCATTCTTCTTGCGATATCGAGATCACGATCCGCATCCACCTGCTTGTTCTGCTGGAATGCAATTGAGTAAGTCGGAGAAGGCGGCCGAAGCTGGTTTGTACTATGAGACTGCGGACGGCAGTTGGGCTTTTGCTGGCGGAGCGACACCTGGTCGTGATGCCGCATTGGTATTTTATATTTTCCGCGAGTCGCTGGGTCGTCTCGAGATGGTGTTGAGTGGATTTTCCGGTCGTGCGACACGATTGTTGGCGCGAACGCTCGCTCATCGAGCCGAAGATTTTTGGCCACCGATTTTCCACGAGAACTATCTTCAGGTTGGTGCTTATTTAGTTCAGTATGAGGCGGCCGAGGGTGGCGATGATTCGTTGGATATTTTGTCCACCGACACAATGGCCAATGCGACCGTGATTGCGTTACCTACTGAAGCAATTGTGAGGCGTTTGGGCAAGGGTTCGCACCCTGGATGATCCCTGCAACGCATCCGCAAGCAACGCACATGCCTGAGTTGGATCTGAGCGTTCAACTCGGGCGTCTAACGCTCAAGAATCCGGTCTTAGTTGCCTCTGGTACATTTGGTTATGCGAAGGAAATGGCTGGAGTCATACCTCTGCAGGAGTTGGGGGGGATCCTTCCTAAGACGATCACTCAAAACCCGCGTTCAGGCAACGCGCCATGGCGAACGGTTGAGACGAGCGCAGGCCTCCTGAACGCAATTGGCTTGGATAATGATGGTATCGATTATTTCCTTGCGAATCACTGGCCGTACCTCAGGTCGACGGGAGCAAAGATTATCGTCAGCATAGCGGGCAAGTCACTCGATGACTTTGTGCTACTCGCAAAACGACTGAGGGAAGCCGAAGGGCTCGAAGCTGTCGAACTGAATGTTTCGTGCCCGAATGTTTCTGGCGGCGTAGACTTTGGTACCGATGCCAAACAATGCTTCGATGTTGTCTATCATGTTCGCAAAGTTCTAAGTTGCGCAATCATCACCAAATTGACGCCCAACGTTACACGTATCGCGGACATCGCTCGTGCTGCAAAAGACGGTGGAACGGACGCTGTAACCTGTATCAACACGGTACTCGGAATGGCCGTTGATTGGCGAAAACAAAAACCAATGCTCGCCAACGTGGTTGGTGGACTCAGCGGGCCTGCGATCAAGCCGATCGCTTTGCGCTGCGTCTATCAAGTTGCCACCCAAGTCGGGGTCCCGGTGATCGGCGTAGGCGGAATAGCAAACCTAGATGACATGATGGAGTTCTTTGTTGCGGGTGCCTCTGCAGTCCAAATCGGAACGGCAAACTACTATGACCCGCTAGTTAGCCTTAAACTAATTAGTGGGTTGCCGGACGCATTGGCATCCATGGGGGCGAAATCGGTTCGCGAAATTGTTGGAACTTTGAAAGCGTGACGTTGACGGACGTCGCAAACACTAGCTGATTGAATTGAACATGCGAGTTTTGAGCGGGATCCAGCCCACGGGGCGTTTCCATTGGGGTAATTATTTCGGCGCGATAAAACAATATATTGATTTTCAAGACGCGCATGACGGCTACTATTTCATCGCTGACTTGCACGCATTAACCACGATTCGCGAGCCAGATGTTTTGAGAGGATATGTCAAGGATGCTGCCTTGGACTTGCTAGCTCTGGGCTTAGATCCGGAACGAGCAACTCTCTTCGTTCAATCCGACGTTCCTGAGGTCTCGCAGTTATGCTGGTTGTTGATGACCGGTGCACCGCTTGGACTACTAGAGCGTTGTCATGCCTACAAGGATAAGACGGCGAAGGGGTTGAGGGCCGATGTAGGGCTCTTTACCTATCCTGTTTTGATGTCCGCGGATATTTTGGCGTACGATTCCAATTGGGTGCCTGTGGGGGAAGATCAGGTACAGCACATTGAGGTCTGTCGCGACCTTGCTCGAAGTTTCAATTCGCACTACGGCGAAGTGTTTACGATGCCGGAGGCCAAGATCGTGCCAGGAGCAGCCAAGGTGCCAGGCACTGACGGTGAAAAGATGAGCAAGAGCTACAACAACACGCTCGGGCTTTTCGAGGATCCAAAAGAGCTTCGCAAAAAGATCATGCGAATCAGTACGGACTCTCGACCCATGGAGGACGCCAAAGATCCTGAAACGGATCACCTTTTTCAACTCTATCGTCTGTTCGCAAGCCAAGAACAGATCGAGGAATTGCAAGCGATCTACTTGCGAGGTGGTTTCGGGTACGGCGAAGTAAAAAAACGGTTAGCAGAGGTTTCGGATTCCTATTTGACACCAGCGCGCAAACGCCGCTCCGAATTGGAGAGCAACCCCAATTTGGTATCAGATATCCTTAGCAAAGGAGCAGCGAAGGCACGCGAACGCGCCAGCAATGTACTTTTGCGGGCGGAAAGAGCCTGCGGACTCAAACCCTAGATTGAGGCACTGCGGCCAACAAGGGGTGCCACATGCGATATGCGTCGAGTCTGCTTATCGAATGATTTTATTTGCTTTTAGCAACTCGAGCACCGCACTCACGCATTCCTCAACGCTCAAATCGCCCGTGTCCAACACCAAGTCGGGATTCTCGGGTGGCTCATAAACCGCCGACACACCCGGGAAATTGGGTAGCTTACCAGCCTCCGCAGCTGCGTAGTGTCCTTTGGTATCTCGTTGGCGACAAACGCTTTCGCTCGCAGTGCAATGAACCGTGATAAATCGGTCTTTGCCGACAACATCTGCAACTCGTTCACGAACACTTTGGTTTGGGGCAACGAATGCCCCTAGACAGATCAAGCCGTTATCATTGAGGAGCTTTGCCACGTGCGCTGAACGACGTAGGTTTTCGCTTCGGTCTTCCACGGTATAGCCGAGGTCCATGTTCACACCGCGTCGCATCAGTTCGCCATCCAAGACCGCAACAGCGCGACCGTCATCAAACAAGGCGCGTTCGACGGCACGCGCAATAGTACTCTTGCCCGTTCCAGTGAGTCCGGTGAACAGCAACGACGCGGCCTTTTGTCCGAATCGAGCAGCCCGCTCTGCTTCGGTAACATCCGAAACGCTTCGACGTCCTGTCTCCGATTGTTCATCGGTGATTTCCCAAGCAGCCGTTGACTGTTTGGCTGAGTCGCGATCGGAGATCATACCTGCACCGACCGTCGTATTGCTCATTCGATCGATAATGATGAAGGCGCCCGTACCGCGATTTCGGCGGTATGCGTCGAAATAGATAGGTTGGCTTAAAGTCACTGCACAGCGACCAATCTCATTGAGTTGCAAATCGGGGGCAGGTGTACGATGCAATGTATTCACATCGACTCGATATTTGAGTGAGTCCACTTGTCCAGTGATCGTTTGCGTGGTGTGCTTGAACAAATAGGTCTTTCCTGGAACCATGGCATCCGAACTCATCCACACGATCGTTGCGTCAAATGAGTTGCTGATCTTAGGTACATTGCCAGGCCGCACGATCATGTCGCCACGCGAGCAATCCACTTCGTCTTCCAGAACGAGTGTAATGGATTGGGAACAGAACGCTTCTTTCAAATCGCCGTCCTGCGTTACAATGCGTTCCACCTTGCTCGTTCGCTTGGACGGAAGGATCATGATCTGATCCCCTTGGCGAATGATTCCGGATGCAACCGTCCCGCAAAAACCGCGAAAGTCAAGATTGGGTCGATTGACGATCTGCACGGGCAATCGGAAATCTTCGAGATTGCGATCCGATCCGATGTACACCGACTCAAGGAAATTCATGAGTGTGCTACCACGGTACCACGGCATGTTCACACTTGGGTCGACAACATTTTCACCATGCAATGCAGCGATCGGAATGAAGTGCAAATCGGGCAAATCCAATCGAGAGACAAAGTCCCGGTAGTCGCTGCAGATTTCGTCGAATCGAGATTGGCTATATCCGACCAAGTCCATTTTGTTAATCGTGACCACAACGTGGCGAATGCCTAGCAGGGATACGATAAAGCTATGCCGTTTGGTTTGGGTAAGGACGCCATAGCGCGCATCGATGAGAATAATTGCCAAATCGGCGGTCGATGCCCCGGTGGCCATGTTGCGAGTATACTGCTCGTGACCCGGCGTATCTGCAATGATGAATTTACGCTTCGCTGTCGAAAAGTAGCGATAAGCGACATCGATTGTGATCCCTTGTTCTCGTTCGGCCTTTAACCCATCGGTTACCAAAGCGGGATCGAAGCCGCCGCCAGTCGTCCCATGAACCTTGCTTTCGGTTTCAAGCTGCGCAAGTTGGTCCTCGTAGATCATTTTACTGTCGAATAAAAGGCGACCAATGAGCGTACTCTTGCCATCGTCGACGCTACCGCACGTGATGAATCGCAACAGTTCTTTGCGTTCGTGCTGATCTAGGTATGCCAAAATGTTTTCGGCAATCAAATCGCTTTGATGTGACATAACTTAGAAGTATCCCTGCGTCTTTTTGAGTTCCATTCCAGCACCACCGCCATCTTGATCGATAACTCGTCCTTGGCGTTCGGACGTCTTTGTCAAAAGCATTTCCTGGATAATCTCTGGCAAGGTTGTTGCCGTAGATTCAACGGCACCCGTAAGCGGATAGCAACCCAGTGTCCGGAACCGAACCATTTTGTGTTCTACCACCTCTCCTGGCCTGAGTTGCAATCGATCGTCATTGAGATGTATGAGGGTTCCATTGCGATGAACCACCGGCAACATTTTTGCGAAATAAAGGTCTGGAATCGGGATCTTGTCCAGATAAATGTATTGCCAAACATCTAATTCGGTCCAATTGGAAAGCGGGAAAACTCGGATGCTCTCGTTGGGATTCACCCGCGAATTGTAGAGGTTCCAAAGTTCGGGCCGTTGATTCTTGGGATCCCAGCGATGGAATTTGTCTCGGAACGAAAAGACTCGTTCCTTGGCTCGTGACTTCTCCTCATCGCGGCGAGCTCCTCCAAAAGCGGCGTCGAAGCCGTGTAGATTGAGCGCTTTCTTGAGCGAATCCGTCTTCATCACTTCGGTGTGTTTTTCGCTATTCTCGGAGGGGTCAATACCAAGTTTGAGACCCTCATGGTTGATATGGACCAGCAGTTCGATCCCCAACTCGTTTTTGACATAGTTGTCTCGAAACTGAATCATCTCTTTGAACTTCCATGTGGTGTCAACATGGAGGAACGGAAACGGCGGCTTCGCGGGATAAAATGCCTTCAAAGCCAGGTGTGTCATTACCGCCGAATCTTTACCGACAGAGTAAAGCATCACCGGCTTTTTGAATTCGGCTGCTACCTCGCGAATGATATGGATGCTTTCCGCTTCCAATTGCTTGAGGTGGGTTAGGTTATACGAGTTCATTCGGTCCTCAGTTCGTTTCCCTGAGCATTTGAAATCCCTGCTCGAAAATCACAGTTGAATATCCATAAAGTAGTAACCATCCCAAAATGAAAAAGGGGGGATGGGGCAAGCTGGGGAGGAATTCTCTTTTCCCTCACAACTAATTACAACCTTATTAGCTTGCTCGCTTGGCAAAAGAAAGGGCAGCAGCGCGAAGTTGATCGTGAGAATGCGCCGCCGAAACCTGAGTTCGGATTCGAGCCTTGCCTTGTGGGACCACCGGATACGAAAATGCTATCACATAAATCCCGTCTTCGAGCATCGCTTTTGCTACTGCAGCAGCCCTTGCAGCGTCGCCGAGCATTACAGGGACAATCGGATGTTCGCCAGGCAATATGTTCAACCCAAACCGCTGCATCTCTTCCCGAAAAAACTTGGTATTGGATTCGAGAGTGTCCCTAAGTTGGGTTGATTCCTCTAACAATTCCAACGCTCGAATGGATCCAGCAACGATCGGAGGTGCAATCGTATTCGAGAACAAATACGTTCTCGATCGTTGGCGAAGCAAATCGATCATTTCCGAATTGCCCGCGGTATAGCCCCCACTTGCCCCTCCAAGAGCTTTTCCGAGCGTGCCTGTCAAAATATCCACTCGGTCCAATACGCCGCAGTGCTCGTGAGTTCCGCGTCCACGTTGGCCGACAAATCCGACGGCATGCGAGTCGTCGACCATAACCATTGCGTCATATTGGTCCGCCAATTCGCAGATTGCAGACAAGTTGGCAACGGTGCCATCCATGGAAAAAATACCGTCTGTCGCAATCAGACGAAATCTTGCGGAACGAGACGCCACAAGTTTGGCTTTTAGGTCGTCCATATTGTTGTTGAGATAGCGA
Source organism: Pirellula sp. (assembly GCA_031374515.1). GTDB lineage: Bacteria > Planctomycetota > Planctomycetia > Pirellulales > Pirellulaceae > JBKCUI01. Next base: position 114,912 of record JANMGH010000042.1, on the reverse strand, counting down.
TGCCGTTGTGCTTTGCAAAGCCGAATACCGTCAATAATGCTGGCGTGATTGAGTTCATCGGAAATAATCGCATCCTCGGGTCCGAGTATTGTTTCGAACAAACCGCCGTTCGCGTCCCAGCATGAATTGTAAAGAATGGTGTCTTGCATCCCCAAGAAACGACTTAAGCGTTTTTCAAGGTCCTTATGAATCGTTTGTGTCCCGCAGATGAATCGAACCGACGCCAAACCGTATCCCCAACGCTCAAGCGCATCGTTGGCAGCATGGCGAACGCTGGGGTGTTGTGCCAACCCGAGGTAGTTGTTCGCGCACATGTTTAACATTTCGCGGCCGTCCGCAATTCGAACCAAAGTCCCCTGGCAAGAATCAATAACCCGTTCTGTTTTAAAGGTTCCTGCTTCGCGAATGGATTGGTTGGTGGTTGCGAGATGCTCTAAAAATAATGCGTTCATTCAATTTTCTTGAAACCGACTATATCGGAACTGAGTGCGTTTGGAGGTCTTCTAGATCGACAAATTCGAGGGTAGAAATATGCGTCGATTCCAAGATAATTTTGGGAGCAATACCTGCCTCGAAAGCCTGCTTCCATCGTTGTACACACAAACACCATCTGTCTCCAGGCTTGAGTCCGGGAAATCCAAAAGCGGGTACAGGTGTGATCAAGTCGTTTCCGGAAACTTTCGAAAAGTTTAAGAATTCCACAGTCATTTCAGCGCAAACAAGATGCAATCCCTGATCGTCAGCACCTGAACGGCAGCAACCGTCCCGAAAAAAGCCTGTTAGAGGCTCCAACGAGCAGGGCTGAATACTCGTCCCTAATACATTCTTAGCAGAAGACATGAAAATCGAACCCCAGAAAAGGCATTGAACCAGAATAGGCATCAAACATGGCATGCATATTGTACCGTTTCGGTGGCACTGCGCGGTACGACTCGGAACGGAATGGAATTTCCTGTACGATTGAAGTCCCAACGATACTTCTCGTTGACCCCACAAATCTAAACAAACGCACATTGCCGGAAGCCTGAGAATTCGAATGCGATTCCCAATCCCTTTTAAAGACCTGTTGCCGGTTGAAGCTATCAAGCAATTGTCACAACTGGTTTCGCAGCCGACTTTGATCCATGCGATGAAAGAGGCCGCGCAGAAAATCGGACTCAAAGACCCATTTCAATCGAGTAACATCCAACAAATTTTGCAACAGGCTGGTAGGTGGATGGAAAGCGCTTCAGAACCTTGGCTGCGAAATGCACAGCAAGGACTATTGCCGGGAATCAACGCCACTGGCGAGCTTTTCTCGAGTCGTTGGTGCGCACATCGAGTGAATCTTGACACCATCACTCAGATGAGCCACCTCCAGAGTCGCTATGCGGAAACCACTAAACTAGACCTAAAGCTTCGCAATCTGTTGATCGGCCTTACCAGCGCCCAAGCCATGGTGGTCGCTCCAAGTATGCCGCAAGCACTGTATCTCATCGCACTTGCGAATCGCGCGGCCAAAGAACCCAAAGACTGGATTCTACCCCGCGTCGATTGTGTTAGGTTGCCGCAAGCCGGAGCCATGCAAGGAGGCAATGTACGCAGCATTCTGGATCAAGCAAATGCGACAACCAACGAGATCGGGACCAATCAAGATTGCACCTCCATCGACTTTGAACAGTCCATGCAAGCAAACAGTTCGCTGTTGCTCACGGCATCCCCCAATTCTCTGCCAATCGAGTTGCGATTGGAACATCTCAATAGGGCACTTGCAGCTGCAAAGCAGTCGTCGACAAGTATCGTGGAACTTCTCATCGATGGTTCGATTCATGATTTGGCAGGCTTAGGATTCGAAAGCAAAGTGCTCGCCAATTGTTGGGCCGATGGCGTGGATATTATCGTCGTACCAGGGGATGCCCTGATCGGTGGTCCAGAATGCGGAATCATTCTCGGCAAACAAAACGTCATGGAAAGTATCTTGAAACTTGCCGACACACTCGGGCTGCATGCCAGTAGCATAACGAAAGCAGGATTGCTTCGAACCTTGCAGACATCGGAATCCTATGAGCAATGGCGGCAGTTACCCGTCGGAGCATCTCTATCGACGAGCATAGAAAACCTCCAGAACCGAGCTGAGAGAATCGTCTCGCAGCTTTCGGTCTGTCCTAAGTTTGAAAGGGTGGTCGCGACAAGCAAATCGTGTCGCATTGGCGCTGGTGTATGGAGCGCTCAGCGATTGAATTCCAGCACGGTCCAACTTTTTCCAAAGTCCACAAGTCCGTCGGCGATGGCTGAACTGTTTGCGTTGGGTGAAATTCCTATTTGGACCAATGTGCAATCCGATCACATTGAGCTGGTAATGCGATCGATTGAACCGGACGAAGATCGACTTCTTGTTCAGCAACTGAGTCAAGAGTAGAACCAATGTATCTACGGAAGTGCACAAGTGGCGAGCTGTTTTCTAAGCGCTGCGCGCTTTCAGCTATCATCAGGATGCAATGGATCATCAGGATCGAAAAAGAAATCGCCAAGACCCATCGGAAGCGCATTCCCACCAACTGCCTTTTGCTTTCTCTTTGCAGCTAATGAGAGGTCGAGTGCTTCGTCCCCCAAGCACGCTTGCAAGGCTTCGCGCCACGCATGATCCTTGGCGACTGGGTGGTCAGATTTTTGAGACAATCGTTTGATTGCATAACGCAATACGTTGATTCCATCCCTCGCCGAAAAGTCCAACTTCAAAGAATGCGAGTGTTGCAAGAAATCGACCGTCATCGCCAAGACATCCGCTTCAGCGAATGGCAAATGGTACTTAAGTATCTCCAGCTCGTCCTTGCGATTGGGGAAACCGACTTGAAGTGTCGGCTGCAAGCGACTCAAGATATAGTCCGGTATCTCGTATGTCGAATCATCTTGATTCATGGTCACTGCACAGCGAAATTCGCGATGTGCGCCGATCGTGATACCAGCAACAATCGACTCAACGTACCGACGTTGATCGAGCAACGGTGCAAGGGAAGCCCATGACTTTTCATTCATTCGATTTCCCTCGTCCAAGACACAGACAGCCCCTCGAATCATTGCGGTAACCAGCGGCGAGGCGTGGTAAGCGATCTTGCCATTGCTGGAGAGAACGGGCGTTACCAAAAGGTCCTCAGGTCGCGTGTCGGCAGTGCATTGGTAGATGTACAGTTCCTGCTCGCGTGCAGCCGTTGCGGCCATTGCCAATGCGGTCTTCCCAACTCCCGGAACCCCAACCAGCCGCGGGGTAAGCGGAAGATCCGCTTCGTCAACCGTCAACCAACAGGCGGCAAGCTGCCGCAATGGTTCGATCTGACCGATCCACTTCGCCGTGTTCGAAACCGGATTGCCAAGGGTCAGCGTCACCCCCTCAATGGTAACCGTTTCGCTCATAAAGCTCTTTCGTAATAGTATTTTTGATGTGTTTGCGAGTTTGCTTCTCCAAGGGCAGCATTTTACCAGAGCTATCGCCGATCGACTAACGGGTATTTGCAAATGGAACTGCGAAAGTTGCGAGGCTTAAGAAAGGCGTGAATTCATCAGCTCCAATTTCGCGCGGGCCGCGAACGCAATCCGTTTGCCTCAAAGTCGTCAATGAATTCTTGCTTCGCAGGATCGAATTTCAAGTTGCGTTTGAGCATCCACGCCATCGCTGCGGCATGACACGCCACATGCGAGTTGCGCATCACTTCTGGATTGGCAACGGTAGTTCCTCTGGTCTTCACGCAATCAAAGAAATTCCTTGCATGGGCAGAAACGTCTAGTCCCTTCACTTTGCCTGCGGAATCTTGCAACTCTTTGCGAAGTAGATCGGACGAGACGACCGTCTCGCCGCTATCTCCCGTTTCGATCGATCCCTCCGTACCGACAAAACGCACCGGACAAGTCCCCAAGCGTGTAATCCAATTTGGGCCTCGGTCACCAAACGGCATCGGTAGGAAATCCAAAATCATCTTCACCCCATTTGCATATCGACAAGTGATACCTGTATCGTAGGGCTCAAATGAAATAGGCATCGTGCCGTCCGATTGATTCGCCCATTGGCACAAATCGACCGTGTGTGCTCCCCAATCCAGCAATCGGGATCCGGAATCAAAGTCATAGTACCCTCGCCAACCGCCCGATACGTACTTGCTGTTATAGGGACGCCAAGGGGCTGGACCGAGCCACATATTCCAGTCGACAACTTCTTTGCTAGGGGTCGGTTCGCCAGGGAGCCAACTGTTGTCGAGAGTGGGAACATACACCGAGGCGTAGAGTGTTTCTAGTTTTCCGAGCTTTCCGCTATGTGCAATTCGGACGGCCTGTTGAAAATTGGGTACGCTCCTCCGCTGTGTCCCCGCTTGAAAAATGCGACCTGTTGATTTCATCGTGTCGGCAAGTTGTTGGCAAAGTTCAATCGTTAGCCCGCACGGCTTTTCGCTGTAAACATCTTTGCCCGACTTAGCCGCCATCATGGATGCCGTTGCATGCCATCGATCGCCGGTTGCGACAATGACCGCATCGATATCCTTGCGATCCAGCAACTCTCGAAAGTCGCGATACAACTTGCAATCGGTGTTCTGATAGTGCTTATCGACAAGCGTTTTGCCAGCATCCCTACGACTCGCTTGAACGTCTGCGATTGCAATGCACTGAACGTCTGCTAGCCCTAGCATTGCTTGCAGATCATTCGTGCACCTAGGCCCGATCCCGATCACACCTAAAGTGATCCTGTTACTTGGGGCAACTTGCCCCCCGCGGCCGAGCACATGGGGTGCAACGATGAGGGGGGTTGCGACTGCGGCGGACGCTTTGAGGAAGTTACGCCTAGTGGTTGAATGCTGGTTCATCTTGTCCGACTCTCGCGTTGTGGGGAGGATATTATTTTCTCGATACTTTATTCGTCCGATTGTGACGATCACCGTGGGTTCCATAGGCCGAATTGACTAACTACTTGTTCCTCTCTGGCTGCCGATCGATCCAATTGCCAATTTGCGAGGACATCATGGTGGCAGCTCGAGGGTTTTTTCCGATCAAAGGTAACGACGACAGCAGCAATCGCCGCAAAGGCTCTTTGAATTCGGTTCGATCCGCTTCGTAAATCATGTAGAGCAAATTCGATGCGGTTACGCTATTTCCAGAGGGTATCACTCCGTCAACCGGGTCTTGGAAACGGACGATCAATTCCGGATGATCGGTGGCCGTATAAAAAAAGCCACCAGTGGCTTCATTCTTGAAAAACCGAAACTGTGTTTGTATCAGTTCCGTGGCTTGTTCGAGCCAGCGTTCGTCCTTTGTCACTTGGTGCAAACGAAGAAGACCATGCACCAAAAACGCGTAGTCATCGAGATATCCCTGTAGTTTGCTCTCATTCAAAGCGTGACTTCTTAATAAGCGTCCCTCTTTGGTCTTCAGCTCCTTATGGACGAAGTTGGCCGCACGGGATGCCGATTGAACATAATCCTCGCGCTGCAAAATGCGACCTGCGTCTGCCAAGCCAGCAATCATCAAGCCGTTCCAGGATGTAAGCACTTTGGCGTCTGTTGGCGGACGAGTTCGTTTGGATCGGATCGCGAAGAGCCCCGTCCGAGCCTCCTTAAGAGAGTCTAATAGCGATTCGATTGTCTGCTTGCTTTCGACCGCTAATTGTGTCAACGTTTTTCCTGGCTGAGGCGCAAAGTACTTGCCTTCAAAATTGGGTGCAGATTCGAAGCCGTAGGTATTCGAAAAGAGATTGAAGCCCGAAATGCCGGGTCCAATACGTTGAAGTTCGTCTTTTTCCCAGCGGTAGAATCTGCCTTCTTCCCCTTCAGAATCGGCGTCCAACGAAGCATAGAATGCGCCACCGGGCGCGCTCAATTCGCGAATCACAAAATCGCAAGTCCCCTCGACTATCGTTCGATACTCAACACGGCCAGTGGCTTGAAAGGCAATGGCGTAGAGTTGAGTCAATTGCCCATTGTCGTAGAGCATCTTCTCGAAATGAGGAATTCGCCAGAACCGATCGGTGCTATATCGGTGAAAGCCACCACCTATGTGATCGTATATGCCCCCGGAGATCATTGAGTCAAGTGTTTTGGTAAGCATACGGTTCGCTTCATCGCGAACTTCTTGAGAGAGAGACGGGCGTTTGGAACGCTCAAGAAGGAACATGAGATTGGATGGCTCAGGAAACTTCGGCCGGTTCGGGTTCGATTCAACGAAACCAAATCCTCCAAAAGTCTCGTCAAAGCCAGCAGCGAACTTGAGCTGAGTTTCCAGCAGGAGCTGTTCGCAGGAATTGATATCGATCTCACTATTCGGTGGAATCGAATCCGAGGAGGCCATTGTCTCTTTGAGCACTTGCGCAATGCGTTCTGCCTGCGTTTTTAACTCCGTTCGTTCGTTGGTCCAAAGTTGAGTGGCTTTCCTGAGGATTGGTAAAAAGCCGGGCAGACTACCGCGATCTCCATCACGGGCTGGGAAGTAAGACCCGCCAAATAGCGGTTTCGCCTCAGAAGTCATAAGTACTGTCATTGGCCAACCGCCGCGGCCCGACATGAGCTGAACCGCAGTCATGTAGATTTGATCGATATCCGGACGTTCTTCCCGATCCACCTTGATGCAGATAAAGTTTTCGTTGAGAAACGATGCTATCTCTTTGTCCTCAAAGGATTCACGCTCCATAACATGACACCAATGGCAGGCTGCATATCCAACGGAGAGAAAAATCATTTTGTCTTCGTCTTTGGCTTTTTTTAATGCTTCGTCACCCCATGGATACCAATCGACAGGATTGTGCGCATGTTGCAACAGATAAGGGCTCGATTCTTTGCTCAGACGGTTAGCTTGCTTGCTGACATCCGTTTGGCACAAAAGACTCACGAATCCGACAAACAAAATCGAGAAATTCAACAGCATGGTTGGAACTCATTGTTAACTGGATTAAAAAACCCCGAGCGCAACTAGGGTGAATCGGTGTTTCGCAACGAAAGCATAGTCGACACAAGCCCTCATTGTGGCTATCGAAGAATCTCTACGCAACCCGGCAAGGTTCAACCGCTTGTTGCCCTAAAGCATCTAGCGAGGACTTGTTAATAGCTGTGCCCCTGATGAAACACCTCCGAATGAATCGCGGCGTGAATGCGGGCACGCTCAAAGCAAAACGTGAGAATGGAGTCCTTACAGGGCACATTTAATCGGGATAGCGATTGATCAACATTTCACGGCATAGATAATTCTGGTAGGTCTCAGGCTTTGTTTCCAACGTCCTTCGATGCTGAGCGACGGACCAAGCGAGTTGCCGTTCCAATCTCCATCGAAGTGGTGGGAAAAGTCCAACAAAGGTGCTCCGTAAATAATTTCGATTGATATTTGCGACCAACCAGGAATGTCGGATGGAAGCAGTACACTCGTCATGCGCCGCCGGAATCAGGTTCTTAAAAACCTCCCTGCCCCCAAGTGCCGCAACTTCATCATCGTTCAATTCGTTGAGCAATAGCAAAGCGGCGTTTCGTGAAGCTCGCATCAGAAGCGGATCGAATTCATAGGAGAGTTGTTGAAGCTCGCGATTCGCTCGCCAGAATCGCAATGCACTTTTCGGATCCTTTTCGTCTAAGCATACTCTTGCAAGCGCAGCGGTCCGTGCGATCATGAATTCCAGACTTTTTGCATAGTGCTTGTATTGCAGTTCAGCGCCCGCGGGTCTATTCCCCGTTTTCAGTTCTGCTTCGAGCGACGTAAGCATGGGTTCGATCAAATGCACTATGTGCTGATCAGGTGACTGACGCAGACCGTTTATCTCACTGGAGACGTCGCGACGAAGACTTCGATGGTCTACGTCAATCGAATCATCGAGTAGTGGATGGCTGAAAGACAGCAACTGGGACCGAACCGGCCTACTTGTCCGGATTTCCACGGACATCTCTTGCCATGGAATGTTTGGTACAAAAAGAAAACCAAAAGTACATGCTAGCAAGACAGGGGAAAAAAGTGCGGCTACCGATATCCAAAGGAAATGAGGTGCAAGCTTCGCATCGTCAAATACCAACCATCGACGTGACAAGACAAAAGTCGCTACCAAGATTGCAATGGCTGAGACCGGGAAAAAGCCAAGAACTACGTTCCTTAAGGAAGTCTGTCCCTCAACGAGCCATTCCACTTGGGAATGTATCCAAGCCAAAAGGAATAAAATAACCGCCCATGAAACGAGAACAATGACAAAAGCTACTGTCACGGCAATAATCGACTTACGAAAAACAATCGATGAAAAGGAGCCAATCAACAATACCACTGGGCCAAGACTGGCTAAAGATGACCATGGAAATAGCGATCCTTGGTGGAAACGACTAACGCTAAGTGCACACACAACACATACTACCAACGCTAACATCGAAACGACAACGAGTCGGCAAACAACGAGTTTCCAGGGAGCGACTCCCCGGTCTGCAAGAAATCGATAACGGGTCAACACTTGGTCACCTTCGAATGCTGTGACGCCAAGTATGCCCAAAATTAGTAGCAGTCCCACTGGAAACAATCCCATTGTCTGGTATCCCAATTCCGGGCTGATGAAGAACGCTCCGGAAAGAACGAACAGTCTTAACCAAAACGAGTTTGCAAATGAATGCCGCAACATCATCCACCATTCACTCGGGGCAACTCCGATCGCATTTTGAGAGTAGGCACTGATTGGGCGTTCAACCGCAACTGAGTTTCCTTGGAACGCAAACGTTGCTTGCTGACCAATCCCCCATCGCCACCGAAAGGCGACTGTCATCAGCAGGAAACCGGTGAGCAATATCGCACTGGCAAAAATGGCAAATCGGTATTGGGACATGTCGCTTATTCCATCGAGACTTGGCGCATCCGCGACCAAAGCGCCCATCGAGAAATGGACGACAGTTAAGCCAATTCCAGCGACCACCAAGGCAGTCAGCGTTTCTCGAATCAGAACCGTTGTCAAAAAACAAAACAAAACCACTTCCAAAAAAATGACGAGTGTCAACCAGGAAACGTAAACCGCGGCAACCGAATTGGCTTGGGTTTCAAGCCGACGCGCAAGCAATAGTCCGATCGGAATGACCGCCAGCGGTAGGGATGCGGCAAGCGAGCCGAAAAGGGTAACCAAGAGCTTGCTGCCTAGGGCCTGAGACCAGGACACCGGCAAACTGCTCGACCAAGCCCACGTCCCGGACTGCCGCTCTTGGCCGACCAGCATCCCGCTGCAGCCTAGCGCTAATAGAATCGGTGCAGCGCATGCTATGGTCACTGTGCCGCCAAATAGAGCGGATTTATTGTCTGCTTCTCGCGAAAGCGCACCTAAGATGAGCAACATGAATTGCACACAGAAAACACCTACCAACACCGCAAAAAATACCTGCTTGACCTGTTGGAAGTCCTTCCAAATGAGGGCAGTCCAAAGTGAGGGATGATGCCTTTGAGACAACTCCATTATGCCACCTCCGATTTTTTCGCGGCGCTTGAAGTCTGCGCTTTGGACTCGTGAGAGAATTGCGATTCGAACGGTTGCGTGAAGCCGAGGTACAAGTCCTCCAAGTTGGGTCGAATCGCTTTGATCTCAAACAAGTTCGCGTTTTGCGAGAGGGAGGCTTCGATCTCCGGCGTGAAACCGCGCACCATCATGTGTAGCGTTCGACCTCGCTGTGTTCGATGCAGTACCTCCATTTGGTCCATCGCTTCTGGGAGCGCGAGCAATGGGTCACGCAGCGAAAGATCGAGAATCGTGACGCTACTCTTGAGTTCCTCTAGCGGAGCCACGATTTGCAATTCGCCTTTGTGTAGGATCGCGACCCAATCTGCAACTCGTTCCACTTCTGCGATTTGATGCGAACTTAGGAACACAGTCTGGCCTGCCGCTGCTCGATCGATCATGCTTTCCAGAAACGATCGTCGAACCAGCGGATCTAGGCCGGACGTGGGCTCGTCGAGGATCAACAACTCAGGATCAAAGGACATCGCAAGAGATAATGCAACTTTCGCTCGCATGCCTTTGGATAGATCGCGGATCTTGGAGTCGTGAGGTAGTTGGAACTCGTTGATTTTTTGGGTGTACGACTTCAGAAAGCCCTCGGGGTAGAATCCAGACACGTACCAGCCAGCCTGTGCCACCGTCATCCATTCATAAAGACCCGGCGCATCGGAAACGTAGCCAACGCGTCGACGAATCTCGAGCGGGTTCTTGAGTGGGTTTAAGCCGCAGACGGAGATGATTCCGCTGGTGAGTTTGACGTACCCGAGCATGCTGCGGATCAACGTGGATTTCCCAGCTCCGTTTTCACCTAGCAATGCAAAGACGACACCCCTTGGTACCGAAAATGTCACGTTGTTTAAAGCGTTTCGCATACCAAATCGCTTGCTGACTCGATTGACACTGATCACTTCTCTCATGATTGTCTGTCTCCTGTTCGGATTGCGCTCTTGAGTGCCTTTTCAAACATGGTTCGTAGGCGATCTTCGTCGAGTCCGCCGCGGATCGCTTCATCTAAGACCGCTTCAAGTCGCTCGGCTAATAAATGCTGCCGGTCTACCACGCACTGTTTTTTGGCTCCATCACAAACCGCTACGCCACGACCCCTGAGCGACTGCAAAACATCTTCGTTCTGAAGTTGAAAATAGGCTCGTTGGACAGTGTTTGGATTCACCGTAAGCTGCTTGGCAAGATCCCGTACGCTAGGAATTACTTGACCTGGAACAAGAACGCCTTCTGCAATCGCATATTTGATTTGCCGAACAAGCTGTTCGTAAATTGGTATGCCGTTGTTCGGCTCAATGGTAAGCTGCATTGCCCTCGACCCCCTCAGCTCAGTGAATGAATCTCAGTACCTGTAAATCGATGAGAAACTCGCTCCATAGCCGTCTCGCTGTGTTGGTGTGATAATACAGGAGTCTTTGTGTGAGGTCAAGGGTTTTTTTTAAAAAAACAAGGGCCGATAGCGTGCGTCCTCCACCCCGTAAGTCGCAGAATCCCGGTCCAAAAAGTGCGGGGTGGATTGCAAGAGGATTGTTCGACTGCATGAGGCGAAGTTGGTCGTCTGTATGCATACGGATCTTGGCTTTCGGTGGCTTAATTGAGCTTTTTGGCTAGCGTGGTTCAGCCTGGATTTGATTGAAGTAGCTGCAAAATGGGCGCGATGGTACAATGAATGGTCAACGCTCAAAACAAAGTATTTCCCAAGAATCAAAGAATGCGTGATAAATGAGTGAATCGTCGGGCGCCGGGCATCTCGTCTATGTAGACGACTGCGAAATCGATCTTAAAAATAGGTATTTCGCAGCTGTTTTGGCCTTTTTGTTCCCAGGGGCAGGCCATTACTACCAAGGCAGACGCAACAAAGCGTATCTTTTCGCCGCTTGTATCTTGTCGTTGTTTTTTCTTGGGCTGTTCATAGGGCAAGGCAGAGTTGTTTATGCGGCATGGAACCCAGAGGAATATCGAATTCAGTTTCCTGCACAGCTGTGTGTCGGAATTCCGGCATTTCCCGCTGCCATTCAAGGGTGGATACATCGAGACGATGCCAAAAACGGATTCATTCGGCAAGGGGATGGGAAATCGAGCTGGTCGAACTTTATGGCAGCGCCATCGAGCACCTCGGAATTATCCAAATGGCACTTTGAAACATCGGCCGGATTTGAGCTTGGGACACTTTATACAGCTGTTGCGGGTCTCCTAAATCTACTAGCGATTTTTGATGCGTACGCAGGCCCAATGCCGCTTCCAACGTCGGACGAGCGGCGGAAAAAGAAAACGTAGCCAACCGTTTGACGCGGCGAAATCATTTGAGCCGCAGGTGCGATCCGCGTTTTTAAGCCAACGTAATTACGAACACGGCGAGTGCCTTAGGCCAAGTACCAATACATGAACGACAACATTGAAGACTTAGCTGCAGCTTTGGTTCGTGAGATTGGCAACTTTCCCTCCGTAGTGGTCGCGTTCTCGGGTGGAGTTGATAGCGCGGTTGTTGCCGCTGCCGCTCATCGTGCACTCCCTAATCGTTCCATTGCTATCACAGGTGTTGGTAGCGCAGTGTCTCAATCGGACCTGCAGTCTGCACGTTCCGTGGCGGCATCGATTGGTATCCCGCACAAAGAGCTAGCCACGCTGGAAATCAACAATGACAACTATTCTCGCAACGACGCTAATCGCTGTTATTTTTGCAAATCGACCCTTTATTCTGCGCTTCAGTTTTGGGCGAATGAGAACGATTACCAATATGTTCTCTCCGGAACCAACCAAGACGACTTAGGCGATTATCGGCCAGGTTTGCAAGCGGCCTCGGAGCACTCGGTAGTTGCACCACTGGTCAATTTGAAAATCACGAAAGCACTGGTGCGCAGGCTGGCCGCTTATTTTCAACTGGAGGTGGCTGACAAACCTGCATCCCCGTGCTTGGCAAGTCGAATCGCATACGGGCAAACGGTCACCACGGAAAGACTGTTTCGTATTGAGCAAGCCGAACAGTTTTTGTCAAATTTAGGGTTTCACGATGTGCGAGTACGATTGCATGCGGACGGTTTAGTTAGGCTCGAACTTTCACTCAAAGACCTGCAGTCTGCTTGCGATCCCGATACTCGCGAAGCCATTACAGAAAGAATGCAAATGCTTGGGTTCAAATTCGTTACACTCGACTTGATGGGCCGACAAACAGGTTCACTCAATCGCGTGTTACCCATCATTACTCTCGAGTAGGTGCGGCAAGACCAAAAAGCGATGCCTTGACCAACGTCTGTCTGGCTTAATAATCCAGAAAGACTGGCCACACAAGGATTCCGTCCATTTGGTAAGCGACATGCGTTGGCCTTCGTGGCTCAAGCGATCTACTTCAACGCTTCAAACAGGTTGCTGTTGTCATCCGTCCACAGAACCGATCGTCCGACAGGGATGGTCGGTCTCCTATTTCCCAGGGCAAGGTCGATCGTTTCGCGTTCGCTTGATAAGATCGCCCAGCAGGACTTCAATGCTCCGGCGCGTTGGGTCCCTTCGTCAGAAACTATGGCAAACTCCATGGAAGCGTTTTGAGCCAGTCCGTTTACGATCGATTTTAAATCAAAATAGAGATTGGAAATGTGGATGGCAAGGATGCCTCCTTCGTTCAAATGTCGACTATAGATCTCCATCGCCTCACGTGTCAGTAAATGAACTGGAATCGCATCACCGCTGAATGCATCGAGCACGAGCACATCGAATGCCTGAGGAGCTTCTCGTTCCAGTGTCAAGCGAGCATCACCCAAAAGCAATTCAACGGACGAGGGCGTCGCCTCCAAAAAAGAAAAATACTGCTTGGCCAATGAAATAACGTCGTCATTGATTTCATAGAACCGAAAACGATCGCCTTCTTTGCCATAAGTTGCAAGTGTTCCTGCCCCAAGCCCAACCACGCCGATATGTCGAGGTGTGTCTGATCGATGGTTCTGCAAGGCGATACCGACTCCCGAGCTTTCGGTGTAATATGCTGTTGGCTTTTGCTTGGACTCGTTTGCTTGGAACTGAGAACCATGAACAATTCGGCCGTGGACCAAATCACGCGTGGCGGCCCCGGTCAAAGGGTCACGACTGTTTGCAACACTGAGCACACCATAGAAGTTCCGCTTGGCGACAATCTGCTTGTTGGCTAGTGATGTCCAGGCACTTAGCCAGAGAACTGCCAAAACAGGTAGCCCTACAACTCCTAGCACTTTGACCCGCGTTGGAACGCGATTCTTCCAAAACGAATAGCTTTGCAAGTAGGATTCAAGGAAAACAAGAATGCATGCGCAAATGCCAAGCTGCCATTCAAAGTACCCATTGAAAAGCAGGGGTGCAAGCAAACCTACGAAGATGCCTCCAGATGCACCGCCAGCTGACAATGTCATGTAGAACGAAGTTAGCTTGCTCGCATGTGGTTTGAGCCGAACGAGTTCACCGTGGCAAACCATGCACGAAAAGAAAAGCCCACTGAAGTACAACAGCAATTCCAGTGGCAACGGAGTGCCATGCTGAATTAGTTTGAGCAAGAAGAGGGACAAAAAGGAAATGGTCGCGAGCATGATGCATGGCCGACGACTGTACCAACGCTCGCTGTCGAAGGTCAGTATAAAGCTCAACAAATAGATGGCCAGGGGTATGACCCACAGAAACGGAATGACACCCGCATCAAGACAGACCTGATTGGTTGTTGCCAAGAGCATGATGGATGGCAGCATCGATAGTGCAAACCACGCTCCTATACGACGCAAGAGAATTGTGTGAGATGCGTTGGATGGCTGCAAGTTCCTTGGTGCAGGAACGCTTGTGGAACGAAACAGCGCAAAGCCGGATAAGCTGCAAGCGATGGTGAAGCCGGCGAATGCGATTGACCACACCAAGGATTGCTGGGATGAAGGCATCGTGGGTTCAATCAAAAAAGGGAACGAAAGAAGCGCGAGCATGGAACCCACATTGGAGAGTGCGTAGAGTCGATAAGGCTGGTCAATAATCTTCGATTGGCCCAGCCAGGATTGAAGTAACGGCCCGGTTGAAGAAAGCAAGAAGTAGGGAGCACCGACTTTGCATACCAGAAGCATCATGATCATCCAAGTGGGAGATTCCGTGCCGAGGGGCTTCCAGTCACTGGTCGGAGTGATGGGTAACGTGGTGGTCGCGAGCAAGAGCAGCCCACAGTGAAACACAATTTGCCACCGCAATGTCAGGATGCGATTTAGTGCATGCGCATAGGCATATCCGCCAAACAAAAGAACTTGGAAGACGAGCATGCAGGTTGTCCAGACTCCTGGGCTACCGCCGTACCACGGCAAGATGTATTTGCCTAGGATCGGCTGTACTTGGAATAGCAGGAATGCGCTCACGAAGATGGTAGACGCAAAAAGCAGAATCGTGATGCGTTGTGCGGGCGATCTGTTCATAGGTTCGCTCAAATACAGCTTGTAGGGTTGCCGTTAGAAGTTCACTGAATTGCTTCAGAAAAATAACGCCGAAACCAGCAAATGCGGTGGCAAGACTTCCAATTAAGAAAACAATAGCGATTCGGCAGGAGAAACGGTCAGTCTGTGCCGATTCTATCAGGCGTGAGGCCTGCCCATTGGCGGTTGTTGCACCGCTCGATCCACCAATGGTTTGTGGTAAACTGTCGTTGCTACAGTAGCGTGCATTCACCAACCGCGCCCGCCAATACCGCTTGAGCCGCAGCCGCTATTCCCCACCCTCGAGAAATAAAAGAAAATTTTCATGACTTTCAAGTTAACATCCCTCCTGTTTTTTGCGGCCAGTTCCGTTGCCCTGTTGCCATTGAGCGTCTGCTTTGCCCAACAGACTGGCAAACCTAGAACTTTTTTCGCCGCCGACTACGAAAAGAAAATCGCAGCAGTCGTCAATGCCGACAACTCCGTAGGGTTGAGTGTGCCCATTAAAGCGATTCATGACGCTCAGCCATTGCCGAACGGAAACTGGTTACTGCAGACGACTTTTACTGAAGTCATCGAGGTTGACAGCAAGGGCAAAGAGGTTTGGAAGTACAAACCGTCAAGCGAGAATGGCAAAGTCGAAATCCATGCATTTCGAAGGCTCGCCAACGGTCTGACAATGGTTGCTGAGAGTGGAACAACGCGCATCGTCGAAGTGAACCGAGAAGGGGTAGTTGTGCACGCGACACCCATGAAAGTTAATACACCCAATGCACATCGTGATACGCGATTGGTTCGCATCACACCGAGTGGGAGCTATCTCGTTGCTCACGAAGGGGAAAAGTGCATTCGCGAATACGACCGAGGAGGAGCCATTGTTTGGGAATATGAGGTAGGGTCGCAATTGTACAGCGCAGTGCGACTTAGCAACGGAAACACTTTAGTGGGGACCGGGGACGGACATCGAGTCATCGAAGTGACTCAAGACAAGAAGATCGTTTGGGAGGTCAAGGAGAGCGAACTTGAGGGGGTCAAGTTGGCCTGGATCACCATGGTGGATCGGTTGCCCAATGGAAATACGTGGATCGTGAACTGCCATGCTGGTCCAAATAATCCGCAAATCCTGGAAGTCTCACCCGATAAGAAAGTGGTTTGGTCTTTCAAGGACTTTGAACGCTTTGGAAATGCGCTACCGGTTGCGATCGCATTGTAAGAGAGAGTACTATGCTCTACTCAGTTAGGGCGAGGGAATACCGCAGCATGTTAAAGCCGATTTGAAATGCATCCTGACGTATGTACCCTCGGCATTGCATCGAGTGTTTGCTCTCCAATGCACAGCTCATATCATTGGGTGAGAATAGCATTACCGTTCGACCCTTCCATTCCAAAGCGATGATTTCCGCAGGCCCTTCGCGCTTGGCTTGTTTTAAATCCGAAACCGGGGAGGATGGGTCAATAAGCGTAACGCTGGCGAGGTCGTTGTTTCCTTGATTGTTCTTCTGCATGAACGGTTCGCTGGTTCCGACCGTGCGCCACCGGGATTCAGGCAGGGCCTTGGTGAACTCTTTGCGAACGCATTCGGAGAAGTCGGTCGAGGCGCAAATCGCATCTCCGATGACGAATCCGCCAGTCTCAAAATGCTTTCGTAGGCCACCGATTTCTTCAGGCGAAAATGAGAATTTGTTTCTGCCATGCATGTAAAGAATCGGATACTTTTCTAACTGGTCTTTGTCGAGTGAGATCAAAGGTGTTTTGCTTTCCACCAACGCTTGCGATCGCATCCGGTAGAAGTCGAGAAGGTTGGAAACGGCTTTGGGCGTGTCGTCTGCACCACCACTGTGATTGATTTTTCCTATCGCGAGTGAACCGCGTTCTAGCGGAAGTCGATCTTTTTGTTGCTGAATAACTTGCACCGCTTCTAATTTGTCCTTAAGTTCGCGGCCTGTCGCGTATGCAGCTACGTTGACTCCAATCTTGACTGCATTGAGTATGTCGCCATCGACGGCTGGCCCATATTTTTTCGTCGGACCATAGGGGCGAGCTAATTCCCAACGGCACGATAAACTGATCGGTGAATAGACCAAGCTCGTCCGGCAACAGGAATCGAGGCCATACAACCAAAAGTCTTTCGGTAAAGCGTTCGGCTCCACTTTCGTTTCGGCAGCCCAGATCGGATGCGACGGTGGAAGTTTTTGAAGTGGTTTATCGTAGATCTTTTCCATCTCGCTTCGAAAAGATCGATCAAAAGCATCCCCCTTGCACCCGTCGCCATTGCAGGCTTCCGCAAAGATGAATCCGCCATTGTTGGTGTACTCTTTCAGCAAGAGACGTTGAGCATCGGTCAATTTGAAGTCTCGCGTACCGCTGATGAACAAGATGGGGGTTTCTAGCAACGACGCCAAGTTCGCTTTCTCAAGTCGAACGGATTGCCATGCCAATTCCCTTTTCCAGACCGATTCGATTTGACCGGTCAAGTTTTGGATGGAGCGGCGATGCTTTTGCCAATCATCATCATTACCAAATTGCAAGTGCCCGATAACGACTTGGCGTTTGCCTTTGCTCAGAAAGAGCAATGCCATTGCAGAAGAACTCACTTGATCTAAGCCATCCTGAAACGAGCCCCCAGTCAACTGTGTCTTCAATAGGAACTCGGCACCATCGCGATACCAATCATTCTCACCGATCAGGCGTTGCCCCGTTAATCGACCAACCCGTTCCAACGCATAAAGGTAATAAAGCGTCCAGTTGCCATCCCCCGGGTTGCTAATAACGGAGTAGTTTCTCGCCAACCACTGAAGCGCTAGCTCGATCTGAGCATTCCGATCTTGGCCACTGTTTTGGCTTCCGCAGCACTGGATCCCGTCTGCATTTGCTCCTGCATCGCGACCGGTCGACGCGTCTTGGGTGATGATGGTCGACGCGATACCTGCGCACGTCATGCTTCCAGTTGGCCCCTTTCCAGAATAGCCCCAAGCGTTTCCGATTCGATTTTTTTGCCAGTATTCCTCGCTTGCTTCGAACACTGTTTTGTCGTCGTCTCGCTTTGGTTTCGGAATCGCGATTCCCAACTTGCTTGCTTCCCAAAGGGCGAGTACCGCGAACTGCGTATTGGACTCGTCACCGCCACCCCCATTCCCGTATCCGTATCCCCAGCCACCGCTGCGAGACTGGGCGTCGACAAGCCATTGGACGACGACCTTTATTTGACTCATGTCCTTGGCGGGTTCGGCTGCACACAGAACCATGACCTGAAGGGCAGCTTCGTAGGTCATCTTTGGATTTTTGTTGTCGCGTATGTGTCCTAGTGCCAATGAAACCTCGGGAGACTTCGGACTTTTCCCTGCGCTGAGCAACGCGAGCGTGACAAGGCAGGTTTGGCCAGTACCAAAGCCTTCATTGCCCGCCCAAGCTCCTCGGCGCTGCCCGTCGCGTTTCTGTTCTCTGCTAAGATAGGTCACGCATTTCTCGATGGCGGCCGATACGCTCGCGGCAGTGACCTCCATCTTTTGGGCTTCGGCGGACGGAGCAGCGAGCAACGACAATAAGATTGCGATACATACATTGAGTCGATTTCGCATGTTTATGTCCGTTTTTGTTTGGGTGGACTCAACACTCAACCAAGGCAACGCAGCTTCGAACGTTTTCCTCATCGACCGGAGAAATAATGCCGCGTTCGGTGACGATGGCGGTAATCAACTCGGCAGGTGTTACATCGAAAGCAGGGTTGTAAACGTCTATACCACTTGGCGCTGTTTGTTTACCAAAGCCAAAGACGATCTCTTCCGCTTTGCGTTGTTCAATAGGAATATCATCGCCACTGACAAGGCTCAAATCAAAGGTGCTTCGTGGGGCAGCGACATAAAAAGGGATATTGTGGTGCTTGGCTAATACTGCCACACCATAAGTACCGATCTTATTGGCTGTATCGCCTCGTGCGGTTATGCGGTCTGCGCCGACAATAACCGCTTGAACGCGTCCTTCTCGCATGACTTGTGCAGCCATCGAATCGCAAATCACAGTACATCGCACCTGTCTTTGTTGAAGCTCCCAGGCGGTTAAACGAGACCCTTGAAGCAATGGCCGTGTCTCATCTGCGTAAACGTGCAAATTTTTACCTTGATCTTGTGCGGTGAAGATCGCAGCCAAGGCGGTTCCATATTCGGAGGTTGCCAGGCCACCGGTGTTGCAATGGGTTAAGACCCCGGAGTTGTCCTCCAGTAGTTGAGCACCGTACTCTCCGATCGCGTGGCACATGCGACGGTCCTCATCGTGAATGAGTCTGGCTTCTCGAAGCAAGGCCTTCGCAAGATTCTCTGGACCAGAGATATTCGAGTTTCGGTGTACGATGTTACGTATGCGGTCCAATGCCCAAAATAAATTCACTGCAGTAGGGCGACTGGTCGCTAAATAGTCGCAGGCAATCAAGGCCGCCGTTCTAGCATCCTCTACCGAGCCGTTCTCACGGACGACCTGTTGGATCCCTAAAACGACCCCATAAGCTGCCGCGATGCCGATGGCGGGTGCGCCGCGAACCCTCAACATCGTGATGGCTTCGAATGCATCAACGACGTTTGCGATTGCAATCACCTTGAATTGCATCGGCAAAAGCGTTTGGTCGATCAATTCCAACGTACCGAGAATGTCACCCGACCAATGCACTGAGAATACTTGCTGAGTCGGAGTATGTGTCGTGTTCATTCTATCAATGATTCCACTGCAGTTTCGCCGTCCGCAAACGGTAGTGTAAGTAATTCTTGAACACGAAGCACCAGCCGTTCCATTGAAAACGGTTTGTGCATATAGTCATCGGCCCCGAGCATGCGTGCATACGTTTGGTGCCGTTCACCTTCATTGCCCGTCACCATGATGACTCGCACGTTCGAACGCTTGGTACTACGCAAATGCTCGAGCACTAGAAATCCGCTCCGCCCTGGCATCATCATATCGAGCACCATCAAGTCAGGATTGACCGTGGCGATCGCGGCTACTCCCTGATTCCCATCGGGAACGTGCGTGACTTCGTAACCCAGTTTCTCCATCGCGAACTTAACGGGTTCTGCTATTTCAAAATCATCGTCGACGATCAAGATGCGGGGAGGACGGTTTTCAGTCTGCCAAGAAGGAGCTACGGGCATGGTTCTTCAGTCAAGGTGGGGCGAAGCTGAGACTCGCCAAATGCGAAGCTGAGCCGTAAGTGGGGCAATAACGCTCGGCGTTTTGAATTTCGAGGTTGGAATCCCAAACCACCAGTATAGCACCGTTTCAATTCATCGCACTATCGGCTTACAACACGATCGGCTGGGTCCACCATTGTTTCCATGTCCATCCAGGTGGAGGAATGAATGGGATCGCGGTCCACCATGGCATTTCCCTGAGGTCTCGAGGAGGAGTTGGCGCGACGTCATGGGGATGGGTGGATTTGGGTGCATCCGCAAGGGTCCAGCCCGACTCCGGTGGGGGTAAATTCAGAGATTGGTGGTAGTCGCGTTGACGCTGTTCAATCCATATCAATGTGGAAAAGGTCGAGTCGCCTGGCAAAAAGCTATTGGCATGCGTCAAGCGATCGCGCGCGAGTTGGAAGTCTTCTTTAGCGACGGCGGCCAAACTCAAATTGGTCCAGGCCGCCGTGTTTCTCGGATGCAACGACGCGGCTTCCTGCCACTCTACCTCCGCGAGATCCCAACGCCCTTGTTTTGCATAGCCATTCCCTTTTCGAATTTGTGAGGAACCGGGGGCAAACCAAGGCAAATCGAGCAATGCCTCAGATGGTTCATTGGTGGGGGCGACCAACGCCCACGATTGGCGAGCGGACGCCATCAGTACACGACCATCTCCACCAGGCGTATGCAGTTTCAAATCAGGGAATTTTTTCTCTGCTTGATTGCGATCGATCGAAATCGTTTGTTCCTTAATTTTTAGTCCGCTATTCACATCTGTAACGATCCAGTGCACGGCGAGACTCTCGACTTTTTCCTTGGGTTTGAAGATGCGAAAGCGTTTCTTTTGCTTCGGATCGGGTTCGGGAATATCCAATTGGTCATTCTGTATATGACCTTGCAATATGTAGTCCATTCCAGCTCGCCGGGCTGCGCTCAAAGTGGCCATTTCGTTGGGTTGGTTGTCGTATGAAACCAATTGAATACCTCCCGCTTGCTCCAATTCGCTTGGGTGCAACGCCGCAACCAAAGGATTGGGTTGTGGTTGAGCAAGCATCATCACTTTTTGTAAGCGTTCCGCAGACTCGAGATTGCCACCAATTGGTGCAACCGCAATTCTCACCAACCCCGCTTTGGAGACTTGGGATGCTTTCCAAGTGTGCATAGGTGCGGTCATGTGGCAGCCAGCAATATGCGCAATCCCAACCAAAATTAGGCTGAAGCGACCGACTTGCCATCTGTTTTTGGATTCAATGTCCCGCATGTTTGGAAACCTCATTCCGGACACTACTCAAAAAGCATGTAATTGATCAAGACCATCACGGGCGATCACCTCAAACGTCTCGACCGGTTCTAGACCAGTCGGTACACTCTGAGGCAAATAGAACGCCTGCATTTCCTGCTCGATATTACATGCACGCTCTCAAAAAAGTGCGAATTCGAGATTCCCGAATCATTACCAAACCAAATGAACTTGAAATACGACCGAAACAGACTCATTGCGCTTATTCGAGAACATGCTTTGCAGTTCGGGCAATTTACTTTAGCCAGTGGCAAACAAGCGTCCTATTACCTTGATTGCCGGATGATCACCCTACACCCGCAGGGGGCAAATCAAATTGCTTCTGGAATGCTCGAGATTTTGCTGAGCAATCGATTTGGCACCTTTCCGGATGCGGTAGGGGGGTTAGCGATAGGTGCGGATCCAATTACGGCGTCTGTAGTCGTTCACGCTGGTCTAGGCAATCACGCTTTGCTTGGCTTTATGGTTCGAAAAGAAGCGAAACAACATGGAACCGGGAAATTAGTGGAGGGGCCGGTAAAACCTGGAATGACGTGTGTAATCGTGGAAGATGTCATCACAAGCGGAGGCAGCGCGTTGAAGGCTGCTACGGCAGCCCGTGAGTTTGGACTTCGCGTTCTCGGTGTGCTTGGAGTAATCGATCGTTTAGAGGGGGGAGAGGCAGCTTTCCAAGAGGCGGGTATACCGCTCGCAACTCTGCTTACCATAAAGGACTTCCCAAAATAACTTTTTTTCAAATGCCTTACGCCGTTCCGCCAAAAATGGGTGCCAATTTCATGCGTTCGACGCTTGACAAAAGCCTGGTCGTTAAACGCTCACCTCTTGTTATCATCTTCTTTGCAAAACAAGTATAAATGGTAGTTGACAGTACCGTTGGATCGAGCGACGCTAAGCTTTCGCAATCCAAACCATTTCACGTTTTGAAATCATCACACACAATCTTCGATACGCCAATTGGTGGAGCTAGTCGGTGAACCTAGTCATTAAGTCTCAATTAGAAAACAATTACGACGGCAATTGCGCGGTTGAGGATCAACCGTTCGCTCCGGACGTACAGT
Source organism: Pirellula sp. (assembly GCA_031374515.1). GTDB lineage: Bacteria > Planctomycetota > Planctomycetia > Pirellulales > Pirellulaceae > JBKCUI01. Next base: position 92,539 of record JANMGH010000042.1, on the reverse strand, counting down.
GCCGAATCAGTTTGGCAACGGTGCTTGACGTTGACCCGTCAGACGCCGACAAGGGCGATGATGTGGCCATTGAGCCAGCGGTGGAGTTTGGTAAACCATTGCAGGACTGGTTCGAAATGGCACTTAAGGTGGAGACGCCGGTTCGAGGCTCTATTCATGCCTCGTGGGGCGAAGATGAAGACGAGACCGAGGAAGAGCCGCTCAAGGAAGAGAGTGAGGATGAAGATTCCGACCCCTTTGAGGACTTCGACGAAGATGATTTCGATGATGACTTCGATGATGATTTCGAAGAGGAACTCGACGACGAATACGAAATCGAGCCCGCCGACGATGGTCTAGTAACCGACGCCGATGCCGATATTGGAAACGGCGACGTACTCGACGAAGAGGAAGAAGTCGGTCCTGACATCGACGAAATCGACTAATTTTTTGCCAAGGCAAATAACTGGAGTAGGTTGGTCGGATCATCAATGGGGTACAGACCCGTTGAATACTCACTTAGCTTTAGTGAGTCCTGGGGTAGTATCCAAATTCGCGCGAGGAACCATTTTTTCGCACGATATGGCCACCCGAAACCGATCGAAAAGTCTATGATTTGGTTCCACTGAGCGCTCCCTCCGCTCGACGTGGATCTGGGATCCGCGATTTGCCGACCCTTTTCATCCGACCCCGATTTTAGGTCATGTTTCAAGCTGCCAAGACAGATGTAAAATTCCCAAGACTGGAGGACGAAGTCCTCGCCTTTTGGAAACAGAATCGTATTTACGAAAAGTCGTTGGATCTGAGGAAAGACTCGCCAGCGTTCGTCTTCTTCGAAGGGCCACCGACCGCAAATGGAATGCCGCATCCAGGCCATTGCCTGACCCGAGCGATCAAGGACCTATTCCCTCGCTACCGAACCATGCGAGGTTTTCGTTGCGACCGTAAGGCTGGCTGGGATACGCACGGACTGCCAGTCGAGGTTGAGGTGTGCAAAGAGCTTGGCATTCACAGCAAAGAAGAAATCGAGGCCTATGGCATTGAAGCCTTCATCCAACGCTGCCAACAAAGCGTTTGGCGATACATGCAGGAATGGGAACGGATGACCGAACGCCTCGGCTTTTGGATCGATCTTTCCCAAGCGTATGTGACCTACCATCAAAGCTATATCGAAAGCGTTTGGTGGTCGCTCAAGAATTTTTTCGATCGTGGATTGCTGTACCGTGGCCACAAAATCGTTTGGTGGTGGGCGCAAGGGGGAACAGCCCTCAGCTCCGGTGAAGTTGGCCAAGGCTATCGCGAAGTTGCAGACCCAAGCGTCTATGTTCGCTTCCGTCTTGAGGGAGTCGAAAATACTTCTTTAGTCGTATGGACAACCACGCCATGGACGCTACCGAGCAACCAATTCGCTGCAGTCCATTCAAAACTTGACTATGCGTTTTGTACCGATTCTGAAACGGAGGAAACGGTCGTTGTTGCCGCAGCGCTTGTAGCCTCCCTGGCCGAAAAGACCAAGCGAACTCTGACGGTTCAAAAGACCGTTAAAGGGGCGGAACTGCTGGACATGAAGTACATCCCACCGTTTCCGTACTACTACGATCAACAGTCAAATGAATTGGCGGAACTGAAGAGTGGTGGACAGCAACGACCGTCGTGGCGAGTGGTCGAAGCCAGCTTCGTCACGATCGATTCCGGCACGGGACTCGTTCACATGGCCCCTCCGTTCGGTGAAGCGGACTATGAGGTGCTCGTGTCAGAGAAATCGCGTTTCGTTTCTGCGGAGCGATTGCCACTGCTTTGTGCTGTCGCCCCCAATGGTCGTTTCACTGCAGAAGCACCAGACTACGAAGGAGTTTGGGTCAAAGACGCTGATAAATCGATCACGCGCCGACTTCGCGATGAAGGCAAACTCTGGCATCAAGAACAATATTTACACGACTACCCATTCTGTTGGCGTGCTAGCGAAGATCCACTCATTCAATACCCAAGAGAAAGTTGGTTTATTCGAACGACCAAGTTCCGCGATGCAATGCTCGAGAACAACAAGAAGATCGGCTGGTTGCCTGAACATATCGGCACAGGCCGCTTTGGCAATTTCCTTGAGTCCAACGTCGACTGGGCATTGTCGCGAGAACGTTATTGGGGAACGCCACTCCCCATTTGGGTCTGCGAGACAACCGGTCAAATGGAAGCGATTGGCAGTTACCGCGAACTGCTTGCCAAACCAGGCGTAACGGGCACCGAGGTTTGGCAACAAGCGAAAGCCAAGAACCCGGAATTGGTGGACGATCTTCGCGTTCATAAGCCCTACATTGATGCGGTGCATTACGACTCACCATTTGAAGCGGGCTCGCGCATGCGGCGAGTCACCGAGGTCATCGACTGTTGGTACGACAGCGGCGCGATGCCCTTTGCCCAGTGGGGGTATCCGCACTTGAATGCCGAATCGTTCCAAGACCAATTTCCTGCCGACTTTATCAGCGAAGCCTTGGATCAAACGCGAGGATGGTTCTACAGCCAACTCGCGATCAGCACGATGCTTTTCAGCAATGAGGAAATCGCATATCCGCATCCGTTCAAGAACTGTATCGTGCTTGGGCTCATGATGGCCGAATGGTACGAGAGCAAGGATGGCAAGCAGCGCTTTCTCACGGAAGAAGAAGCTCGCGAAGCGTTGGGGAGCGAATTTGTCGTCAAGAATGGCAAAATGTCGAAATCACTTCGCAATTACCGAAGTCCTCAGGAGATCTTCGATAAATACGGTGCCGACGCGTTGAGATGGTACCTTTTCGCGAATCAGCCACCATGGAATTCGATCCTGTATAGCGAGCGCGCGATCAAGGATAGTATCCCGGAGTTCATCCTGCGGTTATGGAACGTCTTCAGTTTCTTTACGATCTACGCCGAGATCGACGGCTTCCAAGGCCCGTCTGATATTGTTGGCGGATTGGATCAATTGACCTCGGCTGAGTTCTCGAAATCGCCCACCTATCGACCCATTGAACAACGAAGCGAACTCGATCGCTGGATGATGAGCGAATTGGCTGCGGCTTGCAAAGACGTGGTCGAACGCATGGACAAATACGATAGCTATGGAGCTTGCCAGACCCTCAATGCGCTCGTCGATGCCCTCAGCAATTGGTACGTGCGACGCAGCCGGTCTCGCTATTGGGCCGCCGACAAACACTCCAGTGAAAAGCTGGACGCCTATTGGACGCTCTATGAGAGTCTCGTAGTCATTTCAAAATTGATCGCGCCCTTTACACCCTTCATCGCCGAAGTCCTTTGGCGACATCTCAAGGGAGATTTGACGGACGTTCGCGAGAGCGTGCACCTTTGCGATTTTCCGGATGGGGGCTTCGCGTCGACCGATCCCGTTCTCAATCTGCGAATGAATTTGTTGCGTGAAATCGCATCCCTCGGACGATCAGCACGGATGGACGCAAAACTGAAAGTGCGACAGACGCTTAGTCGCGTCGAAGTGACATTGGCAGAGGAATCGCATATCGATTGGCTTAAGAAGCACGATGATATCGTTCGCGCAGAGATCAACGTTAAAGGGATTCACTATGCAAGCGGGGCCAGTCCCTTTGTTGAGTATTCTGTTCAGCCCAACTTTCGCAAACTTGGGCCGCGTGTCGGCGCATTGCTCCCCAAGCTAAAACAAGCCCTGGCTACTGCATCCGGCGCGCAATTGCTCGAACAAATGACGCTGCATGGGAAAATAACGTTGGTCATCGATGGCAAGAGCATTGACTTGGACAACGAAGACATTCAAGTCCGCATGAACGCCAAAGTCGGTTGGGCCGCATCCCAAGGCAAAAACTGCGTCGTCGCGCTCAATACCGAATTGACCGACGAATTGATCCGCGATGGAATTGCCAATGACGCAATTCGCTTGATCCAGGACATGCGCAAAAAGAGACAATGCGATTTCGCCGATCGTATTGAAGTGGTCCTGCAATGTTCTGAGAGCCTCATTCAAGAAGCGATTCGAGAAAACAGTGAACATATCTGTGCTGAGACGCTAGCCGTTCGACTTACCATGAATTCAACGTCTTCTAGCGTCGAACTCGAAGCGGTCGAGTTAGCTGACTTCATCGTTCAGCTCGGACTAAAAGTAGTCAGTGCCTAAGGAAGAGAAGAACAGTTTCCCCAACTGCTACCAACCCGAAGCATTCGCTCCCTAACCATAAACCCTCCACAAACCCAACTTGCTATGACAAAATACCGTACCGAAGTTGATTCGATGGGCGAAGTCCAAGTGCCTGGTAACGCATATTACAGCTCACAAACCCAACGAGCTGTCGAAAATTTCCCAATCTCCGGATGGCGGTTGCCAACGGCATTGATTCGCGGCATGGGACGGGTAAAGCTAGCGTGCGCAATTGCTAACGATGACCTTGGCAAACTTACCGGATCGGGCAAGAACACACTTACACAGGATCAAGTGCAAGCGATGATGGCGGCCTGCCAAGAAGTCATCGATGGCAAAATGGATGGCGAGTTTCCAATCGATGTTTTTCAAACCGGCTCGGGCACATCGAGCAATATGAACATCAATGAAGTGATTTCGAATCGAGCGATTGAGATCCTAGGCGGGGATCGGTTTTTAAAGACAAAGTCGATTCATCCCAATGATCACGTCAATATGGGGCAAAGCACGAATGACACATTCCCAACTGCTATCCACGTTGCAACCGCGTGTGAAATTAACGACAGCCTAATCCCACAACTCGAGCGTCTCCATAAGATCATGCGAGAAAAGGCTCAACAGTGGGATAAGATAATCAAGATTGGTCGCACGCATTTAATGGATGCCACTCCGTTGCGACTTGGTCAAGAGTTTGGTGGTTTTGCGCGCCAAATGGAACTTTCCATTGAGCGTGCCCGGGCTGCAATGAATGCGGTTTTGGAGTTGCCCGTGGGTGGCACTGCGGTCGGAAGCGGAATCAACACGCATCCTGAATTTGGCAGACGAGTTTCAGAGAACTTGGCCAAGCAAACCGGCATACCGTTTGTGGAAGCAGTGAATCACTTCGAAGCAAATTCGCAGCGAGATGGGTTGGTCGACTCGCACGGACAGATCAAGTCGATAGCGATGACCTTGTTTAATGTTGCCAACAATATCCGCTGGCTTGGTTCAGGTCCTCGCTGCGGCTTCTACGAAGTGATTCTGCCCGATCGTCAACCGGGTTCTTCGATTATGCCGGGAAAGGTGAACCCTGTAATGTGCGAAAGCATGATGCAGCTAACAGCCCGCGTTATGGGTAACGATACCACGATGACATTGTGTGGCGCATCGGGTGGCAACTTTCAGCTCAATATCATGATGCCGGTTATGGGAGATGCCATGCTTGAAAGCGTCGCGTTATTGTCCAATGGTGTGAGTGCGTTCATCGAGTTTTGTATGGACGACCTAGAAGCGAACCCCGAAGCTTGTGAAGCGGCGGTAGAGCAAAGCCTATCCATGGTAACGAGTCTCAATCCCTATATTGGTTACGAAAAAGCGGCGAAGCTAACAAAAGAGGCCTTTGCATCAGGCAAGACGATTCGTGAGTTGTGCGTCGAGCAAAGTGTCCTTCCAAAGGAAACTCTTGACGCTGCCCTGGACCCTTTCACCATGACCGAGCCACAAGCGTAGCGAACTTCGATGGCAGCATTGGTTCTGATTGCAGCATTGGATCACTCGCATACGAATGTTTTTGACAGCTCAGAATGATTGATTCAACTTGCTGCCTCTGGCTATCGTTTACTTGATCTTGGCTCGGCTGCCTCGATGGCGAGACACCAATAATTTGAATAGCGATTGCATATCCCCGTCAGCACCCAACAGTTGCTCAATTTGGATTCCATCCCCCGACCACTCTGCCAATGCTGCATATAACTCAAGAGGTTTGTGCACGGCAACGACAGCTCGATTCTCCAGCTCTTCGATTCGCAGCATCTCCACCCAGGGCTGATGGGCGAGCCTCGCAGCCAACTCCCTGACCTGAGGACTGACAATCGAAAGTTCTTGAGGCAAATCAGCCAACATTCCACGCAATTCTCCAGCGGTCCCGGAGGCAAGCAGTCTGCCGCCGTAAATCAACATGAACGAGTCAGTCACCTGCTCGACCTCATGCAGCACGTGGCTTGCCAGCAAAAGGCTTCGTCCGCAATTGGCCCAATCGATTAACAACTCGGTCATCTGATGACGGCCGATCGGGTCCAAGCCGTTGAACGGCTCGTCCAATACAAGTAACTGAGGCTCCGTTGCAATGGCTTGCGCGAGTTTGCATCGTTGCCGCATTCCCAACGAATAGGTATTGATCGGTCGGTCCATGGCTTCTTGGATTCCAACTCTCTCTAACACTTCGAGGGTTCGAGCTCGAGCGCTGCGTGGATCCCAGCCGCTCAGCGCCAGCAACTGCTCGACCCAACGCCGAGCTGTCACGCCAGGCAACAAAATGTCGCTCGCCGGACACAAGCCGACGTTGTTTAAGACATTAGGATTGGCGTACGGATTCTGGCCAAACACGCGAACGGAACCAAGCGTAGGACGCAACGCTCCGGTAAGCAATCCGATGAGTGTTGACTTGCCAGCACCATTAGGTCCTACGAGACCGTAGGCGCCTTTGGGTAGCTCAACGTTGAGATCGTTGACTCCAATTACGTTTCCATACAAACGCGTCGTATGAACCAATTCGATGATGGGTTGGCTGCTTTGCATGGCTAAACTTTGAGCATCCTCGCTACTCTCCAACGAGCGACACTGTACCCGAGCAAACTAATCGCGACGCAAAGGAACCAAGGGCTTAGTTGATGTCGATCCTCAGGAAGGAGACCAAAAATCTCTTCTTGCAGATGACCTAAAACATGATAGGGTGAAATCAAAAGCCATCGCTGTTGGAGTTTGATCGCATCCTCAGCATTGAACATCGCTGAGCCAGTTAAAACCAGATAGGTCACCCATCCGACAATCCAAATCGCAAACCAAGCGAAGGCTGCAAAACGACTTTCTTGAGTCAGCGAGGAAAACGCCAATGCGACCGCAGTTGTTGGAAGAATTAAGACGACTGTCCCGAGCAGAATTCTTAGCGGAATATCCCAAGTTTGCAGTAAAGCAGCCGGGTCATTGGTCAATAAAAGCCCAATCGAATAGACCGCTAGTGCAGGCAATGTCGTAATCATTGCGAGCAGAAAGAAGAGGACGCACGCTTTTCCAAGCACGTAGCCGCTCGGAGACAAAGGGCGCGAAAGGTACAATAAATAGCCTTTGCTTCGTAGGTCGTAGCTAATCAACCTAGGCGCAACTAACCCTATGACGACTACGATCCAAAGCGATTGCGGGTATCGGAAATACCACAAGAGCATGTGAGACCAAGCCAAGTGCCTCTGCGTTGCTACGTCGACTGTTTCAGAGATGATTGGCTGCCGCTCTCTTGTCCGATCCCTAAATCGGTTGCGCGGCCCCATCGGATCAATTCTAGATGCGAGGAATCCATTGAACATCCTCTTGTACGTTTCGTCTCGAGTAGATTGCTCAAAAAGCCCAACGCCAAACATGGTGATGAAGGCTGGAAATGTGGCAAACAACAGAAAGCGTTTTAGCCAAGTACCTCGCCACACCAACGAAATACCCGTCGAAGCCACAACCGTCCATCGCAACCATTCTCGTGAACGATCACCTGTCCAATTCCTATACCCCAGATCAAGAATGGGCATGATTTTTTTCTCTTACAATTTCAAGAAACGAGTGCTCGAGCGAATTCTTCGCTTCATCCATCCGTTCAACGAGTACACCCTCGCGGTGACTCGTAGCCCAAATGGTCGATGCAATCGAGGTTGCTGCACCCTCGACAGTCAACTCCGTATCGGCATTCGTTTGGACATCTAAACCGATGCGGCGAAGCGATTCTGCTAAGCGAGCCGCGCCCCCCACAACGCGTATCTGAAGTCCGGAACGAATCGGGCGTTGCATATTTGCAAGCGAGTCCGACAATCGCACTTCCCCTCGCACCAAAATAATCACTTGATCACACACGTGTTGAACATCGTGCAGAATGTGCGTCGAAAGCAGTATGGACTTTTCAAACCGGTGGGCAAGTGCATGGATGCGATCCAGAAATTCTTCCCGTTGGGTTGGATCCAGGCCAGTGGTTGGTTCGTCCAAAATAATCAACTTTGGGTCGTGCACGAGCGCTTGCGCAAACTTGAGTTTCTGCCGCATGCCGGTTGAATAGGTTTCAACGTTTCGATATCGCTCCTGCCCAACGTCGCAAAAATCGAGTACTTCATGCGCTCGACGAAGCGCTTCGGTGGTGGGCAATCCCGATAGGCGAGCCATCATCTGCACGGATTCGACCCCTTGCAAACCCAAGATATAGCAATCGTCTTCCGGCAGATAACCGATCTGATCGCGAATCGATCTTACTTGCGCTGGCCACGGTTGCTGCAAAACGGTTCCCGCCCCTGAATCCACTTTGACCAATCCAAGCACGGCTTTGATAAAGGTGCTCTTTCCGGATCCGTTAGGGCCGAGTAAACCGGTGACCCCCACCGGGACACACAGATCCACGTTCTTCAGAGCAAATTGGCTTCCGTAGCGCTTCGTCAATCCCTTGATATCGATAACTGGTGGCAAGCTAATGATGATTCTATGAAGCGAGGATAAAGTCTTGGTGCTCTAGGCAGCCCTAGTTTAATTGCGTATTCGATCGCCCCCCAAGTACCTTGGGGAAATAAATACTGTGATTTTAGCGATTAAGTTGCAAGCAATAGGTCCTTGAGGTCGAACAATGACTTTCCCACCGCATAGGTCGCAACAATTGTGATTGAGACGACCGCAATCCACAGCATGATATCCCAGACTTTAGAGGGAGCCAAAGCGGTTTCAATTCGGCGGTAACGAAAATATAAGGTCGTTATCGCAATCATGGGAAGCGTCGCAGCTTGTGCAAAACCACCCACTACTGTCATCGATTTTGGATTGGCAAAGAACAAAAACAGTAAAAGTGCCAAAACGGGGAAGAACAGCGAGAAGCGATGGATCCACTTTGCTCGATGCGAAAAATTTCCATACTGAACTGCGCCAGCAAGACTAATGAAATCAGCTGTCATCCTCGCATTGCCAGCGCAAGAAAGGTAAAGAGTCTTGAATAGCACGGCACCTGCGCCCACTAGAAATACGATGCGCGTCCATGCTCCAAATGTGTCCACAAACATATGCGACAAAGTCTCGATCATGGCAGTTCCTTTAGGATCTAATCCTTGAGGATGAAGGACCGTAGCTCCCATAAAGTAGAACGAAACCGTTGAAATCGTAAATACGACCATACTTATCCAAGCATCGATGTACATCACTCGAATCCAGCCCCGGGCTCGCCGGTTCCATTCTGCGGTCCCATCTCGAGGTCCAACATACCGAGCATACCCTTTTTCTAAACACCAATAGGGGTAGTAAAACAACTCCGTGGCTCCAACCCCAGTGATGCCGAATACACCAAATGCAATAGCAATGGACTGCGCTTCAGCGGATGGAAATTGAAATTTCAAGCCGTCTACAACCTGTTGCCATGGGATAGGGTAAGCCGTCCAAGGGAGCAACATGGTTGCGGTAACGGTAAGAAGAGTTACCGCGATCACAATTGCAGTTGTTACCATTTCAATCCTTTTGTAACTACCGCTCCACAACAGCACGATCGCGACCAAGCAAGTTAGAAAAGCCCAGGGCAACTCAGGGCGGCTTGCTAACGCATTGGAAAGCCAGTTGTCTGGTGGTAAATAACTGCCGAGATTCTGCGATAGAAGTGGGAATGCCAAATTCAGTGACTGACCAACTGTCCCGGTCATGGCTCCAAGCTGAAAAACAGTCGCAAGCATCATGAAAAGCCACCACCATACTAGCCAATGCGCGCCAAAACGCGGGCCAGAAAGCGCATTCAAAGCTCCTAAGGTCGGTTGCCCAGATGAAATGGCATGCCGCCCGATTTCAATTTGAACGAATACCTTAATGACGCAGCTGAACAAGATAAGCCACAGGAAAATAAAGCCCGTCTTTGCACCTAATGCCGTTGTCAGCAGCAGTTCTCCCGAACCTACTATCGTGCCGGCCAGTATGATCCCTGGACCGATCATTCGCATCGCTTGAAAAAAGGACTTCGGCGGGTCTTGAATCGCGTCAGATGGCATCGCATAGGGATCGTACGGCTTCGTAGTGTGATCGAGCGGTGAGTTAGGTGCCACAGGGGACTCTTTGCGGAGGAGAATAGTACTGGAACAAGTCGTTCAGCGATTTGTGCCACACTAGCATAACCAAGATCCGCGAGGAAATGGACGAGGGCGGTATGCCAATGCATTAAGCTCATCGGCTGACCGAGTTGGAGGTTTCGCGTTTGATTCGATCAAGTTTGTCATTTAACCAATAGAAAGCAGTCCGCGCTTCGTAGTCAAATGATCGGTACTTCGCTAAACTGCGAGCACTCCAGACTGTTCCGGAGCTGTATTTTATTGACACTCAGAAGTGCCCTTTTGTGGAGCTGAAGTTAATGATCGTTGGAATCCCAAAGGAAATTAAGGAAGATGAATACCGCGTTGCAATACTACCGGTTGGAGTCGAGGAGCTTGTTTCTCGAGGACATAAGGTGTTGGTGCAATCCAATGCGGGGATCGGTTCTGGATTGGCTAACAACGACTATCTTCAAGCGGGCGCGGAGATGTGTGAGTCGGGAGAGGATATCTTTAACCGCGCGGATTTGATTGTTAAGGTAAAAGAACCGCTTCCAGCAGAGTGGCCTACGATCCGAAAAGGCCAAACGCTATTTACCTATTTCCATTTTGCAGCAGATAAGAATCTGACCGAAGCGATGATAAGCTCCGGTGCAAGCTGCTTGGCATACGAGACTTTACGAGATGCCCAAGGTCGGTTGCCTCTGCTCACACCCATGAGCGAGGTCGCCGGTCGAATGAGTGTGCAAGAAGGAGCAAAGTACCTCGAAAAACCTCAAATGGGGCGAGGGATTTTGTTGGGCGGCGTTCCAGGCGTCGCACCTGCTCACATCACCATTCTTGGAGGTGGAGTGGTTGGAGCCAATGCGGCCCGCATTGCATCGGGTTTTCAAGCAGATGTGGCAATTCTAGACGTCAATCTGGATCGGCTGAGGTATTTGGATGATGTTATGCCTCCCAACGTCAATGCTCTTTTCAGTGACCGGCATACGATTCGTGAGCAATTGAGACGGGCCGATTTGGTCATAGGCTCCATTCTCATTCCCGGCGCCAAAGCCCCCTACCTGGTTCGCACAGAAGACCTAAAACTGATGAAACCGGGGAGCGTGATCATCGACGTCGCCATCGATCAAGGAGGCTGTGTCGAAACTAGCCGGCCCACGACACACCGCGAACCGACCTATGTAGTCGATGATGTTGTGCATTATTGTGTTACGAATATGCCTGGTGCCGTTGGAAGAACTAGTACGTTCGCCCTTTGCAACGTAACTCTCCCATGGATAATCCAAATAGCAGAAGATGGCGTTGACAAGTGTATCGTTAACTCAAAGCCATTGAGGGATTCTCTCAATATCCATAAGGGTGCTGTCACGAATCAAGCTGTTGCACGCACTTTTGGTTTCGAGTTTGTAGCATAGGGCCACGATTTTATCATGACATCCCGTTATACCTTGACATCCCGCTGGGCACCTCGATCAATGCGCTGCCTTGTCATTGTGTTGTTTGTAGTTGCTAATTTGGTTTCCAGTTTGCGATCGCAGGATTCGCAACAGGACTCGTCGCAGATTTTTGGAATCGAGTTCCCGAATCTCGATTCCCTGGCCGTCGGTGAATGGTGGAAGACGCCCAGGCCGAAAGGAGCTAATCCCCCACCAGATTTGAACGTCGAACGCGATCAAGTGGTCGCATTCGCACTTTACACTGTTGATCATCGCGTTTTGAAACTGACTGCGCAACTTTTTCCTCTCATGCCAGACGAGACCCGCGACGTTCGACTGGAATTTCAACGGAACGGTAAATGGACCGAAGCTGCCAAATCACGAATCGTCTATCCAGGCTGGAGTGCGCACTTTCGCATCGAAAGCTGGGACAGCGATTTGGATGTACCCTACCGTGTTCGTCACGGTGAGAAAGCTGAATTCGTAGGACGCATCCGTCGCGACCCGAAAAACAAAGACGTTGTCGTTGTTGCAAATATGTCTTGCAATTCGAGCCGTACCACGGGCTCCAGACCCGAAATTCTCGACAGCCTAAGAGCGCACGATCCAGATTTGTTGTTCTTTGCCGGTGATCAGACTTATCGGCATACCGAACACACTGCAGGTTGGATCGAGTTCGGTTTGCAATTCCGCGACATAATACGAGATCGGCCCACGATTACGATTCCAGATGATCATGATGTCGGCCACCCAAACCTCTGGGGAGAAAACGGGGCTCGTTCAACGCTCAGTGGAAATGCAGACGGTGGGTACTTCTATCCAGTAGAGTACGTGAATTTGGTCCAACGTCAACAAACATGGCACTTGCCCGACCCTATCGATCCAGCTCCCGTCGATCGCAATATCGACGTTTATTTCACACGCCTAAGAGTTGGAGGAATCGACTTTGCAGTATTAGAAGACCGCAAATTCAAGAGTGGGCCAGCAAATAGGCTCCCCAAAATGGGACCGCGTCCCGATCATATCAACGATACAGCCTATGACCCAAAGTCGATCGACCTTCCTGGGCTTCAATTGCTGGGCGAACGTCAGCATCGTTTTTTGCAATCCTGGGGAGAAGACTGGACAGGAGCGACCATGAAAGCGGTGTTGTCGCAGACTGCGTTTTGCGGTGCCGTACACATGCATGCTACTCCGGAACCCAAAGGTAGACTTTTGGCGGATCTCGATTGCAACGGTTGGCCGCAATCAGCACGTAACCGTGCGCTTGAAGATTTGCGACGCGCTCAAGCGGTACATTTGTGCGGCGATCAGCATTTAGCTGTTGTTGTCAAACATGGGATCAACGAGTTTGGAGATGGTCCATTTGGTTTCACAAGTCCGGCACTGGTTAATACCATTTATGGTCGATGGTGGCATCCGCTTAATGAACAATCGGGACCAAATCCTGTCCCGAATAGTCCACTCCCCTGGACGGGCGATTTTTTAGATGGCCTTGGCAATCGCATCTCGATGCTTGCGTATGCCAATCCTGAAAAGATTGCGGATGAACGCCAACGATCGGATGGATATGGCGTCGTTCGTTTCGATAAGAAATATCGGCGAATTACCTTTGAATGTTGGCCGAGGTTTCCCAGCAATCAAGAGAACCTGAAAACGCAATTTCCTGGTTGGCCCATTACTGTAGCCATGGCGGACAACGATGGCAGGAAGCCCATTGCATGGCTCCCGGAATTGGTGGTTGAGGGAGCGGTAGATCCTGTGATACAAGTCGTTGCGGAACAGAGCAAGGAGATTCTGTATACCGTTCGGATAAAAGGGGACCATTTCCAACCAGCGGTGTTTGCAAACGGTTCGTACACGGTTCGAGTCGGCCGAGATCTGCCTGACAGTCAGACGCTTTCCGGCGTGGTTGCGAAACCGAAAGAAGCTGCCGGCAAGCAAGTCATCAAGCTCTAAGTCGACATCGGCAAGGGAAAAGGCGACGGGCCGAAGCGTGTCGATCTGACAAGTTGTGATCGTTCGCTGTCCCATTGGCTCAGCCTATCGGGTCAAGCCCCCTATTTGTGAAGGATTCTTGGGGTGGCTGTTGTTGTTTGACCATGTATTTCAGGGCGAAACGCAATCGTTCCCTCACGCAATTGGGTTGTATTGGAAACCCTGAATGCTTTCAGTTGTCTGATCGTGTACACTTGAATTGGCTACTCAACAAGCCGTACTCTCCATGCGACAAACACGCAAACCATGACCAGCAAGTGCTACACCGTCGATCAACTCGTTGTGAATTCAAAACGACTTTTGTTTTTCTTGGTTCTTTGTCTTTTTGCGAACCCCGTTCCAGCCACTCTCATCGCTCGCTTGGCTCCAATGAACCAAACGGATTCCGTATTTCAAGATCGGATCCAACCAATTCTTGCAGCGAAGTGCTATTCCTGTCACGGACCAAAGGTACAGGAAAGCGGCTATCGTTTGGATGTGCGCGAAACCGCGATCAACGGAGGAGATCACGGAACACCTGCGATCCTTCGCAACAACAGCAATGCTAGTCCACTGTATATCTACGTCAGTGACAAAATGGCTGACTTGGCCATGCCACCTAAGCAAAGTGAAAAACCTCGACTCACCGAAAAGGAGGTTTTGATCATTCGCGATTGGATCGAGAATGGAGCGGAATGGCCCGACTCCGCCAATGTTGCGAAGGCAGATCCCTTGGACTGGTGGAGTTTCAAACCAATGAAACCGGTAACAGCACCAGGGCATGCGGTCAATCCGATCGATGCATTCATCGCGTCCAAGCTTGCCGAAAAGGGATTGTCCATGTCGCAACCTTCGGACGCTCGCACACTAGCTCGTCGACTCTATTTTGACTTGATTGGACTGCCGCCGTCACCTGAGGAGTTAGAAGCGTTCGAGAAAGAGTCAAGAATAGAATCAGAGTCCGCGCTAGATCGGCTCATTGAAAAACTCCTTGCTATGCCTCAATACGGCGAACGGTGGGCGAGACATTGGCTTGATATTGTTCATTACGGCGATACGCACGGCTATGACAAAGACAAGCCAAGGTCAAATGCATGGCCCTATAGGGACTACGTCATACGGGCATTCAATGCAGATAAGCCGTACGCACGATTTGTCGAGGAGCAGATCGCAGGCGATGTTCTTTGGCCAGCTACACGCGATGGTATCGAAGCCCTGGGTTTTATTGCCGCGGGTCCATGGGACTTCATCGGACATGCAGAGGTTTCCGAGTCGAAAACCGACGGCAAGATTGCGAGGCATCTCGATCGAGATGACATGGTTACAAACACGCTAGGTTCGTTTTGCAGTGTTACCGTTCATTGCGCTCAGTGCCATCAGCATAAGTTCGACCCCATTTCTCAGGAAGACTACTATCGGCTTCATGCCGTCTTCTCTGCTTTGGATCGAACCGATCGCAAATACTTTGAAGATCCTGCAATGCAGAAGCAGTTCATGGAACTGGAGCGTTCGAAAAACGAAGCATCTGGACGCCTAAAGCAGATAGAAGACGCGTTGAAAGCGATCGCAGGCGAGGAATACAATGCGATCACAAAGCGAATTGAGAGTGTCGCCAAGGTCTCGAACAAAAACGTAATTCAAGGGGAAGAGTTTGGATACCACAGCGCTATTTCGCATCAACAGGATGATGTAAAGTGGGTCCAAATTGATCTGGGCGAACAAACGGAAATCGAACGGGTAACACTTTTGCCTTGCTACGATGACTTCAACGGCATCGGTAGTGGGTTTGGGTTTCCGCTACGATTCAAGATCGAGGTCTCTGACCATGCAGCATTCAATGAAAATGTTATTGGCTTTGGAGGCACACGCGATCAAAACGTTTTGGCAGACTTCAAGAATCCTGGATTAACGCCCTATACCGTCGCTGATGCTTCAGGAAATCGAACGGTCGGCCGTTATGTTCGTGTTACGGCAACGAAACTTGCGCCGCGGAACAATGACTTCATATTTGCCTTAGCCGAATTGCAAGTGTTCAGCTTCAAGAATGAGAATATTAGTCTTGGGAAACGCGTTGCTGCATTGGATTCCACCGAATCGAGTCCGCGATGGCGAAAGTCCAATTTGACAGATGGGGCATTTCCTAAGATCGCCTCGTCCGAAGATCGAGATAAACTGATTCAGCAGCGTGAAACCCTTTTGCTAGAGAATGTAGATCTAGAGACCAAGTTAGCAAGGGAAAAATGGGCGGGGTTGCTGAACGACGCCGAAGAGGCTTTAAAGAAGATGCCGCCTGCGAAGTTGGTTTATTCTGGCGGCGTGCACAGCGGCAGCGGTACCTTTGTTGGGACAGGTGCGACGGGTGGTAAACCGCGTCCGATCCACTTGCTCGTCCGAGGGCAGGTTACACAGCCTTCCATTGAATTAGGACCTGGCGCACTGCGTGCCTTAACCTTTCGACCCAGCGAGTTTCCAATTGAGGAAAATGCTCCCGAAGGCGCTCGCCGTGCTGCTCTCGCACACTGGATCACCGATCCTTCCAATCCGCTCACGTGGCGGAGTATCGTCAATCGGGTGTGGCAATTTCACTTTGGCCGCGGCTTCGTCGATACACCCAACGACTTTGGTCACAATGGTGCATTGCCTAGCCATCCCGAGTTGTTGGATTGGTTGTCTATCGAATTTCGAGCGAGTGGAGGATCCCTCAAGAACCTGCACCGCTTGATGGTAAAGAGCGCTGCGTATAGGCAGTCGTCAGCCAGCAATTTCGCCGGAGAGTCTATCGACTCAGGCAATGCGCTGTTTTGGCGACAGAATCGCCGGAGGCTGGAAGCGGAAGCCATCCGCGATTCGGTTTTATGGGTTAGTGGCAAACTCGATCGATCGATGGGCGGTCCCGGATGGCAAGATTTTGTTGTCGAGCACCCTGAGCATTCTCCACACTATGAGTATGGGCTCGCCGATCCAGAAGACCCGAAAACATGGCGGCGATCCATTTACCGATTTATTGTCCGATCGCAAACTCAGCCTTGGATGACCTCACTCGATTGTGCGGACCCATCCATGCGTGTGGATAAACGCAATGAAAGCCTTTCCGCGATACAATCGCTTGCGCTACTCAACAATGGGTTCATGTTGACTCAATCTAAGCACTTTGCCGAGCGAGTCGCACTTGAAGCCAACAATTTGTCGGACCAAGTTGATTTTGCCTATCGATTGGCGTCGGGTTGCTCGCCCGGAGCCATCGAAAGGGAGCAACTCATCGAGTTTGCTCGATCCCATGGAATGCCCTACTTATGCAGGCTGCTTTACAATTTGAATGCATTTACTTTTGTGGATTGAGCAGGTTTGCAATGCAATCGAGGCGTGACTTTCTATTCGATTCCGGTGGCGGGCTTGGCGGGATTGCCCTAGCGTCGCTTCTTGCCAGCGAACGGAGTGCGCGGGCCGACGAACCCGACATGCGAGATGCCCAAAATTTAGGGCAGCATCTGGTACCCAAAGCAAAGAGGGTTGTCCATTTCTTTATGTCGGGAGCTGCGAGTCACATCGATCTGTTTGATTTCAAGCCAGAGCTGGTTAAGCGGGATGGGCAAGTAAGCGATTTCGGAGAACCGGTTGAAGCCTTTCAAAATGGGCTGGGTCCTTGGTTGAAACCAGTTTGGGATTTCAAACCTTATGGCGCATGCGGGAAGCTGTTGAGCGATACCGTGGCTCCTCTTGGATCTGTCGTCGATGATATTGCATTTGTCCACAATATGGTTAGCAAATCAGGCGTCCATAGTGCTGCGACACTCTTGCAGTCCACGGGGTTCTTAGTACCTGGCTTTCCGGGAGCGGGATGTTGGATTAGTTATGGGCTTGGTTCGGTCAACGAAAACCTTCCTGCGTTTGTGGTATTGCCCGACCACCGTGGGTTCGGTTCGAACGGAGTCAAGAATTGGGACGCATCGTTTCTACCAGCCCAGCATGCGGGAACGATCATTTATCCGGGCCGTCCCGATCCCATTGCGGACTTGTTTCCCCACAAGTCGGGTAGCTACATAACAAAGCAAGGCGAGCAGCAATCGCACCAATTGTTGGCCCAACTCAATCGAGCGCATGCGTCATTGCGCGTTGGAGATGCGAGGCTCGAAGGAAGAATACGCAGTTATGAGCTTGCCGCCAAAATGCAGTTGGCCGCTCCTGAGTCATTGGACTTCACCACGGAGAGCCAACACGCGATGAAGCTCTATGGGCTTGATCGAGGCGCCCAAGCGTGGGACAAAGAGATCAATGCCGAAGAGGAAATTTTCCACTTTGGGCAAAAGTGCTTGGCTGCCAGACGACTCTTGGAGCGAGGGGTTCGATTTGTCCAGATTTGGAGCGGAAACGATAATGGCTTTCCTCGGCGCAATTGGGACTCACACGAAGACGTTCGACGCGATCATGGCCCATTGGCGATGGGAATGGCACGAGGGTGTGCTGCGTTTATCCAGGATCTGAAGCAAAGGGGAATGCTAGACGAAACGCTGATCTTGTGGACGACCGAGTTCGGTCGCATGCCTTCGTCACAAGGGGGCAAAGGGCGCGACCACAACCCCTTTGTCTTTACCAATTGGTTGTGCGGAGGCGGTATCAAGGGTGGAGTGACTTATGGCGAAAGCGACGCTTGGGGTTACAAACCATTGGACCGAAACAATCCAACACAAGTGTATGACATCCACGCAACCATGCTGTACCAACTCGGTCTGGACCACACGAAGCTGACATATCGTAACAACGGCATTGATCGTCGACTTACCGACGTTCACGGCAGAATCATTGAGGATTTGATCGCTTAGATCCGTTTAGCCAGGTTGATCCGAAATGGATCGATTCAGCGATTCAACCATCGCTCAGTGGCTGCGAGCTTCGCAAGTAGGCCAGCAGGTCCGCAATCTGCTGGTCGGTAAGTCCATTGAGCATTCCTTCTGGCATCAGCGAAGTCGACTGTTGAAGCACTTGCTCAATCTGCGATTTGAAAATCACGTGTGACTTGCCGTCAACGCCCTTTATTGTGAATTGTTCCTCATTTTGATTCTCGATAAATCCGGATAAAACGGCTCCATCCTCCATTCGGACTCCGACGGTTTGGTACCCTTCGCGGATCTCCAAGCTTGGCGCGATGATGTTTCTGAGCAAGGTCTGCAATTGGTCGCGTTGGTAGCCAGTTAAGTCGGGCCCTATCTCTCCGCCTTCTGCGTAGAGCTTATGGCAACGCGCGCAATCGGACATAAACTGCTTCTTACCTCGATAGGGGTCTCCTTCGAGCGAAGAAACACGGTCCAAAATACTCGTGACCAACTTCTGTGCTTGATTCAAATCTGGTCCTTGCAGTCCAGGATAGACTTTTCCTAGTTTGGATTGAAGTGATTCGTCCTTGTGCAATCGCATTGCCCGGATGCATTCCATCGGCATCGATTTGGCATCGACGCGATCCGATGTGGATGATTCCAACCAACTCAATGTCCATGAAACGCGTGTGGCAAGCACTGCGCCCGCTACGGCGCGTAGCTTTGGTGTCAGGTTTGCCCAGGAGCCTATCAGCGTTTCATCCACAACGGCTTCTTCGAACGCAGCCAGAGCCGAAATGGCTGCTGAGCGCAATGCCTCATCTTCATTGGAGTTTTTGGCAATTTGGACCAATCCTGGTACCGATTCTGCATAGTGCATTTCACTTGCAAGCTGTGCAATTCGGATTCGTTGGGATGCGGCAACCTTGGTGTCAGACAACGAACGCATCGATTCTTCGATGGCAGCCTTGTCGCCTCTTCTCAAACGTAGTGTTAATGATGGTTGCCCAAGCGA
This sequence comes from Pirellula sp., assembly GCA_031374515.1. Classification (GTDB taxonomy): domain Bacteria; phylum Planctomycetota; class Planctomycetia; order Pirellulales; family Pirellulaceae; genus JBKCUI01. Next base: position 73,109 of record JANMGH010000042.1, on the reverse strand, counting down.
TATCAGGGCGTCCAACACTCGATCCGATACGCCCAACCAGGATCGACCGACGAGCGCGCGTTCCAATGCGTCCATTGCCTGTTTCGCAATAGCGGATCTAATCGCAACCGGTTGCTTTGCTATCTCGCTCAGTAACTGCGATATGGCTTCCATACTCGATGGTGTGTTTGTCTTAGCCCACACCTCGATCAAGTTCGGTACGATTCGGCCAGATCCAATGGGACCGTCCCAGAAACGATCGCTCCGTTGAAGTCTGCTTAAGACTAATCCTGGGTCCACGGAATGCGGCTCAATTGCCCACCACAACAGAAGGGGAAGTGCTAGGTCGTTTTCGGGCAATTCTCGAGACAGCAATATCGAAAGGATCGGAATCGCAGCCTCTCCAGGGAGACGCTTTGCAGAGCTCGCGATCTGGCATAAGACTTTGACGTTTGTTTCCGATGACGCCAGCGATTCGATCAATGCGGCCGTATTCGGATTAATGGTTCGATCATCGCAAACCAATCGCACCGTCCATGCGCGAACGGCTGGGTTGGTATTGGTTAGCAAGGAACGCAAGTCGATGGACTTGTTCGCTAGAAAGGGAATTGTGTCCTCAATCCAACCGCAGGCGTGGGCAGTCCAAAGGGACTCCACGCCAAGTTGTTCGCCATTGCGAGTTCCCTGCTCAATGGATTCGAAGACTTCCGCCCGAAGGGGATGTTTGGCCAATAACTCGCGCGCCTTCCATCGTTGCCAACGATAGGGATGTACTAAGCGTTCGACCAGATATTTGAGTGTGGTTCGATCGCTTCCGTTCGCGCGAAGGGGTTCCCAAGGAGCGACTGTATCCGTCTTGTCTGGTGACAATCGATAGATACGACCGTGATTGCGATCCATTTTGCCAACATGCGCATAGAGGTGGGCCACTTGGAAATCATACCAGTCGCAAATGTAAGCGAAACCGTCTGGTCCGTCTTGAATCGCGACGGGGCGAAACCACTTGTCCGAACTGCTGACGGTATCCTCGATATCCCTCGTTTCAAAAGTTGAACCGACCTCGGCCAACTGCGATTGAATCAATTTGCCATGCAAAGGATCGACAGCTAACATCGCACGCGGCATCTTCGCCCCGAATGCCGTACCCTCTGTCATTAGCATCGCATGAGTGAAGCGTTGGATCGGAGCATGCTTCATGGGATCGAGATAGCCGAACGTGTTGGGATTGGAAAGTCCACCATGTTTGTTAAAACCCTTTCGATAGTAGCCTTCTTGGAGGTAGTGGAACCCTCGCGTATCGCCACCATTGTGTCCTGAGTAGACCTCGCCGTTGTTATCAAACGCAACCGAAAACGCATTTCCACCACCTTCCGCAAAAATTTCATATCGGTGGGTGGATGGGTGATAACGCCAGATCGCTTGTCCCATTGAACGTTTGGTTGCTTCGTTGGAACCGTAGTGGCGAACATTGCCACTGACGGTACTCCCTTGCGCAGCATACAACCAACCGTCGGGTCCCAAGCACAAACTGTTTACGACCGAGTGCGTGTCTTCCAGTCCAAATCCTTCGAGATGAACTTCCGGTGGCCCATCTGCTTTGAGATCCCGATCTTTGTCTGCATAGAACAGAAGATAGGGTGGATTAAGCACCCAGGCCCCGTCGCCCGTTGGGACCACAGCGGTTGCAATGTTGAGTCCATCGACAAACGTGGTTTCCGTTTCAAGTGTTCCATTTCCATCCCGATCTTCGTGTACCGTGATCTTATCCGCGCCTCGGACAGCACCGTGACCAGGCGGTAGCGGAACGGAATCGTAAACCGTTCGCCAAAAGTTGTCGCGACTCAATCGTCGCAGCCCTGCCGGTTCGGGGTACTGAAGATACTGTACTACCCAAAGGCGACCGAACGCATCATGGACGGTGCTGAGCGGTTGGCTGATTTGAGGATCGCTCAAGACGGTCTGTATCGAGAAACCGTCGGCGATGCGAAACTGACTCAATGCATCCGCCGGGCTCAGAGCGGGTCCCTGGCCTTGATCCTCCGGGCGTTGCATACCAAAAACGATGTTCGGATAGACTTGGCTCAATACGAAAACGAGTGAAAGTGCTATAGAGTGGTTGTAGTGCATGCTGTTCACCTGCGTTGGCTTAAGCCACATGTCGTTTACTGGTAACGGTTCGCTGATCGCCGGTGCAATAAGCAATTCGATTCTAGCAAATTATGGGAAGCGAATTGCATTGCAACCACAGTGAAACCCAGGCTACCCAAGGCTGACGCCTAGGAACTGCACGACAGCATAGAGCATCCAGGTCGATTCCTTGCCCATTCTGGTCGCTTTTGGCTGTATCGCTCCATCAAGGGTTGTGTCCGATAGGGATGCTTCAAAAGTTCGAACAGCCGATTCACCTCACTGAAATCCCCTTGCTCCGCCAAGTCGATCGCTTCTTGTGCCATGTAGTTTCGCAGAACGAATAGCGGGTTCGCAAGATCCATCTGCGACTTCCTATCCAAGTCGCATCGATTGTCTTGGATCAATCTCGCTAGGTACATTTGTAACCACGATCGAGTCTGTGACAAAACCTCGCTGGTTACGCGCGAAGGTGAGTAATAAGCCTCAGCGAAGTGTACGCGGATCCACGCGTCGCTTACGATATCCTTTAGATGTTCTGCCTCGACACGGTCCAACTCGATTTGAGCGAGTCGTCGGTAAAAGATTGTCATGTCGGTTTCCACCAGTTGCAATACGTTGTCGAGCTGCTCGATTAATGCGGCGTCCCTTGAGTCGTCGAATTCGAGCAAGCCGAGCTTGGTGGCCATCATCGCGTTATAGGATGATCTGAAGCACTCGACGTACCGATCGAGTCCTGCCTGCAATGCCCTTTCGTTTTCAAACAACGGCCAAAGAGCATTAGCCAATTGGAGTAAGTTCCAGTGCGCGACCTGTGGTTGCTTGCCAAAGGCGTATCGATGGTGTGATGCGTCCGTGGTGTTGGGAGTCCAGTCGGGTTCGTATCCTTCGAGCCATCCATAGGGTCCGTAATCGATCGTCTGCCCTAGAATGGACATGTTGTCGGTATTCATGACTCCGTGAACAAATCCAACACGCATCCAATGAACGATCATTGTCGCTGTCCGCTCGCATACGTCCCTAAACCATTCTTCGTAAATGGTAGACGACTTTGGATCGAGTTCAGGGAAGTTGTTTGCAATGGTGTAGTCTACAAGTTGTCGGAGGATTTCGAACTCGCGGCGTTCGGCCAAGATCTCAAAATTGCCGAAACGAACAAAGGTCGGTGCAACGCGGCAAACAACGGCCCCGGGCTCTTCGCGAGCATGGCCATTGTAAAACATATCGCGTACGACTTGCTCGCCGGTCAGTACCAGGCTGAGCGCGCGCGTTGTTGGCACTCCAAGATAGTGCATCGCTTCACTACACAAGAACTCGCGGACAGAAGATCGCAACACCGCTAACCCATCTCCAGAACGTGAAAAAGGGGTTGGTCCGGCACCTTTTAGTTGTATCGTCCATCGCTGCGCATCGGATGTGATGAGTTCCCCAAGATTGATTGCTCGTCCGTCGCCGAGTTGCCCCGCCCAATTTCCAAATTGATGTCCACCATAGCAGGCAGCATAAGGCTTCATACCGGTCAAAAGCTCGTTGCCACCGAGTACTGCGGACGCTTGTTTCGTTTTCATCCATTCCAAATCCAATCCCAAAAACTCGGTCAAATCGTCTGAGAAAGCGACGACGACAGGATTGGCTACCCTCGTAGGGTTCACAAGCGAATAGCATGCTCCTTGCACTTGTCTGGAACGATTGTGCGTATGGATGTCGCCGGGTAACGTATCGACAAATCGGCTTTCAAAAACTGTCAAGGGCTTGCTTCCTATTCCCATCCGCTTTTTGCGAGAGAAACATGATGGACTTGATCCATCAAACGACGAACATTCCGCAACATGCTCGAGAGGTAACCATCCGATCAAGCTTTAGCGAGTACGCTCGAACTTTAAGGAGGACGCTCGAGCTTTAGGGAGTGCATGGAGGAGTGGGTTCGATAACGCCCCAGCTTAGTTCAAATTGGGCTGTGCCATCAACTGAGGTAGTCCAGTTGCCGCTTGAATAATGCTGTTTCCAACCACGTGAATACCCAGCGCCCACATGGTGTGTTCGTCCGCAAAAACCAAACCAGGGACTGCAGACAGCACGTGCCAGTCCCCATTGATGATTTCCGTCTCAAGTTGCGAAACTTTCCAGACGGCGTGGCCGATGAAAAGTCGACAATGATTGGGTGCCGTTTGTGCAATCTTTTTAAGTAAGTCTGTTTGAGCGGACAAATAGACACCTTGGCTATTTCCCCCCTCGGCCAATTGTTGATTGTCATGAATCGCTAAAACCGGGCCGCTTTGCGGGCCTCCAAAATTGACATAGGCCACTGCATTGGCAGGTTTTGCGGCACCCTCCAAGAGCTGCTCCAAAAGGGCGTCGGAGTCCATCGCCAAACGACGGTTGAGCATTATGCCTATCGTTTGAGTCTGCGTATGCTCGACAACGATGCAAACCGATCGTGCGAAAACCGGATCCTGAATGCCTGGCGCAGCCACCAAAAGGGAACCTGCCAACGATATTCTTGCGGACTCGCCTTTGGAATTAGGTGACTCTGGGATGCGATTCATCTTGCAACCACATGGATGTGAGTGGAAACACCTTGGAACTATCGCCTGCTAGTACGACAAGTGATAGGATTGCCACAATGACAATTTGGATAATTTCAGTAAGCAAAAACGGTGCCGAAAAGGAGAATTGCAGTTGAGCATTCATGATTTGCGACGGAACTACACTTTTGGCGGTCTTGTTCGTGGCGAAATGCCGGCCGAGCCAATGCAACTTTTTCGTCAGTGGTTTGCTGTGGTTCTATCGTCGCCTCTGCCAGATTGGTTTGAAGTCAATGCGATGACGCTATCGACGGCAAATCGAGACGGCGGAGCAAGTAGTCGCGTCGTTTTATTAAAAGGTGTCGAAGAGGACGGTTTTCTTTTCTTTACCAATTACGACTCAGCAAAGGGAAAAGAGATAGCGGCCGACTCCAAGGTTGCACTTCACTTTTTTTGGCCCATGTTCGATCGGCAAGTCCGGATTGAAGGAGTTGCCGAAAAAACCTCCGCGGATGTTTCGGACGGTTATTTTGCATCTCGTCCTCGTTCAAGCCAATTGGGGGCAGCCGCGTCGCCTCAATCCAGAGTGCTTGAGGATGAGCTGCAGCTCGAACTAGCGATCGGGATTCTGGACAACAAGTACGCGGGGCAAACGGTGCCTCGCCCTGACAATTGGGGTGGCTACAAAGTAAGACCCTACATGATGGAGTTTTGGCAAGGCAAGCCATCGAGGCTACATGATCGTTTTCGTTACGATCGCCTAAACAATTCGGACTCAGCAGTTGAGTGGATGATTCATCGCTTGGCACCATGACCAACGGTTGAATGTTTGTGGATGGCCATCGTTGAAAGGTATCGCACCATTTTGTTGCTCAATCGACCCTGCGAGACAAGTGCCCGACAAATCTGTTATAGTAATCAACTGATTTTTCGACGACGGCGGGCGGGTTCTGATCTCATTTGGTGGGTGGGAACCGTTGGGACAGTTGTTGAATAGTGGGCATGTTGAATAGTGGGCATGTTGAATAGTGGGCATGTTGAATAGTGGGCATGTTGAATAGTGGGCATGTTGAATAGTGGGCATGTTGAACAGTGGGCATGTTGAACAGTGGGCATGTTGAACAGTGGGCATGTTGACAATGCGAAACAAACTGACTTTCGTTTCTTGTTTCGGCGTTCTAATCACTTTTCTGGTTTCGAATGCAATTACCAACGCCAGATACATAAACACTTGGATGGTGGTCCTCTTGTTTGAAGTGGCATTGATTTGCCTATTGGTTATTTTCTTGAGCTTGAAAATCCCAAGCTCGCTGGTCAAAGCTTCCGATGACAATTGCTACCGGTTGGATGGTAGCAGGTCGCGACGCCGCGAATTGCGAGAGCGGAACGCGTTGGTAAGGATCCGTCTCGACCTATTTGCGGTTTTGATCATTGTCGCATTGAGCGGGAACTTACTATACTTTCTCATAGACTACTATTTGATTCCTTTGTCTATCGTATCGGAGACCGTCAACGCTTTTACTTTTAATTTGGATGCTTGGCGCGATGAAATCAGCGATCGAAATCTGGATCGTGACTACTTCAACTGGAGCGGTCTTGGTCAATTTGGCAATAGTGAATTGCAGGCACAGCCCCATTTTGTGAAGGCGTCCTTTCCAATCATCTTTGGGGCATCTATCGCATGGTTGATTTGCAGTCTCTATTTCATTCGATTCGCCTACGGATGCACGATGTCTCAGTATCGGCAGGGGATAGGCTTGCGATGCAACGAATACCTGAATGTTGATATCGGCCGATTGCAACGATAAGTGCTTCGAAAAATAGGCTTGAAAAAAGCCGTGATGTAAAAGAGTGCATCCGAGAAAGCCCGATCCTTGGCCAGATAGGACAGGGAAGTCGATTCCTGCATCAACCTCTGGGAAACCTTTGCGTCGGTGAGGCTTCTGTCATGCCGTTGCTGAGAATGGCATTGATGTTAAACTTCCAGCGTCCGAGTGAATGTTCAAAAATAGATATTGGAACACCGCTTTGATCTGCGCGGTATACGGTGCGGTTCAAACTAACTTGAGCCAAATCAACGAGCGCTGGATGACCAAGATTTTGCAGCGATGTTTCCGTTTAACTGAAAGTAACATATGGTTTTTTGGCGAAAAAAGAAAACTACCGAACCGAGCGAGAATAGACCAGGCGATTCCTCTGTGCCATCACCTCAAGCTTTGGCGAGCGAACTAACCCTCGAGAAGCCGGTCAGCGCGGGGACAGGAACGGAATCTGAGGGAAAAGCCGATACGTCGGTTAGCTGGTGGCGACGAGCGCTTTCTAAGACCAGCGATCTGCTTCGAACGGATATCCGCGACCTATGGAAAAGCGAAGGGCAGATAGTTGACGATGAGTTTTTGAGCCAGCTTTTTGCGACCCTGGTGCGGACCGATATGGGTGGTTCAACGGCTGCTAAGATTCGAGATTCGATCAGCGATACATACCGCAGCCGCAGAATTGAGTTCGCCGACGTTCTAATGGTCATACGGGAACAGGTTGGGCAGGCGCTCAAGAGCAAGGGAGCTGCCTTAAACATGGCAAGCTCTGGCCCAACCGTTATTTTGGTTGTTGGAGTGAATGGATCCGGCAAAACCACATCCATCGCTAAGCTTGCTCATCGTTTGACATCGGAAGGCAATCGCGTCCTGTTGGGGGCAGGGGATACCTTTCGCGCCGCTGCGGTAGAGCAACTAAAGATTTGGTCGAAGCGCATTGGTTGCGAGATCGTTCATGGAGATCCAGGTGCAGATCCTGGCAGTGTGGTTTATAAAACGGTGCAGCGGGCTGTCGTCGAAGCATTCGATATCTGCATTTTGGACACAGCGGGACGATTGCAGACGCAAAGCAATTTGATGCAGCAGCTTGAGAAAATCAAGCGTGTTATCGAAAAGCAAATCCCAGGAGCGCCTCATGAAGTGCTGTTGGTACTTGATGCAACAGCCGGCCAAAATGGCATCAGCCAAGCCAAGGGCTTCTCCGATGCAGCTGGTTGCACAGGGATCGTACTTGCCAAGTTGGATGGCAGTGCAAAAGGGGGTGTTATTATCCCTATTGCGGAACAGTTCGGATTGCCGGTGAAATTCGTTGGTATCGGCGAAAAACTTGAGGATCTATCTGTTTTTGATCCTGAAGACTTCGCGGACGGGATGTTTAGCTAAGTGGCCTGAAGGCAGTCCGCAATGGCTTCGCAGAGCGTAGGCATCGTCGACGTGGCCATTCCGGCAACATTGATTCGTCCGGTACCGACGATGTAGATCCCACGTTCTTTTTTGAGCCAATCAGCCTGCATGCTGTTTAAACCGCTGTAGGAAAACATCCCTTTTTGACGATTCAGGAATCCAAAGTCCCGGGACGCTTTGCTGCTTTCCATTCCGGCGATGAACATAGCTCGCATTTGCGAAATGCGATTTCGCATGAAATCGACTTCCTTACGCCATTCGGCTCGCAATTGAGGGTCGGTGAGTATGGTTGCTACAGTGGCCGCGCCGTGGCGTGGTGGATTGCTGTAATTGCAACGAACCGACTGACGAAGTTGACTCAATGCTGCTTCGGTTGTGCCTACTTCTTTGCCGACAAGCATGACGGTGCCAACCCGTTCGCAGTAAAGTCCGAAGTTCTTGCTGAAGGAATTGCAAACGATCGCTTCTTGGTTTTTCTGTAACAGCGCATGGAGCGGAAGTGAGTCCTCTTCGATTCCATCGCCGAATCCTTGGTAGGCGAAGTCAACAAATGGAATCATTTGCTTTTCCGCAAGAAGTTCACTGATCTCGTGCCATTGCTCTAATTTTGGGTCAATTCCGGTTGGATTGTGACAGCACGCATGTAGGCAAACCAGATCGCCACGTTGCCCTTTGGCTCTGAGTTCGCCCATCATCGCTGGAAAGTCTAGCGCCGTTTTGTCCGAAGTAAGGTAGGGATAAACGGGGGTGTCCAGCCCCGCCGCTTGAAAGATTGAGCCATGGTTTGCCCATGTTGGATTGCTCAACCAAATTCGAGTTCCGGGGAAATGTTTGGCGACAGTATCCGCGCCGATGCGCAAGGCGCCAGTGCCGCCTGGTGTTTGCGCCGCGGCGACCCGATGGGTGTCTATGCTTGTGCCGAAAACCAAGTCGACGACCGCTTTCAGGTAACCTGGGTGCCCTTCGATCGGCATATAGCTCTTGGTTGTTTCCGACCGGAGCAAGATTTCTTCGGCTTTTTTCACCGTGTCTAAGATAGGCGTGCGTCCTTGCTCATCTTTGAAGACACCCACCGTCAAATTGATTTTGTTGGCACGCGGATCGCGGGTGAAAGCGTCGCTCAGGCCGAGGATAGAATCTGGTGGAGCGATCGGAAGGAATTCGAACATGGGAGTGGAAAAGTTGCGAGTTAATATCGTTTTGTGCACTTAGGCATTTGCCTTCTAGTGGCAAATTCGGCCCGGTTTTTCGTCGCTAAAAGGTTACAATGAAATGCGTAGTCTGAGGAGTGGAAACTGGATTATTCGGAGAAACTGATGTTGACGCGGTACCAAAGTACAAGGCATACTCTTTCCCCGAGTCACGGACGACTCAAATGCTCTTGCATACAAGACCCCATTTTGCTCGCAAGGCATTGCCTGGATTTCCCGCTCCAGCCCTCCAAGAAGAGACACGCGTACTCAATCTGTTTGCACGCGTCTAAGTAGGAAAAGCTGTGTCCTTCGCTATCGACAACGAAGTCAAAGATCGAGTCCGGTTGGCGATCAATATCGTCGATCTGTTGAGTACCTACATGGAGCTTCGACGTCAAGGCCGAGGATTCGTTGCGGTATGTCCGTTTCATGACGATCGTCGACCGAGCATGCAGATAAATCCCGATCGGCAGACATGGAAGTGTTGGGTCTGCGATATCGGCGGCGATATTTTCAGCTTTGTAATGAAAAGAGAAAACGTCACGTTTCCGGAAGCGTTGCGAATGCTCGCGGAAAAAGCTGGGATTCAAATCGAGGAACCCAAGCATCGCAAAGGTCGCGGCCCGCAAGACGATAAACGAAGACTGTTGGAGGCTATGAAATGGGCTGTTGGCGAATTTCACCACTGCTTACAAGAGTCGAGCGATGCAAAGAAGGCCCGAGAGTACTTGCTTGATAGAGGAATCTCCGAAGAGAGCATTATCAAGTTCCAGCTGGGTTATGCTCCGGAATCCTGGTCTTGGTTGATCGACCGTGGCGCGGTGAAGTCGTGGAGTCCTGACGAGCTCGAGGCGGTTGGACTGGTTGCCCGTGGCGAACGTGGGTCACGGTACGATCGATTTCGCGGGCGTGCAATCTTTCCGATTTCCGACGCACAATCCAGACCGATCGCGGTCGGGGGACGGATTCTGCCCGGCGCGTCCACGGACTCTGCAAAATATGTGAATTGCAACGAGACCAGATTGTACCAAAAGAGCCACCAGCTTTATGGACTCGATTTGGCCCGCGATGCCATTAGCAAATCTCGTCAAGCGGTCGTGATGGAGGGGTACACGGACGTCATCATGGCGGTCCAACATGGTATTCAGAACGCCGTCGCATGTTGCGGAACCGCACTCGGTGAAAGCCAAATCAAACTTCTCAAACGCTATTGCGACACGGTCGTTCTGCTCCTGGATGGCGACGACGCTGGACAAAAGCGATCGAGCGAAATCCTCGAGCTTTTTGTAAATGCGCAAATGGATCTGCGTATCCTCACGTTGCCAGACAATCTCGACCCCTGCGATTACCTCCTCCGATTTAGCGGCGACAAACTGAAGGAGCAAATCGGTGGCGCCGTCGATGCCCTCGAGCATAAGCTGCGACAGGTCTGTCAAGGTTTTGATCCACTGCTTGATACGCATCGTGCCAACACAGCGCTAGAAGATGTGCTTTCAACAATGTCACGCGTATCGCACACATCTCTACTTTCGAATGAAGCGATGCGATTGAGACAAAACCAGCTTGTCGCTCGTCTGGCTCGGCAGTTTGGTATTGAGCAATCGGAAATCAGACTGAGGCTAGAGTCGATCCGAAAGAACAACAGCGAACGCAATGAGCAACGTCAACAACTCCAACGCCCCTCATTGCTCCAAGATCCGAATAGTCCTAGCCAAGATTTGAACAAGGATCCCGGCGTACTACAACGAGGGAAACAACCCTCTGCACCGGAGTTAATCGAATGCCATTATAGCGAATTGACATCAGTGGAATGCGAGCTATTCGAAATCATGGCAACCCATCCCGAGTTGGCGCCGATGGCGATCGAGCGGTTCCCAATTGCCAATCTGAATACACTCACTGCAAAAAAACTTTTTCAGCTCATTTTGGACTTGGAACTTGATGGACATGCGTTAGACTTTTCGAGTGTGATGTCGGCAACGGAAGATGCTGGGCTAAAAAATGTTCTTGTAAGTATCGAGGAACACGCTGTCCGCAAATCTCCGTTATCGATGATGACAGCAGAGGAACGGTTGCATTCACTCTGCGAACGCTTGACAGGGCACGATGACCGTGCCTATCGACGTTCGCAAATTCAATCAATCGAAAAAAAACAAATGGACGAGGAATCGTCACTGAGTTTGCTCAACGAAATTGTCCAGCAGGAACGCAGGAAACATGGCTTGATTTTTCCCGCTGACTAAATTGCACGCCAGCGTGCGCGTTTTATTACAACGTCGATTTTTCGACTACAAAAGCATTCATGTTGTTGACCCAAACGACTGTTCATCGGATGAACGGTCAGTAACAACAGAGTACCACCGTCAAAAGGAGTTGATATCGTGGAAACGCAATCTAATGATTTGGAAAAATTGGTTCTGATCGGCCGCCAGCAAGGGTATCTTACCTACGATCAAGTCAACGAGTACCTTCCAGATGAGGCAAATACAGCCGAAAAACTGGATCATTTGTTGGTGGCTTTGGAGCGTGCAGGCGTCAACATTGTCGACGAAACCGAAGTGGAAATCGAAGCTCGCAATCGTCTTCGCGTATTCAATGGCGAAGAGTCCATGAATGCATCAACCAATGAGATGCCGAAGCTGACCAACGATCCCATTCGATTGTACCTGAGTCAGATGTGCGAGATTCCATTGCTCACCCGCGAGCAAGAAATCTCCCTAGCCAAAAAGATTGAGATCACACGGCGTAAATTTCGGAGAGCCGTTCTTGGCAACGACTTTGCGTTGCGACAGACAGTGGAAATTCTCCGCAAAGTCGCTGCGGGGATTTTGCCCTTTGATCGAACAATCAAGGTTTCGTTGACAGAGCGATTGACCAAAGAGCAAGTCAGTGCGCGCATGCCGCACAATTTGCAGACTCTCGATGCCTTGATCGAAGAGAACCGTCGCGAATTCCAGCGGGTTGTTCGCAAAAGCACCCTGGAACATGAAAAATCTTGCACGCGACAAAACTATCAAAGGCGGCGACTAAAATCGTTGGTGCTTGTCGAAGAACTTTCGCTTCGATCGCGACGAGTCATCCCGCTAATGAAGCAACTGGAACAGTTTTCCCAACGCATGGACTACTTGCGAAATCGCATCGATTATCTTCGCGAAAATGGCGCTGCATCCGCTGAATTGAATCGTTGTATTTCTGAACTGCGACACTTGATCATGACGACACAGGAAAGTCCTCGATCGCTCAGGGGGCGAGTGGACGAGTTCAAAAGGAACTTCAAAGAGTATGAAGCGGTCAAGCGACAATTGTCGAGCGGCAATCTGCGACTTGTCGTTTCGATCGCCAAAAAGTATCGCAACCGTGGCTTGAGTTTTTTGGATTTGATTCAGGAGGGGAATACCGGTCTGATGCGCGCGGTCGATAAGTACGAATACCGACGTGGATTCAAGTTCTCGACCTACGCGACGTGGTGGATTCGACAAGCTATCACTCGGGCTATCGCCGACCAGGCCAGAACGATTCGTATTCCAGTGCATATGATCGATGTATTGAGCAAGCTTCGCAACATTCAGAAGAAACTCACTCAAGACTTCAGACGTGAACCCAGCATGTACGAAATTGCTGAAGTGGCCGAGATGACAATCGAAGAAGTACAGCGTGTTTTGGACATCGGCCGCAGTCCAATCAGTTTGGATCGACCAGTCGGCGAGGGCGAAGACAATGCGTTCGGAGAATTCATCGAGGACCCGTCCAGCGATAGCCCCGTCCGCAATGCGAGCAACGGAGTCCTGCGAGATCGAATCGATTCGTTGCTACAGACGCTCACCTACCGTGAACGCGAAATCATACGACTCCGTTACGGTTTGACAGACGGCTTCTCGTATACGCTTGAAGAAGTGGGACGCATTTTCAAAGTAACTCGCGAACGTGTACGGCAAATCGAAGCCAAGGCTGTTGCTAAACTGCAAAACCCAGTTCGGGCAAAGATGTTAGAAGGCTTCCTAAAGCAGGTTGCATAAGCAAAGGGGAGACGAGCCCATAGGCTGTGGTTCTTGATACTCGATCTTTGGGCCCGCTAATGCTATTGCGTTTGCGGGCCCTTTTCGTTGTTGCTTGCACGAATAAAAACCCAACGGAAACTGTTTTGCTTTGCCAGTTTGCAGTTCCTCACGCTATTCAAATCGAAACAAGTCCGCATATTTCGGCTCCAGTGTGATCAACTGCGCTGCTCGCTCCGCTAATGCCGAAATGGTCAACAGTGGGTTGCAAGCGATCGCTGTCGGGAAAATAGCACCGTCGCAAACGTATAGACCCTCATGGACTCGATACTCTCCCGTCGCTTGGTCGATATCGCCACCCCGAATCGTATCATACACCTGACCCTTGTGGTTGATCACGCCACTGCGAGGATCGTCGCTCATCCCGCAACCACCTAGCGGGTGAACTGAGATCATTTTGTCTCCAAAGACTCTCAAATATTTGTACTTCCCACCGTGCCCATGTGCCAGGCGGGAAAACTCCTCCCGAATCAGCCGTCGATAGTCGCTGTCTAGTAAGCCGGGCCATGAGACAAAGGCGTTCCCGTTGTCTTCAAGAATCAGTTTTCCTTCCTGTCGATCATGCCCCATACCCAACATGACCTGGGTTTGATCGAGATCCAAATCCTGCATCAAAAAGCTCAGTGCATTTGCATAGGAGCGAGCAGCAACCCCTTCCTGGATAAGTACGCGGTCAAAGAGATTCGGCCTCAGGGGGTAAGTGACATTTGATTGAATGGTTGGGCCAATACGACGGCCATTCGGATCCTGAGCGCTGAAGCCCGCGATGTTCGTTGGATGATCCGTTTTGCGTACGAACCCTAACGCGTCGCCGTTTCCTGTCCAGTTGCACCCCAATTGTCGGGAAAAATCCAGGTCCTCGCGTTGTGAACGAAGCAAGATTTCTGAACTTCCGATGCTGCCTGCGCCTAGTATAACAACACGAGCGGTCGCGCAACCCTCTTCTTCTTTGTGACGTCCGTTTGCGTCTCGATGAAAGTAAATGAAATGGATTTTCCAGAAGTCACCGCAGCGCTCAATTTCGCGAACTTCTGTTTGCGTGAACATCATCGTTCCATTGCGTTTTGCCAACGGTAGGTAATTCATAGCGAGGGTATTCTTTGCCCCCACGTTGCAACCTGTCAAGCAATCGCCACAGTCAATGCATTCACGTTGGTACAAGCCTTGACGATTGAGCACAGGTAACGCATGCCCTCGAAATGAGCGTGTGATAGCCAGGGCCGCTGCTTCGAAGTGACAGCCATAGTCGGCTAGTTTCTCCGCAGCCAACCGCTGGGCCTTCATCTTACATGTCCAATCAAGTGGCTCTCGGCTGACGCCTAATTCGTACTCTGCTTGTTCATAGTACGAGGACAGGTAATCCATGTCCTGAAGAGCCTTCGGCCATTGTGTTTGCAAAAACACTTCTGAGTCAGCGCGAAGGGCAACATTGGCGTTAATCAACGACGAACCGCCAAGTCCGCTTCCGCTCAACACGGAGATTTCATCGCATTGAAGGACGTTGAATAGACCTGTCGGATTGTTGAGATCCCGTTGATGCCGACCAAAGAGCTTGAGTCGCGAGTTGTCCGTCACGTCCTTGATGACATCTGGAAAAGTGCCAGGCACCCATTCCCGTCCGCGTTCGAGCATAGCGATCCGAGTTCCCGGAAGCATCTTCTCGCTCAATCGTGTGGCTGTTATAGATGCACCGTATCCCGACCCAATGATCAGAATATCAAACTGCCATGGTCTTCCGTTGGGCAGCCCGAACAAACACCGAGGATCGGAAGCCATCGAGCCACCCCAGGAGTTCATGTTTCGGGCGTAGTCGGCTTTGGCGGTTTCTTTGTAGATGGACGGAGTAGAGGAGCGACGACTCAAAGTGCTAGGCAGAGATCCTAACGACAAATCGGCTCTGGTATTGGGAGACGCAACGGCCAAGCCTGCGGTCGCAACTGCCGCATGCTTGAGCAATTGGCGACGACTGATCTCCTTTGATGGCTTTTCGACGAACATCCCGATTTCCAAACTGGATTTGTTGCGTCAGCGATGAAACCGCCGACGCTCGCTTGCTGACGGGGAATATCGGATCGAACAACATGCACCAATTGCAAAACGAATCGAAGCATGGAGTTTCTCCTATCTTCTCCAAATTGACGGCAAATGCATTCCACGGATAAACAAGTCAGTTCTTGTCGGGCGGGCTATTCCTTGATTCGTTTTCCAATCAAATCCTTGCCCATCCATTGTCGAAGGACAGCGGGAACGCGAATCGTTCCGTCCGCCTGTTGATGGTTCTCCATGATCGCGATGATCGCCCTACTGATTGCGATTGCGGTTCCATTGAGCGTGTGCACTAGCTGAGTACCCTTCTCGTTCTTGGTTCTCGAACGAATATTTAGCCTTCTGGCTTGATAGTCCGTGCAATTCGAAGTGCTGGTGACCTCGCCCCATTCACCCGAAGTTCCACGACCTGGCATCCATGCCTCCAAATCGTACTTGCGGTAAGCGGGGCCGCCTAAATCGCCTGTCGCAGTATCCACAACCCGGAACGGGATTTCCAAGAGATCAAACAGGTCGCATTCGAGTTGCCGCAATTCTTCGTGAATTGCATCGCTTTGATTGGGCAATGTAAAGGCAAACATCTCGATCTTGGTGAACTGATGGACGCGATAAAGGCCCTTCGATGCTCGGCCTGCGGCCCCAGCCTCGGTCCGGAAACAATGGCTAATGCCGACCAGCTTCAATGGTAAATTCTCCGCCTCTAGTACTTGGCCTGCATACATCCCACCCAACGTAATCTCTGCTGTTGCAACAAGATTGAGGTCGGTGTTTTCAATGCTGTAAATCTGAGTCTCTGGACCTCGAGGTATGAACCCAATTCCGTGTAACGTTTCCGTGTTGGCTACGTCAGGAGTCGAGACAGGCACGAATCCACGTTGGATCAAGAGATGGACGGCAAACTGTTGCAGTGCCAGTTCAAGTAAAACTGCATCGTTCTTAAGGAAATAGAAACCAGCCCCGGCAACACGGGCTCCAGCCTCGAAATCGATCATGTCGTGCTGTTTGCCTAGTTGCAAATGATCCTTGGGTTGGAAATCGAAATTGGGAATTGCTGTTTTTCCACGCGAGATTTCTAAATTGGCTTGATCGTCCCGCCCGATTGGAGCAGCGGGGTGGGTCATGTTCGGAACGCGTGAGAGAATTCCGGCAATTTCTTTGTCCAACGCGTCGTGTTCCGCTTGAACTGCCTCCTTTTGCTCTCGTAGCCGCCGACCCTGCTCCTTGATCGCTTCGCGTTCTGTGGGCGCCGCAGCTCCGATCTTGGCACTGGTTGCGTTTGCTTGCCGATTGAATTCCTCGGCCTGATTTAGCTTCGTTTTCCTCAGCAATTCCAATTCAATAAAACGATCAATTTCAGCATGAGCGCCTCGATGTTCGCAGTTCGCCTTCACCAATTCAGCATTTTCTAGAACAAATTTTCGATCAAGCATTGGAACAAATGGGGGGTGAGAACGAATCGGGAATACGAAAAACAAGAGTTTATCGGAAACCGAGCAATCGTCCAACAAGCCATCGCTCGAAAGATTTGACGATCATCTGGTCTTTATCGGCCACTCGAATGCAATTGCATTCCCGCAGGTGATCATACCGATAACGCTACTTGCATGCTCGTCAAGACGACTCGGATTAGAGCATTGTGCCAAGGATGGTCGGCCAATTTATCTTAACAGCCCATTTGAGAGACCATTCCATGAGACTTTTCCTTGCTGCATTTTGTCTTACAGGAGCTATTACGGCTTCAACAGGTTTCGCCGGCAATGACGAACCTTTGACTGGTGGATCGACCACGCCAGGTCATGCTCGCTTCGAGGTCACCCCTGTCCAGGAATATTTAATTGGAAGGGCTCGGGCCGAAACAATGCACCGTGAAGCCGTCATCAGGCACTTCGATTGGATCGGCTATAATTTCGCGAGACCCAACGTCAATTCCGACCCATTTTTCAATGCAGTTGTCCCCGTTCGCACACGCCGAATCTACAGCAATCCGGGCTACTGGATCGATTCTCGCGGCTATGGTTTCTGAGGAAGAGCGATTAATTAATCGCAGAAACCAGTAACGCTTTATTCAGATTAGATTATTGAGTAGCGAAACTCGTCAAGAGTTTCGGCAAATGCACATCGGCGAAAGTCTTGACGACTTTCGCTACGAGACAGTTTCGCTACGGGACAAAACCATCAACCCCAGTTTCTAATCTGGCCCCAGTTTCCAATCTGGACAGAGCACTATACACCAGCCTGTGTGGCGTGTTTTCGAGCGCACGCGGGGGCGTGGTGCGGAATTATTTCGGTCGCCTAAACAAATGGATTTTCGACCGCTCAATGGTCGCTTCTAGATGCGCAGGGTGTTCACAACGTTCACCGTTCCGCGAGTTGCCCTCAACTTCACGCAGAACGCCCTCGATGTGGATCTCGGCTGGAGAATCACAGGTGATTCGAATCTTGGAACCGCATTCAATTTCTAGTAACCAGCGATTTCCCATCCAACGACAATTTCGGATCGTTCCGCTTGCGGACAATCCCGAGTCGGTCGTAGTTAATCGGTTTTTGCAATTGACATGCTCTAATTTTGAATCCGCAGAGACTCGGGTGATTTTCCAGTCGTTACACCTGACTCCACAGGGAATGAGTGTGCTATCGGTACCATCGCTTGCTCCAAAGCAACTTTGCGGGAGCATCAAGACGTTCATAGTTGGTTGTCCGAGCAATTGCGAGACCGCAATCGAAGCGGGGGAGGAGTACAGAGTACGTGGTGACTCCACTTGCTGAATCTGCCCATCGGCAAGTATCGCGATGCGATTCGCCAGGTAAAACGCTTCGTCTGAGTCATGCGTAACATAGACAAACGTCTTTCGGCTCTCGCGGTGTACCATAAGGATCAAGTCTTGAATCTCGTCCCGCAACGACTGATTCAAGTGTGTTAGTGGTTCGTCCAAAAGAACAATTGATTTGCCCGATAGCATCGCCCTCGCAATAGCAACCCTCTGCAATTCGCCGCCAGAGATTTGGTTGAGCCGTAGATCGAGTGTCGCACCGATTTTAAGGCGTTCAACCCAAAGCGAGATTGTATTTCGCGCGTTTCCGTTTTTGCAAGCCAATTCAAGATTTCTACGAACGGTCAAATGATCGTAGCCATTGCGATCTTGAAAAACGGCTGCGACATCGCGTTGATGCGGAGCGATGCGGTTTTGGTCTACTCCTCCAATCCGAATGGTGCCGATTAGCGGCCGATCGAGCCCAGTGATTAGACGAAGAAGCGTGGACTTGCCGCAACCGCTTTCGCCAAGGATCACCAGAAATTCGCCCTGTACTACGTTCAGGCTCAAGTCCTTAAGAATGCACTTGTCTCCAAATTGCTTTGTTAGTCCCCCCATTTCTATGGACAGAGGAATCTGTGCGTTCAGCTTTCGTGTCGCGTCGGTAGATTCAGGTTGCATACTGGGCAGATTACTTAAGCCGCTTGATCCATTCGAGCAAAACATTCCCAACTTTGACCAGCGAGGAACCTGAGCATTTGTCCGGTGTATCGGCAGTGGTGTGCCAGAAACTCCTTCCCTTCGGGGTTCCTCGAGTGTAGTCAAAATCAATCAAGTCGATTACTGGGATTTTTGCGATCGTGTTCAGAGGCAGATGATCATCCTTGATTTCATAACCGATCATAGGCTTAAATTCTTTAATGTTCATCTCCTTGGCAATTCCCCATATTTCTTCTACAAGGGGTCTCGCGAATCGGTAAGAATTCTGCTCGTAGAGCAGTTGGAGATCCGAATCGCCAATCATGTCGACCAGGATTCCACACCGGTATCTCGGAGTGCTTGAATCGTCCAAGTAGGACTTTGCGAAGTGAGTTGAACCAAGGAAAAATGCATCGCGGGGTTCTTCGTAAACCAATTCCTCCGCGTCGAAGAACACCAAATCGACCCCGACTGCCATCGGAAGATTTTCAAGCGCGTTGCCTAGCTCCATAAAAAGCGCCGTTCCACTTGCCCCATCATTTGCGCCGACAAACAAACCTCTTGGATTCTTGAGATCATTCACGGGAAACGGGCGTGTATCATAATGAGTGCATAAGAAAACACGCTCAGGAAGTTCCGGATTCCAACGAACGATCAGATTCTTGACCGTTAGTCTTGCTCCCGTTTCAGGGTGTCTTGTTTCGAAAGTCTGCCAAATCAATGTTGGGCCAAGTTTGGAAAAGTGATCTTCAAGGAGTTCTTGTTGCTTTTCCATCCCTTTGCTTCCAGTAATCCTAGTTCCTATGTCGCAAATCTTTCGCAGATATGAGATGGAGCGTTTTGCATCCAACGGTGACTTTGCACTATTTTGAGCGCACGCATCAGGTTGAGGACCAAAGAATGCAAGAAGACTGAAAAGAAAGATTGCAAAAGGAGAGAGCGCATAGGTCAGAGGAGAATGGATGCGCACCGGTTGGCTCCTCTGAAAGGAAAAAACGCGGCATCCTGCCGCTTGAACTTGATCCTTCAATGTCGGCATTGTTTGCGCGAATTGTCTTGGTGTCAATCAGTCTGAGAGACATTTCTCGGAATACTGAGAATGCTTCCTATCTGCGTTCGTATGAAGCCAGCTAGAAAACCCATGCAACTTTGGTAAAACATAGCCCCTCGAATGTTCGTAGCAATTCCTTTCCTCACTATTGGAGAACCAACATGACCAACGGTCCGATGAATCGCAAACTAAAGATGGGTATCGTTGGAGGTGGGCAAGGTTCTTTCATTGGGCGTGTTCACGCGATTGCAGCGTGCTTGGACAATAGAGCAGTTTTGGTTGCTGGCGCATTTAGTAGCAATGCCGAACGTTCGAAGGCTTCGGCGCCCGACTACGATGTTTCTCATGAAAGGGCTTATCCATCGTATCAGGCGATGTTTGAAACCGAAGCGAAGAAGCCAGTGGGTGAGCGGATCGATTTTGTATCGGTGACAACGCCGAACCACACACACTTTGAAGTGGCCAAAGCGGCGCTCGAGGCTGGTTTTCACGTCGTATGTGATAAGCCAATGACGTTCGACTTGGCGCAAGCAGAAGAGCTAGCCAAACTCGTCGATAAATCCAAATCGGTCTTCGCGCTGACACATAATTACACTGGCTATCCGCTTGTTCGCCAGGCAAGAGAAATGATTCAGAGCGGTGAATTTGGCGAAATTCAGGCCGTTCGTTCCAGCTACATCCAAGGTTGGCTTCGCACTAAGTTAGAAGATCAGGACCAAAAACAAGCGGCTTGGCGCACCGACCCAAAGAAAAGTGGTGTGGCTGGCTGTTTCGGAGACATCGCGACCCACGCTTATAACCTCGGACGTTTCATGACGGGGCTTCTTCCCGCTGAAATCAGCTGCCATCTCATGACTTTCGAGCCTGGCCGAAAGTTAGATGACTACGGTACGGCCATCGTTCGTTATCAAAACGGTGGTCTTGGTACAGTTACAGCTAGCCAGATTAGCCACGGACGAGAGAATGACTTGTCTATTGAAATCGATGGTACCAAGGGCTCGCTCTCATGGCGTCAAGAGGAACCCAACGTCATGGTGGTCCGAGAGAACGGTCAACCGCACAAGCTCTACACACGCGATCCAAACGGTTCGTTTATGAACGCAAGCGGAAAAGCAGCGTGCCGATTACCCAGCGGGCACCCAGAAGCTTTCTTCGAAGCGTTTGCTAACATTTATGTTGCGGCATTTGACGCGATGGTTGATACTGCTCAAAACAAATCGATCGAGAGAGTCAACACCCTATACCCTAACGTTCACGATGGTGTCGAAGGAATGCACTTTATCGAACAATGCGTTTCAAGCAGCAAGCAAAACGGAGCATGGGTCTCGATGAACCACCCGCGTGCGAGGAAGTAATTTGTTCCCATGTTTAAGAAGCCCGTGCCGAGTGTCTTGCAGGCCGTGCGGCTGGCAGTCTGTGAGGCAGGTTGTCCCGTACGGTTCCCCCTTGGTGCTAGCGATGGGCTTGAAAAATCAGGGACGCAACATCTAGAGACGTCCACGGTATGGCCATAATTACCCTGAACCAAAGTTGTAGACGATCCCTGTTCCATCCCATTCAACTTCATTCAACGGGCATTTCGTGCAGCCCGACCCTCTAAACTTCTAACTTCAAACTTCTATTGCCCATGAATCAGCTAAATAAATACTCCTCGCGAATCACACAACCGAAGAGCCAGGGAGCCTCGCAAGCGATGCTCTATGGGACCGGCATGACGGCTGAGGATATGAACAAAGGGCAAGTAGGTATAGGAAGTGTTTGGTACGAAGGAAACACCTGTAATATGCACCTTCTAGAGCTTGCTCTGGAAGTGAAAAAAGCGGTTGTTGCGCAGGATCTCGTGGGCATGCGATTCAACACCATCGGTGTGAGCGATGGTATCAGCATGGGGACCGATGGCATGTCGTATTCGCTTCAGTCGAGAGACCTGATCGCAGACTCGATCGAGACGATCATGGGTGCCCAATGGTATGACTCATTGATCGCGCTTCCTGGATGCGACAAGAACATGCCAGGGTGTTTAATGGCCATGGGGCGCCTCAATCGCCCGTCGCTCATGATTTATGGAGGAACCATTCGCGCCGGAAAGTGGAATGGAAACACATTGGACATCGTGTCGGCATTCCAATGCTACGGGCAATATATATCCGGCCAGATCGACGAAGAAACCCGAGCCAACATCGTTCGCAAGTCGTGCCCAGGCGCGGGTGCATGCGGCGGTATGTATACAGCCAATACAATGGCATCTGCCATCGAAGCGTTGGGCATGTCGCTACCTTATTCCGCGTCCATTCCTGCCGAAGACCCAGCCAAAATAGATGAATGCCAAAGGGCAGCGAAAGCCATCCGTCACCTGATGGAGATCGATCTTAAGCCTCGCGATATCATGACGCGTGCAGCCTTCGAAAACGCGATGGTAATCGTCGTAGCCCTGGGAGGAAGCACCAACGCCGTATTGCACTTGATCGCAATGGCTCGTAGCGTCGGTATCGATTTAGTACTCAATGATTTCCAAAAGGTGAGCGATCGCGTCCCCTTCCTCGCAGATCTTAAGCCATCGGGCAAATTCGTCCAAGAAGATCTGCATTCGGTAGGTGGAACACCAGCCGTTATGAAGTACTTGCTCGAAGCAGGGTTCATGACGGGCGATTGCTTGACGGTGACAGGCAAGACACTCGCTGAAAATGTCGCTGGTTTGCCCGGATTGAAACAGGGACAAACCGTCGTTCAACCGCTTAGCAATCCCATCAAAGCAACCGGCCATATCCAGATTCTTTTTGGAAACCTAGCTCCAGAGGGGTCCGTTGCAAAAATTACAGGCAAGGAAGGCATGCGTTTTTCAGGACCCGCTCGTTGTTACGATAGCGAAGAATTGATGCTGGCCGCACTGGAGAAAGGACAGATCAAAAAGGGGGACGTCATCATCATTCGCTATGAGGGGCCCAAGGGAGGACCGGGGATGCCCGAGATGTTGACCCCTACCTCCGCGATTATGGGTGCAGGATTGGGTTCCGATGTTGCGTTGCTTACCGACGGAAGATTCTCCGGTGGTTCGCACGGGTTTATCGTTGGGCACGTGACCCCCGAAGCTCAAGAAGGTGGGCCTTTAGCATTAGTTATGGATAATGACATCGTCACTTTGGATGCAGATACCAATCGCTTGGATGTCGCTGTTTCCGAGGCGGACTTGGCAGCCCGAAGAGCGAAATGGAACCCACCGCCGCTGAAAGCGACGCGAGGCACGTTGTACAAATACATTAAGAATGTCAAGAGTGCCAGCGAGGGCTGCGTGACCGACGAGTAAACGCTCTTCGTTCAAGAACTCCGGCTATTGAGTCGCTCGCACGTGGATCGCATATTCAAGTGTCCATTCCCTTTTTTCGCTGGGTGCCAAGTTGATTTGCGAATAGGGTTCGGGGCAAATCGTCCGCTCCATCCCCCAAAAATTCATTTTGCTCAAGGGCGTATTCCCCTGGCATGCGATGGTTAGTCCACTGGGTTTATGTCGAAGCTTGAACTGGTGATCGCTGACCTGGTTTTTGTGTCCTGATAACTCGGCGAAAAAGGACCTCGAGCCCACTAGCTCGCGAAATCGAACGGTATTGCCGGAGACACTCGTGGTCTCCTCGAAGTTAGCCTTGCGATTGACGGGGTTAATGTCAAACGGGACTTCAAGTTCATAGTTCGGCCCGACCTTATCCGAGTCGACTAGAAAGAAATTGTGATTGTAATGATCGGTACTCCACGGTTGCGTACCGATATTCATAAGCATATGCTCGATGCGGAACCCATTAGCGGTCACTTGCACCCTTTTTTCGTACTCATAACCGATGGACTTGGATACCGAGTCATCGAATAACCGCTGTCGAAAAGTGACCGAAGTTTCATCACGATGCGTCGTCCATTCGCCGCGTTGAACCAACTCATATTTCTCCCAGAATCGGTACTCCTTCTCTTCAGGTTGCTTGAGAACTCCAACTCCAATTTTCACGAATTTTGAACCCGGACTATTGCTCACATAACCGAGCGGTTTGGCATTGCCAAATTCTTCGCAAGGACCCGTAACGTCGTCATTTGCATCTGGATTTGGCGGCCCGGTGTGCCAACGTTCGCACAATTGGTGATCTTCCAATTGAATCTTTTGGAACATGCCTGAGTGGTCAAAGCGAGTGCCGCGGTAGTTGATGTTGTTACCAGGTAACGAAAGCCACAATTGCATTTTACCGTTCTTCAAATGCACTAAACTCGACTCCGTCTCTTTCTGAGCAACCGCCGGCCCTGCGCTCAACAGACACGCAATCATACATGCCAAGCAAACTCGACGAACGAACATAAGAAAACCCCATTTCGGCAAGCGGCAAATTTTGAGAGCACAAAAGGACTGGGAATCGCCCTGTCGGCCGATCGTGCGAATGATAAACTCTAAGGTATCGCGAAATGCCCGACAACCCGTCCATTCCCAACTAGCCACTTAAATCACATGAGTCACCAATACCTTTCTCGTATCGAGAACCTCCTCGATCCTACCGGCAATATTCTGCTAAACATGAGTTATCAGGAAGCTGAGAAACGAGTTCTTTCGGGGGACTGCACGCTCGTCAACGAAATCGACGGACAATTTGCAATCATGGTTGCGAGCGGAAAGTCCGTTCGAATGGCAAGGTCCATCGGTAGGCCTCTGCGTTACTTCTTGGCCAAATTGGTCGACGGGCCATGTCTGATCGTCGCGGAACGAATGGACGAGATCGTCAGTCGACTTGGCGAAATGGGGATTGCAGACCAATTTCATCCATCCTACACGCGAATGGTCCCTGCCCACCACGTTGTGCAGATTGAATTGCTCGGATGCCCAGACCCCAACCCAAAGTACCAACGCTTCTTCACTCCCGACCGCAACTCGTTGCCGGCCAACCTCGATTTGATCGGGGAGCAATACGTTGCTCGCCTCGTGCAGGAGTGTGACAGGTGGCTTGACACTATTTCCGCAACTGAGCCCATTGGAGTACTTTTCTCTGGCGGAATCGATTCCGGTGCGGTGCTGATTGCGATGTACGATCGATTGCTAAAACGAGGCGAATCGCCCGCTCGACTCAAAGCGTTTACCCTCCGCATCGATGCCGCAGATGGAGATGCAGCTCAGGCGCAACAATTTGTTCGGAAATGCCGAATGGAAGAAATTTTGGAAATAGTCGATACGACTAGCAACTCATTGGATTGGCGCGAAGCCGTGCGTGTCCTAGAGGACTATAAGCCGCTGGACGTACAGAGCGGAACAATGGCAATGGCTCTCTGTCGAGAGATTCGTCGAAGGTATCCCGATTGGCGCTACCTCGTGGACGGAGACGGCGGCGATGAAAACCTCAAGGACTATCCGATCGAAGAGAATCCAGAATTGACCATCCGGAGTGTCTTGAACAACTTGATGCTATACCAAGAGGGGTGGGGAGTTCATGCAATCAAGCATTCGCTGACATATAGTGGTGGACAAAGCCGTGGTCATATTCGCACCAGCGCTCCGGCAAGCCATTTCGGTTTTTCAGGCTTCAGTCCTTTTGCTCTGCCTCGCGTAATCGAGGTAGCGGAATCGATCCCTTTTATCGAGTTGACAAACTGGGAACACCGCAAACTATACGAGCTCAAAGGTGAGGTGATTCGTCGTGGAGTAAAAACTGTCTGCAACATCGATATGCCAATTTTCGAAAAGAGACGATTCCAGCATGGTGCGATGGACCAAAACCGCTTCAAGGCGGTTTTCCCGAAAGAAGAAGCGGATTACCGTTTTGAGTTTTTGAACGCCTACCAGCCACTTCGATAAGCCGACAACTCTGTATGTCGAGCACGCATGCGACAAGGAAACAGATCGAATCGTTTCGCCCAGCGATGGAAAGGCCATCGCCTTGGTCCAGTCCCAAAGTAATTCGTTCGCGAGAAACGGATGGACAAAAGGGCGAAGTTGCGATCACCACGGTTTTCTTAACGGGAGCGGAATGCCCGTTTCGATGTTCGATGTGCGATCTTTGGCAATATACCTCGATTGGCAACACGCCATTGGGCGCCATCCCCTTTCAATTGAGGCAAGCGTTGTCAAGCGTTGCCTTGGGACAATCGGAATGGATAAAGCTTTATAACGCAAGCAATTTCTTCGATAAACGGTCGGTCCCGACGCAAGATCTCGGAACAATCGCGAGTTTATGCGACCGGTTTGAACGTGTCATTGTAGAAAACCATCCCCGGTTTTGCGATGATCGCATGCGATGGTTCGCGGATGCGATCTCGGGTCAACTCGAAGTTGCGATGGGGCTGGAAACGATTCACCCCAAAGCCATGGGGAGAATGAACAAAGGGATGACTTTAGATGATTTTGAAGTGGCAGTGGAGCAATGCCATCGGATGGAAATCGATATTCGCGTGTTTGTATTGTTGCATCCTCCCGGCATCGATCGGGCGGAATCCATCGAGTGGACGATCAAGACCGTTGAATATGCGTTGGCTCGCGATGTTCGACATGTTAGCATTATCCCGGTTCGCGCTGGGAACGGTTGGATCGATCGTCTAATACAAATGGGCGAGTTTCAACTGCCGACGATTTCGCTCGTTCGGAATCTGGTAGATGCATTCAAGACCGGCTCATTGCAAATCCCTCAAGGTTCCGTCCTTGAATTCGATTTGTGGGATTTGGACCAAATCGCAGGCGGATGTCTCAATTGTCGCGAGTTTTTAAAGGACCAATTGGGGCACTTCAATCGTACGCAGATTTTTTTGCCACCTACCGAGAATTTGGGCGATTGTGAATGCAATATTTGATGCAGTAATTGTCGGTTCAGGATTCGCTGGCAGCATCCTCGGCAAAATCCTTGCGAAGGCAGGTTGGAGAGTTGCGATCGTTGATCGCGACAAGCACCCTCGTTTTGCGATCGGTGAGTCGTCCACACCGACGGCTGATTTTTTATTGGCCTATCTTGCCGATCGTTGGCAAATGCCCGAGCTGCGACCGCTTGCTGCATGGGGAACATGGAAAGAGCATTGTCCTGAGATTTCTTGTGGCAAGAAACGTGGGTTCACGTACTTCGCACATACGTCCGGCCAACTATTTTACGATTGCAAACAGCACTCCCGGTCGGTCATGGTAGCTGCATCGCAGACGGACCATTGGAGCGATACGCATTGGCTTCGGAGCGACGTGGACGAGTTCTTTGTTCGACAATGTGTGAAGAGCGGTTGCGAATTAGTCGAAAACGCCGATGTGGAATATGCGCAACGCAACGGCTCGCTCTGGGACATCCATATCGCGGATCGAACCAGAAAGGACGAACGACAACAGTGGCGTGCACGTTGGCTGATCGATGCTGGAGGCGGAGGTGATTTTTCGGAGCGGTGGTTGGGCAATCGTCGCGACGACGAATGGATGAAGACGCAAACGGGATCTGTGTTCGGACACTTTCGGAACGTCGACACCTTTGGCGCACAGATGTCGACGCAATCGACAATAGATCCAATCACAGGGTTTCATCCTGACGATTCAGCACAGCATCATGTTACGGGTGAGGGATGGATGTGGATGCTCCGGTTTGACGACCGTGTTACGAGTGTCGGAATCGTTCAACCGACAGCTCATTGGAAACCGATTGCGAACCTTTCTGAGGCATCGCGCATTTGGAACGAATGGGTCCATCGATATCCATCGATAGAGCGTATGATGTCTAGCGCACAACCAGTAGGGCCCGCTACCAACTGGTTGCGTTGGAGTAATAGATTGAGTCGCTGTCGAAAACACTCCGTCGGTACGGGGTGGGTGCAATTACCGACCGCTTATGGATTCGTAGATCCGTTGCACAGCACTGGGATCGCGCACGCTCTAAGTGGTGTGGCAAGGCTTGCGGATCTACTGGTCAATAACGGAGAGGTCGACAAATGTACGTCTTCGCGTTGGGTCTCGTACGCTCGACAACTGCGTCGCGAAATCGAGTGGATGGACGTGTTGGTGGGTGGCTGCTATCGTTCGCTACCTTCCTTTGCGACATTTACCGCATTTTCCGCTTGGTATTTCATCGCGGCGATTCAGTTTGAACGACAAATGGCTAGGGATCCCACTCACTGGCCTGAAGGCTACCTTTCTTGTGAAAACGAGTTGCTGCGCGGGAAAGCAGAAGAGGCGTGTGCCCAACTCCATAAGCGGAGTGAAGTTGAAAATATAGAGTCGATTCGTCGTGAGATCGCCGCTTGGAACGATGTCGGACTTTTAGAACCCATTCGAGGTCAAAGAATTCCACATACGGCGCCTCCCAAGTACAGGAATCCATTGGTATGATCCAGATCGGCTTCATCCAGAGGATTCTATTTTAGTCGTTTCACTCGAGAATCTGATGAACTTACAACGGGTGTTGATTACAGGCGGATTCGGTTGCATCGGTTCCGAAACCGCCAAATGGCTCATTCGCAATTCAGACGCATCGGTCATCGTTTGTAGTCGGTCCGTCAGTCCGTCTCGAATGGAACGGGTGTTTCACGATGTAGATAGATCGCGGCTAAAAGCGATCGAAGCGAATGTCTGTAGGCAAACGGAGTTGGATGCACTCCTAAACGATGAAGAAGTAACGCACGTTGCCCATTTGGCCGCGCTGCAGACGCCGGATTGCAATGCATATCGCGACTTAGGGCTTCAGATCAATTTAGCGGGAACGCAGAATGTGATCGAGGCGATGAAAAAAGCAAGACAGCCCATTCAACGATTCGTATTCGCGAGTTCGATTGCCGTTTATGGACCGCGCTCAGTATATCCGAGCGGGTGCGTACCGATGCTATCCGCCCCACAACCGGTAAACGTCTATGGTGTTTGGAAATTGGCGAGTGAGCAGTTATCGAGTTTCTATCACATTGACACAGGCGTTCCAACGGTATGTCTACGCCCTGGCGTTTTATTCGGGCCAGGACGCGATGCTGGGTTAACGTCAAGCCCGACAACAGCGATGAAATGCGTTGCGATGGATCTCCCCTACGAAGTTACCTTCAAAACGAAACAAGACTACCTTTATGCGCCGGACGCTGGAGAAGCCTTTGGGCGCTCGCTAATAGACCCATTCGATGGCTTTGGCGTATTCACAATGCCCCATCACACGTTGGACAGTGTGCAGATAACGGAGGCGATGCTTCGAGCAGCATGCGATCTTGGGATAGCGTCTCAATTCAGAATCACCATCGGTCAGGGGGAAGCGCCCTTTATTTCTGAGCTTGAATACGCGCCGTTTCAACGCGCATTCCCATTGGTACCCAACACGCCCATAGAAATTGCGATCAAGGAATCATTGATGGTGTTTCTCGAGCAATCCAAAAAAGGTTGGCTAACCGTTCGCGACATTGTCCGTTGATGGCTTGGTCGGCTGGTTCTCTTTTCAATTCGTAGAATCCACCTTAACAAATTAATGGATGGTTTTCCAGCTTTGACTACAATCATGGGTGCAGTGTAGGGCGTATTAACCACGGTTGCATGAGTGGAATTGACGATGCGGTTCAGGAGTTTGGCTATTGAGAGTCTCGAGTCACGATCGGTATTTGCGTATGGTGATGTCGATGGCAATTTTGGGAACGCAGGCAAACTAACTTTTTCCATTGCAGACCCGTTCAACTCCCAAGACTATGCCTTGACTGCAACTGCATCAAAAGATGGTGGGACATGGATTGCAGGCGAGAGTGAATCCAAGGCAGCGATTGTCAAGCTTACGACGAACGGAACGCTTGACGCAAGCTTCGATTCGGATGGACGAGCACTTTATACGTTCAAGCTGGCTAGCGGGAACAGGATCGAATCGATCCGGGAACGGTACGATGGCTCATTGATCGTTAGCGGAGTTCTGGGGCTTGCAGTTTCGGGTACGCCTTTCGTCGCCAAGATTCAAAGGAACGGAGCTTTGGACGAGTCCTTCGCAGACAATGGGGTCTGGTTAGGGATTCCAGGGAGCCGATTGTCACTGATTTCGTCGAACGACGATGATATTCTCCTGCTTGAACAAGACTTTAATGTAGAGAGGACCACTGCATTCAGAATTCAAAAACTTACAAGCGCTGGGCTCCTTGATAGTAACTTTGCCAATACAGGTTCCACTCAGAGAATTGTTGGAAACGATGGTTTATCCGGATCGGTTATCCATCGCTTTGTCGTGGCGGACACTAATAGCATAACACTTGCATACACCGAACCTAGTCCATCGCTCGGCCCGAGATTTCTAAAGTGTTACCGTTATCATCGCAATGGAGCTGTCGATACCTCGTTTGGCGTTAATGGGGCTTCCTCGATAGTACGCCAGGATGCTTTAACCGAGACTTGGCTCAGGTTGACTGACAACGAATTTTTAGTCGGCTCAATCGATGTCAATTCTCCGGATGACAACAAGCCGAAGATCACGAAAGTCAATATCTTAACGGGCTTGGTTTCAGGCTTTGGAAGCCAGGGAGAGCTTAAGCTCTCGATACCAACCAATCGATTTTACGAAGGTCAGTCGTTGCTGCAATTTGAATCGATGAGCAATGGTTCGACGCGAGCAAGTTGGACGATGACGGACAATCAGAGCAACAGAATTCTGTTAACCTCGGTGTTTTCGGCTACTGGAGTATTGGATTTTTCGTATGGAGCTAGCGGGCTCGCCACCGCACCACTCAACTCTAGATTGTATCCAGCAGCCCCTTTGATCCAAACTCAGCTGGCGACCCTGATCTTTGGAAGTGCAGGTTTTCCACGAGACTTCGGAGTTGTAGCTCTTGGGAGTTCAGGACAACTTAAACCAAGTTTCGGTGTCGATGGCGAACTGAAAATCGATCTGTCCACTCCAACCACGTACGTTTCCGGCTTTGCACTCTCGGGCATCGGGTCAAGTGAGTTTTCGGTCCTTTCGCAGCCAGGCAACACCGACAGTCATAACGGAGGAGTGGAGACGCAGAATCTGCTCGGTGGAAAAACAAGGTCACATCGTTTGGAAGGGTACTATTCGAATTCCGTCATGGAATCGTACGTTAGTGATTCTGGCTGGACTGTTTTGGCTAAACACAGCTTCCTCAACGGAGTTTACAAAATTGTTGTAAATCGGATCGACCTCAATGGCGTCCGCGACCCCTTCGGGGAACTTCAATTTACTTCCCCCCACTTTGTAGACAGTTTCAAATTTCGGGAAACCCGAGATGGAAATTTATTGTTGATCGCCGATACCTTTGGCAGTACGATTGGCACCGCGATCCTCATTAAACTGACTCGCGATGGAAAGCTTTTGACGTCCTATGCAGATCAAGGAGTGAAACGGCTTGTCGACTTACCAGATCGCTTGTTCGATGTTGTCGAAGTTGACCAAGGCATGCGACTCATCGTTTCAAATCCAAGCGACAATTTCACTAACATTCAAATAATGGCGTTGGATTCAAGCGGTTCGCAAGTATTGTCCTATGGAACAAACGGGGTCTTGAAGATCTTTGGATCGCGTAGGCAAGGTGTTGTCTTCGATGTGGTACAGGACGGCACTGGTATCCTATTGCTCATGAATTTGGAAACCAAATTCAATCTAATACGTTTCGACGATCAAGGACTGGATTTGAAGTTTGGATCCAGTGGATACAAAGTGCTAACAACTTCAAGACCGCTGTCTAACTTTCCAATCCAAACGGCCCAAGTCCGTAAGTCCTGCGAGTCCATCGTTGTTGTGTCCACGATTGGTGGTCCAGACAGTGCAATCGAGTTATCAGTGCTCGACAAGATTGGCGAACCGCTATTCGGATTTGGGAGCAACGGAGTTGTTGTATTGAATCCGAGCTCCTTCAATGAGAGTCTTGCGGACGTTGTTCCGATGAGGGATGGCTCCATTTTGGTTGGGATGTCCAGTCAGAGTGAATTTGGACAACACGGAGTGGTCATTCGGCTTTTGGGGCCAACACCAAACCCTCGCCCTTTTTTCAATATCCGCCAGCCGCTCAATGTCTCAGCTGCCGAAGGCGATACATCCGTGAATCCGCTGGACGTCTTGATCGTTGTTAACTACCTCAATGTTTCGTCTGGTATTCCCGCAGGATTTGCTGACACGGACGGAGATGGAAGTATCACGCCACTGGATGTGTTGTTAATAATTAACTTCCTTAATCGCACAAGCGGTAATGGTGAGGGGGAGCTTGTCGCTCAGGACGATACCCTAGAGAATTGCCTTGGCGAAGAATCGTTCGAGGAACTATCCAAATGGAAGCATTTGCACGGAGCGCGACGGTTCCAAGAACCCTTTCGTCGACGATGAATCGACAAAAGACTTAATCGGGTAGGATCCATCGGAGGAAGTGTCTGCCTTGGCGTGTTGATCGCGAATTCTCGTTGACCATGCTTGCCGGTTTTTTTAAAACGGTTTAAGCATTCAGTCGTTACCTTTACAAAATCACTGTACGGTCAGTCCATCGTTGCGACTTTGGATCCAAGTTCTCACCTCTGGCAGTTTCCCGTATGCAAAGGCGAGAAGAGCCAGTGGGTGGACAGTTGGTTTGTCAATTCCTTGTTCCATTTGCAGCTTACAGGAAGTGCATTCTGTACTTCCGATTTGTGCGGTGGTATCCTGCATTTTGCTGATCAAACCCCACCCAACGCGTAAACTCGTGCGGTAAGTCTGCTTGCGCATGCCATACGTTCCCGCCATTCCACTGCAACCTGCATCCGCATGTTGTACGGAGAGCCCGGGAATGAGTTTCAACAGTCGCATGCCACTGTGGTTTTGATCGAGCGCGCGCAGGTGGCAAGGAGTGTGATAGATGACTGTCGTCGTCAACGGTTTCATGTCCAATTCGAGTTCATTGTTGGCATGCATTTGGTAGAGGTATTGGCCCGCGTCCCACGTATTTGCTGCAACCAGCTTTGCATCTTCGTTGTCAAGAATCTGAAGGTACTCAAACTTCAAACACAATGCTGCAGTAGGTTCGGTTGTGACGATTTGATACCCTTGTCGGACGGCTTCGGCCAATTGACGAATCTGAGGGGTAATCATGCGACGTACCTTTTCGATGTCACCCATTACGATCTTGGTCATAAAGGTAACGGTTTGCCAGGACGGGACATACACCTCTACGTTTTGGTGTTGCAACACTTCAACCAATGCGATGCCAACTAAGGGATTGTTCCAGTTGGCGTAGTGGTCGACTAGGTAAAGAACCTTGCGACCTGCTCCTCGGTTAGGGCGCGTCAATCGATTTTTGGCCGCCCATCTCATGAACGGTTGTTTTGCAATGGATGGCAATCTGCGTCCTTGTGCGATTCCAGTCGTTTTTTCCAATATCCATCTTGCATATCGATTCTCAAGTCCCCAGTTGGAAATCATTGGGAATCGGCTTGCAAGTGATGAAAGCACATCGAGTCGCGAGAGCAGGCGATCGTTGAGTCGCAGTCCATTGGTTGCCGTATACTGAGCTTTGATTTCGACCATCAGTTTTGGAATATCAACCGAAGCGGGGCAGTCAATCTTGCATTGATGGCAATGAAAACACAAATCAGCGATCTCTTTCATTTCATCGCTTTCCGCCAGTTGGATCGGGAGTTTTCCGGACATGAGACCACGGATTAGATTTGCTTTGGCTCGCGGGGAAGCTTCTTCGCCGCGAGTGGATCGAAACATCGGGCACATGCGTTCGGCGGGCGCATTGGATCGACAGCGTCCACAACCATTGCAAGCGTTCGCGGTGGCTTCTAGAGATTCTGTCTCCGACCACGCTAAGATTGGCAGGAAGGACTTGCTGGATATGGAAATGCCACCTAGCGTGTCCCCTATACTGGGAATCGAATCGGCAGCAAGTTTCGATGGCAGGCTACTTCCGTCATTCAGCTCAGCTGGATCCGATGAGGTGTTCGCAACGGTATCAGGCGAATCGAGGACTGTTCCCGGATTTAATCTGCGTTTGGGATGAATCACAATCGACGGTGGACGCAGATTGTCGGTGATTTTTTGGGCTGCATCGGTAATCAGTTTTCCCGGATTCAGAATTCCTTGTGGATCGAAGAGTTCTTTGATCCGCCGGCAAACGGGATAAAGGTCACCCAGTTGCTGTCGCAAGTAAGAGCTTCGACTGAGCCCAACGGCATGCTCACCAGAAATAACGCCTCGATACTCAATGACCTTTTCGAAGATCCGGTCGGCGATGCGCTGCATTTTGAGAATATCGTCTGGCGCATGAGGATCGAGAAATGGTCTTAGATGCAAATGACCATGGGCAGCGTGCGCAAAGAGCGTGCCGGTCACGCGATCCGCTTTCAGGATATTTTGCATCTCAACCAGAAACTCCGGCAAGCGGTCGGGGGGGATTGAAATATCCTCGACAAAGGGGAGCGGTCGCGAGGAGCCTCGAAGTCGATAGAGACGGGGAATCACTCTTCGACTCAGCTTCCAGATGAAGTCGCGTTCGGCGTCATCCACGATAATCCTAGTGTGCTGTGTCGATGGTGCGCGTCGAACGATGCGTTGAATGAGCGAACCCAATCTTGTACGAACCTCGGGCACGTCCGCTCCTTGTTGTTCAATCAACAAAAGCGCTTCGGCACCGCGAGGCAACATCGATTCGTAACGAGGATCGAGTTCTCTCGCGATTTCGATCAATCGACGGTCCATCAAGTCGCATGCAGCCACGTTATCGCGACGCGCGTCAAGTGCTGCACGGGCTGCTAGTTCAAGCTTTTCAAAGAACATCAGTACGACACCGCGAGCTCCAGGCATAGGCTCGACTCTCACTGTCGCTTCGGTAAGGATGGAAAGAGTTCCCTCTGCCCCCGACTGCAATCGTGCCATATCCACGTGGTCGTGATCAAATGCGGCCTCCAAACGATATCCACACCCGCGCGCAACTCCACGCCACGGCGGCGCTTTGGTGATGGCCCGATTGGACCATAGCAATTGCCCAATCTCTGATGTCAGATTGTTTAACTTAGTATTCCCAGAGCTCTGAAGCCGCCAGGGTAATTTTGTAAGTAACCATTGATCGCCGTCTGCCATTACGCATTGGGCTGAAACCAAAGTAGCACCCGCCGTCCCGTATCGCAAAAAATGGCTTCCCAATGTATCAATTGCCAGCACACTGCCGATAGTTGTTACAGCTCGAGTTGGCGGATCCGGACCAAACATAAGTCGGTCTTTTGCCAATATCCGATTCATGTCAGCCAATGCAAGTCCCGGCTGAACGCGTGCGACCAAATTCTCCTTGTCAACATGGAGCATTCGTCGCATAAAGCGTGAGAAGTCAAGAACAATGCCCGGGCCAAGAGATTGTCCTGCTAAACCTGTTCCACCACCGCGAGGAAACAGAGGTAGGGAGTTTTCCGCTGCATACTTGACGCATTGAACCACGTCGTCCGCATGTCGAGGCCTAACGACAGCCAGCGGAGCGATCTCATAAATGCTTGCATCGCTCGCGTACAATTGAGTTCTCAACGGATGGCAGTACACTTCACCGTCCAAAACACCCCGCAAGTCGGCTTCGATTCTCGACTGGTCTGCATCCATCCAGTTATCCGTTCTCCGATTGATATTGGCTACAATTGCTGGTCCACCATTTTTCAGCTAGTCGATCATTCCATTGATTTGATTCTGGTGTCGCGTTGAGAGCGTCGAGTAGATCCCTTGCTGATTGAAATCGGTCTGATGGGGATTTTTCTAGGCACTTCAATACGATCGCGTCCAGGCTTTGGGAAACCGCAGTTCCTTGGCTTTTCTTCCTAACGGTAGACGGTGCAACGGCGCGTTCATGTATATGAGCTAGTAAGACTTTCAAAGTCGCACCACTCTCAAAGGTTGGTCGGCCTGTTAGCATGAAAAATGCAACGCCTCCGACGCCATAGATATCCGATCTCTGGTCTGCAGGCGCGTCACCAATCGCTTGCTCTGGGGACATATACAGCGGCGAGCCCGTGAGAGATCCCGCGATAGTCAACTCGGAGTCCCCTTCACTTGCAACCTCCGCCGATATCGGTTTGGCCAGTCCGAAGTCCAAAAGCTTAACAACGTCAAACGCTCCACCCAATTCTGCAACCATGAGGTTTGCGGGCTTGATGTCTCGGTGTACTAATTGGACCGAATGTGCTTCCATAAGAGCATTGCAAACTTGCTTCAATAAAAAAACTGTTCGGGCAGGAGTAAGTGGACCCTTGCGATGCACCAATTGCTGGAGACTCAATCCCCGAATGTATTCCATCACGTAAAAGAAAGTTCCATCGGATGTTCGCCCGTAGTCAAATATGGAGATGCTGTTCCAGTGATTGAGTTGAGACGTCGCCTTCACCTCGCGTTCGAATCTCGCAATCGCTCGAGGATCACCAGCTTTTTCTAGTCGGATAACTTTGATTGCGCATGGGCGTTTCATCAATCGATGCTCAGCCAAATACACGTCCCCCATCCCTCCCGAACCAATCTTTTCCTTAAGTCGATACCGACCTAACTCTTTGGCTTCGTCGGCTTTCGTTCTCAAGTACGTGATCATGTGAACGCCAGAGACGGAAGCGAATACGGTGGCTGCCAACGCCAAGATCATTTCTACTACGCTGGACGGGTCGAAAAAAAGCATGACCCTTACGTTCTCGTGTTGGATGAATGCAAGCAACGTTGCCAACACTGGAAACAAGCAAATGGTAAGGACTACCCACAAAATATTGAGCCAAGGTCGAGGAACGAAGATCGCATACGAAAATATCAGCAAGATCCAACCCGCCATCGGCATCTGTGGAATCAAATCGAAAACTTGAGCCATGAAGATGATCTCAAGATAGTGAAGAACCGAGAAGAAAATGGTCGGAATTCCAAAGATCATCAGCTCACACCAACGCAAACATGCAGCCGAGGCATTCTTTACGCGGGCCAACCAGATCCCAATCCCAATCAAGCTGGCCGTCGAAAACAGCTCGATGCTCAGAAATCCATAGCCAAGATGCAGACCAGCGCTTGTGAGCTCACGAATACAGGTCCAAAGCGCGAATATTGCAAAAGCAAAGCCGATTGCAAGCGAAGCGCCTCGCAGTCGGGTTTGGACCAACGAATTGTTGCTCTGACTCGCGCCGCTATCGCCTTCGAACAATTCCATGTCGAAACGATCGCCGCTGGAATCATGCATTTCGGGACGAGCCTGAATGGCAAGCGGACTATCTGCGTCTAGAGTCTCATCCTCTTTTCCCGATACTATAGCGCTCAAACCACCCCTCGTTCTGTTTTGATGAAACGGCTGGGCGGGTGACCCACCGCCGAAATGCGTTGAACTAGATTGTACCAGAAAATCGCAAACGAAATCTAAATAATGGCTTGCGATCAGCTACTTGAGCAGCAGCTGCCGGTAGCAATTTGCGTTCATTTTCTGGACCAACTCAACTGCATTTGGAATGTGTTGGAATGACATAAGGCCCTTCCGGGATGAACGCAACTGCATTATCGCCCGACAAAGAAACGCTTGCGGCAATTGCGTCTTCGATCGATTCCACCATTTCGACTCCAGTCAGTTCCCGCTCGCTGCCTTTGATCCCATCACTGTAAAGGGACACGTTTCCCACGGCCAACGTTCGCAGCAACATATGCGTTTGCCACCCGTCGACATCCGCCAAAGGCATTTTCCGGATCCGGTCCAAAAACCCCTGTCGGCCTAACGCCAATAGTCGCGATTGCGACTCTCGGTATTCGTGCGAACCAAGTCCTTCCTCGCACGCGCTTGCGATAATCATGCGACCTCCCTCGGCTAGGATTTGAATGGGAGCAACCATCCCTTTCACGGTTTGGTAGTAGGTCTTGTCCAGTGGATAGCCTGCAGCGCTCGTAACCAGGGTATTGAATTGGCGTTCTAAGGGCACTTCGGCATATCGCTTGACAAAGGCTACACTTTCCAAGTGGCTCGTCTCACAATCGCCAAAATTTACGAAGCTCATTCGTCGCGATTCGTCTATGACCGTATTGATCGCATACGATTTGCCAAGTATTTTAAGGATCTCAATTTGACCTCGGTGCAACGGGTTGTTTAGTAAGTTGCCATTGCATGCAAGAGGATCCGCCATGAATCGATGGTTGTGGAATGTTCGAATGGTCTCTTCGCCTGCCACGCCAGGTGCAATCACTTTGCGTCCGCCCGAGTAGCCGGCCATAAAGTGCGGCTCAACCAAGCCGATCGCAACGCGTAAATCGGCATCGACTAAATGACGATTCAGGATTACCGGAATACCGTCGGTCGGAGTACGCCCCAAGTCAACCATCCATTGTCGGTCCCGAGCAAAGTGATTCTCAATACGCACTTTGTCAAAGACCCAATCGTCTCCAACAACCTCTCGCATTTCACGGCCAAGGTTCGGTCGGTGCAATCCCGTTGCGATTAGTATCGTGATTCGATCGAGGGCAACACCGCTGTCCAGGAGTTGTTCAATAAGCCCTTTTAAAATCGGGCCATTCGGGACCGGTCTCGTGATATCGCAAATAACAATGCAGACTCGTTGTACGCCCGTGGCAAGTTCCGCAATCGATGGAGCACTTACCGGATTCGAAAGTGCACGCCGGATCGCAGCCAGTGGGTCTGGCAGGATTGGCATATCAGGCTTGCGTATAATTGTTGGTTCGCAGCCTTTGGGCAACCGTATGTGCAATTCACCCTTACCATACCGAATCGAAACAGAATCACTCATTTGAATCGTCCTTGCTTTCGCCATGAGCCTTAGAGTTGAATGCCATCGCGAATTGGTTTGTGATATGCGTCAGTCAATCGTTCGATTCCTTCTGTGCTGGCATCAGGAATCTGTTCCGGCAATCGTATCATCAGTTCGACTACCATATCACCAACGGCTCCGGCAGGGCCCTTCATTCCCTGACCTTTTACCCTAAGCTTTTTACCGCTATTACTCATCGGCGGAATTGTCAACGTCACTGTACCGGACGGAGTTGGCACGTCAATGCGAGCCCCACTTACTGCTTCTGGAATTGATATTGGGAGCCTTAGCTCAAGGTTGTTGCCGACGATTTTAAAGAAGGGATGGGGTTCGAGATTGATTTTGAGAATCAAGTCACCGGCTTTACCAACGCCGCCGGGTTGGCCTTGCCCTCGTAAACGTATCTTCTTGCCTGGTTCAATCCCTGCTGGAATCTTAACGCTGATCGATTCCAGCTTGCCGTTATGGTCTAGCTGGATGCGAGTCTCGCCTCCATGAATGATGGTTTTCAACGGAACCGCAATCTCAGCACTAATGTCCGCTCCACGCGGTTGTGGGGAACGACGCGAACGACCTTGCCCGCCGCCGAGTTGGCTGAAAATGTCTCCGATATCGACGCCACCTTTTCCGAAAATGTCACCGAAGTCAAATCCTCCACCGCCCGCACCGGAAGGCTGCCCTCCAGGAAACGGACTCTTGCCACCATACTGTTCATAGTTAGACCCGAATTGGTCGTACATTTTGCGTTTCTCTGGATCGTTCAGGCAGTCGTAGGCCTGCTGGACTTCTTGAAATCGCTTCTTTGCATTCTTGTCATCTTGGTTGAGGTCAGGATGGAATTTGCGTGCAAGTTTCCTATAAGCCTTTGAAATCTCGTCTGTCGAAGCCGTCCTCTCGACGTCTAACACTTTGTAATAATCATTAGCCATTGTGGTTTCCATGCGTAAAACACTCTTGTTGGCCAAAGCCACACTTGTTGAGGGGCCATTAGCCGATACATTATTTTAGCTGCCTTTCAAAGGATTCCCCAGGGCAAACCCGTCACAAGTTGACCTATGCGTGCAATCAAAAATGTGCTTCATGGAATTTGTCCGTTCTCCTTGGCGTTGTTTGCTTTTGCCAGTTCGCCTGCCCTTTGCCTGTCCCAAGGGATAATTCAGCTTGAGTTTATGGATAAAACAAGCGGGGACCCTATTTCGTCGCGCATCCTGTTCACCAAGTCCGCCAAAAAAATCGCTCGTCCCAAGAAAGTTTTGTTTGCGGGGGACCAATGGCTCGCTGAACAGAAATTACTGCTAACGCCCCCCAACGGCGAGTTCGAGTTTGTCGTACAGCGAGGGCCAGAATTTGCTGAAATTCGAGGCGGGTTTACCATCGAACCACGAGCCAAAGACAAAGTCCCTATCGAGATCCCTCGATCCATTGACATGCATGTGGAACATTGGTTCAGCGGAGATCTCCTATCGAACTTGCCGCTGGTGGAACTCCATCGATGGCAGATGGCTGACGCTGTCGATATGGTTGTCTCTACAGATGCGAAGGCAAACGTATCTGAAAAACGTCTCAAGGGCGATGTTTCGACACCCGCGACAACCAACCTAGTTGGACTTGGTTTGGGAGCCAATCGATGTCACTTGGATTGGGGTGCTGGTTCCCTTCTACTTCATGGCCAAAAGCCGTCATCACAACGATCGATTGAGAGCATTGAAGCATGCAATTTACTGGAATCAACGGAGATGGATCCCAATACAGTTCCAGAGTTGATTCGACCTTGGTCTCGCGACGTGCCATTTCTCTTGGCAACCAATTCCATTCGCGCCGTTCAAATTCTCTCAGCTTACAATCGGCCCGCTGGCGATGATCGTTTGACAATAAACAAAGAACCAATCCAGGGGGTGACTGGGACAATCGTACTTGTCCAAGGAAAGGAAAAAAAGACAAGTGAAGTCTTGGCTCCGATCGATAAAGATGAACTGATCCGGTTTAAAGATGCGCGTGGAGTTGGAAAACTCAGCGAGGCCATTTACTGGCAGATGCTCGAAGCGGGGCTTCGCATAACCCCCACCGCTGGAAGTGGATTCCAGGGCAATGATACACAAGTTGGTTATAACCGCGTTTATGTCCACTCGGAGGCGCTCCCCAATGAAGAATTGTGGTGGCAGTCGATTGTTGCAGGCAAAACTTTCGTGACAAACGGGCCATTGCTTCGAGCGATGATTAACGGAGTGCCGCCTGGCAGTGTGCAAACAAGTTATCGGTCGCAGAGCATACCACTGGACATTGCCGTTTCGCTTGCAGTTCGAGAACCGGTCGACTACCTAGACGTTGTGTTTAACGGTGAGACCATCTACAGCGCAAAGCTCGAAGATCACTATAAACGTGGCGAGTTTCCTCCCATTCAGATCGACAAGTCGGGATGGCTCGTCATTCGGGTCGTAACGGAACACACCAAAGGCTATCGTTTGGCAACCACAGCACCTTTCTACTTCGTTTTTGATAGTAGCCCTCGTGTTTCGCGTAAAGCGGTCACTTTTTTCCAACAATGGCACACGGCGGCGGTGGAGCACATCGAGCGTTCGCCAGACTTGCTGGAGATTTACAAGCCATGGATTGAACGAAGTAGTCAATTTTGGGAGCGCAAGTTCAATTCGAGCAATGCGGACTAATCTCAAGACGGAATTGACTCGATTGCAACACTGTCGACATCAGCTCGCATCACAACTCGGTCCATCTTCATATTGGCTGTCTCGAAGCGGATTCTTTGCAAAGATCCATTCTTCAATAGGTTCACCGCGAATTAGTTGACGCTCGATGAATTCTGGGATTCGATCGGCTGTCATGCCTGAGTACCAGTTCCCCTCCGGGTACACTACC
Organism: Pirellula sp.; assembly: GCA_031374515.1. Lineage (GTDB taxonomy): Bacteria > Planctomycetota > Planctomycetia > Pirellulales > Pirellulaceae > JBKCUI01. The sequence continues at coordinate 31,928 of JANMGH010000042.1, read as the reverse complement.
AAGATGGGACCACCCTGACAAACTCGAAGGCATCCCACTTTGGTTCGGTAACAAGCAGCTGGGCCAGTCGAGAGTGATAGGCGTTGTTCCTTAAGTTGATTCTTAAGGGCGCCCCAAGCGAGTTCCCCTTGTTCTTTGGAACAACATGATTCCCCTATGCACAAAAAGACATGCCGTGAATAATGGCCAATTTTCAATTGAGAGGCGAGCTCTTCAAGTTTTTTTTGTTCCATGGGTTCCGGTTTTATGAAAGAATTTCTTCGAGTCGACCATCCGAATCACCGAATCGTTCCGTCGCTACTCCAAACCGATTCAACATCTCTACAAATAAGTTTGACATCGGTTTGTCTTGAACCTTGATAAATCGACCTGCCGAAAATTTACCTCCAGCAGATCCCGCAAGCACTACGGGCAGATTTGCATGGGTGTGCCTATTACCATCCGCTATGGCACCGCCATACACAATCATGCTGTTATGAAGCATGGATTTTCCATCGACATCCTGGATCGAATCCATTTTTTTCAAGAAATCTGCGAATCGCTCGATATAAAAACGATCGATCCTGGCGACTTTTTCAGCGAGCTCAGGAACCCGTTGGTTGTGAGTCAAATAATGATGTCCCTCGCTGATTCCAAGATCAGGAAATGTGCGGTTACTGCCATCATAGCCAATCAGTAGGCTCGATATCCGAGTGGAGTCAGTTTGAAAAGCGAGTAACATCAAATCAAAGTTGATCTCAATGTGCTTCGCGAAATCATTGGGAATGCCGAGTGGTGTTGGGAGTTTTGGATCGGCTACGGCTGCGAACTTTTCCGTGGATCGAATCCCTTCTTCGACACGCCGAACGCTTGTCACGTATTCATCCAATTTGTGACGGTCAACGCCACTAAGTTTTTTTTGCAAATCGCGAGCGTCCTCCAAGACGAAGTCGAGGACAGATCGGTTCGAGTTTTGTCGAAGTTCGAAATTCTTCTGACGTTCGCCGTGTTCTCCAGCTCCAAACAACCTTTCAAAAACGTTTCTGGGATTTGGTTCCGGAGTTACAGGCGTCGTGGCGGAACTCCAAGAAAGATTGTACTGATACGCACATGCATAGCCTGAATCGCAACTGCCTGAATTGCGAACCGCGTCGCTGGAAAGCTCGAGCGAGTTAAAGCGTGTTGAGCCCATCGTTCGCTGCGCGGCTACTTGATCGACCGATACTCCTACATGAATGTCTTTACCGGCTGTCTTTCGTGCCCGAGCGCCAGTCAAGAATGTTGCGCTCGCCCGCGCATGATCCCCTGCTCCATCGTTCCCGGCAGTGGCATTTTCGTGCTTCAAGCCGGCGATCACTTGCAATTCGTGTTTGACCGATTCCAAGGGCTTCAGCGTCGTGCTTAATTCCAGGCCAACCGCAGAGTTGCTGGGGAACCAGTGATTTTGCTGAACCCCATTCGGAATGGACATGAAAGCCATCCTCAGCGGTGCGCCAGACTCAGTGGTAGCGGATTCCGCTATTGCTGCCTCTGTGCGTGTCAACAGTGAGAGCATGGGAGGAACTGCTAAGCATACACCACCACGACGAAGAAACGATCGACGGCTAAGGTTCATGGTCTTCATTGCTCTTCGGGCCCTATTTTATGTGATCTATTCGAACTTGCGTTAACGTGTATCGGACTTTGCTGGTTGTACTAGCGAGGATTTGCGTTGAAATGGTGTTGAACGAACAATGCCTTCCAGCAGCACGCTAAAACGCCCTTGTTCACGCTCCAGACTTTCGACGATCCTGTCGATCTCAACTTCGTCAAAACACTCTAGACCGCGCCCAAGTGCGTAGATGAATAACTTTTCGGTGACGCACCGGTAGAAGTCCATCCGGCGATCGGTCTTCAATACTCGTTTCAATTCACGGATATTTTTGAACTCCTCGCCTGTTATCAGTTGCCCCTCAGATTCTATAGTCTGCTCCCCGTCTTTGTCTCGCCAGCTACCGATTGCGTTGAAGTTCTCCAGTGCCAAACCTAATGGATCCATTCTGGAATGGCAAGATGAACAAAGTGCCGCTTCCCTGTGAATGGCCAATAGTTCTTGAAGCGATGGTTCCCGTCCTGCGAATCGATCCGCGGCATCCTCAAGCGCTGGTACGTTTGGAGGTGCGGGTGGTGCTGGAGTCCCCAAAATATTCTCTAGGATATATAGCCCTCGCTTCACAGGCGAAGTGCGTGTCGGATTGGATGTCACCGCCAACATCGTCCCTTGCGTCAAAACACCGCCGCGAGGACTCCCTGGAGCCAAAGCAACTCGCTGCAATTCTTTACCCCTGATACCCTCCATTCCATAGAGTGTTGCGAGTTTTTCGTTGACGAACACATAGTCTGCATCGATTAATTCTAAGATGCTTCGGTCCTCTCGTACGATGTATTCAAAGGACTTTTCCGTCTCTTGCCGCATTGCACTTCGAACGCTTGCGTCAAATCGATCTCGCATTGCGCCCAGTTCGATGTACCTTCTCCTCGCTTTGGCCTTTTCAGCATCCAAATCAGCCAGTTCTCGATCCGTTGGTTTGCCTCTTCCACCAAACATAGCACGCAGGGAGGCGTATTCCTTCTGGTGTCCAAACGCAGCAATCGGATCGATAGAAACGTGCTCTACATCGCGAGCCCTAAGCCATTGTCCAGCAAAACTTTCTACAAACTGTTCCGACCGTTTGTCTTTCACCATGCGCTGCACTTGACGTAAGAGGTTCTTTCGAAGCTCACCTTTTTGTGCAAGCGTAAAAAGCTCTTCGTCTGGCATTGTAGACCACAGCAAGTACGATAGCCGCGAGGCAAGTGAATACTCGTCTACGTAGGGGTATCGGCTCACCCTATCCACCGATTCTTCATCCACCGATATTTCGTCCTCGACCCTAAACAAGAATTGAGGTGAAGCCAAGACGGCCATCATGGCCATCTCAATCCCTGCTTCAAAAGTCACGTCGGATTGTTGGTAAATCGATTCAGCGATTGAGACTAATCGCTGGCTAGTACTAGGGCTCGCGGGTCTTCGAAATGCCTTTGACGCAAATCGAGAAAGAATCTCAAAAGCGTATTCTCGTTTACCGACCCAATCGGCCGGAGGAGAGTCACGATGGAAAAAAAGGTCGTATCGCTTTGGATGTTCGCGGAACTCCTCGTCCAGAGGTCCCTCCAAAACGACCGATGAAATCGTATAGCTTGCGTATCTTCCTTCGGATTCCGAAACAGGGTTTTTGTCGGTTGCGATCGTCGAAAGTTCAATTGCAAGTTCGTGTGTTCCGGGATGGAGTCTAAGCAAAAAGTCCTTTGTAATGGACTTGGCCTCCTCCCATTTGTACTCCGCGGAATAGAGTTCCTGTCCGTCTATCAGACCGCGAACACGATATCGGCCAGGATGAAAGTCAAAGGAGCCGTGGAGACGTTCCGTTATTTCTAGTCGGTACTCGCTTGCGTGCTCGATGGAAAAGACTTTCTTGACGGTATTAGGACGATTGTGCCGCATACTCTCCAACAGTGGCGAACCATCCTCGGCGACAAAGTCCTTTCCCTTCCAGTCCTGTTTGCGTGTAACCCACGTCGATTTCGGAACTGCTTCATTCACGATGAACTTTGCGGCTTGCAAGTACTTTTCGATCAACATAGGGGACAATGTCATCGCCTCACTCACATTGTCAAATCCGAAGCCAGAGTCATCCGGCGGGAAAACAACTTCCGAATTAAAATCAATTCCCATCAAATCGCGAATTGTGTTTCGGTACTCGTTTCGATTGAGACGGCGAATCGGGGAGGCACCCGGAAAAGGATCATCGCTATTGATTTCAAAAACGTCTGATTGAATCCATTGAACTAGCTTACGAACTTCTTCTTTACTCGGATGTTCGCTTTCACGCGGTGGCATCAGGTCAGCGCGAATATTGCGAAGCACTTTCAACCAAAGCATTTTGTCTTGGAGTAAATTGCTGAGATTGTCAGTGCTGAATTGAACGCCGCCTTCCTTCGCGTCGCCCGCATGGCAATCGTAGCAATACGTCTTTAGAAACGGCAGTACCGCATGTTGGAACCGATCGTCAACTGACTCCTCCGCTGCCCGAAGCGAAAACGTCAGTCCGACAAACGCGGTCGCGATTGAAATCGCCCTTACAAAAACTGGGTTGAGCATGTGAACGAAGGAAGTCATTTGCTCTTGCTTGTCTTTAGTCTTAAGTTTCGAAACTCGATTACTTTTCCATGGTTTTGCACGCTCACGAACCCTTTTAATGGTTTGTCTTTTACTTCATCGATTTCGCGTTGGTCCACACCCTCAGCGACCCAACCTGTCAAATCACGTCCATTGAACATCTCAATCCAATCATTTGTCTGCGAGCCTACCGGAACTGACTGCTGCTCACCAAATGTTTCACCAAGGAAGGCGGCTCCCAAAACGAATGAAAGACCAATCGAGAATTTGATAGCACTGTATTTCAAAATAAAATTCTTCATGCGCGATTTCGTTCGATTCTGAATTCCGTTTGGTTGACGCTGGCGATTGTCGATTTGAAGTACAATTAGGTGAGTCCGATTTTCGGTTTTTTTATAGCGACGCAATTCGTTCTGGTACTTTAGACTTTAGATCATGTTCGATTACAACACACGACTAGTAATCCTCTGCGCTGGATTGCTTGGTGTGATTTCAGGTATGGTTGGAGTTTACCTTATTCTTCGCAAACGATCGCTGATCGGGGATGCGATTTGCCACGCGGCTCTTCCTGGATTGGCAATTTCTTTTCTTGCACACGTCGCTTTGGGTGGTGACGGCAAGAATCTTTTTTGGCTATTAGCCGGCGCCGGAATATCGGGGACGGCAGGTTCGTTGGCGGTGATTGCATTACGGCGTTGGACCAATCTCAAAGAGGACGCGGCTTTGGGGATTGTACTAAGCGTCTTTTTTGGAATTGGGATGGCTTTGTTTAGTATTGTGCAGCAATTTGAACAAGGGGACGCAGCGGGTCTCGAAAACTTCATTTTGGGTAAATCAGCATCCATTGTGGCCAGCGATGCGATCACTATTTGCGTGGCCTCTCTCATCGTAGTTGCCGTTTTGCTCTTGTTCCGCAAGGAATTAACGTTTCTTTGTTTCGATTCCACCTTGGCATCAGCTCAAGGCTGGCCAGTGCTTTTAATGGACCTGTTGCTGTTGGGATGCGTGCTAATTGTAGTCATCGTTGGCGCAAATGTGGTGGGTGTAATTCTGGTGATCGCTTTGTTGGTTACTCCCCCCGCTTCGGCCCGATTTTGGACACATTCTCTACCGGTGACGATCTTCATCAGTGCACTGATTGGGGCTAGCTCGGGCGTTATCGGCGCGCTGAGTAGCTTGATGATCGATAGGATTCCGTCCGGGGCTGCAATCGTTTTGTCCGCAAGCGGTTTTTTTGCTTTGAGCATGTTCTTTGGAACGGAACGAGGCTTGCTTTGGAGAGCTTGGAGGATGGGACGGCAGCGCACTAAGGCAGACCAAGAACACGTGCTTCGATCGATCTTTGAGCTCCTGGAGGGAAAAGGAAAAGCACCACAATCTCAGGGGCAAATGCGATCCGAATCAGTGCTCATTTCGGACTTGGTGCGGATGCGGTGCTGGTCTGCATCCAGGCTTCAAAGGGCAATGCGGCAGATTACCAATCAGGGATGGGCTACCGTCAATAGGGACGGCGCCGCGACGCTCACAGCGAGCGGCATCCAGCAGTCTCTCAAAGCGGTTCGTCGCCATCGACTGTTGGAACTTTATTTTGCAAGGTGGGCAGATCTTTCACCAGACGCAATCGATCGCGGTGCGGATTACACTGAACATGCGTTGGACGACGATTTGTTGGCCGAATTAGAAAAAGACGCCATTGTGATGGGGGACGAAATCGATTTGCCCAAAAGCGTGCATCCGATCTGATATGTATAATAGCCATGGGTCTTGTATGATTGCGTTGGTGATAACTGCTTCTTTAGCAAAAAGCCTGAACGAACCACAGGTCAAGCCGGTGGGATTCAAGATACCGCTGACTTGACCTAGCGTGCTACGAACTCGTTGCGTACCCAGCCATCCCCGATGCCGGCGAAATGCCCAAACGTCCAACCATTCGTCTCTTGCAGCACATCAAACTCCGCACCATCTTTGAGAGGTGAGTCAAAGGCAGCTTCATAGTCCTTTCCTATCCCCTTCCTCGCTATCGTTTCGGAAGTTATCACCGCCCGACTACCGTAGAGTTTTTCAGGGGAATTCACGGCGCAGTCGACTGAGAACAAGATGGCGATTGCGGCGAGCCCACCTGCAATAAATACAAAGGCGCGGCGTTGAAATAGGACAGCAACGAATGCCACTATCGGAGCAATTGAAAAGGTTCCCAGTGCGACCATGACTCGTGTTGGATAGGACAAGTACTCTGTCCAGAACAGGACGTGCAACCACCAAGGTTTCGTCGGCTCCGTAAGTCTGCCCGGCGCAGACAAAATGGCCTGCTGTAGGTTTGCCTCCAGAAGAGGGTCCCTCGGTCGATACGGTTTTGCCTTGCGGTAGTTAAGAATTGCACGACCAAATTGGCCGGCACGGAAGTACGCGTTGCCAAGGTTGTAAAAAACCGCCCCGCTGCAAGCCCCTTCTGAAACCATGCCTTCAAGCACTTTAGCAGATGCGAGAAAGTCCTCTGAACTCTTAGCGTTGTCAAACAGTTCGAGCGACTTCAGAAACTCGCGTTGCAGATCGCTATCTTGGTCCGCATTCGAATCGGGGGCATAATCGCACATAAAGCAGGCGGTCGCAAAGCAAAAAAACAATCGTATCATCTTGTCGATCGCCTTTCCAAATACGGAGCGAGTATGTCAATCAATTCACCAGCTCCCTTAATGATCGCTTTGGAATCACCGGGCTGACTTGCTCCGTATTCTGCCGATTCGATTTTCTCCAGTAGAGTTTGTAATCGCTGTTGGTATTCAATAGGAACAGCAGCGTTCGTCATCGCCACATTGACGTCCGCTGCGGTAAGACCCTCCGCAATCTGATTCTGAAGGTCAGCAATCAAACCAAAAATGGCCGAACGCACCTCGCTTAGGCATTCCTTTTCCTTTCCATGCTGTACGAATGTCGATGCGGCTGAAAGCTTGGCATGTGCCTTCCGACGTGCCGATGCTCTCCTCAGGCGTCCAGCATCGGAGGATTTGCGACGCATTGCGATCAGGGATGCGATGGCGCCCCCAGACCCAAGCCACAATCCAGCGACCCATCGCATTCCGTAAAACAGGTCTATTCGCTCGTCGGATATTTGCGATAGGTCGGTTACATTATGAAAAATGCCTTCCGATCGCGACTTGATTTCGTTCGCGTTTTTTTGCGATCCGGATACCCCTACCAAATCACCACCAACGATTGACGCACTTGCTGCGGACACATTGATTGCGATCGGTGCTGTTGACACATTGGTGAAACTCTCAGTGACCGGATCGAATGTGGAAAGCGATACGGAAGGGATGGAAACACCAGGTCGCTTTGGCCGTAACCCAAATGCAAATTTCTTTGTGCTGCCTTCCACACGCCCCACAGGGTTTTTATCCACGATGTCAAATTGTTCGGATATCTCAGGGATGGCATTCAAATCTGGAGCGGAGATCAATTCTAATGACCCACTGTTTTTTCCCTTCGCAAATTGAAACGTTAGGGTCATCGGGTCACCCACCCGTAATTCCTTGGGAGTTGCCGACGCGTTCACACTGTAGCTTCCAATCCCGCCGGTGAAATTGCTTGGTCTTGGAGATGGCACCTGTGAAACTTCAACATTCACCGCTGGAGCAATTGCAACGAATCGCGTATCCAATGTGCCTCGCACGATAGCAGGTCCAAACGTGTAAACACCTGCTCTCTCTGCAACGAAGGTCCGTTCAAGTTCATAGACAAAGTAGTCAATCGGCTGTCCAGAGAGTCCATTTCTGGTTGCCCTCCCTTTGCCGAAATCGAAAACGGGCGATCGTCGCCGATCGAAAAGAAAACCGGAGTCCGTAGTGACCTCATTGATACTGAACCCAACATTGCTCTTCGAAATCATTGGCTGCAGCCATTCAGAAACTTCGCTCGAACTGAGTCCCTCAGGTGTTTTTAACCAATTGATCTGAATGGTCGGCGGACTAATCCTTAGCTGCTTAAGCGTTCGCATCGGATCAAGATTCGATATAGGCTGCACCAGGATGCGCAGTTTGATAGAGAAACTCTGAGTCGGATAGACCTTTGCTTGACTTGGTATGATTTCTGGAATCACCTTGTCCTGCTCCGGGATTTCCAACACTCGAATGGATAGCGAATTACTTGCGATTGTCTTACCGTCGATCAACGCGGTCACTGGTGGGATCTTCTGAACGCCAGCCTGCTTGGGGGTCAAGCGATACTGATAAACATGGCTAAAGGTCGCTGATTGCGAAATTCGGCCGTTAATAATCATGGTCGATGACTGATTTCTTGACTGATCGCCGGTGAACTCGACAGTGAACAAGTCTCTAATCACGGCGATGTCAGGAGCGTTTGGGTTCTCAGCATTTCGCAGTTCAACTTGATACGTTAAGGATTCTCCAACGAACAATTCGTTCTCAGATACCGAGCAAACTATCTCCGGAGGTTCAGCATAAAGAAACTGGCACCCCAAAACGAACATTGCGAATGGCAATATCAACGATTTGTTGCGCAGCACCAACCACAGCGAAATTAGTGGGTTCGAAATGGTTCGCTCCCTACGTCGTACTACAATCCGATTTGATATTGCCATTACCAATCCTTGTCCACAGGGACTCGGCCAAGAATGCGTGCTTTAAGTTCTCGATCGCGTTCGCGTTTCTCCTGCTCGCGCTCGCGTACCCGCCTAAGTGCTTCTTCGATACGATCTTGAGAGACCTTGGGTTCTTGTCGCTGCTTTCCGTCCTTTTCCTTATTTTCTTGATCGTTGCTTTCGTCTTTCTTCTCGTCTGATTTCTTTGGGTCGTTTTCGGATTCTTTTCCGTCCTCTTCTTTTTTGTCTTTTTCCTGATCTTGCTCTTGCTGATCACCCTCTTTTGGATCTTTATTCTGTTCCTTATTGTCTTCCTTGGGGTCCTGTTGAGGATTTTTGGGTTGGGCATCCTGTATCTCCTGCAAAATGCGACGTGCTTCTTCGGCGTGTTTCGCTGCCTGCATGAATTCTCGCTTTGTGAGTTGCTTGATGGCGGACTCCATCTCCTCAATTGCGCCCGGTGCGAGCTCGATGGCCTTCTTATATCCGGCTTTGATCGCTTCTGGATCTACTGTGGTCTGTGCCTTGTTAGCGTCTGCGGATGGTTCACTCCCCTGTTCAGGTGTATCTGGCATTGGCTGGCTTTCCATCTGCGTTAGTTCCGATTGTGCTTTCGGTTCCAACAAGCGTGCTTTGCGCATTGTTTTTTCCTGCTTCTCCATCAGCTGGGAAAACTGATCTTCGCTGACTTTCAGCTTTACATCCTGGACTGCTGATTCGGGCTCGGAACCGCGCGCACTCTCATCTGACTCTTCCGTGTTGTTGCTTTCTGATTTTGGCGCAAGTTGCTTTGCGATCTGTGTCTGATCGGCGAGCTCTTTGGCCAACAATGGGTGAAAAGGTACAACCGCATCCCAGATCTGATCGAGTTTGTCGGCAGCCGATTTCTGTTTGTCCGCTGCTAATTTTGGCTCGCGCTTCATCAAGTCTTTTCCTGAAGCGGCCATGCTGCTACCGGCTTCGTCTGCCCATCCGTTCAACAAAGCGATTCCGCGTTCCATTTCCTCTTTGTTGGCAGCCGCGACCGTCGTTGGGCTTGGATTTTTGGGGTCCTCTTCGGGTGGTCTCAACTCCGACTCGATCTTGTCCTTGAGGAAAGGGATCTCTTCGGCCAATTCATCTTGCATGCGTTTTAAGTCAGCAAAAGAGTTCGGTGACGTTTTGCTTCCAAATCCGTTTGCCGTTTCCTTCAACACCGTTTGCGATCGAATCAAGTACTCAAGAAACTGGATCAAGTTGGTTTCGTCTCGCCGTTTTTGCAAGTCGAGTTCTCGCCAGCGATCGGAGTAATACTTAATCCACTCCCTTATCAGCTCTAAATTATGTCTTGCTTGCAAATGGTTTGGGTGGATTTCTAAGCAGTGTCTGTACGCATCAACGGACTTGCTCAATTCTCCCAGGATTTCCTTGCGGTTATCGACGGTCGCTTTCTCAGGGTTGTCTCCAGACAACGTACGCGCTTGTTCGGAGGCAATCACTCCTATGTTGAAATGGGCGCTCGTCGCAATCGTCTTGTCTTGGCTCAAGCCAGCTTTGAGGTAACGTTCTCGGGCTAATGCGAAGTCTCCTTTTCGGTGGAGAGCGCAGGCGTCGTCGAAAGCGGCGATCGCAGACTTTTCGGACTTTGCTTTTTCAAGCTCCTCGGTTGCCGCTGCAAAGGACTTGCTCGCTTCTTCGAATTGTTCGGCAGAGTACAACCGGAGCCCTTCTTGGACTTTGCGAGTCGAGTCATCTGCGAGGCTTCGACTTAAACACAAAAAGAACACTGCAATCGTCCACCACAAACAGGGTAGCTTCTTGGCAAAACTACGAACAAAGCGTTGCGCCCAAGTCGGGAAAAAGTGCGACATCGAATCAACTCCGCTTGGATTTTGAGAACGGTTTAGCTGCATAGGGACTCAAACACCAATTTGCTAAAAAGGCCAACAGCGACATCGCGAGAAAAATCTGATAGCGTTCCGCACGCCGAACCCTCTTCTGTCCTTCTGCTTCTTTGCCGCGTCTTCCCTGCAAATGATCGGCATACAACTGCCCTAAATCATAGGAACGCGTCCCCGCTGGAATGTAAACCCCCGATGTTTTCAATGCAATCTCCTGAAGTAGTTTGTTGTCCAGTTTGCTCCATACCTGCTGCCCCTCGTGTTCGGTAAATGCGTTTGGATTCGCCTTTTGCGGTACGCGGGAACCTGTTTCGGCATCGCCCAATCCAACAGTAAATACAGTCACTTGCCTTTCGGCAGCAATCGATGCCGCCTCCAGGGGATAGGATTCCTGGTCGTCTCCGTCGGTGATCAGCAAGATCGCTTGATCTCGATCACCATTTGCTTGGAAGACCTCGAGTCCTTTGCGGATCGCATCGCCGATTGCAGTGCCACCTCGTGGAGCGCTGTTCGGATCCAATTCTTCCAGTGCTCGTCGGAAAGAATCGTAGTCTACTGTCAGCAGGCACTTCACTACTGCCTGTCCCGCAAACGCGATCAAGCCAACGCGTTCCCCTTGTAGTCGATTTACCAATGCGGATACATCCGCTTTGGCTCGTCCGAGCCTCGTAGGGGCCACATCATCGGCCAACATGGAACGTGACACGTCGATCATCACATACAAATCGCTTCCGCGAGGAACGATAATCTCCACCTGTTCGCCAAATTGTGGGCCAGCGATTGCAACAAGCCCCAAAACGATCGCTAATTCCAGTAGCAACAACTTCACCCAAAATCGCGTCTTGGACACTGGCGGGAGCATGCGATCCATCATCGGTGTCAACATAAACGACGATCGGGCAGACGCGCGTTTCCCTTCCGAATACATTGCGATGACAAGCCACCCAATACACACGGGCAGGATTAAATAAAACGCTTGAGGAAACTGCCAGTCCATAGTATTTGTTCCCGTTGTCGCTTCGCTTTTCAAAGCTACGGTAGCGAACGGAACCTTGTCTCCTTCATTATGTAAACGAATAGCACTAAAGCCAATCCAGTTCCCGTAAACCAGCGAAACAACTCGGTATACTGCGAATACTTGGACTCTTCGAATTCGCTCCGTTCCAGCTTGTCTATCTGGGCGTAAACTCTCGATAGGCCATCGGCGTCCGATGCATGAAAATAGCTTGCGTTAGTCGACTCCGCCATTTCTTTTAGGAGCGCTTCATCGACGCGAAACTGCGCACCGACTAGAACTCTCCGTCCAAACTCGTCTTCCTGTGGAAACGGCACCGTTCCGTTTCGCCCTATTCCGATGGTATACAATTTAATCCCGAGTTCCTTTGCGATAGAGGCCGCTTCGCGTGGCTCCACCACGCCTGCGTTGTTGTCACCGTCGGTTAATAGAACGAGAACCTTGCTTTTGGACTTGGTGTCTCTCAGGCGATCGATCCCCAAGGCAACTCCATCGCCGATCGCTGTTGCCAACTCTTCTTGAAGCGTTTCCTGATTCATGATTCTGCCTCGTCGATCGCGGATCGCTTTCGGAACATCTAAGCTCTTGACGATTTCCACCAGTGCTCCATGATCCAAGGTCAATGGACACTTGCTGTCAGCGAAGCCACAAAACGCAACGAGTCCGACAAGGTCATTTTTGCGCCCTTGCAATCCGCTTCGCCTTGAGCCCTCAATGAACTCACTGACCACATGCTTGACCGCTTCGAGTCGGCTGACTTCTTTGCTGCTTAACTGGAAATCGAGAGCTTCCATCGAACCGGAGATATCCAAGACGAGCTCAATCGCAATTCCTTCGCCATGGATTCGCGACTCGGATTTTCCTGACTGTGGCCTCGCCAATCCCACTACCATCAGACTCAATCCAATTGCGAAAAAGGCCGGCATAAGTCGATTGAGTTGCTGCATTAGCGTCACCGGCAGCTTCTCAAGACCGGATACGCTCGAAAAAACAGCCGCAGGTCGGGATGCTCTTCGAGAATAATACCAAACAAGAGCTAATAAGAATGGAATCGACGCAAGCCAATACCACGAATAGAATCGAAAAGAATCCATCCCTTATTTTACTCCTTCCGCTGCGTTGGTTGCTTGCTCCCCGCCGTGCACAACCCCAGAAGATGGAGGTTCGGTCGAACGCGGCTTCATGTCGATAAACTCCTTTGCTCGGAGGATCGAGGTGTCGACCTGCGCTGCATCTGGTCTCTGTCCAGCGTATTTGACCATGTCCGCAGCTTCTAAGAATTCTTTCAAACGATTGGATTGCGCTGAAGAAAAAACCTCGCGTTTACCCATCTCAACTAAAAACTCTTCCGTGGTTTGCTCAGGGGCTCGCAACCCGGTGACCCCTTCAATGTAGATCCGTACTATCCCCGTAAGTCGAAGATAGAAGTCCTTAAACATCCCTTGAGAAGGCAGATTCTCTGCCAAGAGACTGGCCAGTTGCGAATGGGCGATTTCTTCGGCGGTTGGCCTGTAAATGTCAATGGGATTGGAGTTCCGACGTCCCCTGAGAAAATAGGCTGCAACAAACGCTGCAACAATCACCGCGCCCCCAACCCACCACCAGTACAGTGAGTCGCTTATGGATCGCGGAGGAGTCATCGGTTCGAGATTTGCCAAATCTGGCACTTGATCCCCTAGCTCCGAAGAAATCTTCACCTCGATCGGTTCCGATTCTATCCAACTAGATTCCCCTTTTTTTTCTGAGTTTTCGCGGTTATCGATAACCTCAATCGCCATCGAACGGATTAAGTGCGTACCGGAATGAACGGGTTCCAGTTGATAATGAAAGACTCGGCGGTTGGGCTTGGTTTGGTCCGATTTCTTCTCGGGGTTCCGTTCTGTGTAGTCGCGCACCAAGAAGTCGCCGACGGCTTGTCCGAATTCAGGGGCGCGAATCTCGACGTCCGCTTCGGCGTTGATTTCGATATCCAATTCAACAAGATCGGAAAGTCGCGGTTGCTTGGGCCAAATGCGAACAACCATCGAGACCGGGCCGCTGTCATTCTTGAGTTCGATGGATTCCGATGTTGGCCGAAGCGCCGTGGAACGATTATCACGTTGCGTAGGGCAGCCGATCAAAAAGAGCAGCAACAAGAAGGCCAACGGGCTCCATTCGTATCGAGGATATCGACGACGCCTACTCGCATCCTTGTTCTCGTTCATCGTTGTTGCTCCCTCATACGGAAGAATCGCTGCAAGCTGGTTGCGTACGACTGATCGGTGCGGATTTCCAAACGGTCGACGTTTGCTTTGCGCAGCAGCTCTTTTAGCTTGGACTGCCGTTCATTGGCAACCTTTGCAAACATGGCCCTAACTCGGGGATGGCGAGTATCGAGCTCGATCATTTCGTCCGTTTCGGCATCGCGAAGCGTTAGGAATCCGACGTTGGGCAGCTCCCGTTCTCTTGGGTCTTCGAGGGTGACCGCAATGCAATCATGCCTTTGGTTGGCAACCGCGAGCGCTTTAGAGCAATCCGGCCCAATAAAATCGCTAAGTACGAAAACAACGGATCGACGTCGTTGGACACGTCCAATGTATTCAAGAGCTTTTGCAATATCCGTTTCCGCTTTGACCGGTTCGGTCGCCAGCATCTCTCGGATCAATCGCAAAACACTTCCGCGACCTTTGCGAGGCGGAATGTACTTGACTACATCCTCGGCAAAGAACAGGAGTCCAACTTTGTCATTGTTCTTCAAAGAAGTAAACATCAAGACTGCCGCAACTTCGACGGCCGTTTCGATCTTGCTTAGCCTTTGCGAACCGAAGGAGCCTGACGCAGAGATGTCGACTGCTAAAAGGATGGTCAGTTCGCGTTCTTCGCAAAAAGTCTTAACAAAAGGTGCGTCCGAGCGAGCTGTTACATTCCAATCAATACTGCGTATCTCATCTCCCGGTACATATTCACGTACTGTGTCAAATTCCATGCCGCGACCTTTGAAAGCGCTCAAGTATTCTCCGGCGAGCAAATCATTGACTTGCCGTCGAGCCACGATTTGAATGCGGCGGACTTCCTTTAGTACGTCTTCAAGCTCGCGTGCAGCCATATTTTTTTATGGGACCGGAACCGATTCGAGAACTTTGCGAACGATGTCATCCGAAGTCATTTCTTCTGCTTCCGCTTCGTAAGTCAGGATGATTCGATGACGGAGAACTTCGTATGCTATATCCTTTACGTCTTGAGGTGTAACGTATCCGCGACCCGCCAAAAAGGCATTTGCTCGGGCTGCAAGGCAAAGATTGATCGAGGCTCGAGGGGAGGCGCCGCATTCGATCAATGGTTTGAGTTCCTTGAGCCGAAACTCGTCAGGATGGCGCGTGGCTGCAACCACATCCAGCACATAGTCTTTGATCTTGTCGTCCATGTAAATCATCGAAACTGTCGATTTCATCTCAAACAGTTGTGTTGGCTCCAACACGGGCTGAACCTCGCGTTTGATGTCGTCCAAAACCGAGTCGACAACTTTGCGTTCCTCCGCCTTATTAGGATATCCCACAACGACTTTCAACATGAACCGGTCAACTTGCGCTTCCGGAAGCGGATACGTTCCTTCCTGCTCAATAGGATTTTGGGTAGCCATGACGAGAAAGGGCTGGTCGAGTTGATAGCTTGTGTCGCCTATCGTTACCTGCCGTTCCTGCATGGCTTCAAGCAATGCGGATTGGACTTTCGACGGGGCTCGGTTGATTTCATCGGCCAGGACCAAGTTGGCAAAGATGGGCCCTTTTCGAGTACCGAACGACCCCTCGCGTGGGTTGTAGATCATGGTGCCGATCAAGTCGGCTGGCAAAAGGTCCGGCGTGAACTGGATGCGCTGGAATTTGCAGTGGATAGCGTTGGCGAGACCTTTAATTGCCGTTGTCTTGGCAAGTCCTGGGAGCCCTTCGAGCAACACATGCCCGCCCGAGAGAAGGGCAATCAAAAGACGAGAGAACATCATGTCCTGTCCGACCAGAACCTTTCGCACCTCACTGCGAATTCTCTCTATTTGATCGGAATGTTTGAGCACTTGCTCCTTTATTCGTTGTATGTCAACACTCATTGAACTTCCGAAACCTTGCCGTGAATCAAAAAGCGTCAGTTTGTTTCGACTCGACGCATTAAAAACGCAATTTTCCCAGGTCCTGCCATTTTCGCAAGTGCTTACGAAGTATGTCGCGAGCAACGCACTTTTCCCTTGCCGATTTTGCAAACAATGGTCAGTGAACACGTACTCTTGAACGAAGAGGTACACCCTCTTGAACGAAGAGGAACACCGCACGAAGGTCCTACGCGACCTAGACCTTAAACTCCGATTTGGGTAAGCGGAACGACATGTAAGACGTTTGATTTCAACAACGCCGCTGACGCATTTTTAATCTCCCCTCGCAATCAGAAGGCAAAGAACTTGGACAGTGGCATGATGGTTCGGAAATGCAGCGGACAAGTTTTGACTGTTGTGCGGCAGTCTATTAGCCAATATGAAATGCGATTGATATTTCACGGGAAGAAATATGGACCAAAATTGGAAACTTATCGGGCCATCGCGCTTGCGTGCCGCGTTTCTGCGGTATAAAGTCCCTTTAAAGGCATGTAAAGAGGTTTTGAATCACTCAGCATGGCTTCCGAAGGTTTTGTGCTATTGCTTATTTTGTAAGCACTTTCTTGAGCGTGAAGTCACTTTTCAAAAAGGGTACATGCCGTGCGTGTTTATGACATTCTCCAATCCAAGGGGGATAAGGTCCACCAAATCTCTCCCAACGCGAGTTTAGCGGAGGCCGTCGCGAGATTGGTTCGCTTTAATTGCGGATCGCTCATGGTAGCCGAATTTGAATCGATCTTCGGGATTATTACCGAACGAGATATCTTGAAAGCCATCGAAAGTCAGAAGCAAAGTTTGAGCGAACTATCGGTTCGAGATTTCATGAGCCGGAAACTGATTACTGGCAACCCAACGGACGACGTAGGGAACGTGATGGGAGTGATGACATCGAATCGCGTTCGCCATCTTCCAATTTTCGACGAAGGAAGATTGGTTGGAATGATTTCCATCGGGGACGTGGTGAAGGCCCAATTTGAATTGCTGGCGGTCGAAAACCACTATCTCAAGGTTTACATTCAAGGTTAGGTCTGACAACGAATTGAGATCATTGAGATGGTCGCACGTTTTGAAATCTCAAAGGGCTTAGCGATTCCGATCACGGGTGATCCGGATCAACGCATCGACCACAAGTCGGTAGGACAGGTGGCGTTGTTAGCAAGCGACTATCTTGGACTGCGGGCGACTTTACTAGTCTCCGAGGGAGACGAAGTCCAGCTAGGCCAACCGATTATGATTGACAAGCAAACCGATGGAGTCACATTTGTATCTCCTGCGGGCGGCAGAATTCGAGCTATTCATCGCGGCGAAAAACGTCTCTTGCGGTCGCTCGTGATTGACGTTGCGGACAAGGAAGCAGTCCGCGAGCTTCCTGCGGTTCGAGCATCCAGTATTGCCAGCATGAGCCGAGAGGACATATTGGAGCGCATCGCAACAACTGGGCTTTGGACAGCCTTTCGAACAAGGCCATTCAGCCGCATCCCTTCGCCGAAGTCGGTTCCACGAGCGATCTTTGTAAACGCGATGGATAGCAATCCTTTGGCTGTCCAACCGAGCAAAGTGATAGCGGGAGCCATAGATGATTTCGCCGCTGGCTTAACAGCGGTTTCTCGATTGACAGAGGGACGCATCTTTGTTTGTCGCGGATTGGGAACGGAAACGCCAACGGCAAATATCCCCAACGTTCATTCGGCTGAGTTCGTTGGTCCACATCCCGCGGGACTGGTTGGAACCCATATGCACTTCTTAAGCCCGGCATCCCCCAGTCGCGTCAACTGGCATCTGGACTACCAGGATTTGATTGCGATAGGTCGCGCGTTCACGCAAGGCCGCCTGGACCCATCGCGTGTGATTTCATTGGCTGGTCCTGTTGTGTCCAATCCGCGTTTGATTCAGTCCAGACTGGGTGCGTCGTTGATTGAACTGACGCAGGGTGAATTGAAAGGCTCCGACAATCGCATCGTTTCGGGTTCGATTCTATGTGGTCGTCAGATTTCGGATAAAGTCGAATACCTTGGACGTTACCATCTTCAGATATCGTGTCTTGCAGAGGGGCATCAGCGCGAGTTGTTAGGTTGGCAGATGCCGGGCTTCAACAAATTCTCTTTAACGCGAGCGTTTGCGGCAGCCTGGTCACCTCAAAAGAGGTTTTCTCTCACGACAAGTACGGAGGGGAGTGAACGGGCGATGGTCCCGATCGGATCCTACGAACGGGTAATGCCATTGGATCTTTTGCCGACCCTGCTTCTTCGGGCATTGATTTCGCGAGACACCGAGAGAGCTCAGGAGTTGGGATGCCTCGAATTGGATGAGGAGGATCTCGCCTTATGTACTTTCGTTTGTCCGGGTAAATACGAGTACGGCAGTATCCTGCGAGACAATCTGAATGCGATTGAGAAAGAGGGATAGCTGACGATGAAGTTCCTTCGTAATATGCTTGACCGTTTGCATCCACTTTTTGATAGAGGGGGGCGGCTCGAAAAACTCTATCCACTGTATGAAGCCGGCGATACTTTTCTCTTTACCCCAGGCAGTGTCACCAAAGGTCTCACCCACATTCGCGATGCGCTTGACCTGAAGCGAATGATGATCATGGTGGTGTTTTCGTTGATTCCTTGTACATTGTTCGGTATTTGGAATGTGGGCTACCAAGCCAATATCGCCATTCAGTCGCTGGTTACAATGAAGTTGGAGCCCTTTTTCGACTGGCACCATGTGCTTCATAGCGCGCTGGGCTTGGAGCACAATCCGGACAGTCTCCTAGATTGTTTTCTGCTGGGCGCCATGTATTTTTTGCCCATGTATTTGGTTTGCATGACGGTTGGCGGAATCTGCGAAGTCATATTCAGCATCGTTCGTAAGCACGAAATCAACGAGGGCTTTCTCGTAACTGGGTTGCTCTTTCCGCTGACGCTACCCCCTGATATTCCTTTGTGGCAAGTGGCGATAGGGATCGCCTTTGGCATCGTCATTGGTAAAGAGATCTTCGGTGGCACAGGTCGGAATTTTCTCAATCCCGCGCTCACCGCGCGTTGCTTTTTGTACTTCGCCTATTCCGCACAAATCACAGGGGATCGCGTTTGGATTGCGTCGAAGTACATCGCGCAAGGAAAGGTAGATGGCTATTCGGGTGCAACCGCCCTTGGGCAGTTGGCTACGACCGATATGGCCAAGTACCCGAACACGATCGAATCGCTTTCGCACGTCATGACAACGGGCGGCGAGCGAAGCATTACATGGTCAGGTTCCTTCTTGGGGACGATTCCTGGCTCGGTAGGCGAAACGAGTACCTTGGCCTGTTTGATCGGGGCCCTCATTCTGATTGCAACGCGAATCGGTTCGTGGAGGATCATGAGCGGTGTCTGCTTGGGAGCATTAGCCCTTTCTTCGTTGTTTTACTTCCTCGGCAGCCAGACCAACTCAATGTTCAATGTTCCCCCTTGGTGGCATTTTGTGATAGGTGGATTTGCATTCGGAACCGTCTTCATGGCTACCGACCCAGTGAGCGCCTCAATGACCGAGACGGGCAAATGGTTTTACGGTCTACTTATCGGTGCCATGACGATACTAATTCGCGTCATCAATCCTGCTTTCCCAGAGGGAATCATGCTGGCAATCCTGTTTGGCAACGTATTCGCTCCGTTTATCGACTATTGCGTTATCCAAGCAAACATTAAGCGGAGGGCAGCACGTCATGCTACCTGAGCAACGTGATTCTATCACCAATACCTTTGTCGTTACGCTTGTCCTTTGCATCGCCTGTTCCTTGTTGGTAAGCTCAGCGGCCGTGGTTCTCAAAGACGTTCAAAACAAGAACAAATTGTTGGACCGGCAACGGAATATTGTCGAGGCCGCGGGTTTGTCAAAAAAGTCTGGCGAGTTCCAGGCAAAAGAAATCTCCGACATGTTTAGCGACGGGACAATTGAACCCAGAGTAGTCGATCTTCAATCGGGGGAATATGTCATCGATAAGGCGATTGCCAACGACTCCTTCGATGAACGAAAAGCCGCCAAAGACGAATCGATGAACGCCGTGATCCATTCTAGCAAATTCCGAATCGGTATTGAAAAACGTGAAAAATATACCTGGGTCTATTTGGTAAAAGACAAGCAAGGAAACTTAGAACAAGTAGTGCTGCCGATTTATGGCAAGGGGCTTTGGTCAACCATGTATGGTTTCGTCGCATTGAAGAGCGACATCAAGACCATCAATGGTTTGACATACTACGAACATGGTGAAACCCCAGGGTTGGGTGGAGAAGTCGTGAACCCAAAATGGAAAAAGCAATGGCATGGAAAGCAGATCTGGCGAGGTGAACCATCGGATGCCATGTTGGCTGTGGGGGTCTCTAAAGGGGGAACCACTTCGGAGAACATGCCATACATGGTGGATGGGCTATCGGGAGCAACGATCACCAGTCGCGGTGTCGACAGCATGATTAAATATTGGTTAAGCAGTGACGCGTTCGGTCCTTATCTTGCGAAACTGGCGGCTCAGAAAGGTGACTCTCATGTTAGCACCATCCCCTAAGAAAGTTCTCCTCGATCCCATCGTCAATAACAACCCGATCACGCTGCAAGTGCTCGGGGTATGTTCTGCTCTCGCAGTCACGACGCAGCTGTCTACGGCACTGGTGATGTGCATCGCGGTTACGTTGGTGACGGCATTCTCGAGCGCATCAATCGCTGCCTTGCGAAACTACATTCCAAGCAGTATTCGCATGATCGTTCAGATGGTTGTGATAGCCTCGTTGGTGATCGTCGTTGACCAAATACTCAAGGCATACTTCTTTCAGATCAGCAAGACGATGAGCGTTTTTGTAGGTTTAATCATTACCAACTGCATCGTCATGGGACGCGCAGAAGGCTTTGCGATGAAGAACACGGCATGGATGAGTTTTCTTGATGGCATCGGCAATGGATTGGGGTATAGCGCCGTCCTAATGCTGGTGGCCTTTATTCGAGAGCTATTTGGATCGGGTTCGTTGTTCGGTTTTCCCGTTTTGGCCAAAGTCACTGAAGGCGGCTGGTACACTCCGAACGGTCTACTCCTGTTGTCTCCCAGTGCATTTTTCCTAATTGGAATCCTCATTTGGATTGTACGAACCTTGAAACCCAGTCAAGTCGAGAAGGTTTAGCACACAATGACTATTCATAGTTTCGAGCATTACTTGAGCCTGTTTTTGACGAGCGCTTTCATTGAGAACATGGCGCTCGCTTTTTTCCTAGGCATGTGTACGTTCATCGCCATTTCAAAGAATCTCAAAACAGCGATCGGGTTAGGGATTGCGGTGACGGTAGTGCAGGCGGTCACAGTGCCTGCCAACAACTTGCTCTATCAGTTTTTGCTCTCCGAAGGCGCACTTGCGAAGACGTTGGGGCCAAGTTTCACTTCGGTGGATTTAAGCTTCCTTGGCTTCATCAGTTACATTGGTGTGATTGCAGCCATCGTTCAGATTTTGGAGTTGGTGCTCGATCGCTTCTTTCCTGCACTGTATAACGCCCTTGGGATTTTCCTGCCGTTGATCACTGTCAACTGCGCGATCTTGGCAGGCTCACTATTCATGGACCAACGCGGCTATGATTTCAGCGAAAGCGTTGTCTATGGATTTGGCTCCGGTTTCGGTTGGGCCTTAGCGATTATTGCGTTGGCAGCTGTTCGAGAGAAGTTGCGTTATAGCAACATTCCAATCGGGCTGCGGGGACTCGGGATCACGTTCATCACGGTTGGACTGATCGCGATGGCGTTTATGGCGTTCTCGGGCATTCAACTCTAAGTGTTTTCTGAGCGGGATGAACTGCTATGACTGGCATGACTTTAGTACTGATCGGAGTCTTTTTCTTTACCGCGGTCGTGCTGTAGCTAGTTCTCCTTATCTTGGGAGCAAAAAGGCTATTGGTGGTTGCGGGAGACGTCGAGATCGTCGTCAATGACAGCAAGACGCTAAGGGTTTCGGCTGGTGGTAAGCTGCTGGGATGCCTCGCGAACAACGGAATATTTGTTTCGAGTGCCTGTGGCGGTGGGGGGACATGCGCCCAGTGCAAAGTGCGGATCGTTTCGGGCGGCGGTGAGATTTTGGCTACGGAACGAACCCACATCAGCAATACCAAGGCCCGCGAAGGGTATCGACTGAGCTGTCAAGTCGCAGTCAAACAGGACATGAAGATTGAGGTCCCACATGAGGTATTAGAGACCAAGAAATGGGTGTGTACCGTTCGCTCGAATCATAACGTTGCGACGTTCATTAAGGAACTGATATTGGAACTGCCTGTTGGTGAGGCGGTTGGCTTCAAATCCGGCGGTTACATTCAAATCGATGTGCCTCCGCATGTGGTTCACTACAAGGACTTTGAGATCGAGGAGCAGTTTCGTGAAGATTGGGACAAGTTCAAAATATGGCGGTACACCTCCATCGTGGAAGAACCGGTCTACCGCGCTTATTCGATGGCCAACTATCCAGGAGAAACGGGGATCATCATGCTCAATGTTCGCGTGGCATCGCCTCCGCCACGTGCCCCTGAAGGGACTCCACCAGGCAAAGTCAGTTCTTACATATTTGGTTTGAAACCCGGAGATAAGGTCACCATCTCAGGTCCTTACGGCGAGTTTTTTATCAAAGATACCGATAACGAGATGGTTTATATTGGTGGGGGCGCCGGGATGGCCCCCTTGCGCAGCCACATCTTTGAGCTGTTTCGAAATCGAAAAACAAAACGCAAGGTTTCGTACTGGTATGGCGGTCGAAGCGTGCGTGAGCTGTTTTATGTTGACCATTTCCAAAAGATCGAAAAGGAATACCCGAACTTTACGTTTCATGTTGCGTTATCTGAACCGAAACCAGAAGACCATTGGACCGGCCATGTCGGATTCATACATCAAGTCGTTTTAGAGAATTACCTAAAGAATCATCCAGCACCCGAGGATATCGAATACTACCTTTGTGGACCACCGATGATGAACTCTGCGGTCTTCAAGATGCTCGATGACTTGGGTGTGCCGACAAGCAATATTGCGTACGACGATTTCGGCGGATGATAGATTCGATAGAAAGTGTGTTCCCAATGCGGTCGCGATTGCAAAAAGAAGACAGATCGAGGAGGGATCTGATTGGTGTTCAACGGCACTTGATGATGTTGGTCCCAGAACGGGATGCTCTGCGACAATATGCTGTTGCGCGCGTAGTCTGTTGGCTACTATTTGTTACTTGCCTTAACGGTTGCAGAGAGTCAAGAAAGATTCCGACTCAGGAATTGCTTCAGGGTTCAACGATGGGTACGACCTACACGATTCGGTACCAGCCTGAATCTGGCTCCCCATTGAAGTTGGAGTTGCATCGGCGGATTGACGACGAACTTAAGCGAGTGAACCAACAAATGTCGACTTATCTCAAGGACTCCGAGATTACACGCTTCAATGTGTCGATTTCTGCGGATTGGTTTTCGGTATCGAAGGAGACTGCGGAAGTAGTGAATTTGTCCTTGCAATTGTCGGAGGCTTCGGGAGGCGCGTTTGACGTAACCGTGGGACCTTTGGTCAACCTTTGGGGGTTTGGTCCCGAAAAACGACGCGATGCAATTCCATCTGAAGAGGAACTGGGAACCGCGAGGGCACGTGTCGGATACAAACAGTTGTTTGCGAGGTTGGATCCTCCTGCGTTAAAAAAAACGAACCCTGGTTTGCAAATCGATCTGTCTGCGATCGCAAAGGGCCATGGATCAGATCGAGTCGGAGCTCTGATACAGGCAAACGGGATTTCTAATTACTTTGTTGAGATCGGTGGCGAGATTATCGCGAGAGGGAAGCGGGCTGATGGCAACCCGTGGCGTGTTGGTATCGAAGCGCCGCTTGATTTTCAACGATTGATTCTCACCACGCTTGATTTGAGGGATGCGGCAATTGCAACTAGTGGAGACTATCGCAATTTTTTTGAGGTCGATGGTGCGAGGTTTTCGCATACAATCGATCCGAATACCGGGCGACCGATTGTGCATCAGCTCGCATCCACATCGGTTGTTGCGGACAATTGCGCCCTGGCTGACGGGATTGCGACTTGCATGATGGCGATGGGGCCCGAGCGTGGACTGGAATTGGCCGAGTCAAATAACTGGTCCGTTCTTTTGGTACGTCGAAAGGATGGTCGTTTTCCGGCAACCTGCTCAACTCGATTCTCACAGCTTTTTCCAGAAGTCTCCAAACAACTGAGCGTTGCAGAATAGGTGTGTCATGAATTGGCTACTTTTGATGGTCGTCGTTGGGCTCACGTTTGCTATCTTTTTGCTCGTCATGTTTAGCATGTCGATCGGAGTTGTTTTTGGAAAACGGGGACTGTCCGGATCATGCGGCGGATTGGCAAACCTGAATCCGTCCGAGCCGAAGACTAGCTGCTCTTTATGTATGCACGCAAACGATGGTTGTATAGAAAGGAAGCAAATTGGCCAAAGCGATGATTAGCCGATCTTCGCCCAATAAGTAGTCAAAAACGCGACTTCATTGCCAGACAGCCTTGCGCAGCCATTTTGCACAAATTAGCAAAAAATATTTTGCATTGACGATTTGGCAACCTATTTTTCCTTGTCGTCCACGTCCCAAGAGTTAGTTTTGTTTCGATTGTCCTGAGAGCACACAACATGGATTTACAAAAGTACCGACTGATCACCAGAAGCGATTTCGATGGATTGGTTTGCGCTATGCTGCTCAAAGAACTAAATATTCTCGGAGAAATTAAGTTTGTACACCCCAAAGACGTTCAGGACGGAAAGGTCGAAGTCAACGAATTCGATATCTTAACCAACCTACCTTACGTTCCCGGGTGTCATCTTTGTTTCGATCACCATCACAGTGAGGAAGAACGGGGCGGCGGTGAGAAACGAACAAACCACGTCCTGCAATCCGATGCGGATTCCGCAGCTCGAGTCGTGTACAACTATTACGGCGGTGCAAAACGTTTTCCTGCAATTCAAGAAGACATGATGGTCGCCGTCGACAAAGCTGACGCTGCTCAATTTACATTGGAGGATATCCTGAATCCGCAAGGTTGGGAGCTTCTTTCCTTCTTGATGGATGCCCGCACCGGTTTAGGCAGGTTTCGAAACTTCCGCGTTTCGAACTACCAATTGATGATGGCGCTCATCGACTATTGCCGAGATCATTCGATCGAAGAAATCCTCGTACTGCCTGATGTGGTCGAACGGGTTGAATTGTATCGAGAACACAATGATGCGTTCAAGGAGCAGGTTAGGCGATGCGCTCGAGTTCACGGCAGCCTAGTGGTGTTAGATCTTCGCAAGGAAGAGACGATCTACGCCGGCAACCGATTTTTGATCTATGCGATGCACCCGGAGTGTACTGTTTCTATGCATGTTCTGTGGGGACTGAAGCAACAAAACACAGTGTTTACGATCGGCAAATCGATTATCAATCGCTCCTCCTCATTGGATATCGGCAGTCTCTGTTTGGAGTACGGCGGAGGAGGTCATGCAAATGCAGGCACCTGCCAAGTCTCGAATGAACAAGCGGAAACGGCCTACGCGGAACTGGCCGATCGCATCAGCGAATTCGATATCCTATCGTTGGTTTGCTAAGTCAATAGCGCTTTGTCAATAAGCCAATATCGCTTTATCAATTGGAGACGTGTGGTAGGCATTTTGCCCGATACTGCCATTCAGAACGTGGTGGGAAATCCGTGAGTTAGAAGCTTATGTCACATTTACCAACGCCAAACTCGATAATGGTATACTGGTCCGCGCCGAACGATTAGCGCAACGACTGCTAGCGATTTGGTTTTAGTAACTGTCAAAGTTCTCGAATCGAGGTCTCTATGCTTCGCCCGAAGATGTTTCTGACTTGGCTCATTGCAATGTTGGTGTTTCCGTTTTTTGCTCACGGTTCAAGCGGCGAATACAAAAACAGCTCCCTCAACACCACGGACGATGTCGCGGCCAAACACGTCGTTGTCTATTCAGAAGAAGGTCGATTCGGCGGATGGCCAGCGAACCATGGCATCTGGTGTTGGGGCGATGAGATTCTTGTGGGATTCAGTTCCGGCTACCACAAGGACCTCGGATTGGAAAGACACAACATCGATCGGGAAAAGCCCGAACAGCACTTGTTGGCACGGAGTCTGGATGGCGGACTGACCTGGACCATCGAAGACCCGTCGATCCAAGGGGCTCTGATACCTGCAGGTAAATCGTTGCACGGCATCGCTCCCCCAGGACTGCAAGAGCGGCCGTGGCTCGATTGTCCTGGTGGCGTCGATTTTACCCACCCTGACTTTGCCATGACGATTCGGATGACCGATGCTCATGGCGGAGCGTCCAGGTTCTATTACTCCATAGATCGCGGCCACAATTGGCAGGGTCCGTTTCGATTGCCTCAATTCAATACCAAGGGAATCGCTGGCCGAACCGATTATCTCGTTCTAGGAAAACAGGACTGTATGTTGTTTCTCACCGCAGCAAAAACAGATGGACGCGAAGGTAGGCCTCTCTGTGTTCGAACCATGGATGGGGGGAAATCATGGAAGTTCGTTTCGTGGATTGGAGAAGAGCCCATTGGTTATGGAATTATGCCATCCTCGATTCGAGTCAATGCCAACGAGCTACTTTCGGCGATTCGTTGTCGCGAAGCGGAAAAAAGCTGGATCGAAATTCACCGTTCAAAAGACCTTGGCCAAAACTGGAAACGCGATTCCGTGCCGGCGCCTAATTTAGGCGAAGGGAACCCGGCCAGTATGATCCGAATGAAGGACGGACGTATCGCAATTACCTACGGCTTTCGCGCTGAACCATTTGAAATGTTGGCCAGAATAAGCGAAGACGACGGGAAGTCTTGGAGCATGCCTTTGGTCCTTCGTGGTCAGGGTGGTGGACGAGATATCGGTTATCCTCAAACCGTACAGCGTGTCGACGGTCGACTTGTCACCGTTTACTATTTTCACGACAGTCCGAAAGGGAATCGTTATATAGCCGCGACAATTTGGAATCCAAAATGACTCACCGTTCCGCAAGCACTCATTGTGACTCGTGGATTATCAGATCAAACGCTTGACGCGCGAAGTCATAGGAAGCACTTGCTTCTGCAAGTTCCGAAGGCCGAATCTGTCCCTTCTTTTTGGACCAACATTGATCCACCGCTTTCCGGCACCAATTCGCGCTTGCAAGCGACGCTCGGATCGGAGCATCAGCCACCTCGACGAAAATCGGATTGCTATGCATAGACGGAAAGATCCGAGTTGCAACCCAACTCGATTTGTTCAATGGGATTTCCCATTTCATATCGCGGAACTCGCCGTCAGCCAAAAGGTTTTGCGTCGCCACAACCTCGCCGTTGACGATCAACTCCACAGGAACGGATCGTGTCTCGCCTATGCGGGCTCGTTCGATATGCCAATACGGTTTCTCATCGAGCCGCTTGGCTTTGATTTGTCGGGCCTGTTCGTTAATGTTTTCGGAGAGTCGAGCAGCAACACGTGTTAAAATATTTACTTTCTGCGCAGTCTTCAAGTCGAGTTGGCTCACTTCGCCACTACTGCCACTTGTCCCCATCTGAACATTGTTGATACTAAATTTCGATAGGTGGCTCATGCCATCGCCGACGTAACTTTGTCCATCTTTCAGTCCGGAAACCCAATCCTCGTACTTAAATTCGTTGGACTTTGGAAGTTCCACATAGATGCGTCCGAGTCCAACCCGTTCGCCATAGATGCAAGGGTAGTCGGTTTCGCCGCTGATGCGAGTGCGGTATCCGCAGTTGAGGGTGTGGTACCAAATATTCAGTTCCCAAATCGCGGGGGTGTCGACTGTGCTTATGAAATCACAAGCGTTCTGTGTAACCGCAACGATGTATTCATTTGCGCCTATTCCATCGAATGGAGGAATCTCATAGTCGGGTAGCCGATCTGCCGCTCTTCCAACGGTCTCTCTCGCTCCGCCACCATACTGCTGAGGTGTCAATCCGCGTTTGCCATTCGGCAAGTAGTCTGGCAAGCTGAGCCCCCAACCGCTATGGCTATACCCCACCACACCCCCTTGGCTCTTGCCCCATTTCAAAACAGGTAACGTCCAAGTTGGCCAGTCCTCAATGGATGCTGTGTTGGGATAGTCGTCCTCCTTGAGGTTTAACAAACAGAGATGTCCTGCATGAGAGGAAGGAAACCCACTGACCTCGACGTCATATCGCATCAAGGTTCGGTTCTTTGACAGCGATGAAGTCTGTCCATCGAAGAACTGTTTTTGGTGATACCAACACGGGCCCCAACTCAGTACGCATCCGACGTTGAGGTCTTCGCCCAAAATATGTCGAAACATGTCGGCGGGCGTGACACCTTCGGTGGGGTTCTCGTAATGAGCACAACCAGCCGCATGCACATGATGGTCACCGGAAATCCAGCCCAGTTCGGCCATATGCACCCACCGTTGGAGGTTGAACGCTATCGGCGGAGCCGACTCACGACCATCGACAACATACTCCATTTCCAACGGGATATACTCAGGGCCTCGCGAGCAACGAATTCGATACTTGCCCTTCGGTAAACGCACAACCTCATCATGAGCTCGATAGATTTGGCTGTGAAAAAACATGTCGGGAGCCAACCGCCGAGCTTGGTTGGGATAGACGCGTCCAAGTTGGTCTCGTATGTCCATCCAACAGGTTGTTGGCGAACCATCAAAGTCCAGGATAGATAGAGCAATGTCGTACGAAGCATTGCATTCGAACAATATCGGCAGTTCGTTTCGAAACCCCAAGTCCTGTGTCCCTTGCCCCACGTCGAATGCAAAAGTCGCTTCGCGCTTGCCCGCATCCCGACTGTAGAGCTGTATGAGTCGATACTCTAGTCCGACACCAGACAGGTTCGGAAGCAACGGTGGACTGTTCAGATTGGCGATATCCAGCCAACGTCGCTCCGCTTCCGAAGGGGTGATGACTGATTTTGGACGAGCGCTCGATGTGCTCTGCTTTACCATCGGCAACGCTTGAGGACTGGAGCATCGAAGCGGTGCCGTTACGCCAGCTTGATTCGAAACCTTTACCAGATAGGTTTGCCAGCCCAACTCCATCAACTCCGCTTTTGCTGGTCCACGAACAACATGAACACGACTTTCGGCGCTGATTTCGACTGCGGCCAAACACATCGGGTCCAGAAGCGATTGGATTTCCGCTCCAACGACATCGTCGCTTGTACTCTGCTCAAGTTCCTTGAGCTTTTCTTGAACCGCAATTGGGAGCGGAGTTCCGGCGACAGTCAGGGCTTCGGACAATCGACTTACCGCTGCTTGAAGCGGTTGCCGCGGTACCTTTTTAACCGTTGGCCAATCGGCGCGGGCCGAAACAATCGATGAAAAAGCCAAAAACAACCAACACAAACAAAAAGAGACGACTCGCATGATTAGTCCCTTATCCAAGTTTAATTTTGGGGAGCGAAACTCGTCAGGAGTTTCGGAAAGTGTAAATCGCCGCAAGTCTTGACGACAATGCAACCGAGTGAATATATCAGACGAACGAACCGTTGTCTCATCCGTGTCCGGTCTGCGCCTCGATCCCAATGGAACGAGCGCTGTGCGATAACGAAACTCTCAATCGGCCTTGGAGAAGGACAAAAGGGGCGGCGAGCCGGGCGTGGCGCCCGCCAATCCACTTTCGAACAAAGTCGATTTCACGAAAACCCTATTAGGGCATAACGCTGGTTTGTTGCAAGGTTCGAAACCGGAACACAAGCGGCACGATGGAGATTTGCATGCAAATAGAGATAGCAGTGCGTTAAAAGTCGCAGGTACTATTGATCCGTCGGTGCGGAATTTTTGAGACGCTCGATAAGTTCGTCAAAGGCAAGTTTTGCGTGATAATGATCGAATTCATCATCGATGCGACAGATTAAGCCATTGCGAAATTGAAAGTGGAGATTTACCCAATAGGGAGGCATTTCGTGCCCTTGAAAGAAAACTTGGTCGATGAATCGAGCAACGATTCGATCCGTTGAGATCATGTAATCAGGTGTCAGAGAATCCAACTTGCGAGAAAATACCCGGTAAAATTCATCAAGGAAGGCTTGAACACCCTCTATACCGATCCAATCCCCACCGAACGGAACGTAAGCTCGATCCGCCGGGCAGTGAAAAACAACATCATCGGTAAAGCAATCCTTGCACGCTTCGAGGACTCCTCGTCCGCCCTGATCGAAAACTCTCACAAAGGACTTTGCCATCGCAATGGAAGAGTTGACCGCCTTGTCTCCTTCTCTTTTGGTGGCGACGGCCCCCTGAGTATCGTAATCGTCGTCAATGCGCTGTATGAGTCCGTCCTTAAAGGTGAAGCACATATTGATTCGGATAGGCCCGTAGAGTTTCCCAGCAACTTTGGCGGACTCTAGAAACCTAGCCACGACAAGATCGTCTCCGATGCAATACTCAATATTCTCATTCGGAATACGATCAAAGACCGAAAAGTAAAGCTCTAAAAATTTGTTTAAACCTTCTTCGCCATGCCAAGTACCGATGAATGGTGCGGTCGCTGGATCGCCAGGACAGTGAAAAACGAAATCTTCTGCAAGGAAATCTTTGATGGAAGAAACCATTGAGGCACCATCGCGATTGAGTGCATCCATCCATTGCATTGCGATTGAACGAATATCCAACGTCAAGTCTTTCAGCGTAACGACAGTACCGGAGCTCGAAAACGCTTGGGCAATATCGCGTACTGTTTCGAGATCTAAAAGCCCGCAACTTTCAGCCTTCCGGACCAATCGCGGAGAGTAACCAGCTAGACTCGCCAATTCATTTTGCGTCCAGCCTCGCTCAAGCCGAAATTGACGTACTCTGTAACCATTTGTGCGAACTGATCGGGGAGGTAAATCCATGAAGAAACAGCAATACTTGGGAAACCGCATTAATAATTAAAAAATCAATTGTATCCAGGTTTGAGTTCTAGTTCAATTAGGAGGCGGTTAACACAACAAGGCGTTGTCCATGACTGACGATTCTTAATTTGTCCATAACGCAAAGAGGGACTTTTCCGAGGCGAGAAGATGCGATGGAACTTATTGCAGGATTGTCACCACTTCGCGATCATAGATGCGATTCGCGAGATTGTTCAAGAATACAATAAAGGTCTTTTGATGCCGGCCGATCAGACGGCGAACTGTCATTATGTTCAAGGCGAAGATCGCCAGCGCGAAGCTGGTCTTTACTCGCTGCAGTGTTATCACGCCGAAGCGATGCAGCCCGATGCGATGCTTGATATCTGCTCCAGCAAGTATATCCGATTGCTGCATCTCCCGTCGACAATCAAAAAAGCGTAATAGTCGCCGCATCCGTTGTCAGAGAATGAAAGAATTGACTTTCCAATTCCATCAACGAATGCCGACTGCCGCCATAAGCTCCACGCGTTATCAGGGTCGAAAGAACAGAATTGCGAAAAGAGAAAGTCACCAGCACCGTAAATCAGCAGGAATTGCCTAAACTCTGGATTAAGTTCGATACTGAACTCTCGCTCCAACAGTGACATTCTTTGCTCGTTCATGGGCGCGTCGCGCAAAACATGATCGCCCTCACGATCACCCATGTCGCCGCAACGACCGCGATCACCGATGTCGCGGCCAGAAATCTGACCAACAGTAAACGACCAACCCGCGACTTCGGTGCAGCGCATAGTTATGGCAGTTTTGCATTTGTCGCGTAAAGGAGTGGATGGAAGAAAGCCAAAATCAAATGGTTGAACGCAAATCCATAGAGGGGCGAAGTTTGCAATCCATTATTGCCAATTATCATTGCGAGCGCAAACAAAAGTATCGCACTCGCAATCATTGAGGTCGTCAGCGCGATTCTACGGTGTACAACCTTTCTGTTTAGCCAAAACACGGTGATGACGGTCGCATGTATCAGTGCAATTATTAGTGCCGGAATTGCCACCCAGGGGGCCTTGCCGTTCCAAATCATAAGGAGTGCATAGAGTAAAGCAAGTCCAGTCGCACATCCAATGCCGCATCCGAGAAACCAGTTTCGCGAGTTGATTGTGTCTAGGTTCATTTGCCTATCCCATTGCTGCGGAACTGCTGAGGAATTGATGTTTTGTGAAGCCATTGATTTGTTGCTCGATTGGAATTTGATACATAGGCATAAAAAAACGACCGGGATGACCGAGGGCG
>JANMGH010000024.1:0-27836 GCA_031374515.1 Pirellula sp. | reverse complement strand
CTAGAGCATCTTTAAAAGTGATATAGGTTTGAACTAGGCAGATCGAGTAAGCTTTTTCCTGTCCAAATTTTACGGAGGAGATTGGAATGAAAGCTTTAAGTATGGATTTGCGATCGCGTATCATCGCTGCGGTGGAAGAGGGAAAGGAAAATATGCACGAAATCGCTGTGCGATTTGCGGTGCATTACAAGACGGTTCAGAAGCTCAAGTATCAGTGGCGAGACCTTGGAACGCTCGAACCGAAAACAAATAGAGCCGGTCGGAAACGATCGCTTTCAGAAAGCCAACGCAATAAGCTCGATAAACTTATTCGTGAAAACTCCAGCCTAACACTCGAACAACTTCGCGAAAAAATCCAAGCCACATGTTGTGCAGTGACCATTTGGAACGAGGTACGTCGGCTAGGACATACATATAAAAAAACAGTTGCACGCCGCAGAGCAACAACGGCCTGATGTAGCGAAGTCACGAAGAACTTGGAAACAGACTCAACGACTCCTGGACTTTACCAAACTATTATTTCTTGACGAAACCGGTGCCAAAACCAATATGACGCGTTTATGCGGTTGGGGACCGAGATCAGAACGCGTTATCGAAGCGGTTCCACACGGACACTGGAAGACGACAACTCTGGTGCAAGCGATTGATCACCAGGGGTGTCGCGCTGCGATGACAACTGATGGTCCGATGACCGCGTGGATCTTTGACAAGTTCGTCGATTGGATCTTGCTTCCAGCACTTCGATCGGGAGACATCCTAATCATGGACAATCTTTCCAGTCACAAAAACACATCGACACTTTTGAAGATCGAGACCAAAGGAGTGGAGGTTCGATTTCTCCCGCCCTACTCACCTGATCTCAATCCAATCGAAAAGATCTTCTCGAAGGTAAAAGCTTCGCTTCGCTGCTTGGCAGCACGTACAACACAGGCACTGGACAAAGCCATCTCGAAAGCAATCGCATCGATCACTTCGGATGACTGCTTAAACTGCTTCAAGGCCTGTGGCTATGGCCTACGAAAATCTTAAAGATGCTCTAGACGATTTCTTAACGTAACCATCGTAGTCGATCGCAATCCCGAGTCGCCCGAGGATTTGAACTTGATCGCGAGTCAGGTGCAAACCAAACGTATCGGTTGCCCAGCAAGCGATGTGCAATGTCAGCGCATAGTCATCGCCAAGCGATCTAACTGCTGATGGTCTTCGATTCAGCCAAAGTAGAATTGCGCCGACGTGCTGTTGCACCGAGGCATCCTCCAATTCGCCACAATTTAACCGCCAACGCATGACATCCCTAGGTAGACCTGTTTTTGAATTGACATTCTTATCTGAATTGCAAATCGTTGGGGCAACGCCAATCGCCTGAGTTATCGCATCAGGAGTTCCGGAACCAGTGACTTGGAAGTAGGCGTATTGCCGTGTCATGTGAGTCAAAGATCGTTAGTAGAAGTAAAGACAGACAGTCTGCCTCTGCGACCACAAGTCTAATCGATCTAGAAGTCCAACGGCAGGCCAATGGATTGCTGCGGCAACTTCCACGTTGTTTCCTGATGACTCTGACCTAGGTCCACAGTGTTTGGGCTGGGTCAAGAATTGGCGCTTCGGCTCTGTCCACAATTGCCATGCCCAAACTTGGATGGGAAGCTGGCGGCTACGGAAGACGCTGATTGCTTAGTATGCAAAGGAGCTTAACCGATTATTCGAATTATGGTTGCGTTTGTCGCGATTGAACAAGGCGGAGATTCGGATGCAATTCTCGTAATGACGCGATTGCGGAATCAGTAACCTGGGTGTCAACGAGATTGAGACTCTGTAGATTTGGCCAGTTAATCAGTTCCATCAAACCGACATCCGACAGGTTTGTACTCTTGATCGACAAAACTTCGATGTGTTGCATATGTCCAAGCCGTTTTATCCATTCGTCGTCGACGCGTGCGTCGTTTAAGTGCAGGTAAAGCGATCGTTCTGAAAGCGTATTTCCTACAAATTGCCGTAGCAAGAACTGACCTCGCGGTTCTGTAAAAACCTGAGCATTAACGTTTTTCAAGGTTTCGATTTTTCTTCGATCAACGTACCACGGCAGGAGTACCGAGATCGAGGCCACGAGAGCTATCGAGAGCACCGTTACGCTGATCAAAAATGTGCGCAGTCCAAATTGAAATCTCTTGGATGGATTCGCGTTCGTTGCAGCTTGCATTTGGATTCCTCGAATCTCTCTCCGCGAATGAATTAACGACTGGATTTATCGATCTTTAAGGAAACGGATTCCATTGCAAAATGGCGGCAAGTCAAGCTTCCCCGCCGCCATCCGCTTCAGTCTATCCTATCTAACAATCCTAGTCGAATTGGCAGGAGCCAGCGCCGTAGCCATAGCCGAATTGGTTTAAAGCCAACCTGTGGAAGGGATGAAGCTAGTCCGCCAGCGCCAACGTCCGCAGTTGTAATGCAACCAACCTGTGGAAGTCGCTATAGGCTTGCTCCCTCAGTCTATTTGACCGATTACGGATTCCTAAGATGACCATCTTTTCCTTTGAACGAAAGGTAACCAAGTGTAATTGCCCCAAACGTCACTGCGATGTCTGCCACATTAAACACTCCAGTTCGCAATGGTCCAAAACCCAGATTGATGAAGTCGATTACGAGACCATCATTGGTCAGTCGATCAATAAGATTTCCAACTCCTCCGGCGAGGATGGACGATAGTGCCACGAATACCGCTATTGGTAGCTCTCGTTTTATCAAAAGAAATACTGTGAGTCCAAGCATCAAGCAAGAATTGAATCCAATAAAAATCCATTTTCGGAACAGAATTGGAAGATCGTCGCCGAGGCTTAGAAACCCGCCGGAATTCAGTGCATAGTCAAGCCGCACCGTGTCGGCCAAAAAAGAATGTGGCGGGGCACCCATGAGTGACTTTGTCGCCATGGATTTGGTCGCCTGATCGCACCCGATGCATGATGCAAGAATTACAATTGCAACGGGAAATCTTAAACAAGGCAATTGATTCGATTTCACTGAGGACTCCATTCGAACTTGCGAAAAATGATCAACCTATCCAATTAGACGCGAAATGGATCTAGAAGGGTTGCTTACTTCCTCTATTCCGTTCGCCCGCTGCTAATCGCCTCAGTCTATCCGAAGTAGCAAGTCAAGTCGAATTGGTAGGAGCCAGCGCCATAGCCGAATTGGTCTAAAGCCAACCTGTGGAAGGGACGGAGCTAGACAGCTAACGCCAACGTCCATCGTTGTCATACAACTAACTTGTGGAACGGCGGATGTGGTGTCAAAGTTTGTATTATAATCCATCGGTCGGTCCCAATTGGACGAGACAAAGGTGCCCTCTAACGACTTCAAATCTGAGCCAATGCCACAAATTCGATTTGGAATACGCTCGATCCTAGTCCTTGCGACTGTCGTGGCCGTCTTCATGTTCGGAATGAACGAGCGACAGCGGTACTTTCGAGAGCACGTCTTTGTTACGGTTTTGGAAGCGGCGACTGGAACTCAAGTCTCTGAGTATCGACTACGCACATGGGTGATCACCAAGGATAGCGGGGTTGCTCCGGAGTGGTCAGACTGGTCAAAGCATAATAGTACAAGCTCTTTGCCGATAAAAGTACCAGCACACTGCAGACTGGTCATCAACGTGCAGGCAATTGGTTTCCCTGAGGGATGTCACATCGAAGCAGGCTCGATGCTCGTGTCGCCCGATTTGTCCCATCAATATTCGGTGCGGATAACAAAGTCATTCCGAATTGAAGGATCAATTGTCGATGCTACGACTGGAGAGCCAATCGCAGGGGTCGTGGTGGCTCCGACATCCAGGCTTGCATCGCAACTTTTGCCTGATGAGGCAAAGACTGATTCACAAGGTAGATTCGAACTGTACTCGGACAAACCGAATGACGAGATTTTTGCATTTCATCCGAGGTACCAGTATCGATTCATGCCAAGTCAAAGTGATGAGCATTACGCTCTGTATCCTGGCGTTTCTGTTCGTGGTCGTGTGATTGACAAAGTATCGAAAGATCCGATCGGAAATTGTATCGTCAACGTCATGTATCGGACCGGTGTGCCCCTGACGTTGGCTGAAAGTCCGCAAGGCGACTTGGCGATCGATGACGGCACACCTGCTGCCTTGCGATCCAAATCGCCGCCTCGTTCTACTCAAACCGACTCTGATGGTTTCTTTGAACTCTACATGGAATCTCTTGCGCTGAATACTAAGCTCAGCTTTGAAAAAGACGGCTGGCATTCATCACTTCAGTCGGCCAATGATCCAGAGATAGCCCTAGTCGAACTCACCCGTGGAGAATATTCGCTGGAAGGCAAAGTAATGGATGAGTACGGTTCCCCAGTTACAGCATTCACGCTTTCAACTTCAAGGTTAGGTGGAAAGGGAATGATGGGAATGGGGGAAACACTGACGGACCACTCCATTCGGAATGACGATGGATATTTTCAAGTCTTTGCAACAAAGCCATACATCGGATTCTCTGTTCATGCAGAAGGCTATACGACCAAGCGATACGGCTTCAAAGGAGAAGGCTTCACGCGATCGCTTCTGGAAAGCGATTTCAACGAGTCCATCCGACTTTCAAAAGGCGTACGTGTTTCGGGCGAAATCAAAAAAACGAAATCCCATTCACGTGAGGTATCCGCCTACTTAATTGACTTGGAATCTTGCAATGAACTTAATGACTTGAAATTGCCATTAGAAAGCCACTGGTATAGCGATATTGGTGAGATCGTTTTCGATTATCCAAAACCATGGTTGCAATATAAGTCGAGGCCAGAATCGAATGGACGATACGAATTTGAGAGTATTGCTGCTGGCCGTTACGCGTTGGTTGTTTTTTACGGGGACCAAACCGCAGCCATGCGGCCTATTGAGATCGGTGACCAGCATGTCAAAATACCCACGATTGAACTCCCAGCGTTCGGCCGTTTGCAAGGGATTTTGAGGGAGCGAGTCGGATTCACGGATACTTTCCCTCGTACGAGCGAAACCAAAATCAACCCTTTCGCTATCTACTATCTCCATCGAGACGGACATCCATTCGGTATCCCATTTCGAACCGACCACCTTGGCCAGTTCTGCATGAAACAAATACTGGTGGGCAAAATGACTATCACTTCAATTGGTTCTAGAGACCTAAGCAATAATCGGGAAGTAGCTGCTTTCCCGATATCCGTGCGAGGTGGAGTGACAAGCATGATATCGGACGACTCAGCACCATTGTGCGAAATATTGACCGAAGAAAACGATAAAGCAATTGACGAGTTGGATTCGGGAAAAGTCATCCTACACGGCGTGGAGGAATCGGAAGGTTGGATGGAACGTAATTCAGAACTGTCGCCGGATGGCTTCCGAAGATACATAGTATTCGGAAGCATTGAACTGCCATCTGGGATTTATACCGTCCAAATAAATGACGGTCCATTTTCCGAAAGTCTCGATATCGACTATCGTCGCAACCAGCCCCCCACGACCAAGTTGCTATTGCATCGCCGAGTCTCCGCCTCAGTCGGAAGAGAAAGTTCTGGCTCGATGGGTGGAGCCAAAGCAACCCTCATTCGAAATGGTCATATCGAGTCTCAGTTTCATATCCCATTTGATTCCGAGTATTCGGACAGTTGCTTTGTCGAGTCTTCTGGTCCCTTCGATGTGTTGATTGATGATTACTCCAATGGATACGCTCTTTTAAAGAACGTCTCATTTTCGAGCGAATCGGTGGAACTAGGAGAGATCACCTGGCAGCGTGGAGCACACCTCTCGGTGGATGTTTCCTTGCATGGTTTGGATCTCTTTCCAGAGAAAGTCTCGATACGTCATGAACTGACAGGCGTCGTGTATATGGAGGATCATAACTGGAACTACAAAACCGAATTTGCGAGTCTCATGCCGGGCAAATGGACAATCACGGTAACCGGTACTGATCCCTTGGTTGGAAAGAAAATTCTTTTTGAGCGAAACGTTGAATTGAATTCGACGGAAAATGTTCAGGTCGACCTGCGAAAGGACGATTGATGATCTCGTATCAGATTCTGTTACGCCGGGCCATGAGTTAATGCTATTTCATGACGCCCCGGCTGAACAAGTCACAATCGACGGTTGGACAGATATCCTAAGTCGCTCGTCGTCAATTTCCGCCAGCTTCAGTGTCCACAGGTGTGTGCTGGCCAACCTACGATCCAGTTACAGCAAGAAACTTCCCTACGAAGCCTCGAGCTCACATTTGTTTGCCAGTCGCCATTCGAACAGTTACGAAAACAATTAACTGTTACTCATCTCGGACACAAAGCCGATCAGACTCCATACGACTTGTTGACGCGTTGAAAGCCGACGAACACGAG
The DNA here is from genome assembly GCA_031374515.1 of Pirellula sp. Lineage (GTDB taxonomy): Bacteria > Planctomycetota > Planctomycetia > Pirellulales > Pirellulaceae > JBKCUI01. The sequence continues at coordinate 21,479 of JANMGH010000024.1, read as the reverse complement.
CCATAGCATAGCTGACAAAAGTGGCAAGTATCGCCATCACAGCAATAGTCGGTGCAGCCGGCCAAAAAGCCTGGCTCGCCGCGAAGTGATAAGTGCTCAAGTTTGCAAACTGGTGGAAGACTTGATGAAGCCAAATTGTCACGATTCTTGAATGAGGTCCTTCGTCATATGAAGGCAAATGTTAACTTTACCGTCTGAAGAGCAAAGTCACCGTTGCAATCTTTGCGTTCTATTTGATGGGAATGAAACCAGTTTGACACTTGGATAACGAGCAGGTTGCCTTACCAAATCCTCTTTCTAAACTCGCCCTGACAGACGGTAACGATTGTTTTATGTGCGGACGAGTGGATCCCATCTGCCAAGGTCATTCAGACAGCGTTTTGCGAATGCGACGAACCGAAGTGTCAGAGAGGCATTTCGCTTGGCAAGCCAAGATAATGTTTGCGGCCTTGTCCTCCTTTAGCAAGCCTGAGTCAACGTCCATGTTGACCTCGCCTTGTAATAGTTGAATGCGACATGTGCCGCAAACTCCGGCTTGGCAATCCGAATCTAGAATTAAGCCAATCTCGCTCGCGGCTTGCAAGACTGTTGTGTCAGGATGGATGTTATGACTTATTCCTTCATCGATAAAATCGATCAAATAACAACCTTTTGCCATATCTAAAGCACCCGCATTCTTGGAGAGATGCCTTTTTTTTCTAATTTCCCTTGAAGCAGACAGTACGCGAAATAAAAGAAGTCCGATGACTGCACTCCCCACAGCCAATGGAAGCTTAATTTCAGCTCGAGCTTGTAAAAAGTAGTGAACCACTGCGGCGACAGTTGCTGGGTAAATCAAACGGTGCAATAATTTCCACCGACGAAAGCCGAGACACCATACCCAGAATGGCGTCGATGTTATTGCTAGTGGCAACATCAATATGATCGCCAACGCGCCAAATTGGAGGTAACGCCGAGTGACTACCTCGCTCAAGGCTTCTTGGTAATTCCATGTTCGATCATAGACGACATAGATCGCAACATGTGCGATCGCATAAAGGAATGCGAGAAGCCCGAGTGGTCGACGGAAATAAAACAAATACTGCCACTTTGTGAGCTTTAGAACAGGCGAAACGGACAACGTCGCTATAAGCAGCAACATGGATGCCAACCCTGTTGTGTGCAGCCCATTGCTAATTGGATTGGGACCAAGGTGATGGTGCTTCGCGTCGTAAATCAGCATGGCCAGCGGAAGACATCCATTAAGCACCACGAAGAGTTCAGGGAACGTGATTGGACGCTTGGACGTCGTTGTTACAGTTTGCTCCAAAGTTGCGGGCTGGATGGGGTCAGTAATGGACATTCAAATCCAATCCATCGTACAAATGTGCTACTTGTTTTTCGTACCCGTTGAAAAGCAACGTGTCGCGGCGCAATAGCTCGCCGACCCTGCGTTCGGTCTTCTGGCTCCATCGTGGATGATCTACGTTTGGATTCACATTCGCATAGAAACCGTTCTCACGCGGAGCCGCCTGATTCCACGCTGTGACTGGTTGGTCCGCGACCAGATCAATCTTGACGATCGATTTGATGCTCTTTATTCCATACTTCCACGGTACTACCAAACGGATGGGCGCGCCGTTGCAGGGAGGTAGTTCCCGTCGATAAAGCCCAATCGCAATCAAAGTCAGCGGATGCAACGCCTCGTCCAATCGCACACCTTCGCGATAAGGCCACTGGACTTCACCAGGAATTTGGTTTGGCATACGCGACCTGTCCTTGAGTGATTCGAAAGCAACAAACTTCGCGTTGCTTGTCGGCCGTACTTTTTCAAGAAGCGCCGCGAGCGGAAAGCCAGACCAAGGGATCACCATCGACCACGCTTCGATACATCGCATTCGGTAGATGCGCTCTTCGACTGGGAACTCAGTCTGTATCTGGTCTAACGTGAATGTCATCGGTCGTTCAACCAGACCACCAACTTCGATCGTCCAACCATCTGTGCGGAAGTCCTTTGACTTAGCCGCTACAGCCTGTTGGTCATCTGTAAACTCGAGGAAGTTGTTGAAGTGAGTGATGTCGTACATGGATGACGTGGAGTCACCGACGGCGAATCCATTTTCGAGCAAGTGCTTCGAGTCATGGTTTGATTCGACAAAATTCTTAAGCTCGGGCTGCAAGACAACATCAATGTCAATAGGATTGAATAGTCTGTACGCTCCAAATGAAACGGGCAAGCTTCCGGCGAGTGCCGCAGCCTGAATCCAGCGTCGCCGATTCCAGAACAAGTGCTCCGGAGTAATCTCATCTTGTAACATCGGACGAACCCCATCTCGCTATAAAAACACGGTTTCAAACTATTCGTTCACTTCGGCACGTCTAGGCAACACCTGTCAAAATAAATCTCCACGAATTGTTTGTTTGGGCCATATCACTTTTCTCCAAGAGTCTCGTTTTAGGTATGGTAAAGCCTCGGTGCTCAGTTCGTTGATACGATATCTGCGATAGAGCCCATCCTAACGATTGGCTTACTCGGTTGTCCGGCAGGGAATACTATCCCCAACCCAAGCCAGCAAAAACAGCCAGGGTTGCTAGAACGACCATCACAGAAACTAGGCCAATAGAATAGGCAACATTGGTGAGTAGAACACGTCTGCGATTCAACTCGGATTGCTTTACCAATGACAAAAGCTTGATACCCACCACGGGTAAAACGCATGGCATAAAGTTGAGCAAAAACCCCGCGATGAACGCAAGCGGCCGGACCGACCAAATGGTTGCTAGCTGACTTGCCGGAGGTGTGATCTGCAAGTTATCCAATATGGATATGCCATCTGTAGGCTTCGCCAAGTCAGTCGAAGAGCTTGACATTTCGTCTGCTGGCATGGCAATCGATTCAAGGGTCTCAGTGTTTGGCTCTGAAATTTTGACACGAAACGAATAGGATTCCGGGGGAGAGCATTTCTCGTCTTCGCATGCTTGAGCAAACAAGGAACCAATGACTTCATCCAGCCTATGACCAACACGAACTACAATACGGGTTCGCCACTGAGCTATGTCGAAATGTTCGAGAACCTCAATGCCAAGTTGTTTGTGGGTATGACGTTTAGGCGGGATCACTGACTCGAAAGACCCGATAGACTCGATTGCGTTGGAAGGATCGATTTGTATTCTTGTTGCTAGGATTGGACGCGATTGTTCTAGGCCATAGATATGAATCCCCATCGCGATTTTTGCTTCGACAGTCAGTTCTATTTCATTGGTTGATGCCCAGTGCGATTGGGTACTGACTTCTACGTTCTGACCCAGCGCCACCGAAGTACCGGCGAGCGTGAGCAACATGCGAGCAACTACCGACCCAACGATTCGTTTCGAGAAAAGCAGTATAAAAAAACGGTTCACAATGGAACTCCTTGGAATATGAACAATATCAAACCGATTCCACCCTTCGGTAAAGAATCTGCCGGATGAAATAACTGGCCGAAGAAAAGCGCGGCCTGTTCGGCCGCGAAAATCACCTGAGAAAAGTCTCGCAAATTAGCGAAGACAGCTTCTAAGGGACCTACATCTTTTGACCGACCATGGTCTCAGAATTCATCTTTGGAGCCATTGCGCTATCGGTCATCGATGGTGACATGGACTTATTCATGTTCATTTGCGGCACCATTGAATCTTGAGCAGACATCTTTGCCATACCGTTATCGCTTCCCATTTCGAGCGACATATTAGCCATTGATTTACAACTGGTCTCTGAGCAAGTCGGACTATCGCAGGTGTTGCCATCACAAACACTGCTTCCACAGGTATCGGGAGTGCATGTCTTTGAATTCATGGACATACTGCCTTCAGACATTGACATAGAGACATCGGTCATCGACATTCCCGATTTCACTGACTGCGATGATGTTTCGGAGGTTATCGAATCGTGTTTACCGGTGAACGTTCCGAATGCGGCAACTGAAGCACCTAAAACCAAAAAACCTACAACGCCGAACCAAACCTTTTGTGACTTCATTTTCATTCTTCCGTACTCTACGAATTGGTTTTTTACCATACATTTACAAGCTCTTCTGAAACTCGTAAGTCGCTCAACCTGGGCTACGCAATTAGGACGCCTAAACTCGTCTTTACCTTACGGGAATTCAGAAAATTCCCTAAAGTGTTTTGCAGAAGGGCATTCTTAAAGAATCGGAAGTCCCACCTGAGTGCGAAGTCCATTCAACGCTTCGTGAGAAAAGGTCCATCCGGGATTACCATTCACCCCAAAAGGTGTTGTCGTCAACAATCGGATGCAAACAACTAACCCTATGATTTATGCCGCAGGTGACGATTGCTCTTCCTATCAATTCACTCATGCAGCCGACTTCATGGCTAGGATTGTGATTCAGAATTCGCTCTTCAAAGGAAGACGAAAATCAACTTCCCTAATAATTCCCTGGTGCACGTACACGTCGCCCGAGATCGCTCATGTTGGGCTGTACGAACACCAAGCCAAGGAAAAAAACATTCCCATCGATACGTATGTGCAAAAACTTCACGATGTTGCCTCAGGCGGGAGAATTTCCAAGAGCGTTCCTATGGCAGCGATGTGGTTTTGCGATTGCAACGAGCGTGGATTGGCCTCTGGCACAACTCATTGGAATTGGTGCTATCTTGATCGCGACAAGTCGTACAGGGCAAGTAAAAGCCAAGGTAGTTGGCGTTGGCGAAGACTGACTTCTCGAGTAACATTGGAAGTAGCCAGAAGATTTTGGGGAACAATTGGCGTCGGCGATGGATCCTCTGCCATGGACAACGCGCCGTGAAGGAAAGTCATTATTGACAACATCGCCAGAAGAGCGTTTTTAAGGTTACACATTTTAAAGTCCTGTATGAGTTGCGACAGGGAGGAACGATAGGATTGGTGAATCGTTGCCATGCAACGATCGTCGTAAGGCAACGAGTTATTGGACTTCCCGTAGTGCGATCATCAGAGCCTCATACTCGTCTTTGCAGCATTTGCATTGCTCAAGATGGATACGAATAGCTTCCATCGCATCGGGCATGACAGTGTCGTCGAGCTCCGCTTGTGCGAATTGGTCTATCAGTTCCAAGCAACCGTCGCAGCCGAGCGAATCGTCTACAGTCGCAATAGTTAGTTCGATTAGATTGGTTATTTGTTGATAGGTTAGTTTCATGATTTTCTTCCTTAAGCCAACGCCTCAAAAATCTCTTCGCTGGTCAGCCCCGCGCGAGCGAACCCGTCTTTTAACTTTTGCCTCGCGTCATGGATCAGTTTGTATACGGCGTTGCGGTTCATATTTAACTGTTCTGCGATTTCATCGGTTGCAAAGTCGGACAGGAATGCTCTAGTGGCTCGTCGTTGCTTATCGGTCAACTCCGTATCGATCAATTCTTGCAACACGCTGAAGATTTCGGTGCGGGATTCAGAGTTTGATAGACTCGGATCGACAGTAATTGCGATCTCGATGGAATGACCTTCGGCTGTATTGAACGCTTCCATCGAAACGTCTTGGTGGTATTTGCGCCGAAGGGCACTAATTCCAATCCTGGTTGCGATCGTCATTGCCCAAGTAGCGAATTTGCTGCGCCCTTCGAACTTTTCAATCGAACTGAGCACCTTCATCAACGCTTCCTGGACTATGTCCTCGGCATTGAAGGGTTGCCCGTAGCGATTATTGAGTGATTTGCTCAGTCCGCGCAGCAAAACCGATCGAAGCTGAGCAATTGCATCATCCCGCGAAGCATCGTCTCCCTTGATGAGCATTAACAGCTCGTCGTCATCCAACATTGGTAATTCCACATCTATTCCGTATTTTCTTTTCTCGATTGAACACCGTCGAACTTTGCTTTATATCGAAGCTGTTTCCAGTACACAACCTTATCGATCCCTGCAGAGTAGAAATCGCGAATCCGAGCCTCTACCTCAAAGCCATTAGCTGCGTAAAACTTGCGAACGTAGTCGAAATCTTCGGTCGCAGACGTTTCGACAAGGAGAATCCTTGCCTCCTTGGCGGTTAACCAAGCTTGAACGTGATCTAGCATCGCTTTGCCACGGCCTTGCCGCTGATGACTAGGATCAACCGCAATCCAGAATAGATTCCAAGTTCCGTCGGTCATTTTTTCTGGAGCCATGTAAGCTACGCCAACCAATCCACCGCCAGTCTCGTCAACAAACCACACGTCTTCCTCTTCTGGATGTCGTAGCAGATCATCAAGAATCTCGGTCTAGTCCGATTCGAAAAGACCGGAAGCAGCGGCGAGTGACAAAATCGCAGATACGTCGGACTGTTGGTTTGGTCGTATCATAATATTGTGAATAAGGTCCCACTAAGCTGTTTCTCGCAATTGGCGGATGTCTAGATGTCTTAACGCGAAGGCAGAATTACCGTCAGCGGCCTGGAGATGGGCTAGCACAAGCATCAGACGCTTGGTCTCCTGCCTCGCTTACCCTCGATTTTGATTTTATTTGGCGAGATTGTCTGTTGTGCATCTGCAAGCCAACTTTTTTGCGAGGTAAGCGCCGAATCACTCGAGGCGTCTACCTTTTGATAGAGGACGAATCGTAGAATTCATCCAATATTCTTGGTGCAGTCTAAACACAAACAGGAAGTTTACAAATTGAACACGAACCTGTCAGGCCGAGATCTACGTGACGAAGTGACCCCTTTTTCACTCTACTCCAATCGTCGACGATTCATACAAGGACTCGGTGCCGTCGGAACTCTGGCAGCTTCGGCGGGGGTCTATCGGTGGTTCAACCCCGTACGCAAAATGGAACTCGCCACGGCAACTATCGACGGCCTAGCCTCCGTAGAGCTGACAAAGGCACAGCGTCTCGAACGAGGATTTCTGGTCGACGAGCAAATGACCAGTGAGTCAAATATCATCAGTTACAACAACTTCTATGAATTTAGCACCGATAAGAACGCTGTGGCCGACGCAGCGAAAAATTTTGATACCACTGGTTGGCAAATTCGTGTAGAAGGCATGGTCCACAAGCCCAAGACCTTCACCATACCCGATCTCAAATCAGTCGGTTCAATTGAAGAGCGAATCTATCGGATGCGGTGCGTCGAAGCTTGGTCAATGGTGATTCCATGGGCAGGTTTGCAGCTATCTCATTTAATCGATGCCGTCGAACCAATGCCCGAGGCAAAGTATGTTGCGTTTGAAACGCTATATGATCCCAAGCGAATGCCTGGTCAAAAAACGTCCGTTTTGCAATGGCCCTATGTCGAAGGTTTGCGTCTAGACGAAGCAATGCATCCCCTGACGTTGCTAGCTGTCGGACTCTACGGCAAAGAATTGCCGGCTCAAGATGGAGCACCAATCCGATTGGTCACACCCTGGAAGTACGGATTCAAAGGGATCAAATCGATCGTTAAAATTACTCTAGTTTCCGAAGAGCCACCGACTAGCTGGAAACGATTCGCGCCGGCGGAGTATGGGTTCTTGGCAAACGTCAACCCAAAAGTCCCACACCCACGTTGGAGCCAAGCTACCGAACAGAGAATAGGCGAGAGCGGTCGCCGTGAAACCTTGATGTTCAATGGGTACAAAGAACAGGTTGCATCTCTATACCAAGGCCTCGATCTTTCCGTCAACTTTTAGTCAATGAGGTCCGCATGATGAACATCGCCTACTATCGCAACCTCGTCATTTTAGCCGGCCTCGGTCCAATGCTAATGCTCGGTTGGGACGCATGGCAGAATCAACTGGGGGCAAATGGTGTCAACAATGCGCTCCATATCACGGGGATTCTATCGCTAGTCTTCTTGTTCATTTCACTGACTATCACTCCATTGCGAGCTTTGACTGGATGGAACAGTCTAGTCGCGTACCGCAGAGCACTTGGATTGTATGGATTCGCTTATGCCGCACTTCACTTCGGAATTTATGTCTTGTTCGACCGGATGGGGAACGTTAGCGATACCATACAAGAGATCCTTACGCGACGATTTCTTTTGGTTGGCTTCATTGCTGTGACGCTTATGTTACCATTAGCTGTCACCAGTGCCAATGCGATGATTCGCAAGCTAGGCCCTGTACGTTGGAAACTTCTGCATCGATTGGCGTATGTTGCTACCATCTTGGGGGTTGTTCACTATTACATGCTTGTGAAGAGTGACATAAGGCAGCCTCTTGCGTTTGCAGCTGTTCTGACTCCGATTCTAGGGTTTCGTAGTGTCAAGCACTATTTAGATTTGCGACGCGAGGCATCGAAAGCAAAATATCGAGAACCAATTAGGCCGATTACGGTCGGTAAGTTTTGGAATGGCGAGTTGACGGTTGCAAACATCCATCGCGAAACTCATGACGTGAAAACGTTTCGCTTGGTCCACCCGGAAGGCGATATTCCATTCACTCATCTGCCAGGTCAGTACATGAATTTGGCACTGAGCATCGGTGGTCAGACGATCAGGCGCTCCTACACGATTGCTTCGTCGCCGACGCAACGCGGGCATGTTGAATTGACCATCAATCGCAATCCTAACGGGTTGGCTTCTCGCTACATGCATGATCAATTGAAGCTGGGCGATACGATCCGAATTGGAGCACCAGCTGGTAAGTTTTTCTTTCACGATCTCCAATCCAAGGGAGTCGTCTTGATCGCAGGTGGCGTGGGCATCACACCACTGATGTCGATCCTTCGCTATCTAACGGATCATTCCTGGAAGGGGACTGTCTACTTTATCAATGCAATGCGATCTAGCGAAGACAGGATCTTTGCAAACGAGTTCGCCAGTCTTGCGAATCGATTTGAAAACCTAATGATCCTCGACTTTTACAGCCAATCCAAGCCGTCTCAAGTCGGCTCCGCTCGTACCGAAAGATGGCAGGACAAATCGGGCTACATCAACGCAGCCGATTTAAGTGCATTTGTACCGAACTTAAACGAACTTCCCATTTTCCTTTGCGGCCCAGATCCAATGATGCAATCTGTTCGAAAGGCAATTGTTTCTCTTGGCGTTCCTGATGAACAGATATCCACCGAAGAATTCATTTCTCCTAAAGCTACCGACATTGGTGATCAACAGTCATCTTCCACGCAGTCCGCAGATGCCGAGTCGCCAAACGGTCTGTCCGCTACTATCACTTTTGCGACATCGAAACAAACGATTGATGTCGATTCCTCAACAACAATTCTCGAGGCGGCTGAACAAGCGGGGGTTACCCTGCCATGGGAGTGCCGTTCGGGGATCTGTGGTCAATGCAGAGTACGCTGCACAACGGGCCGCGTCAGAATGGATAGTCGAGACGCACTTTCCAGAGGCGAAGAAGCCAACGGATACATCCTTGCATGCCAATCTCATCCGACCGCAGCAGCAGTGACAATTGAAGCATGACCTGAGAACTGCTTGATGATTGTATTGTGCGACTGTAGCTTGTTCGACCGTAGCCGTCTGTCTGAGCTCTCCCTTGACAAAGAATATCAGTAAGAGATTTTGATTCCGATTCGTCTCAATGCATATGAGATCCAATCCCGGTGCTGGGTATCTCGCTCGCTTGAAATGCAATCAGCTTTAAATCGGAGTCACAAAATGGTTCAGTCAATTTTTGCAATGCTGTCATCAGCGGTGCACCTTCGCTTTGGGAAGTTGAGTTGGTCCCAGCAGGAAGTTCTGGTGGATGCTCTACTTGCTTACCCTACTTTGGTGGGGTTGTGTATGGAACTCAGACGTACGGAGTATCGTTCGTTGCCAACGGAGGAAGCCTGACATCCACTTTTGGAGGGAATTACAACTTCAGTGGTGGTTCGAACTCCCTCTACGTCAAAGCTTATGGACGTACAAGTCAAGCCGCAAGCGACCAAGTTGTTCAATACAATCCAGGGTATCGAGCAGGCACCATTCGGAAATTAGCTGGCTACTAGGCTACGTTTCTTTTGAAGTTCAAATCACGCATTCAGTTTCCAGTTCTCGGGGTATAGATCATGACTAAGAATTTTCCAATCACTTACTTTTTCCTTGCCTTGGGATTGAGCGTAAATGCTGGCTGTACCCAGGCTCAGACTTCAAGTATCGCTTCTGAAACGATTTCACCTTCAGTGAATCAACAAGCTATGGTTGGGGAGCAATCGCGACCAGTTCAGACCGAAAAAACAGTTCAACCGAAAACGGTTTACTCCAAACCGAGCGAAACGGAATTGAAGTCGAAACTAACTGGAATTCAGTACGATGTGACTCAACGTGAGGGGACGGAACCTCCGTTTCGAAATGAGTACTGGAATAATAAAGAGGAGGGAATCTATGTGGATATCGTATCGGGTGAACCTCTCTTTAGCTCCCGCGAAATGTTCAAGTCTGGAACTGGCTGGCCGTCATTCTTTCGTCCCTTGGTCCCGGACAACATCGTGGAAAAAGTAGATCGTAAACTAGGTTCGAATCGCACCGAAGTTCGTTCGAAATACGCCGACTCACATTTAGGTCATGTGTTTCCAGATGGACCAAAGCCCACTGGTCTCAGGTACTGCATGAACTCAGCAGCACTGCGTTTTGTTCCGGTCGGCAAATTGGAAGCCCAGGGGTACGCCGAGTTCCTCGTTAATTTCCAGCCGATTACAGATCGCTGAAGATGCGTTTTTGCGAATCGGCCTGCCGGAACACATTGGAAATTTCACCCACGCGACCAAAATGACTATAGAACAAAGCTGTGACCGCCCCATTCTTGTAGCGGAAGACGACGTCAAAACCACCTATCTGTTAGAGACCTACCTTAGAAGCGAATGTTTCGATTCCGTTTTGGCGTTCGACGGCCCAAGCGCCATTTCAAGTTTCTCAAATTTCGAACCTTGTCTAGTGATCTTGGATGTGATGCTCCCGAAACTGGATGGATTCGGGGTCTGCGAGGAGATCCGCAGGATGTCAATAGTGCCTATTCTATTTCTAACTGGATGCGACGACGAATCGGATAGAGTGCGTGGCTTTCATTTGGGGGCGGATGACTATGTAGTCAAGCCTTTCAGTCCGAGGGAATTGGTCGCTAGGGTTAAGGCCCTATTGCGTCGATCGCAGGCGCGGGAATCTCCAAAAATTCAGTCGTTTGAGAATAGTCGGCCAGCAGGCGATGCCGGGCTGCGACATGAAGCGGATAAACGTCGGTTTTCATTAAACGGCGTATCTCTTTCCCTGACTCCAATTGAGTTCACTTTGCTCAAATCGCTAATTTCACATCCGGGCAAGGTATTTCGTCGCGACGAGCTACTCGACAAGTTGTATCCAAATGGAGAGCTAGTTATCGATCGTGTGATCGATGTTCATATAGGTAAGCTGCGGCAGAAGATCGGCGACGACCCAAACAACCCGACCTTCATTCATACAGTGCGCGGAATTGGTTATCGTTTTTCGGATGAAGTTTAAGGATGTTAGCGCCAACGCGACTAATAACGAAACTGTTGCTTGTGCACTCGATTTCGATCTCCATCGTGGTGTTTGCAATCGGGTTTGGAGTTCATGGTCCTGCCGGAGACTATTTCGCAGCTCTCATGCAAGAGTATGGCATTTCGCCGACCGATTCGCACGAAATGTTCCAACATGCGATCGATCGCTACATGATCCTCTCCAGCGTTTCGGGATTTCTTGTTGCCTCGGCATTTAGCATTTGGTTCTACTTTCGATTGATTTCGCCAATTCATCAACTGACGCGTTCCGCACAGTTGATTTCGGGAGGCGACTACAGCTTGCGAGTTTCGACGGATGCATGTGGAGAGATCGCAGCTCTGGCAAAAAACGTTTAATGCGATGGCTGATGGGCTTGAACGAGGTGAACGACTGAGGAAGAACTTCATCGCGGACATTGCGCCTGAGTTGCGAACGCCGCTAACCAATATGCAAGGCTACATGGAGGGCTTGCGCGATGGAGTCAGCGCACCCGATAAGGCCGTCTTTGTTTCCATGCACGAAGAAACAATTCGATTAGTCCATATCGTCGAGGATCTACTGCAACTAGCGAGATCGGAAAATTCAAGGCCCCTCTTGAAACTCGAAGCATTTGATCTCAACGATCTCATTTTCGAAACGCAAAAAAGATTTAAGCCTCGCATGGATCAAAAATCGCTCTCTCTGAGCGTGCAATCTACTCAGCAGGTCATACCGGCTGACAAGTCTCGCATTTCGCAAGTCTTGATCAATCTCTTTGAAAATGCATATCGGTACACTCCATATTGTGGAGATATCGAAGCAAAACTGACGATCAAGCCCCACTAGGTTCGTGTCTCATTGGTAAATGACAGTGAGTGGCAGGATCTCGACCCCGAGGTTTCGCTGTTTGAACGATTTCAACGTGGCGAGGCGACACAGTCTAAGTTGTAAGGAGGCACTGGCTTGGGACTTTTCATTGTCAAAGAGCTGGTTCAGGCGCATGGCGAAAAAGTAGGCAATTCTTTAGGCGATGGCACAGCCGAGTTCTGGTTCGAATTGCCGATTCACTCGATCTTTACCGAAACGTTGCGCAATCGTTATTCGATCGACATAGCCCAGAGGTAGTCTGAGCGGGGACAGTACGCACACCAGCGCAATCCCCTTTGTCATTTTGGACAAATCTTAACTACGGTCATAGGTCTTAGCATTTGAGTAAGTCATGAAACGAACAATCAAAAATTTAGCTCTTGTAGCACTAGTAGTGCTTTTCCCATCCACAGTCTTACACGCGGATGATAAGCCCTCGGACCGCAACGGCTCCGAAAAGCGTTCCGCAAGTACTGCGAAGAAAACAATCAAGGCGGCCAAGGCGGAAGCGAAACAGGTCGAACTTTTCGCTGCAATAGAGCAAGGGCTCTTGAATGTGACCTTCATCGGAAAGGATGCAACCCAAGCCAATTTGATCTTCAAAAACTACGGACTAGATCCACTCATTGTCTCCCTTCCAACTACCTTTGGAGCGGTACCCGTATTGGCACAAGGTTTTGGCGGTGGTCTAGGTGGAGGTGGCGGAGGATTGGGTGGAGGAGGATTGGGTGGCGGAGGGCTCGGAGGAGGTGGGCTCGGCGGTGGTGGATTAGGAGGAGGAGGACAAGGAGTCGGTGGTGGATTTGGAGGAGGAGGTGGTGGTCTAGGCGGTGGCGGCTTGGGTGGCGGCGGTGGCTTAGGTGGCGGCGGCGGGGGAATCGGTGGCGGGGGAGGCTTGTTTCGAGTGGAACCCGACAAGCCCAGGAAAATGACTGTTGCAACAGTTTGCCTCAATCATGGAAAAGCCGATCCGAATCCACGAATGAAATACAAACTGGTACGACTGGCGGAAGTAAACGACTCGCTTGTCATCGAAGGAATTTGCCAAGGCTTGGCGACCGGGAAGGTTAGTCAAAACGTGGCTCAAGCAGCGGCCTGGCATGTGGCAAACGGTTTAACTTGGGACGAACTGGTTCGCAAGCCGAGGGTCGTCTCGGAATACACAGGTATCGAAATGTTTTTTTCAAGGTTGGAAGTTCAAGCGGCAATGCGCTTAGCCGCGTTGGCTTCTTCTGAGGCGGAACGCCACACTCAGACGAAGCCGGGTTACGAGTCGTATTCTGAGCAGCAGAATTCGTTGTCATCCGGTTCGAAACAGTAGTTCGAAGCAATCCTTGATAGTCAACTCTCTTGTTTATTAGTGCCTCTTGTTCTTAAGCATCCAAAAGATTGGACATCGAATCATGTCAGCAACGTTTCTAGGTAAAACCTACCTCTTTCCAGTTTTGGTTTCGGTAGGTTCCGTTCACGGGAATGGCCTCTACGCTCAAAAAACGACTAATGATCCTTTCGTGAATTCCATTTCGAATCCAGGGGGTCTCGACGATTATGCCGAACGGTTCCATGCCTCGGATCTATTGGCCGGAGACGAAGGGCTGCGGCGGGTGGCTGCACAACAGTTAGAGGCTCATGTAAAAAGCGAGCTGAACGTTGCTCGCCTGAATTCATGATTCGCCATAAAAGTTCATCGCATAACGACGCCATTCAACTGGTGGTTTGTTGCCATGACATCAGCGAAACTGTTGCTCAGAGTGCATCCGGGCGATTTGATGGAACGCCTGCTGCTCTCCGGCCTGCACGCGGCGAATCAGCTCGCCCTCGAAGATGGTTTCGCGCTCGGTCATACCCATGATTCTCCGCTTGCCATCAAAAGGTTCATCGATTCTCGGAGTTTATCCAAAATCGACAGCAACGGAGCGAATTCCGCACAAATCGCAAGGTGGCTGATGGGAAACGGCGAGTTGGCTATATTGATTAGCGCAAATAAGACCGCGATTCCAATTAACTCCAGTAAGACGCGTCATGATTCCCGCTCCGTCAATCTTAATCGTCGAAGACGATCCAAAAACGTCCGAGTTAATTGACCGCTTTCTATCCAAAGAAGGATTCCGGACGTCACGGGCTGCTGACGGACGTACCGCGATCGATACATTTGCTGCGGTTGGACCGGATTTGGTAATTCTGGATGTGATGCTTCCAAAAGTCGATGGTTTTGAGGTTTGCGCTGTCATTCGTCGAACTTCGAAAGTTCCAATCTTGTTCTTGACGGCTCGCACCGAAGAGGCGGATCTCGTACTCGGATTGGGACTAGGGGCAGATGATTATGTTGCAAAGCCGTTTAGTCCTCGAGAACTGGTTGCTCGAGCCAAAGCACTGCTGCGTCGGGCCGGTATGGCGAGTGGCGGTGAAACAGAATCGACTAAGGCTATCTCAGGCTTGACGTTTGATCGAGCCAAGCGACGGTTTTCGCTTCACGGGCGGACATTGGAGTTGACGGCGATTGAATTCACATTACTTCAGTCCCTGTTTTTATCGCCGGGCAAGGTCTTTCTTCGATCCGAGCTATTGGACCAACTGTATCCGAGTGGCGACCCTGTGATTGACCGTGTCGTCGATGTTCACATTGGTAAACTGCGCCAGAAACTCGGCGACGATCCAGCACAACCGGTTTACATTCATACCGTTCGCGGACTGGGCTATCGTTTTTCCGACTTGGACGCACTATGAACGTACCGATGAAACTGCTTTGGAAACTGCTCACTATCAACTCGATAGCCATTCTGATTGTTATCTTGACGATCGGGCTAGCCGTACATTTGCGCGCAGCGACCTACTTTACGACGCTTACTAAACAGTACAACATCGCACCGGCGGACGCTCATGCCATGTTTCTGCAAGCGGTGGATCGATACCTGCTAATGGCTAGCGTCACAGGTTTTGTATTCGCATCCTTGTTGAGTCTTTGGTTGAATTTCCGTCTAACGCGTCCCATTTCGCGGATAACACAAGCAGCCGCGCTGATCGCCCATGGAGATTATGCACAGCGAGTCACCACACGTGGCTGTGGTGAAATTGATTTGCTTTCGACAGCATTTAACTCAATGGCCGAGCGGCTACAGCAGACTGATCGACTGCGCAAAGACTTTATCGTCGATGTGGCGCATGAGTTGCGAACTCCGTTGACCAACATTCGAGGCTATATGGAAGGTCTTAGGGACGAGGTAATCGCCCCAGAAAAAGCAATCTTTGAGTCGGTCCATGAGGAATCATTGCGGTTGGTGCATCTAGTTGAAGATTTGCTTCAGCTTGCTCGCGCCGATGTCGCAGTCCAAGACCTGAGCACCGAGCCGTTTGACTTTACAACGCTAATCGAGCAAATTCTGCAGGCGTTCATGCATCGATTTGCGGAGAAGGCGTTGCGAGTTGACGCCGACTTGCAATCGCCGGTACCGATTGTGGCCGATCGACTGCGACTTAGCCAGGTTTTGACCAATCTCTTGGAGAACGCGCTAAGGTACACTGCACGCGGCGGATTGATCCGAATTCGTTGCGAACGACAAGGAAACTTGATTAGAACTGTCATCTCAAATGACGTCGAAGGCTCGCTGGATCTGCCGGATTCGCTTTTTGAACGCTTTCAGCGTGGGGAAGCATCGAGGTCTCGTGATTACGGCGGTGCGGGAATCGGCTTGGCAGTTGTCCGCAAGTTGATCGAAGCGCATTTGGGCCGAGTGGGTATTCGGCGGAATAATGGTCAAGCCGAATTGTGGTTTGAATTGCCTGTCGGGAAAGTGTAGTAATTGGCCGGGCTTTACAATAACGACACACAATCGGAATTTGTTCATCACACTTCCTCGTTAGGATTCCACAACTTGGTATTCCGCAGTCTGTTCGCAACCACTGACGAACGGTGCGAGAAGTTACTTGGACCTCGATTTCCAATTGAAGGAATGCATGATGAAAACGTTCTCTGGGTTACTGTTGGTTGCGGGATTGTTGACCTCCACCGCATTTTGTCAGGACAAGCAAATGATGCCGATGTCCAAAGAAGCGATGATGGCCAAACAGAAAATGATGGAACCGGCCATGATGAAAGCCGCTGAAATGAGCATGATGGGCGAAAAGTCCATGATGCCTATGATGGTCGCCAAAGAAATGGCTCACCAGGAGATGATGCACGACACGAACGTCATGAGCATGATGGAAAAGAATGCCATGATGAAAGAGTCTGACGACAAAATGATGATGAGCGACAAGAATGTGCAGATGGCTGGCGAGAAAATGATGGCTGATTCGAGTGCTATTCAGATGTTGTTCCAACAACTGGTGGCTCGTCATATCGCCGCCAAGAAGATGACCATGATGATGAAAGCTGACCCGAAAATGGAATCGATGGCAGGCGGTGCCATGAAGAAAATGGCTATGGATAAGGATATGATGATGTCGTCGAAGAAGTCGATGATGAGTAGCGAAGCGAGCGCAATGATGATGGCTCAAGAGCAGTTGATCAGCTCACTGATGATGGACAAGGAAGTTATGGCCTTGGTTGAAAAGCAAGCTATGAAGCAAATGGATCCAAAGATGGCGCCCATGATGGCCGACGACAAAGTCAAGATGGTGGGCGAAATGATGATGAAAGACAAAGCCGCTATGGATGGAATGTTGCACGAATCGATGGCTCGCACCATGGTCATGGAAAAGAACAAAATGATGATGAAGGATATGAAAAAGTAGTTTTCGATTTCCAGATTCCTCCAACTCTAGTCATGGTGATTGCCAGCAACTTAAGCGTTAGCGAGGGACCGATCCCTTGCTGACGCTGTCGGTTACAATGGGCGATGCAACGTAATGTTGTGCTGCGGTTCGTCAAACAGGCAAGTTGCGAGAGTTTTTGGCGATTTTGACCATGGCCGGGTCAGTTCAGAGTACTTTTGAAGCTAAGCCTATTACATGGACACACCGACTGTTGAAACTCACGAACTAAAGTGCATGGAGATTTGGAGTGGCCATCGCTCGGTTGAAAACAATGCGACCAGTCGTGGGCTTGAAGCGTGGATATTCAGCGAACCGTATCACGGTGATTCGAACGGAGGCGATGTTCACTACATGTCGCTTTGCGTAGGTGGCATTGTGACGCGTATGGTCCTCGCTGATGTGTCGGGCCATGGAAGTGAGGTAGCCGAAACTTCGATGGCGCTTCGTAGCTTGCTTAGAAAATTCATGAACTCTAAGAGCCAAGATCGGTTGGTTGCGGCTATCAATCGCGAGTTCACGACGCTCGAAGAATGCAGCCGATTTGCAACTGCAGTTGTGTTGACGTATCTCAGTCACAAACAACGCTTATTGGTCACAAATGCGGGCCATCCGAATCCATTGTTTTTTAGTAAGTCGACTGGACGCTGGAATTTTCTCTGCGACCGGGCTACTTCGGATGACGCAGAGTATGAAGAGTCACCTAGCAATCTACCGCTCGGTATCTTTGATTCGACGGCATACACCAAGTTCTCATTGCCAATTTGCGAAGGCGATATGTTGATTCTTTACACTGACGCGTTCGTCGAAGCGATGAACTGCGACGGGAGGCAGTTTGGTGAAGCCGGTCTGCAATCGACTGTAGAAGCGATTTCCGCAGAGCTGACGTGTGCGGAATATGGCCAGCGAATTCGACAGGCGGTCGCTGAGTACACATCGGGTGTTTCCAGCGATGATGAGACGTTGATCGTTCTGAGATTCGGAAAAGGCAAAAGCTCACCCGGAATTATGGAGCGACTTGGAGGCTACGCGTCCGTGCTGTTGCAAAAATAGTTGCAACACGCTTAATGACAACCGAGTTGATGTTTCCCTCAGTCCTGTCGATTCTTCTTCTTTTGTTCGACTTCATTCTACAGCAACGAGAGCGGGTCGACGACGGGGCAACGAAGCGTGGAACGAATTGCAATCAGGCTCGTTCATGGCAAAGTGGCAATACTCGAATGCCATGGCGTATTTATAATGGTCGTTCGGGTTCTTCCATTTTAGACGGCACGCCAAGAAACGCACGGAAGGCACGGTACGCTCGCCACGCAAACGGAGACAATGCTCCACCGATAGACGAACATAGAAGCAACTCACGCGGCGGCCAGCGCCGAAACTCCGCGAACGGGATCACTACAATTGCAAAGGCAACGATAGAATTCGCAACCGCTTGCGCCAACACATAGACTAATATGGTTAATCGCGGCCCCCGGCAGTTGGATAGAGCTTCCTCAGCAATTTTAAGAATTCCGTTTTGCTCATTCCTCCATCAACTTGTTGTAGTACCTTTCCTTGGGGATCAGTGATGATCGTCCTCGGCGTGCTTCCGACTCCATAGCGACTGACCGCTGAGGCCGAGTCAGGCTTATCCACATCAATCGTCACCGGGATGAATGACTTATTGGCCAAATCAGTCACTTGCTCATCAGCCCAGACCGTGCGTTTCATAATCCGACAGGGTACGCACCATTTGCCGGTGAAGAATAAGATGATGGGCTTGCCAGTTTGCGAAGCTTTTTCTTGAGCTGAAGTATAGTTGGCAGCCCACGCGATATTGTTGGGGGGGACGTAGAAGCAGTACCAAGCGTAGGGGAGCGAGACTACGAGAGTGGCAATCCAAAACCATCGCCAAAAGTTGAACTTGGTTTGAACGGGTTTTGATGCGAGTTCGATGAAAATTTGTGATCTCACGCCATTCGATTTCTGAGAATTCATTCGTTCGTTGCGCTCGTAATATGTACGGTCGGTTCGAAGCTCGCGGAGTTTTTGATGCAGAGCCTTGGCTTAATCCTAGGCAGTTATCCAATAAAAAATGGGCGCCCACTTGATTGTCGATTCCGCAAGAACTCGAAGCTGCTCTTAGAAACCAGGGAATTTGACATTGAGAACTTGTTTGCCCTATGAACAGCCAGTATCTTAATCGATTCTTAACAACTCGAAGGCCGTTTAATTCGGGAGTCAGTCATGATCCCTCCACTCGCGGAAGCGGTTCTAAATCCAATCATTGCAAACGTGGACCTTCGGCGAGACGATTTACGGAGCGATCCCACGTGTCGATTTGTGGGCTGGACTGAGTTTTGCGAGATGCTTATCTCGCGATCATTTTTTGAACGAAGTGATGACATTGAAGCTGCTGTATTGGGTTTAACCAATTCTTCAAATGGTTGCCGCTTTCTAATCGAAGCGGAAATAATTCAGAAATTGTCGTCGAGCGAACTGAATTGAACGCGTTTTCGCTTCCGGTTGGACTTCCTGGAATTCCCGAGAAGCAAATTTTTTCGGTGCGCATGGACTGACTCATGCGGGCGGAATGATGTGGCGAACACCATCCATCAGGTTTTCGTATGCATTATCCTCAAAAAGAGGAACCTTCCCAGCCGACAGCATGTTGAATGCGAGTTCGATTGTGGGGTACACGCCATTTTCAATGCAACCATATACGAAATGAAAAGGATACACCCCGATTGACCGCCGCTTGTCGAAAACGCCGACAAGTTTTAGGTCATTGTGCTCGTGTTGTACCAGGTTCACCCATTCCCAGCGGAACTCTCGAACCATCTGGGTTCCCCAAAGGGCTCCTAACGGCATCGCTCGATCATTCCAGTTGTCCGTCTTCCTAAACCAACCCCGTTTTACTGGTTTTGCTACGAAAGCATTGACCGCCTTGATGATCTCTAGCGGCGCCGCGTCAGTGGAGATAGAGATGAGCTGTGCCCCTTCCTTTGCCGCACCTGGGATGTTCTGAAGGATGATTTCCTCGATAGGTACTTCTGATATCTTCATTTTGCGATTTGATTTCCATTGCCTAAATAACGCTTATGACTTCAAAAATCGAAGATTGTTTCCGACAGAATTTTTTATGACTCTACACTGGTTGTCGAGGCTCATTCATGGAGAATTCACATGCGATGGTCGCTCGAATGCCTCTGCCCACAGATTGGTGCTGGCCAAACTGCGATCCAGCTAGGCTTCGATGCTTCCCGACGAAATCCCACGTCCACAATTGTTTGCCAGTTGCGGTTCGAATAGCTACAACAAGTAATTCTCCATCCATCATCTCCAGACCACTACCGCCCAAGCCTAGAGAGCCTTCCAATGCGTCCAGTACTACTGTGCATCTTGCTCGTATGTGGATCGGCTATGCCTGTCTACGCTCAACAGCTCAAGGAGATTACCAACAGCATCGGGATGAAGCTGGTGCTGATACATGCGGGCTCGTTTATGATGGGATCGCCGGAGGAAGAGGAAGGAAGGTCAAAAAACGAGTTGCCTTACGAAGCAACAATTAGAAGTTCCTTTTACCTTGGCATATACGAGGTCACACAGGAGCAGTACGAAAAAGTGATTGGAACAAACCCTAGTTTTTGCAAGGGAGCAACCAGGCCAGTTGAAAACGTTAGCTGGGATGCGGCCTATACTTTTTGCAAAAAACTCTCCGAGATGCAGCGAGAAAAGGCGGCTGGGCGGGAATATCGTTTGCCGACAGAAGTCGAGTGGGAATATGCCTGCCGCGCCCACAGCACTACCACATTTTGTTTTGGGAATGAGGAGGATGGGCTTGAGGATTTTGCCTGGTTTGGCGAAGATCCGGCAACTGGATGCCATGCCGTTGGGTTGAAGAAGGCAAATCGATGGGGCTTATATGACATGCATGGAAATGTTTGTGAGTGGTGCCAGGATCCATTTGACGCTTCCGCAAAAGATGCAGATGCCTTTCGAATAGATCCGTCGCGGGGCCCGGCACATATGCTACGAGGTGGTTGCTACGACTTCGATGCGACAAGTTGCAGGTCAGCGAGGCGTCATTTCTCCTCCCTCGACGGCGGAAACGTGGGCTTTCGCGTCGCAATGAGCCTGCCGGGCGAAAAGCCAGGGTCGGCACCATCAAAATGATCTTACGACTTTCGGCCAAACTAGCTGCCAAGCTCAAGATTGGAAAACTGCCTGGAGTTCCACCGGCCGATAATCCTATTAATGATTGGTCTGCACATCTGTTCACTTCGAATTGATCTTAGTACATCATTTTGAGCAACACTTTTTCCATGTATTCATGCCTGATGTTTGGAAGAGGCATCTCAAATGACTCTACTTTTATCGTGCGAGCACTGAGTACGATTCGGGTGTGACCGGCTAATCAAGATGGGTATTGTAACTAGCGTTTGAATGCTGGCGCAACATTTGGTAGCAGCATTTATTCGAAGCACGATTTCTTTGCAGATCGTTCAGGATGTGGATAATAAGGGCGTAGCCGTAACA
>JANMGH010000204.1:0-26783 GCA_031374515.1 Pirellula sp. | reverse complement strand
CTCTTCCACCGCAGCGATGATACGCGATCGCAAATCCATACTTAAAGCTTTCATTCCAATCTCCTCCGTAAAATTTGGACAGGAAAAAGCTTACTCGATCTGCCTAGTTCAAACCTATATCACTTTTAAAGATGCTCTAGAGAGATAAAAAGTATAAACTTTAGGATGCAGAGTATCCGTGTTTATGACGAGTGAATAAATTGCCCTGATACGGACTCTTATGATATCGACCAGCATTTTGCCAAGGGTGGTCGAAACCACAAATTGGGGCAGTCAGTCAACTGGAAACCTGGGACTACAAGCCGGAGCTGATCAAGTGGGATGACAAACCGTTACCAGGCGGACCGACGGTAACCTTTCAGGGGCCAGATGGCAATCTGGCTCGCCCGCAATATACCTTTCGGCAACGAGGGCAAACTGGCAAATGGGTGCGCGACATGATTATTCGGCCTTCATCCAAAATGGAGCTGCAGAAAACCAAGTAAAGCAAGAAATCAACATGATGATTTGCATTGGCCCGGAAGGCAACCAATGCAGCATAAAGAAGAGGGGTGGAACGATCGTACCGGCTAGCGACAGTAGGCCGATCGGTTTAGCGATTTTGCTGATGGGATTGGCTAATGTGTTCATAGTGTGACTCTAGGGTTGGTAGTAGGATGGATTGGTTCACGCAGCTTAGGCCTCCAGCCCGTACGCGTTTATTCAGCAGTTAGCTTTCCAGCGCTTTTGGGGCCGATCAACTTGGAAAGGATGACATAGAGAACACCGCATGCGATGGCGGTAGGCAACGGCAGATAGGATGCGAATACCTCAAAATAGAGATATGCATATAGGGCGATCCCTACCGGTATCAACCACGCGAGCAGAACCGCCATGTTAAAAGTCGAACCCGATCTCAAAGCTGGGTCGGTAGCAATCCCAAGCGCATGCGCAAAAAAGTGATCGACCACAATAATCGCTCCAATGGGAGCCAAAATCGTTCCATAGATGCCAACGAATCCCAGTAAATTCATTGCGAACGCAGGGAAGATTCCAGCACCTATGCAAACCGCTCCCGCAATGAGCGTACTTGTGTTCCGACTCATGCTTGGCATCATCCCTTGGAATGCGAGCCCCGCTCGATAGATTGTCGGGTTGGCGGTCGTCCAACCCGCGATGATCACGCAAATCAAGCCAACATATCCCACTGCGTCGTTGACCATCGTCCCTGGATCCACCCCCTTCGTTGGATCGACACCATGAATACGAACCCAATAGACCAACAGCAAGGCAGCACAAATCCATGCAACATAGTGCCCCAGGAACATGCCCGCTGCGGACGCATACCCTGCATTGGGTGACTTCGCAAAGCGAAGCACCGAGAGATCGGCCATTCCCAAGTGCATCGCGGCATTGCAAAACCAGGAGAAACAAACGATGCCCAGGAAACTGATCTTCTCAGCAGTGCCGGGTGGCGGCGAGAGCAGTTCCCAAACGTTGTAGTTGTCAAGTTTACCAAGCGTCACCATCGCACACGCAACAAAAACCAGCAACATCCAAGGGGAAGCGTAGTGGCCCATCTTGGCCACAACTCCATAGCCCTTCATGGCAACGATTGTCATCGCCATTCCAATCACGACACAGGCTGCAATCCAACCCGGGCCTGTTGGCATGGTGGACTCAAAAGTAGGCATAACCATGGATGGAAAAAACGGTCCAATCGCGGTCGCTGAAACGGTGACCATGGAGCCAGCAAGAAAGCAAAACAACAAGCCGTTAGCCAGGTTATAAATGGATACTAGATTTCGGCCAGCGATTTTTTCCATTTTATAATACAGGGTCAGTCGCTGCTTCGTCGCAATTTCGGCGGTTAAAAAACGCCATGTCAATACAGCCAGTAGGTTTCCGAGAAGAAGACCAAAGATGAGACTGCTCGCAGAAGCCCCCCATGCTACGAACAAAGGCCCGATCATGAACTCGGTCCCAGCCGTATGCTCGCCAGCATACATTCCCCAAAAGGCCGATGGCCCCTTTAGGGCGCGTTCCGGGACCGGTTCTCGCTCGTACTCGGAACCGGATTGCTCTGTCTGGTCTGACATAAAAATTCCTACCGTAAGAGGATTTGATTGGATGGAATGAACAGTCTATCGCTTCGACAGTACGGTGTGTTCATAGCGTGAAACTTCTTGGAGCCAGCGTTGCCCTACCGGAACTTCAGCGGTTTGGCAGTATTGATCCCAAACAGCTCCCCAAGGCAAGCTCTTCGACTCCTCCATGATCGCAAGCCGGGCCGTCAAGTCGCCCGATTGTTCCGCCGCTTTTAAAGACGGTGGTTCCAACAAGGCGATCAGCAGTGCCTTGATCGTATTGCGAGTCCCGATCACCCATGCCGCGATTCTGTTGATGCTCGCATCAAAGAAATCGAGTCCGATATGGGTCCTCGCCAGCAGTTGATTACGAACCAATTCCGCAGCGATCGCTTGCAACACATCGTCGAGGATGACCACATGATCGCTATCCCAACGAACACCTCGACTGACATGGAGCAAAATTTCCGGCACATACATCAGGGTGGAGGTTATCTTGTCGACAATCGTCTCCGTAGGATGAAAATGTCCTGCATCGAGGCAAAGCAGCTTCTGATTCTTAATCGCATAGCCCAAGTAAAATTCGTGGCTGCCGACTACGTAGCTTTCGCTACCAAGGCCAAAGAGCTTGCATTCCACAGCATCGAGATGATGCTTGGGGCTCAGCTTTTTGGCAAAGACTCTGTCGAGCGACTCAGTAAGCCTTTGCCTTGGAGCAAATCGATCGACTGGGGTATCTTTATATCCATCGGGTACCCATACATTGGTTACTGTCGGTGAACCGAGAGCTTTGCCCATCGCTGCACCGATCTCACGGGAAGCAATGCAGTGCTCGATCCAAAAGTCGCGAATGCCCGTGTCAGAATGACTTAGAGTAAAGCCGTCTGCGGCTTTGGGATGGGAGAAACAGGTTGGATTGAAGTCCATTCCAAGCTGTTTTTGTTTGGCCCATCCGATCCAATCTTCAAAGTGTTTTGGCTGGATCTCGTTGCGGTCGACTTTCTTGCCACCAAACTCGCCATAGCATGCATGTAGATTCACTCGATGTTTGCCCGGAATGAGCGAGAGCGATTTATCGATATCCGCACGAAGCTCGTCGGCGGTGCGAGCTTTACCTGGATAGTTGCCGGTAACCGCGATACCACCGCCAAGCGTACCGCCAGCGTTTTCAAATCCGCCCACATCGTCACCTTGCCAGCAGTGGAGTGAAATTGCGATCTTCGCAAGCTCAACCAAGGCGGCTTCCGTATCGACTCCGAGGTCGGCATATCGCGTGGTTGCGTACTTATATGACTGCGAAACAAACTTGGAGGACAAAGCCATGAGGAGTACCGATACAAAAGGATGGGAATGAATCCGCCACTATTGTGCCTGAACAACCACATGGCGTGCCTGAACAACCATATGGCTACCACAATTATCCGGACAAAGGCTAACACAATCCTGCCAATCCCACGAGCATGGTTTAGAATAGCGGTCGATCCGTCCATCGTCGTTACACCAATAGCCTCTTGAATTACACTTGTTTAGGTACCTTTCGCAATGCATTCGCCCTGTTTCGAACATCGATTGACCTTTTTTATTGCATGGAACTTGTTGGCAATATGCACTTTGGCATCGGCAAAGGAGACCACGAAGAGAATCGATTTCCTGATCGTCGCTGGACAATCCAACGCCACGGGCTTCGATGCAGCTCCTGCAAAACTTGGTGCAGATGAATTGGACGCGTTGATCCGATTCCGATATCGTGTGGGCGACCCTCCACCAGACCAGCACGACTCAATGTCCTCTCGAACGAATTGGGCCACGCTTTCCTTCCAACCGCTTGGCAGTCCAGGGCCGAAATCACAGCCACGGCAATACGGCAATTTCGCCGATCCAATGGGCGGCTTCGGTCCCGAAATAGCGTTTGCTCGCAAGCTCAAGCATCGCGATCAGCAACTTGGGAGGGGGAGCGAACTCGCCGTTGTGAAGGTAGCCTTCAGCGGTACCAGTGTCGCTGACGATTGGGATCCATCGGGTAAAGACGAACGCGGCGCGTGCTATCGAGCGCTGCTCGAAGAGGTTCTTGCTGCCAAATCGCTTGCAGAAGCCGAAGGATTAACAGTTCATTTCCGCGGGCTCTTATGGGTCCAAGGCGAATCGGACGCGAAGGCAAACGATGCCCCCAAATACGCGAACCGCTTGAAGACAATGTTTGAAACCTTGCGACGCGACATCAATGCCGAACGCATGCCTATCCTGGTTTCTGTTAATGTCCATTTCCACGAAGGCAAAAACAAGTACATGCCGGAAATCATCGCGGCACAAAAGCAACTCGGTCACGAGTTCAGCGATTGCCGCTATGTCGATACCACAGGAGTAAGTCTGGCCAATGACGTTCATTTCGATAGCGAAGGGACCATCGAGGTTGGAAAGCGATGTGCGACAGCGCTGTTGTCGATGGAGAGCCAAAGCGCCTCGGCACAAGGAGCAGCCAATCTGCCGTTAAACATTACCAATTGGACAAAGCACGTCGTTTATGAGGGCGCTCCCTGCATGACTGCGATTGCGGGCGATTTTAGCGGTGACGGTTTGATCGACATTGTTTGTAATGCTGGGAAGAAAACCATTTTGCTAGTTGCTCCTGATTGGAAGCCTATCATACTGGGCTCGGGAAGCATGGATTGGATACATAGCGAATCGATAGATGTTGATGGGGACGATGATCTTGACGTTATTGGTACACCATACAATCCTGGTCGCATTGTCTGGCTGGAGTGCCCCGCAAATCCACTTACCGATCGCTGGAATGAACGGCTCATCGACGATCAAGTCAACGGCGTTCACGGCTTGCTCATAGGCAACGTCGACAATGTCGGACGCCTGGACCTGTTGGCAACTAGCGCTCAGCCAAAGGATTCATTCCCCTATTCGCTTGTCTGGTATCGGATCCCCGACAGTCCGCTAAAAGCAGAACGTTGGGAGCGGTTCGTATTTGCCGTCGGGGATGCTCCCGGCCTGTCTCATTACTTAGGCATCGGAGACATCGATGGGGACGGCTTGCCGGATGCAGCTTCAGGTGCAAAAGGGGATGGAACCAAAGCGGGGGCCGACGGACAGTGGTTCGCTTGGTGGCAATCCGGCAAGGATCCGACTCAGCCTTGGAAGAAAGAAATCGTTTCCGCCAAACAACCGGGCGCGACCAATATCCATCCGGCGGACGTCAACGGAGATGGAAAAACGGATCTCATTGCGTCGCGAGGACACGGAGTTGGTGTCGTATGGTTCGAGCGACAATCGGACTCCGCCACTTGGATTGAACACACCATCGACGGCGAATTGCGTGAGCCACATTGCTTAGCAGCAATCGATTTGGATCGGGACGGGGACATAGACGTGGCAACCGTCGCTTTTGGCAGTGAACGAGCCATGTGGTATGAAAACGATGGACGAGGTAACTTCAAGCCCCATGTGATCGGCGAGAATCAACAAGCTTACGACATTCGTGTCATCGACATGGACAAAGACGGTGATTTGG
Source organism: Pirellula sp. (assembly GCA_031374515.1). Taxonomy (GTDB): domain Bacteria; phylum Planctomycetota; class Planctomycetia; order Pirellulales; family Pirellulaceae; genus JBKCUI01. Next base: position 21,197 of record JANMGH010000204.1, on the reverse strand, counting down.
ATTTAGTCGTTGCCGGCCGAGCGAGTAACAACGTGGTCTGGTATGAAAATCCAAACTAGCGCTTCGTCAAGCCTACATTGGGCGTACCGTACTTTGGCGAGACTTACGTGTGAAGGAACTGACGCAATGACGATTTACGCGAGGACTGTTTGCTTTTTTTCGGCGTTACTGATTTCGGTAGTCGTAGATTTGCGATGTAAGGGGGATGATGGAGTTGTCAGCACTGAGGATTCCTTACGTCAGGATTTTTTACGTTACTCAATGGAGAATGCGGGCGATGCAGAACGGGGCAAAGTGCTTTTCAATCATCCGGAAAAGGCATTGTGCAGCAAATGCCATTTGCTGACCGGAATGGAAAGGAGTGGTCCGAACTTGGATGGGATAGCAGATAAGTATCCGTTCGAGCAACTCGCCCGACAAATTCTCTACCCCAGTGAATTCATCGCACATGGGTTCGAGCAAGTCAAAATCTTGACGACGGATGGGACTGCGTTTTCTGGTCGTATGGAACGCTCCAATCAGATAGAGGTCAAACTGGTCGATGGACAAGGCAAGATCAACACGATCAAGAGAATGAACATAGAGGAGTTGAACGAAGTGGCCACTTCGTTCATGCCTGCCGACTTGCAAAACACGCTAACCCAAGCTGAGTTCGCTGATTTGATGGCCTATTTGAAGACTCTCAAATTTGCACTCCATGAAGGATACGCGGACGGCGGCAAAAAGGTCTCTATCCCGGTATTGAATCCTTCCGTCAACCTATCAGCGATCCACCCACCTGAATTGAATTTTGAGAATCCCGTTTGGTGTGGAGCCTTACCAGGCACGGCCAGTGACTTGCTTGTAATCGAACACATGACCCGCCGCATCTGGAGACTGATACGAGACGATGGTTCCGTGCGCAAGGAGCTTTTTCTCGAGCTAGGTAAAGACGTGCACACAGGTGCGAATCAAGGCTTGATGTGCATCACTTTCCATCCCAGATTCATAGAGAATCGTCGTTATTTCCTCGAATATGAAGTTCAAGAAGAAGGCCAAGTCAAAACGACCGTAGCTGAGCGAAAAGCCACTCCGAATGGGTTAAAAGACTCAGGTGAGCCATCTCGCCGATTATTGGAGACCTTTCAACCTGCGGGCAATCATAACGGGGGTTGTATCGACTTCGGGCTTGATGGAATGCTGTACGCTGCGTTCGGCGACGGCGGCCCGCAGAAAGACCCTAACGGATACTCGCAAAATCCGCGCATCTTGTTGGGCTCCATGGTGCGAATCGATGTCGATCATATGGACGATGGTTTGCTGTATTCCATCCCCAAAGACAACCCGTTTTGGGAGGCTCATCGAAGGGACCCAACGGTCCGAGCTGAGACTTGGGCGATCGGCTTTCGCGAGCCTTGGCGATTCAGTTTCGACGCTAGGACGGGCGAACTTTATGTCGGTGATGTTGGACAAGACAAATTTGAGGAAGTCGCAATAGTGAGACGGGGAGACAACCATGGATGGAATGTGCGAGAAGCCTTCATCCCCTTCTCCAGTGAATATTCTCGGGACAGTGAAAAATACCAAGACCCTGTTTTCGCCTATCCTCATGGACTCGGTTTTTCGATAACGGGTGGCTATGTGTACCGAGGCAGTCGAAGCCCCTCGTATGACGGCGTTTATATTTTTGGTGACTACAACACTCGATTAATCTGGGGGTTACGACAACAGGACGGAAAGCTCGCCAGCGTTTTTCGGATCGGTGCTGCACCAAATGGAATCGCCTCGTTTGGGACAGACCAACTCGGCGAGATCTATGTGGTGACTTACAAGGGAACCGTCTACCACATGGATCTTTCAGAATCGATGTATCCGGATGCGAACGCCGATTTCAATGAAAAATAACCAGCAAACCACACAGGTTGTTCTTCTTCGTTTCTTTAGTAGTCGCACCATCGCCGACATTATAGCGGTTAAAATTAGCGAATGTCCCCTTGTTGGAATCCGGCTAAAACCCCGTTCAAAGTAGGCGAACTATTATTGCCGAAAGTACCATCGAGCATGTTAAAAATGCGAATGCAAACACGACTTACGTTTCTATTTATCTCGCTGTTCCTTTTCCAAACGGCAACGATTTGCAATCAAACTTTTGGAAACGCATTGGATCCGCTACCAAACATCGTCTACCTCTTGATCGATGATCTAGGTTATGCAGATTGTGGCTTCAATGGTGGAACCGATATCAAAACGCCCAACATCGATAAGCTGGCCCATGAGGGAGCGATATTAAAGTCGTTCTATGTACAACCGGTTTGTTCGCCCACTCGCGCCGCGTTGATGACAGGACGCTACGCGACGCACACGGGCGTGTACAATGTTGTGCGTCCCAACGCTCCCTGGGGATTGCCGCTGGAGGAGCGGATTTTGCCACAAGTTCTAAAGAGCGCAGGTTACACAACCGCCATTTGTGGTAAGTGGCACTTGGGCGAATTCCGACAGGAGTACTTACCCACTAAGCGTGGCTTTGACCATCAGTACGGCCATATGTTTGGCGCGATTGATTACTTTACGCATAAGCGTGATGGTAAGACGGACTGGTATCGCGATGACAAACCAATCGACGAGGAAGGCTACTCAACCCATTTGGTCGCAAGAGAAGCCTGCCGAATCATCAAGAACAAGACTGTCGATAAGCCGCTATTCCTTTATGTCCCCTTCAACGGCATCCATGGACCACATCAGGTACCCGAAGGCTATAAAGAACCCTACAAGGAGCTGCCCAAGCTCCGGCAAACCATCGCGGGGATGTTGTCCGCGGTCGATGAAGCTGTTGGCCAGATTGCGGCAGCGTTGAATGACGCCGGATTGCGACAAAACACGTTGATTCTTTTCTCAAGCGATAACGGTGGACCAGCGCCGGGTAAAGCCACGATGAATACTCCCCTCCGCGCAGGCAAAGGGACCATTTACGAGGGTGGCGTGCGCGTTTGCGCCTTTGTTAACTGGCCAGGGAAAATTAACGCTGGCACGACCATTCATGAACCCATTCATGCGGTCGACTGGTATCCTACGCTAACAAAACTCGTTGGTGCGCGTCTCGACCAGAAGCTACCGACGGATGGGCTCGACGTTTGGCCCGTACTGACGCAAAACGCGAAATCACCGCACGATGCCCTCTTGCTCATCGGTAACAAACCGGGCGCGTCGGCAATCCGAATGGGTGACTGGAAACTGCTTATTAGCCCCTCGGATAACGATGCGGAAGAGCAAGCAAGTACTGAAAAAGCCTCCGGCAAAATGGAACTGTATCACCTCGCCGAGGATATCGCCGAGGCCAAGAACTTGGTCGATGCGCAACCAGAACGCGTCAAGGCGATGCGTGCCCGACTGGAAACGATGCTCAAAGATGCGGCTTTGCCAGGTGATACCAAGCCGCCGGTTGCAAAGAAAAACAACTAGCGGTTCAGGTATCCCAGTCATCCCAGGGGCGCAATTCGCGTCGATTCAAGTCCCAAGAACTCCGATGGTAGGAGTTGCCAAAACGAAGAACTTTGGACAATACTAGAGCGATGGTTTCGCCCATGGATTGTATTGCAGTTTTGTACCCTTCAATTGAACTGTTTGTTGCGAAACAGCCTGATAGAGTGCTAATGATTTTAAGACCTGCCGCTCAACGATTCCAAGTCATTTCCTTTTTAAGTGTGCTTGCAATAGGTGGCTGGCTTGGGTCCGCACGCGCACAATCACTCGAAGAGGATTTAAAACGGATAGGCTTGTCTGAACTCACCCAAATGGCGAAACGTGACGGGGATGCTGCCCGCGGTGCGATCGTCTTTTTCCAACCCTCCATGGCATGTTCCAAATGCCATGCAGTCGGAGATGGCATGCAGACGAGCCTTGGACCACACTTGGCAAATCCCAAAGAGCCACTCACCATTGAGGAACTCTTCGAGGCGGTGTTAGAACCTTCGAAATCGATTCGAAAGGGTTTCGAGTCCGCAAGCGTTTTGACTGCAGACGGAGCAACGTTGACCGGTTTGCTGGTGGAGCGCACGGACACCAAAGTAGTATTGCGCGATGGCAACAACCAACTTGTCACCATCCCTCAGAAGGATGTTGAGAGTTTTGTGAACCAAACTCAATCCATCATGCCAGTTGGGCAAATCAACCAGTTGGGCAGTCGGCAGCAGTTTCTGGATTTGATGAAGTACCTAGTTGAGATCCGAGATGGTGGCGTGTCGCGTGCCAAGGAACTGCAGCCATCCGCGTCGCTTTTGGCGTTGAAACTACCAGAGTACGAAGAGCGGATCGATCATGCGGGATTTGTCAATGACTGGAGCGGTGACTCGTTAGCACGCGGTGAAAAAATCTATCAGCGTGTATGCGGCAATTGCCACGGTACCAAAGAACTTGCAGGATCACTCCCCACCGCGATGCGATTTGCTGAGGGCAAATTCAAGAACGGCAGCGACCCACTCTCGATGTACCGAACATTGACACGTGGCTTCGGTTTCATGCCAGCCCAAACGTGGATGGTCCCTTCGCAAAAGTACGATGTGATCAACTATATTCGCGAGACATATCTACGCCCACACAATCCTACACAGCTCTCCCTGGCCGATGCGAGTTACATTGCAGCTCTGCCGAAAGGCGATACGCGAGGTCCTGAGCCTAGCAAGATCGAAGCTTGGAGCGCGATGGACTATGGCCCAAGCCTAACGCACTGTTACGAAACGCCCGGCGGATCTCTCAACATTGCTTATAAGGGGACGGCAGTTCGATTGGATTCCGGCGCTGGCGGTGTGGCTCGCGGCGAACAGTGGATGATTTTTGACACGGATACCCTGCGCGTTTCCGCCGCTTGGCACGCGAAAGAGGGAACAAAGCACTCACGATTTATTGACTGGCGAGACATACAACTCAATGGCGAACATCAAATTCATCCTCGCGTCAGCGGCGAGGTTGTCTTGGCCAATGGCAACGGTCCCGGCTGGGCAGATCCATCGACTGCGTCCTTTGATGACGTCCAGCGTGTCGAAGGCCGTGACAAACGACGGTATGGTCCCTTGCCAAAGGACTGGGGCAAATTTCGCGGACTCTATCACCACGGTTCCAAAGTTGTCTTTTCCTACACCATTGGAAACACCGACATACTGGAGTCTCCAAGCGCGGTATCGAATACCGACTCAAAACTGCCAACCACATTTCTGCGAACCTTCAACATAGGTCCACGTGATCGCGAACTGGTTCTGCAATTGGACCAAACACCGGAAAGTGGATTCACCAATATTATTGGCGATAAAGTAACGCCGATCGCAGTCTCCACGGAAAACCTTGACGCAGGGATCTTGCCACTCGCGCAGCAGATCGCGTGGACCAACGCGGATGGGAATCTGCGAGTAAAAATCGCGGCCGGGGATCAACCTATTCAATTCGCGATTTGGATGACAAGCAGGACCGCTGATTCGTTGAGCTTAGACAAACAAAATAGGGCAATTGCAGCAGAATTGGCAAACGTATCGTTCAATCTGAAACCACTTACCCTGGGTGGTCCTGCACGCTGGCCACAAGTATTAGAGTCCAAAATCGTGGTCACTCATGACAAAGGGCCATTTGCGGTCGACACGCTTACGGCTCCCGAATCGAATCCTTGGTTGGCTCAGATGCGATTCTCTGGTTTGGACTTCTTTGCCGACGGCAGCATAGCTATCTGCACTTGGGACGGCGATGTTTGGCATCTGCGCATGGATAGCGTTGGTGGAATCCTGAAATGGCAACGCATTGCATCGGGACTATACCAACCGTTAGGATTAAAAGTGATTCGCGAAAAAATCCACGTCACTTGCCGCGATCAATTGGCTATTTTGCATGATCTGAACGGTGATGGAGAAACGGACTTCTATCAATGCCTCAATAATGATCACCAAGTCACGGAGCACTTCCACGAGTTCGCGATGGGTTTGCAAGTCGACGAATCGGGCAATTTCTATTACGCAAAATCTGGCCGGCATGCGTTGGTCGCAGTCGTGCCGCAGCATGGTACCCTACTGCGAGTGACGCCAGATGGATCGCGGACGGACATTATTGCAACCGGGTTTCGTGCAGCCAATGGCGTTTGCCTCAATCCAGATGGCTCGTTCGTTGTCACGGATCAAGAAGGATTCTGGAATCCAAAGAATCGAATCAATTGGGTAACATTGAATCCGTCCGGAAGGCCCAATTTCTACGGCAATATGTTTGGCTACCACGATATAGCGGACGAGTCCGATTCGGCAATGGAGCCGCCGCTCTGTTGGATTACTAACGCATTCGATCGATCGCCCGCGGAGTTACTCTGGGTGGATAGCCCTAAATGGAAGTCGCTCAATGGCAGTCTGCTCAATTTATCGTATGGCTATGGCAAAGTGTTCTCTGTCTTGCACGAACAAGTAGATGGAGTGAGGCAAGGAGGGATGATCGAGCTGCCGATACCGCTCTTTCCAACCGGCGTCATGCGTGGTCGCTTTCGTCCTCAAGACCAGCAACTTTACCTGTGCGGAATGTTCGCATGGGCAGGGAATGCAACGAGCCCTGGAGGGTTGTATCGCCTGCGAGCAACTGGTGAACCGGTCGTGATGCCAGTAGAACTGCATGCCAAAAAGTCGGGCTTGGTTTTGACGTTTGCTGAACCTCTTGAGCCGGCTTCTGTTGATCCGAAGCACATCGCCATCAAGTCGTGGGCCTTGAAGCGAACCAAGAAGTATGGTTCAGACCATTTCGACGAAAAAAAACTAGACATCAGTTCGACTAGCTTATCAGACGACGGAAAAACCTTGCGTATCGCGGTGGATGAATTGGCACCATGCTGGTGCATGGAGATCAAGTTCGCTTTCAGAACGGCAATCGGCCAGCCGACTGAAGGGGTAATTCACAACACAATCCATGCGTTGGGGGATTGATACTAGGAACATTAGACTTCTAGAGGCTCGAAGCCTGTGAAACGTCAAGACTGCATGCCGCGTCTTGATTGGGCCCATGCGAATGGAGCGAAGATCATGAGCGGAGCCCACGCCGCAGCTGCGGGGCTCAGCAGTGTTTCGGTCGATCCCAACGCATGAAAGCCAATACTGATACCAAAAAAAGCGGCGAAACTGACCACGCATGACAGAATCATGCTGACTAGGTTTCGGTTGCGATTGGATAAGATCATCGGAATCCCAATGAGCAATTGAGTGAAATCCAACAGTGGTTGGATGAACCGCGTATGAACAGCTACGGTCAAGTCAGCGCCATAGGACTGTGATTGGTGCTTCATTCGCCAAATCAAATCGCTGGTCGCTGCAAACTGCTTGGCTGCTCCACCGCGTAGCACGTCAAACTCCATCTTGCTCGCAACGAAGCATTCATCCGGTTTCAACCACGGGGTGTCGGTAGGAAGCAGCAAAAAGACCCCTTGTTCCGTTTTGACTGATGCTTTTCCGGCTAACGGTTCTGCTCCACGAGCGGTCGCAACCAAGTATCCAGAGGGGTGATCCTCATCTGCCGCCAAGTACTTGGCGGAAAACCCCGTGATCTGCTGGGTCACCTGCGATGCGGGTCCTAAGAACCAAAAGATAGGTCGGTTGATCGTCATGGTGGCCGGTTGCAAATTTCGCCCGTTGATAAGCACCCCCATTTCGGAATCCTCGGCCGTTTGGATCGGGCGAATACTCTCTCCTAACAATTCCTGCGGTGTCTTGCTGAGCATTGAAACATAGTGAGGGATGAGAAGTTCCCGAGAAACTGCGGCGAGCAAGATCAAGATTGCGGATAAAATTAAGATCGGTCGAATGATCCGACCCTTGCTGATACCCGCGGCAAGCAATGCTGTCATTTCATGGGTTCGATAAAGCCAAGCAATGACGAACATTGTCGCTAATAGTGTCAGCAAGCCGCACATGCGATCGTAAATACTGAGCATGAACGGGCAGAAATACTCTGCCAAGCCGAGAACAAAGTTCCCCCGAACTTTGCCGTATGCAATCATTTCGTCCAGGTTTGTAAAAATCTGAACGACAATAAGTAATCCGGACAGGGTCAGGAAACAAATCAAGAAGACCCGCGAATACAAAAAAAGCAGATAGCGATCGATCTTAGTCATGAGAAGACAGTTACCAAAATTGGCTTACCTCCTGCAACAGTAATCCGAATGGCTCCAATGTGGTCGTGCAAATTGCTAGCTGACAGATTCTGAAAAAGTTCGTCTCCACCTTCTGTTCTGCGATTACCGATATTCCTCTTGTCCGCAATTGAGAACAGTTGCACAATCTGCGGAGTTGGCAAAATGGTTTCGCGGGAAAGGAATCCCATGCATCGTCGTGATTGGCTTAGTAGTATTTCGATTGTGACACTTGCCGGACTGGCAGGGTGCCGAGGCTATCAATATGGCCATGTGATCAAGTCTGACGCTGGGAACATGGTCGGCAGTCACGAAGCGGGTGCCGAAGTATTCGATCCGTTAGTCGAAGAAGCTGTTGCAAAACTTTTAGCTCGACAACAAATTGCGACCGACGATTGTCCGCTGGGCCCCAACGGTTTGCCCATGAAGAAGACAGTCTGCTTCGTCGGGATCGAAAACAAGAGCGCGGAAGACATCGGCGACTTCAAGGACAAACTCTACAACCAAATCGACTCGCAGATACTCGAGTCGCGTACCTTCCAGTCGATCAGCAAACGCATGGTTGACGCTGCCCTTCATGAGACTCGGATGCGGCCCGACGCCCTCATGCTACCAGACAATATGCGGTTGTTCACCGCAGTTTTGCAACAAAGCGGAGCACCTGTCGATTACTTGCTCTACGCCACATTGACTAGCGGTACAACCAAACGCAATAGTTCGACGCAACGAGACTATGAATTGACCCTAGAGCTGACGAATGTCCATACCGGCGATTACGACAAACTTTCGTCCGAGGTTCGCAAAGGGTATCACAAGACGGCAGCGGGTAAGTTCTGGAATTACAATCCCCTCAAGCGATGACGAGATGTCCTAAGTGCAACTCTACGGCGGAACCATGTTACGCCCAATCGATTCGCAACATCGGCTGCTTGGTTGCCTGTCTATTTGTTTTGTTCTCTGCCGGATGTTCGACTCATTCGAAGCGAATATCCCAGCCAAGAAATTTGTTTTATGACGGACAGCTTGACGCCTGTCGCGAAAGCCTTGAGAAGCTCGCCAAGTCGAATCGCCACGATCGCGACGTGGTCAATCTGGACCTAGCAGTGGTCGATTTGCTCGCCGGTCAACCCAAACAAGCAGAAACAAAACTGCGAGAAGTGCGAGATCGCTTTGATCATCTCGAACAGGACTCACTCGCTGAAAAAACCGTTTCCATGTGGACGGACGATCAAGTTCGATCGTATGCCGGCGAAGATTATGAGAAGATTCTAATTCGAGTATTTCTCTCACTGTCTAGCTTAATGCAAGACGGAATTGATGCGGAAAGCTATACGCTTCAAATCCAAGACAAGCATGAGCAGCTAGCACAGACATTTGCTCAACGCAACGGCAAGGAACCGACGGAGTATCGGCCGTTGCCACTCGGATACTTCATGCGCGGTATGTTGCGGGAAGCAACGCATCGCGATTACGACGATGCGATTCGAAATTACGAAGCAGCGTCGAGTTTCCTGCCAGACTGCCAGCCGCTACAGTGGGACTTGTCGCGTGCACGCGGTGGGGTGCATTCGCAACCAGGCAATGGCGTTGTTTACGTTTTCGCGATGGTGGGGAGAGGCCCTTACAAAGTGGAGATCGCCGAGCAACCTACCAGCGACGCGTTGCTGATTGCGGACCGAATCGTTTCAGCACTCGGGCCATACAAATTGCCTCCGACGGTCGCACCCATCAAGGTGCCAGACATCGCCATACCCTTCTCAGATGTGGACGCGGTTGGGATCCGAATCGATGGTCACGCGATCGGACCGTCTGTTTCATTGGCCAATATTGAACAACTAGCCGTTTCCACTTACAAAGCCAATCGCAACTCAGTAATAGCAAGGGCAGTCGCTAGGAGAGTCATCAAAAAGGCAACCGTTGCGGCAGCTAAAAACGGAATGGGCAAGGAGAGTGGTTTGGCAGGAATCGGCTTGGATATTGCTGGAATCGCTTGGGAGGCAAGTGAGTCGGCAGATACACGGTGTTGGGGACTGCTCCCACGCGATATTCAGGTCTTGCGAGTCGAGACTTGCGCAGGCGACCATCAATTGCAACTCAGTCCATTGCTAGGGAATAGGCCGGTCGGACCTGCTCAATCTGCTCCTCTTAGAGTGATTGATGGGCAGAACACCTACGTTGTTTGCTGGTTTCCCGATGCTCGCAGCATTAGCCAAGTGATGTGCAGCAATCGCCCCAATCCGAGCCTAAACTAGTAACGCCTTCGAATGGGTGGCAATCGATTACGACAAAAGGGGGGCAAGAAGCCCCACGACGGCTGTGCCGATTGTAAGGCCAAAACGGCTTAGGATGTGCACGGAACCCAGTGCGCTGTCCAGATTACGTGTTTGGGTCGAGCCGCAGGCGCAAGACGCGTTTTTAGTCGAAATGAACCATAATTTGGGGGTGCGAAACTCGTCAAGAGTTTCGGTAAGTGCAAATCGCCCAAAGTCTAGACAACGTTTAAATTGGATAAAGCAGTATCTCAAATTTGACGCGTCAAACCTAGCTACGTATACTCGATTCGTGTACCAAATCGTTATTAATTGTTCTTGGAACAGAAGTACCGTTCGATGTCGAAACGAATTCCTAGATGGATTGAGCGATTGGAGGGGCGTCACATGTGCGCTGCCGACTGGCAAAACGCAGTCAATCGGCTTGATGTAAACATGTCAGGGATGGTTGAACCGCTCGACGCTTTGATTGTGATCAATCATATAAACGAGCGCGGAACTGGTGTATTGGAGTCCAAGCCAGCGAACTATTCTGGGCCGCTCATGGATGTTAACGGCGACGGGAGCATGAGTCCGCTCGATGCACTTATCGTTATCAATTCCCTCAACCGTGTGGATGTGGGTTCGGTAGCTCCTGCTGTTCGATTGCCAAACCAAGATGGTGAAATGGTCGATCTCAGCGCGTTTTTGGGCAAGCGAGACGTGGTTTTGTATTTTTATCCCAAAGATAACACTCCAGGGTGTACGGTAGAAGCGAATGACTTCAGCAATCGCAAGTCGCAAATCGCGTCATTAGGAGCGGAGCTTTTTGGCGTAAGCGTGGACAACGTTCAATCTCATAATGATTTTGCGAATCAACATAAATTGAATTTTGACATTCTTGCGGATACCGAAAAGCAGGTTACAACGGCTTACGGTGCTCTCACCGAATTCAACAATGTCCCCATTGCAAAGCGCACGACATTTATTATTGGCATGGATGGACGAGTTAAAAATGTATTTCGTGATGTCGACGTTTTAATCCACGGCGAAGAAGTCGTTTCAGCATTGCAATCGCGTAACTAGGCTCTCACGCACTTGCAAAGGGAAACTTTTCATCGATGGATGCGTGAGATAGCTGGACAACAAACGGGACCAACCGCTCGCAAATTCCAGTCATCATTTCCCTGCCTTTTTCGGCTGACGCAGCATGCGGATCGCCGCACCCAGAGTTGGTAGTCAGTAAGTGCCAGGGGCGTGTTATCGATACCCAGCCCTTTTCTAACGCCTCGAATTGCATGGCTTTAGCGGTACCTGGATCTGCATTCAGACCGCCATCACTTCGTTTGCTGACCAGTTCAGGCCGGTAGGCCAGTATCATCGAAGTCTCCATTTCACCGGCATGATCGTCTGGCTTTTCAAATATTTGCGAGTAGAGATCGCGGACCATTTGAAACCAATTGCACAGAAATAGCTGGACTTCCGTCTTGCCGTACAATTCGCGAAGCAACGGTTTTAATTCGTTGCCACCGTGGCTGTTAAGTATCAGTAGTTTGCGAATACCGCTAGCGGCTAACGATTGAATCAAGTCCTCGATGACGCGAAAGAGGGTCGAAGGCATGATGTTCATCGCCAATGGAAAGCGTTGCATGTTCGTTTCCGTTCCGTAGGGAATTGCCGGAAGAACGACTGGTCTTGCTCCTTGACGCCAGGCCCCATGCGCAACTTCCGAAGCGATCCATTCCGCTTCGTATATGTCGGTGGCATAGGGCAAGTGGAGATTGTGCGGTTCGGTTGCGCCCAACGGCAGGATCGCCATTTGGTAGTCCGCTTTCCGTACAGAATCGAGGGTGTTTTCTGCTAGGATCCAAGGCCGGGAGGCCGTTGGGTCCACGTTGCGAAAAGTATTGTCCATGGCTTTTGATTGAATCAGGTTAACGAACAGGTCAAGCAAGGCTGTGTCTTGAAGATCCCCGATTTGGCGGCGATTGACAACCTCATCTCGAAAAAGGGGGACAAAGCGCAGTACAATCTAGCGAACGATTGAAATTGAAAGACAACTGCTCTGTTAGGGTAGTGCTCCCAAATCCCTCCTGCCAGTCCATAGCCATGAAAACCGTCCCGGCACTCGGTCTTGTATTTTCATTGTGGTTTAGTTTAGCGACAAACGCCGCAGACCTTTGGCTGACTATCGAGGGAAAAGAAGGCATCGGAAAAGGACAGAACATCGTTTTTGTCACAGGCGAAGAGTACTACCGGTCAGAGGAGGGCATGGCCATGTTTGCGCAGATACTTGCTCGCCACCATGGTTTCAAATGCACTGTTCTGTTCGCTATGGATCCGGATACAGGGACAATCAACCCGAATCGCAACCGGAACATTCCTGGACTTGAGTCGCTACAAAGTGCTGACCTGATGGTGATCTTTGCGCGGTTTCGAGAACTGCCCGACACGCAGATGAAATACATCGTCGACTATGTGAACTCCGGCAAACCGGTATTGGGCATTCGCAATGCAACACATGCGTTCCGTTACGCATCCTCAAGTCAAAGTCCCTACAAAGACTGGGACTTTCAAAGCAAGACATGGCCGGGCGGGTTTGGACAACAAATCCTAGGCGACACTTGGATCGCGCATTATGGTCAATTTCAGAAAGAAGCGACATTAGCGCACGTCAACAAGTTATTTGCCAGCAACCCCGTGCTTAAGGGAGTCGGTGAAACCATTTTCTGCCATACCGACGTCAATTCGGTTGAGAGATTGACACCTGAAGATACCGTGCTGTTTCATGGGCAGGTCCTCTCGGGCCTCAATCCGTCTGATCCGCCAGTCACCGATCATCGCCAGGACATTCGAATGCCGTTTGCTTGGTTCAGGACCTACCGGACGGCAACCGGTATACAAGGGCGATCATTCACGACAACGGCAGGCGCTTCGTTCGATTGGCAAAGCGAAGACCTCCGTCGATTAATGGTCAATGCGATGCTGTCGCTCACTGGGCACGACCATCAGATACCGAATAAAACAGAAGTGTCGTTTGTGACTCCGTACGCACCGCGGCCCACGGGCGCACTAACCGACGAGGCTTGGGCGTCTGCCAAACTCACTCCGAATCGATGGTCGCTTGAGACACTAGACAAAGCGTTGCCCCCTTACGATATGCCGCTGTCGGTTGAACCACCTTATTACCGCGTCCGATATGTGGGCTCATCCAGCCCTGGGGAATTACCCTATCCCGTTAGTTACATGCTTTGGATTCCGCCTGGAGTAAAAACGCTACGTGGGGTAGTCGTGCACCAACACGGTTGTGGCGAAGGCTCATGCAAATCCGGACAGACCGGAGCACTCGATTTGCATTGGCAGGCGCTTGCCAAGAAACATGACTGCGCACTGATTTCGCCAACATACGAGCAGCCGGACAAAGCCAACTGCCAGCTTTGGTGCGACCCTCGAAACGGTTCTGATCGCGTATTTCAAAAATCGCTCGTCGAACTGGGAATGCAATCCAGTCATCCGGAACTTGCGACTGTGCCCTGGGCCATTTGGGGACATAGCGGAGGAGGATACTGGGCGGGTGGAATGCTTTTGCTCCATCCCGAACGAGTCGCTGCCGCTTGGTTGCGTTCTGGTGTGCCTCCAACAACGGATTTTGATGGCAAATTAACTCCATTCCTCCTTTCCGATGCGGCGTTGCGCGTGCCGGTAATGTGCAATCTTGGCACGAAGGAAGGGGTAACGGTAACGGACGGTCAATTCGCCGGCGTTTGGAAAAAAACGGAGGCTTTTTTTCTGGCATTGCGAGGCAAAGGGGGATTTATTGGTGTTTCGATCGATCCGTTATCGAGCCACGAATGCGGCAACCAACGCTATCTGGCAATTCCGTGGTTCGACGCCTGTTTGTCCGCTAGATTGCCACTTGCAACAAATGGCAAGATCAAGGCATTGTCGAATGACGACGTTTGGTTAGCAGCGTTAGATGCAGATCCATCGAAGATTGCCAACCCTGTTCCTTTGGGTGAATACCAAGGTGCAAGGGAGCGATCCGTGTGGCTTCCCAACGAATCCGTAGCGAAAGCCTGGAAAGAGTACGTAACCGACACTGCCGTAACCGACTTGACACCGCCCCCCGCGCCCACCAACGTTCGCGTTCAGGGTGCAGAATTGACCTGGGATGCCGATGCGGATCTCGAAAGCGGCTTGGCAAGTTTTGTCATTGAACGAGATGGCCAATTCCTAGCAAACGTACCGGATCAAGGTAAAAACGCGTACGGTCGACCAGTCTTTCAAAAACTCCAGTACAGTGACACACCGGCGCAGCCAGTTGTTCGTATGCAATACTCCGACACAACTGCGGAGCAAGGAAAAACGTACTCATATCGCGTGATCGCCGTCAATACCGTCGGGCTGAAGTCTCGGTAGCTCTGGGATGAATGCCCGTCCTTGGTGTTTTATGACATGGGTGGCGAGTTCTTTGGCGACAACAAAAGCCTGTCTGGAATTTTCGGCGTCGCGCCGCTTTGAGAACAAACAAAGGCCGCTACTTCGCAGGCTTTGTGATTAATCCATTGCAGATCACGTCCTTGATGTACTCCTATCGCAAGCACCGCGGTAAACGCATCTCCAGCACCGACGGTATCCACTAAATCGACGTGAACCCCAGGCTCTTCGCTGACCTCATTTCCGCGAACGAGAATGGCTCCATTGGATCCTCGCGTCAATGCAACGATTTGGAATGAGAAGCGATCTAATAGCTGGTGCAGCATCGAAAGTGGCGACCCAGTCAATTGGAACAATCTCTTCAACTCGGGTAACTCTTCATCATTTAGTTTTAGGACATTTGCAAGCTTTAGCGAGTCGACGATCACTTCGTCTTGGATGAATGGCCTCCTTATATTGATATCCAAGATGCG
Organism: Pirellula sp.; assembly: GCA_031374515.1. Lineage (GTDB taxonomy): Bacteria > Planctomycetota > Planctomycetia > Pirellulales > Pirellulaceae > JBKCUI01. The sequence goes on along the minus strand of JANMGH010000204.1, from coordinate 5,922 downwards.
AAGTGCATTGGAGGGAGTAGACGTAACAAACCTACGGACTGCAGCGAGGGAAGTCTCACTGCGTTGACCGAGTGTGCCGAAGCAAACAATGTCCGTCCGTTTTGCAAGTTGCTCCAAATGATTGGACCATTGCAATCGATCCCATGCTGCGTCTGCCTCAAATTCGTAGGACGCATGACCACTTTTATCGAGCTTCACGTGCACTTTACCGGTTGGACGACTATTGCGTGTGACCGCGTCTACATGCACACCATGCTCGACTAGAGCGTCAATCGCTTTGTCGCCAAGTTCATCGGTGCCGACGGCACTAACCATATACACATCCGACGCTTCGCGCCCTATTCCTGCAGAGCTACATGCAAAATTGGTGGGTGCTCCTCCGAATCGAGCCCCATCTGGAAAAACGTCCCAGAGTATTTCGCCTAATCCCACGACGACTGGTCGTTGACGCATAAATGGACTTTCATCGCTTGGTAATTATCCCTGACCAACGTTCCCTTGGGGGTTGCAATATCGTAACCGAGAACGCGTCGTTTTTGGGCATTGTGCACAGAAACGTAATAGGTATTGCGTTCTTTCGCTTGGGTAACTAGCCCGTGGCTAAGGCCCAAACCAATCAAGCCGATTTCTTTGGCATCCGGAGCTTTGTTTGCCATTTCCAATATCGAGGAATTCAACAACAATTTGTCCACTTCTGTCCCTCGAAAAGGTGCACCCATGTTAGTCCTAGAACCGTACTCATTCGGAGTTGGCGATCGATTCGAACATCAAGCCAAATCGCAACTTGCCGCATTTTTGAAATTGTCGCAGCTGATGCCGCCTACGGCTCAGGGTGTTGTTGTGCCAGTGTGGAACAAGTCGAATCGAGAACACACTTTTATCGGTTCCGAACCCCAGAGTGTTTACGACGCAGCCGCTTTGGCTGTCAACGAGCTAGGGTGGGACCATTCGTGGTATGTGGACGCCGACCATATCCAGCTCAAAACCGTCGATCGCTTCATGGCCTGTTCGAATTTCTTCACGATCGATGTTGCGGATTCCATTGGCAAACCTGTTTCGGACTCGGAAGTTTCGAAATTCGTATTGCGCCATCCTGAATTGCTTAGCCCGATTTCAATACCTGGCATCGAAGCTCCATTGTCGATTCGACGGGAAGAAGTCGAACGGGTAGCCCGCAAATATCTGCTTGCGACTCGCCAGGCAGCGGAGATCTATCGCTACATTGAAAACAAGAAAGGGCTGGGGAATTTTGTCCCTGAAGTTTCCATGGACGAAACGGATGCGCCGCAGACTCCTCACGAATTGCTAATCATTTTGGCCGCGCTGGCGGACGAAAGACTGCCGATCCAGACCATTGCCCCCAAGTTTACGGGTCGATTCAACAAAGGGGTCGATTATGTTGGTGACTTGCAGCAATTCGAACGTGAATTTCTTGACGATTTGGCGGTCCTCCGATTCGCTATTGGGCATTTCAGTATGCCCGCCAACCTCAAATTGAGCGTGCATAGCGGCAGCGACAAATTCAGTCTTTATCCAATCATTCGAAAAGCGATTCGTTCGACGGGGGCCGGAATCCATGTCAAAACCGCTGGGACGACATGGCTCGAAGAGCTCATCGGATTATCTGTAGCAGGGGGCGATGGACTTCAACTCGCAAAGGAAATCTATGCCTATGCCTATGAACACATCGAAGAGTTCTGTGCGCCCTATGCCAGCGTTATCGATATCGATCGAACGCAGTTGCCCAATCCAGCAGACGTGGCATCTTGGGACGGGGACATTTTCGCAAGTACCATTCGACACATACCTGGCGATGTTAGTTTCAACGCCAATGTCAGACAACTCCTACACGTTTCCTTCAAGGTAGCGGCCAAGTCCGGGTCGCGATTCACTGACTTGCTTCAATCGAATGCCGCAATCGTCGGTGAGCAGGTGACGACGAATGTTTTCGATCGCCATTTGAAGCCTCTGTTTCTCGCATGATTTGTCGCGATAAGGGGCGTAGACGCGCGAGCGAGTTGCACGGGCCATGTTGTGCAAACGCGAAAAGGCTGATGCGATTCCCCTAGAATTTGTAGCACATAGAGTCCCTGGGATATCCACTTAAACCTGTCAGAGAAACCACCTACGATTGCATTATGGAAAAAAGAATACTTGGAAAAACAGGTCTTGAACTGCCGATCTTGAGCTTTGGCGCATCCTCTTTAGGGGCTGAGTTTCGCAGCGTGCAGATTGATGAGATTTTCGAGAGCGTCCGCGTTGCGTTGGAGCTTGGCCTCAATTTCATCGACACTTCCCCGTTCTACGGACGTGGAATGTCCGAAGTTTTACTAGGCATCGCGCTGCGAGACGTCCCTAGAGACCATTACACCCTGTGTTCTAAGTTGGGGCGTTATGACGTTGGGCACTTCGATTTCTCCGCCAAGCGAGTTGCTGAGAGCGTCGATGTCAGCCTGCACCGACTTGGCACAGATCACCTGGATATCATTTTGTGCCACGACATCGAGTTTGTACCGCTCCAACAGATCATCGACGAAACGTTGCCAGCCCTGAGGCGTATTCAGCAAACCGGCAAAGTTCGCTTCGTTGGGATCAGTGGTTATCCGATGAAGATCTTCGATGTGGTGAGTTCTCAATCCGAACTCGACTGTATTTTGTCGTACAACCAATACACGCTTCAAAATACGCGACTGGCGGACGAGCTGGTCCCTAAACTTAAGGCAAAAAACATCGGCATCATGAATGGTGGACCGTTCGCTGCGAGGCTGTTAACGAACGCAACCTTGCCCGTTTGGTTTCGCGACCCTCAAGAAGTTCAGGCAGCAGCCAAGACGGCGGCGACATACTGCCAAACGCAGGGAGTGGACATCGCTCATTTGGCCTTGCAGTTCTCTTGTGCAAACACAGACATAGCAACAACGATCGCAGGTAGCGCGAACCCCAATAATATCCGTAAGTGGGTTCAGTGGCTGGAATCGCCGGTCGACAACCAATTGATGAATGAAGTGATTGAGATTTTAGCGCCGGTTCGAAACATCGGGCACCGCGAAGGCCTTCCTGAGAACAACTGAAAGACTCGACATGAGAGCCCTGCAACTCGAAAAGCCCGAATCCTGGCGAATCATTGACATCCCGGAGCCACCACCACCATGTGCTGGCGAAGTCTTGGTTCGAGTCTATCGTGTCGGTGTTTGCGGCACGGATCTCGGTGGTTACCTCGGGAAATTCCCTTTTTTTTCGTACCCAAGAATTCCGGGACATGAGTTGGGAGTCGAAGTCTTAGAAGTAGGCGTTGGGGTTACCAACGTCAAGCCTGGAGATCGTTGTTCCGTCGAACCCTATCTGAACTGCCAGCAATGCTACGCCTGTCGCCGAGGTTTCACGAATTGCTGCGAGTATCACAAGACGTTAGGGGTGATGTGCGACGGCGGACTGACCGAGCGAATTTTGCTGCCTGCCCGCAAACTTCATATAGCAGTTGGTCTATCGATGGAACAAGCGGCACTCGTTGAGACGTTGGCGATCGGCTGCCACGCCGTCGATCGAAGTGGGAGCAAGCCAAGTGAAATGGTTTTGGTAATCGGTGCCGGACCGATCGGGTTGTCTGCGCTAGAGTTTGTGAAATTGTCGGGAGCGAGGCCGATCGTTGCCGATATCAGCGAGAGTCGCTTGGCCTTTGTACGAAATACGATGGGCGTGCCCGACACCTTGTTGATCAGGAATAATGAAAGCGATGTCGCAAATTTGGAATCCATGACGCATGGGCAGCGGGCCGATGTTGTCATCGATGCAACGGGAAACAACAAATCGATGGTCCGGTCATTTGAGTTCGCGGCCTTTGCTGGACGAGTCGTGTACGTCGGCATCACCCAGCAAGACCTTGTGTTTGCACATGCACCATTGTTTCATCGGCGTGAAATCACCTTGATGGCAAGTCGCAACGCGCTATCCAAAGACTTCACGCGTATCATCGGTCTCATCGAAGCGGGCAAGATAGATACCAATCCATGGATCACCCACCATGCCAATTTTGAGGACGTACCAAAGGAGTTTCCAAACTGGCTCGATCCCAACGCTGGGGTCATGAAGGCAGTCATTCATATGGATTGACGCTGAATTTGCGAAATCGGCACGGCAGATTGACCGAAAGCAGAATGGATCGATCCGTGTCGAGCGGCTAAACTAGTTGCGTCGTCGTTACCGTGCCCCTCCAGGCTGGCCACCAGTTCTGAGTCCATTGAATTTATGCCCAATAAAATCCTTTTTCTTTGCACTTGGAATTACTATCGAAGTCGGTTCGCGGAGATCTATTTCAATTGGGAAGCGTCTGCCGCAAAACTCAACTGGCAAGCTGACTCGCGTGGTCTAGCTCTACCTGAATCGATACCGAACACCATTTCTGGCTATACGGTCAACTATCTCAACCAACTCTGTATCCCGTATGATCCGACTCGAACACCGATGGATGCAACGGAGCATGATTTGGTCAACTCCGACCGCATCATTGCCGTAAAGCGAGACGAGCATCTACCGTGGGTGCAAAAGCGATTCGATCGGTTTGCGGACCGAGTGGAGTATTGGGATATCCATGATGTGGATGCGTCAACACCCGAGGAGCAATTGCCGCTCCTACATGCGCGAGTGCGCGCGTTGGTTAGCGAACTCGCGCCCCCCTTAAGCCCCTGAACACCGATTTGAATTGCACATGAACCACCATGAGACGTTGACTGCTAGCCGCCTATTGGACGCCAATTTAAATCGCGCTTTCGAAGCTATTCGTACACTTGAAGATGTTGCTCGCTTTCAAGACCACGCTTCATTCCAAGCGAAGTTCAAGGCTCTGCGGCATCAACTCCGTGCCGCGACTAAAGATTGGAATCACGAACTACTTTACTCGAGTCGCGATGCCTCGCACGATGTTGGGCGTGAAACAAAAACGGTTGCAGAAACCTCCCGGGCTGGCGGATTGACAGAAATTGCTGAAGCGGCGTCACAGAGAAGCCAACAATCGCTGCGCTGCCTCGAAGAAGTAACGAAGTTTATCTACCCAATATCTGCCGCTGCCATCGAGGCCATTCGCTACCAAATCTATGACCTCAATGCACAGTTATTGCTTGCTCAAAAACGGGATCTCCCGTTCTTGCTGCAATCAAAGCTCTATGTACTTGCGCATTGCCAAATGCCGCTCAGCGAATTTGTCTCCAGGGTTCGTGAAATCAGTCATGCGGGAGTTGACCTTGTTCAGATCCGAGATAAACAACTCGATGCACAGGAGTTGATCCGCTATACCCAATCGGCTGTCGAAGCCGTCGACGCAGCAAAGACTCGTATCATTGTTAACGATCGAGCGGATGTGCTAGAGTGTACGACCGCGTTTGGACTGCATGTCGGACAAACAGATCTTAGCGTGACGCAATCGAGGTCTTTGATCCGACCCACGTGCGTTGTAGGACTCTCGACCCATGACCTAGAACAGGTTCGTGCCGCAGTGGAATTAGGTGTTGACTGCATCGGATGTGGGCCGACCTACCCGTCCCGCACAAAGAACTTCTCGGCGTTCGCTGGGCTTTCATTTCTTGCCGAAGTGTCCTCGTACCTACGGAGCATAAATTCCAAAGTACCTGCATTCGCCATCGGCGGAATCACTTTATCGAACATGAAGCCGTTGTTAGAAACAGGGATCTATCGCATCGCAGTCAGTCAGTCTGTATGGGGCGCTGAGCAACCTGGGCATGCGGCAGAAGCGTTTCGAAAAATTCTGGATGAAGCTTCTTGAACATTTCTAGAGCATCTTTAAAAGTGATATAGGTTTGAACTAGGCAGATCGAGTAAGCTTTTTCCTGTCCAAATTTTACGGAGGAGATTGGAATGAAAGCTTTAAGTATGGATTTGCGATCGCGTATCATCGCTGCGGTGGAAGAG
>JANMGH010000123.1:0-25927 GCA_031374515.1 Pirellula sp. | reverse complement strand
ACCTCGTTTATACCAATGTAACAGGACTTGCTGATCGTTACTTCATGCTGCAGCTCGTTGTCCTGCCGTCCTTCCTCCGACTCCGGCGATCCCATCGTAAAAGACCCCGCATGTATCAGCACCAGCTTCATTCCAATGCTGTTGGTAATTTCCTTTAGCTGCTGAGCGCCAGCAGGCGTTGTCATTCCAAATACGAGCAAGATGCACAGTAATACTGGACGCATTGGGATCTCTCTAGGCTAGGGCGGTAGTGGGCTGGAGATAGTTGCAGAGACGCATCGTTTTAACTGGTAGAGCTATGGAAGGCAAACAATTGTGGACGCGAGATTCGACTGATCGGGTCTACGTCATTGTGTGAATGATACTGAATCGAAAGAAATTGACGACACTTGAAATGCCACAGCAGTATCGCTGCTCGTTCATGATCGCGCAGGCGTTCAACGACGCATTCAAGTTCTTTCAGAGCAATCGCCGGCTTTGGACTCAGCGACACGAACCAACCCGGTCGAAGCCAGTGACGCCCAAGGGGCTGATTTTCTACGAAATGTGCTTGACCGCCAGATTTTTCATTGCTATCTTAACTAAACTATTAGTTTAGTCGCACTAGATGATGGGGGAGCGATGTCGAAACAGGTTCCAAGCGAACGAGAGCTCGACCTGCTGAAGGTCATGTGGCAACTTGGAGAAGCGAAAGTGCGCGACATACACGACGCACTTTGTCCCGATGGTGAATGTGCCTTCACGACCGTGCAAACACTGGTTCGCATCATGCAGCAAAAGGGCTTCGTAACAAAACGCTCCGAAGGCCGGACCGACTTTTACACACCGGTCTATACGTTGGAAGACGCTACGTCGCGGTTCGTCAATAAGTTGTTCGATGGAGCCGTCGACAGGTTTGTGCTGAGCATGATTTCCGCCGAGGATGTTTCGGCAGATGAAATGCGAGACCTGGAAAAAATGATCGCCAAAGCTCGGCGGGCCAAGGAAAAACAAGACAGAGGGGATCAATAAACATGGAAGCCTTCGAATCGCTGTTCACAGTTATCGTTCGATTCAACTTAATCGCCTTCTTTTTGCTGGGCGCATGCCTGTGGGGCATACAACTTCTCAAGCAGCCGCTTGAACGCATTCGACTAGTCGAAGTCTCACTGCTTGCCTTATTTTCAACTCTAGCCTTGGGAGCTGTTGGTATTGTTCCCAAGGTTGACCTCGCAATTTTGCCTGCCGTTGAGTCTGCTGACGGGAATGCGGCGTCCATCGAATCAATTCGCCATGCTTCTGAGTCTCAGCCCAATGCACAGGTACCAACAGATGTTCCCGTGAGCAAGGGTGCTTTTGCCGCATCTGCACTCGGGGATGGCGATTTGAAATCGACGGATCGGGAAGGCGTTTTGCGTGAACATCGACCAGAGTCGGTACCACTCGCCCACGCCGTCAGCGGCTTCGGGCCCCTTTCTTGGCTGAAGCAATCGCTTACCGTCATCCTTCTCGCCGTTTCGTTTCTGAATCTCGTTTACCTAGCTGTCGGGTATGCAATAACGCGTCAACTGGTCAATAGGGCAAAGCCACTCACGGACGCGACCCTCGCGAGGGTTGAGCGGATCGTTACCAATTTCCCAGGTCAACACAAAGTGAAGTATGCATCTTCAAGCTCAATCGATGTACCGATGGTCATTGGTTTCTGCCGTCCGACAGTATTGCTTCCGGAACGACTCTCGCAATCCGATGCAGATCAATTGGAGCTCAAGCATAGCCTTGCTCATGAGTGGAGCCATATCCAACTGCATGACCTGCTGACATGGCAACTAGCTAGTTTTTGTCAGGTATTCCTTTGGATGCAGCCCTGCTACTGGGTCCTCCGCCGTGAGTTACGCGTTGCTCAGGACCAGCTGGCCGACCAATTCGCGATCGAGCAAACTCAAGAACACATAACATACGCAAAAACGCTGCTCGATCTATCTAAGGCGCGGCAGCGACTTCTCCCAGGCGCCCTAACCATGGCGGGCAATAAATCGAATCTTTACAGGAGAATTGAGATGATGATGAACGAGAATTTCAGAATCGTGCGAGCGACACGCAAGTCGACTTTACTCTTGCTTGCTGTCCTGTTCGTGGCCGCAGGCGGACTGATGACCTCCCTAGAGTTAACGCGAGCAGAGACGCCTGCAGTCACCGAAACAACAAATCACCTTGTTGACGGAGGGAATAAAGACACCGTTGCAAAGAACGACAACAACGAAAAATCCGCCGAGCATACCGGCGTCTTGATCGATGCCGATACCGGCAAACCAATTGCCGGGGTGACCGTCACGGTGACCCGTATGGAGTCCGACAATTGGCAGGAACTTGGCGTGACCAAATCTCTAACCGATGAAAATGGAAAATACAGTTTTACCATTCCGCCGGAACAGCTCAAACTGCCATTGCTTTACATCCTGTTCGATATCGATCATCCAACATATGCGCAACGTCATTGCGGCAGTTATGGCTACGGTATGGTCGTAGACAATTTGAAGAACGGCGAGCAGCCTTGGTTTTCAGAGTTCAAAATGGTTCGAGGCGAGAAAATCACAGGGAGACTGGTTGATGACGAGAAGAGACCGATCGCCGACGCGCAAATTCGCAGTGACTGCCGTCCCAAGTCTGGCAATGACCGTGATCGCACTTCTGCGGTCGACGCTGTTTCGGACAAAAACGGTCGCTTTGAGATAGTCGTACCATACGACGGCATTGCAAAGCTATCGTTCATCCCTTTGGATCATTGCATGAAGTATATCGATGTTGGCGAAAAACGCGGCGAGCTGGGAGATATCACGTTGGACACAGGTGTTTCTATACAAGGTGTCGTCAAGGACGCTGCGGGAAATCCGATGAGCGGGCTGTGGGTTAACCTAACTCCAGAGAAAGATCGAAACGACGCACACTACGAGATGAAACGTTCGGCGAAGACCGACAAAGATGGCAAGTTTGTGACGCGTCCACTTAAAGCTGAAAAGTGCGAAGTCGAAGTTGACACGAAAGCCACTGGTGCACTGGAAAAAGAGAAGTACGCGAACTTTCACGATACGCCTCCGTCGGCGATGTTTGTGAATCGATCGATCAACGTTACCAAAGACACTGCAAGCAAACCATTTGTTATTCAGGCTGTACCCCATGTCTTGATCACGGTTCAATCCTTTAGGCCCAACGGTGAAGTCTCAGGTGGCCACTCGCCGAGCATGACGGGCAAGGTGGACGGAAAGTTCTTGTGGATTCCAGAGGGAAGAAAAACAGGAAAAGGCGCGTTCGAGTTGATGGTTCCCCACGGAATCGAAGACGCACAGTTGCGGTTCACAACCAATGAACATTCCGCGCTAATGGTTCAGTTTGTCGGCGGCGAGCTGAGTCCACAGACCTCCTTTAAGTTCAAAAAACTTGAAGAGAATCTCGACAACATTAGAGTCATAAGGCATGAGGCGGGGATTTTGAAACTCGATATCGTTGATGAGGCTGGTAAAAGGCTAGATGAGGCTCGTATTTTCGCGCACTATGACATCGCTGAGAAGCATAGCGAGGAGATGATGATGGACACTCAGATAGGCTGGAACAAGGAAGACGGGCTCTTTCGGCTGAGCTCGATCGTGCCAAGTGCTCCAGTTTCCATTCGGTTTAACGCAGCAGGCTGTCTTACACAATCTCAAAAATTCACATTGAGTGACGATGAGCGCAGAACGGTCACCATAACACTCAAGAAAGGAGAGGACGAGAAGCCGGCCGTCGACAAGTAGCCGATTTCCGATTTTGAGGGGCTTGTCCGTGTTACTTTGTTTAACCGCGAGAGCATCTCCAAGCGGTCGATCCCATAAGACACAGCCCGTTGGGCAAGCGCTGAATCGGGATTTTTTTGAGTAGATGCTTGGCTTAGCGAGGCTTTGTAGGGACGTACCTTAATCGGACGCAATTCAATGCATACCATTCCATTCGAAATGAGGTCGCAACACAGTTTGCGAGTCGCTTTCGGCGTCGTCTGTTTCTTTGCCACTAATTTGTGTGCGAATGAAATCCCAGGACCGAACAAGAGTGTCGACTTTGAACGCCACATCGCGCCGCTCCTCGGTCGGTTGGGCTGCAACTCCGCGGCCTGCCACGGCGCGTTCGGAGGTGGCAAAGGTGGTCTTCAACTGAGCCTATTTGGTCACTCTGCAAAGATGGATTTTCAAGGTTTGAAAGATCGCACCGATGGCTCGGACCCCGAGTCTAGTCCCCTGCTCCTAAAACCCAGCGGGCGCGATCAGCATGAAGGTGGAGTGCGATTCGAACCCGATTCAAATTCCTATAAGACTATCAAACGATGGATTGAAGAGGGCTCGCAATGGAACGAAGGTTCGGGCCGAGTGAAGAAGCTCACCGTCGAGCCGTCACAGATTGTTCTATCCCTGTCACGGGACGCACAAGAGACTGCTGTTACCGCCGACTACTTCGATGGTTCCCGCGAATTGGTCACTCACTTGTGCCAGTTTACAAGTCGCGACGAAGGTATCGCTGTTGTCCAACCTGATGGCAGAGTCACCCGCTCGCGTCATGGTGATACATCGATCATAGTCTCGTATGGAAACGCGTTTGCTTCTGTAAGCGTGCTTGCACCATTTCCTGGTGATACCATCCGCGAATCGAGCGCCAAGAGTGCAGAGCCGACTGCAATTGACTTGCGAATTGACGAGAAGCTGGCATTGTTAAACATCATCCCTTCAGGTCCTTCGTCCGACGAAGAGTTTCTTCGTCGAATCACGCTTGACACTATCGGGACCATTCCCACTCTAGAAGAAGTCAACCAATTCTGCAGTAGCTCATTTGCTGACAAGCGAGAAAAGAAGATCGATGACTTGTTGGCCAATCCCATGCATGCCGCATTGTGGGCCACACGAATGTGCGACATTACAAAATGTGACGTGGGGGCAATGGGCGAAAATGAAATCATGGGCTCACGTCGAGCGCAGATGTGGCACGATTGGTTCCGGTCACGCTTTGAGCAGAACGTAACGTATGACGAAATAGTTCGCGGCATAGTAACCGCGACCAGCCGAGAGGATCAGGATGTTTTGGAATGGATGCATCACGAAGAGCAACTCATTCATCGCAGTCGAGAGTCGTTTGACAACGATTATGCCAAGCGAAAATCTTTGGATCTGTTCTGGCGGCGTGTGTTTCCCGATAACGAGGCTCGGTTGAAAGAGAACGCTGAGCTGATCGCAGTCGCATTCACGGGCGTTCGGCTGAATTGTGCGCAGTGCCACAAACATCCGTTCGATCGTTGGACCCAAGACAACTACGCTGCGTTCGCAAACATTTTTTCGCAAGTCATTTACGGAAGCTCCAACGAAACGAACTCCGCAGTTCTTGCTGAACTGGCAAGACGCCGAGAAGCCAAGTTGGCAGGCAAGACAGTCAAGCCATTGCCAAGAATCCGCGAGGTTTTCCTCAGCAGCGAATTGGGACGTGCCATAAGCGGCTCGGTCCCTGGCATTGATGTTTCACCGAGGGCTTTCGACAGTGCGAAATTCGACCAAGGTTCCGACCTGCGCCAGCAATTTTTTGACTGGTTGGTCGCGCCGGACAATCCGTACTTCGCGCGTTGTTTCGTAAATCGAGTTTGGTCGACCTATTTCGGGGTCGGCTTAGTCGATCCCGTCGACGACTTTTCCTTTACCAATCCATCGTCGCATCCGAGACTATTGGAAGAACTTGCACAGTTTTTTCGCGAGTCCAATTTCGACATTCGAGCTATCGAAAAGCGAATTCTGATGTCGGTGGCCTATCAGCGATCCTCCACACCAAACGAATCCAATCGAGATGACCGACGAAACTTCTCTCGCCAATACGTGCGACCATTGCTTGCCGAAGTTGCGATGGATACTCTGAACAAAGTGTTGGGATCGCGCCAAGAGTTTGGCGATGTTGCGCGCGCGGGAGCTTTGTCTATTGAAGTTGGGACCAACCATGTCAAGGGCGACACAGGCAGAGCGCTAAAGGTGTTGGGACGCGGACAACGAGAAACAACCTGCGACTGCGATCGACGGGTCGAAAGCGATCTTCGCCAGTTCATCTTCCTGGCCAACGACCAATCGATTCTGGAGAAAATCAAAACGGGCTCGATCAGAGAGCTTTTGAAGTTGAACGATCGAGAGCTCATTACCCAACTCTATCTGAAGGTCCTTGGTCGCAAGCCCGCTGACGTAGAGGCAGAGTTCGCAATCAAGCACTTGAATGGTACCGAACTTCGCGACACAGCTTTTGATGATCTGGTTTGGGCATTAGTGAACTCGCGCGAGTTCATTTCAAATCACTAATATGGTAATTGCGAGGAGCTAGGACGATGACTTTCAGATTACACGATCAAAGACCTTGCCGCCGTCACTTCCTAAAAATAGGCACGATTCCGCTAATGGGACTTCAGCTCTCTAAACTGCTTGCCAGCGAGTCTAGCCAATCTTCGGAGGCCTCAGCGAAGAGTATAATTCTGGTCTGGCTGGATGGGGGCCCGTCAACGATCGATATGTGGGATCTTAAACCAGACGCGAAGGCTGAGATTCGCGGGGAGTTTAGACCTATTTCAACGGCAGCTGATGGCGTTCTGATCTGCGAACACCTGCCGCACATGGCAAAGCAAATGGATCACTGTACTCTGATCCGTTCAGTCTCTCACACGATCGCAGAGCATGGACAGGGCGCGGAGCACGTGCTTACCGGCAACCCCATCAGTCCGGCTCTGAGGTATCCGTCAATCGGCTCGATCGTTTCCAGCCAGGCGATCGCTGATTCCAGTCGTGAAGTCCCTGCTTATATGGACCTGACGACAAAGAATATTGGTCAAGCTGGTTATCTTGGTTCTTCTCATAATCCGTTTGTCGTTGATCGATTCTTGGACCGTAGTCTCAGCGACTCCAAAGATGAGTTTGCAATTGCAGATGGACTTTCGATAGCCGATCTGACTCGCCGTCGAGAACTGCTTGACAAAGTCGAACAGGGCTTTCGTCAATTCGACAAAACGAGTCGCGCCGATGAGATGTCAACATTCCAGCAGCGGGCGCTTGACATACTCACGTCTGGGAGAACGCGTGATGCTCTGGATGTTCAGAAGGAGAGTAGTGCGGTACGCGAGCTATACGGCCAGTCGCCGCTAGGATTGAGTGCGCTGGCCGCGCGGAGATTGGTACAAGCGGGAGTTCGATTTGTCACGATTGGCATGAGCGGTTGGGACACGCACGACCAAAATTTTTCAAGGCTTCGAAACAATCAACTTCCACAACTTGACCGCGCATTGGCGGCACTGATTGGCGACCTTGAAGCACAAGGCCTACTGAATGAGACGATCGTCTATTGTGCCGGCGAATTCGGTCGTACGCCCGGCATCAACGGGCAAGGCGGCCGCGACCATTGGGCTCAAACGATGAGCGTTCTCATTGCAGGCGGCAACTTTAAGCCCGCTTTTGTCTACGGTTCGACTGACAAGAGCGGGCTGTACCCCGAAACGGGAACATGTTCACCCGCCGACATAAACGCAACACTAATCAATCAGATAGGCATCAGGCCAGAAACAAAGTTAGCAACTAGGACTGGTCGTCCGATGCCTCTCTTTCGCGAGGCAAGAGTTCTTCAGGAGCTACGGCACGATTGATACCTGATACATGGAAGCGGATGGCGACCGCAGTCGCAATCTTCCCACCCAAATGTGCACCTAGCCGTAGCCGGCATGTAGCTGCTTTTCACAAATTGATCCATTACACTGTGGGCGTTGGCACTGGCTGGTTGCTGGGCGACGGATACATCTGATAGACTGAAGCGGATGAAGACGGAGAGGCACTTTCTGATTGGCAAGAAAGAAATCACAATGACCAACTATGATGACGGCAAGCTCGACAACGTCGTTCCAAGGTTTGGATTGTTGGCTGGCACAAAAGTCACATTGGTTGTGTTGATTGGCGTATGGATTATTTTCCTACCGCTTACGATCGGTGCGGCTTTTACGATGGCGGCATATTGGCTTCCAAGCTCCAGCTTGCTGGCCTCAGTCGTTGCCTCGATTCCGCCACTTTTTATCCTTGCACTGAGCTCAGCGATCTTATGGAGTACAACGAAGCGTTTTCAGATGCGGAAATGAATCGTCCGTGTCAGCAAGCAACGACTTGGTCGTCGAGCTGCTCCGCCTCTTCCACAAGTGGGACGTAGCCGTAGCCCTAGCCTGGAGCCAGCAATACCACTAGCTACGCCCAAACACTGTGGACCTAGGTCAGCGTCAGCGGGCAACGATGTGGAAGCAGCCCTAGCCGGAACCAGCAATACCACAAGCTAGACAAAACACTGTGGGGGTTGGCGCTGGCGAATTCGACGTTTGTTTTCTTTCTGCGAAGGCTGAATCGGATAGACTAAAGCAATTATCAGTCGGCTAAAGCAATTTCTTTCTGCAAACGGAAACGCTCGCTCGAATTCATGCTGAATATCACCATCCAAATCTTTGTCGTGCTACTTGCGTTACTGCAATCAAAGCCGGAAGCTCGCATCAAATTGAGTGTCGTCGACCAATCCGGAAATCCCGTGCATGCGACTATCGATCAACGAGATTCGGAACCAACTGCCGGTTACCGGCCTACGTTCCGAGAGTCCAGTCCCGATGGGGAAATCGAAGTTGTTACGGACAACAATGCCCCAGATTCATGTTGCTTTGTTTATGCGAAAGGCTTTGCAATCGACCATTTGACTACGTCGACGTCAAGTTCGCGAGCGATGAGAGTCCGCATGCAACCTGAGAGCAATATTGCGGTGTTGTTAGAGGACCGAATAGGAAATCCAATCCCAAACGCACGAATTGCCCCGGGGCTTGTTTCATTTCGGCGAAATAGACAGATCGTGAATGTCCCAGATCGTTTACCTGAGTTTTTTGAATCTCTGACAGATACAAATGGGAAGGCGAAGCTACTTGGTGCGATCGCAAGCGATTTGCGGAGTCTTAGGATTACTCTTGAAGACAATAGCAGTTGCACATTTGCCATTCCTAAAAATTGGGATCGTACATCATTAATTCGAGTTGTTTGGGATGTGTCTTTCGGAACACTAATTTGCAAGGTCCTGGATCCCAATGGACAACCAGTTGCAGGCGCTAAGATCTTTGTAAATGCGACCGAGGATTTTCTCAACACAAACGTGATTAAAGAACCTAAACCAAATTTCAAGGAGTGCCTCGGTAAGACGGACAACCAAGGTTGCATCCGTGTCGAGAAAGCCCCCGCAGTACCTATTGATGTTCGAGTTTTCGGTCCTGAAAAATCGATTGGTCAAGGCGAGTTTAGGAGAGATTTTACAATACTATCCCTAAAAACAAACCTACTGGAGTTCCATCTGAAGCCAGTTTGCAATTGCCTTGTTTCGGTTGTTGACGTAACGGACTCTGAAACTCATGAAGGAATTACTATTAAACTTCGAATCCAAAGCGAGATCGACTTTTTCACAGGAGAAGGGCGAACAAATGAAGATGGGATTTGTGAGGTGACAGTTCAACCAGGCGATTGGATGATCGAAATCGACGAAACTACTCTTCCGGATGGATATTGCCTTTATCACCGGGAACGCTCTACGAAGTTTGCCGTGGCTCCAAGCACTGAACTACAAAACGCGTCTCCGGCTTACATCGGTAAGGGGCTGTTGGTAGAGGGCAAGATCGTTGGTCTTGATATGATCGAGTTAAGATCCGATAGGATTTTAGCTGCTTCAAAAAATTTTGATCAAGAGTGGACAGGTAGCCTCAATAACCAGGGAAATTTTCGCATTTTTGTGCCCAACTACGTCGACTTGGAATCGGTAGAGCATTTTGCTAGCGCCGACGGCGGTGTAGGAGTGTTGACGGTAAAATCCAAGTCACCTTGGGTTCTTAAATGGATGCCTAAGATATTGAATAAGCCGTAGAACGCTGACTTCTGGAGTGAGCGAGTTGGTGCAACAAGTAGGACGTAGCCGTAGCCCTAGTCAGCAATACCACTAGCTACGCCCAAACACTGTGGACGCGGGCGCTGGCCTAGCGTCGACCAATCCACGGTTTTGCTGAAGACCGATTCAGCTATTGATGCTTGCTGGAGGAGGGATGCGTAGGATAGACTGAGTAGGGGTAGCGGCGGGGAATCGTATTGGGGAAGAGACGCAATTCATCAATCGGCAACGGTTCTCTGCAGATCGTTTGCATAGCATCACTAAGTGAGTTCTCAATGTCTACACGGCGCAATCGACTGTTAATTATTGTTGGCGTGGGAATTGCGTTCTTTGTAGGCGTTGTCTTTTACAAGCAATACTTCTTGTCGCGACCGATCGGCCAGGGACCGGCGGGTCCGCAGGTAAGTCGCCACGATTTTGTAAATCCGTGGACAGAACGGGTCGTGCGATTCGTCGGGATCGGTGACAGTATCACCGCAGGCCTTGGTGCTCGCAAGCAAGACCACACTTCTTTCAATCGACTCATCAAGAATCCTGAAGACGAGTACGAGGATATGAAAGGGATGTGCCTGTCCATAGTCCTACCGAATCTTGAATTCGAAAACCTTGCTATCTCTGGTTCAACTTCAAGGGAGCATTTGGTTGTAATTGAGGATCGGCTTAAGAAACAGGATCCGAGCGTATTCGGATTGGTTGTTATGACGACCGGTGGTAACGATCTCATTCACAATTATGGGCGATCACCACCAAAAGAATGTGCAATATATGGCGCTACCGCTTCCCAGGCAGAACCATGGATAGTGGCCTTTCGAACACGACTCGATGAGATGCTGGATAGGATCGGGGCATGCTTTCCAGGCGGTTGTGAAATCTACATCGGTGATATTTACGATCCGACCGACGGCGTCGGCGACGCACCAAGTGTGTACTTGCCTCATTGGCCAGATGGTCTCGCAATTCACGCCAAATATAACGCCGTGATCGCTGAATGCGCAAAGTCCCATTCAAATGTACACGTGGTTCCGTTGTACCAAACCTTCATGGGACACGGAGCTCATTGCAGGCAGTTTTGGCGATCAACCTACGTGAGCGAGGACCCGCACTACTGGTTTTACGACAATATTGAAGACCCAAATGATCGTGGTTACGACGCAATCCGCAGAGTCTTCCTGAACACGATTGTAAAACACAGCTCGCTCGTTCCTGCGCCACAGTCTTCGGCGGGAAACAGTACCAAATTTAAAAAGGATTGAGGCGAATTGGCGCTGGCCGATTTTACGACGCCTGCACGATCGGATAAGCTAAGGCGGACAGTAGCGGGGAAGCGTGTTGGATACGAATAGGGTTTAGTAGCGATTTCCGTTCTGTCTTTTGTAACGTTATGACAAATTGCTATTCGGCGCATCATGAAACGCATTACACGTGCTGACATTGAAGAGATGCGTTGCGCCGGATGTGACCGGTCTGTTCTTGCCGAGGCCGAGGCATGGCTTCTTGTCTGCGAAAGGGCGGACGAGCTAATCGCGAAAATATCTGCCGCATTTGCTGGAGTAAAACTTGGCAATGGGATTGGGCTTCGAGAATCCGATGGAATTGACGGCTACATGGGAACCGAAGCCCGTCGACAATTACGTGAGACCGATGAGAAACTCGACTGGCAAAGAATTGATCCTGAACTACTCACCTACTGCAACGCTGCTCCATCGTTTCTGGACGCCGAAGGAATGCGATTTCATGCGCCAGCGTTCATCGTTGCCGAACTACGAGGTCAGTATCACGTCGGGTTTGTTGATCGACTCATCGACAACTCGCTTGGTGCACCCGAATTCATTGACTTGTTGTCGCCAGACCAGAGGCATGCAATTATGTCTTGTATCAGCTTTTATGGATCAATTTATGGTCTCGACTTTGATCCGAAGGAAATCTCAAACGCATTGACGAGGTATTCAAATGCCGGACGGCACAAGAATTAGAAGAGGTGTTGGCCGGAATCCAGCGACCACAGTTTGGGCGTATGCCAACGTTGTCCTAGACCCTAGGCCGTTCCACAGGTTGGTGCATAGTCCTTCGTATCAATTTCCCTAGCCCAACCACTGTGGACATTGGCGCTGGTCGCTTGCGGTGGGACTGCTGGATGGGATAGACTGAGCCCGCTAACAACGGGCAAGCATTCTCCTTAGATGCGGTTGGGTTAGAGTGCTTATCTTTTCGTCGACAACGGAGAACCAGTTTGACAGAATCCGTCGAAGCCAACTTCACGATAACACGCGGTGAATACGTCCGTGCGATGCGGCGGTACTACAAGACCAATCTCCAGTGGAAGCGTGATCTCGTTGGGGGCATTGTCGCGTTGGGCGCTGGAATCTACTGCTTGCAAACGTCGACATTGTTACCATCAATGGCTTGGTTGTTAGCGCTTGCTGGGGGCAGCATGCTGTCACTCCTCATTTACGCCGTACTCCTCTTGCCCCACATGATCTATCGCTCCCAACCCAAGCTCAAATCCGAATACCGATTGCGATTCCAGGATAATGGAATCGGATTTCAGACCGATGAAATCGACGCACAATTGAAATGGACGATGTACCACTCGTGGATTCGTGATGCAGAATTTTATATCTTGTATCACGGAAAACGGGACGTATCCGTCATCCCCCGACGAGCGCTAAAGGATGATGCAGACAAAAATCTTGGCGAATTGCTGCGAAAGCACATTGGGGCGGAGACTGTTGCTTGACCAACGTGAAATGAGCTACACTGAAACGTATGTGCTAGGACAACTCACTTTGAACTAGCCGAAGCCAGCGACTGCCATTTTCACTCTTTGATACTGACGGGATAGATTGCTGTTCGTCCGGTCATACTGAGGGGCTTATAATTAGGAACGATCCTACGAACCCTTATGCGTCACCTTCGAGCGAACTTGTAGAATCTCCGCGAGAGAATCGATTTTTGAGTGGCGTAAAAAGGTCTCTTTTGGCATCCATCATTGCCCCGACCGCATGTGTCGTGCTTGTTGTGGTCGCCAAGGGAATTGATTGGGCCATACCTGGCGAAGGGGCGCTAAATGACGCCCCGCTACTTTCAATTTTGCGTCAAGGTGCGCTGGTCTACCTGCTGATCACGATGATTAGTTCTTTCTCCGCCTTTGCATACTACGCGGGTGGAAAACAGAAGAATGCAGGTGTCTGCGTGCTTGTCGTTTTCCTCTCAGGGATTTTTGCGGCGTGGGCACTGTCCTGGTCCGGCTTTCCATCACCTCGAAGGTTGCGCATGGAGCATCCACCGATTTACCTTTCAGAATTGTTGACCTACTTACTACCTTATTCAGTCGCATCTGCGATTCTCACTGCCGCCGGTTCCCTGCGAATTAATGAGAATCCGATAGAACAACAATAAATAATCTCCTTAGATCGGCCTAGCCAGCCGCCGCATCCGTCATTTCCAGAGGTTGGTGATAAGCCTGTAGCATTGCCAAACATTGTGGACGTTGGTGCTGGCAGCTTGCTGTAGGACTGATGCATCGGATAGACTGGAGGGGAGAGCGGCGGGAAAGCGGGTTGGGGTGAAGTGGGCTCTTGACTTATCTTCTTCGATTCGGTTGGGCAAATTTCAAATCGTTGGATTCAAAAACAACCATGACGATCTCAACCCGAACGCCCGAAGGTGATCCGCTCAAGTGTGTGGTGTGTGGTAAGGAGCACTTGGTGCTTTCATCGAATCCACCGGGAGACTCCGTTTGTCCAACCTGTGGATCACATTCTTGGATCGTATCAAAAAAGATTGAGGCTCAATTCCCAACCGCTGATGTTGTACAGATTGTGCCTGTGTTTGTAGACAAAATTCGTCTTAGTCGATCCAAATTGGAAATGTCGAATCATTTGGTTGACGGGCTGTTTCAATGCCTCTCGCCACAAGGTGTGACGCTTTGGTTAATGAGTACATCAGTGGGAATTGAACCAACGCAATTCGACCTAGCTGCGTCGAGAGGCGAGACGCTTGCAAACGATTCCGCATTCGCAATGTCGATAGAGGAACTCGCGACAATGCAAATTGCGAATACAACGCTTGGCCAACGATTAGTGATCATGGTTCCGTTGGTGGAAAAAAATAAATTGACAGTTGCAGGTATGCTGGAGGTCGTGCAACGAACAGAGATACCGTTTGATGCCCGTGAAGGATCGTTACGATTTGTCCGCAGTATGGTCGCAGTATCGTTGGGATGTCGCGCGTTTTCGAACTTGGAATTCGATTTGGGATGATTTTAGGGAACTCCGACCGCCATCTCTCAAGGCAATTCGCGTACGCCTGCAGGATCGGACCATCCAACCAGCCTCTTCCCTAGCCGCAACCCTCCCGTCCACATTTGGAGCTAGCCGACGCTCGGATCCGGCTTCCTCAATTTGGACCATCTCCACTGTGGACGTTGGCGCTAGCTCGATTGCAATGCGACTGGCATTTCTACTAAACTGTAGCACTCCAACGCCAAACAATCTCAAAGCTTCCTTCGATGCCTTTGGAATTGTTTGCTACACAGTTACGCCACGATGAATATCGATACAAACCCGTATACAGCCCCAAAGGCCCAACCCGATGCGTTTTCGCCGCAAGCAATCGAGAGACGGCATCGCGGACCACTATTCTACTTCGCAGTAGCGGGAATTGTAGGTGCGATACTTGCAATTCCGTTGATCGTTCCAAGGTCTATGTCTGTTCGCGACGATCCGAATCCACTTGGCTATCTGTTCATTCTTTGTAGCTTTCCAGTGGGCGGATTGGTTTTCCGTATCCGATCACGATATTGGCCCCAAGATCCTTCTGTTTCGCATCGACAATGGTATGCTTGCCTTGCAACGCTTCTTTTGCCAGGCACTGTCGCGTTGATGACAAGAATGGTGGGACAGGGACTTCACATGACGATACTGGCTGCTTTCATTTCGCTTATAATCAGTTCCGCGATTCTGATCGCTGGTCGTCGTCGCTACACGAACAAATCGTAATTCTTCGGCGCTGGCTGCCTAGCTCCTTCCTTTCCACACGTTGGCTATAGACCAATTCGGCTACGGCTGCTTGCAAGAGGAGGGATGCGTCGGATAGACTGAGGCGGTAAGCGGAGGGGAACTTTCTGGCTTCGAACCCTGATTCTAGCGGACTAACTGATATTCATCGCTTCAAAAGCTTTAGCTTTATGCAAGACACTGCTCCATTGGATCCGATGCCGAGAGGCCTGCGATTTTACTTCGGTGTGTCGATACTCTCGGTTGGTTATGCGACAGCCTTGTTTGGATCCATCGCGTTTTTCAAGATTCCACTTTTTCTGACCTGTGTAATAATGTTTGGCGGAATCATCGCGACGTTTCTACCTGTTTTGTTTGACCGTAGACTCGCCTTTTTCTCGTCAAGCCGTGCCTACACGGCAACCAATTTAATTGGCTCATTTCTAATCATCGCAATTATGGTTGCTTCTGCGAATACGAATTGGAGAACTTGGTATATTCATCCTGCTGGTTTTCAAAGCACTTGGATTCTTTTAGTCGCTGCATTCTTTCACTGTCGCAGTATCCGCAAGCATTTTCCATCTACGAACCCTCCTGCCGAGAATCCCATTACGGATTACGATGAAAGCCAAAAGGACAATCCATATTCGGCGCCAATGCGATCTCAATCTAGAGCTAACAATCCTTCGGCATAGGGCCTAGCCCAAACGCTGTGGGCGTTGGCGTAGCCAGAAGCATGACGCTTTCCACAGGTTAGACCATCCGCACTGTGAGCGTTGGCGCTGGCTCTTCCACAAGTAGGGACGTAGCCGTAGCCCTAGTTGGGAGCCAGCCATACCACGAGCTAGACCAACAACTGTGGAGGTTGGCGCTGGCCTAGCCACATCCTTCCACAGTTTGGCAAGGAACTGACTTGGTTGGTTGCTGGAGGAGGGATGCTTCGGATAGACTTAGGAGGCTAGCGGCGGGGAAACGTGTTGGGGTGAAGTGTTAATCCTCGCGATCGGATTTAAATTGAAGGGTATGGATTTCAAATCATTTGCGGAGTAAGTAGTCGAGACGATGACCATTGAAAATCCATACCAAGCTTCCAGCATTGTGATCGTGGTACCGTCCGAATGCCTGTCCTGGCGAACATATCTAAGCAGGATTTTTTGGTTTCTGCCGGGCACAATTCTTGGAAGGGAACTGGAACGCTGCATTCATCATGGATTGGCAAAAAGTCTCAAGCGCTTTGAAGCAATGTCGATACAATCGGTTATCGAATTGACCGTTTTTGCATGTTCTTGTCTTCTTCTCACGATGCTCTGGCGGCTTCCTAGGCAATTCTTTATCGGAGGGATACGAATCCAATCCGGGGCATCATTTGTATCGGGCATTCTCATGATGTACCTCGCAAGCGTCGTTATTAGGTCTGGAACATTTATTCATTTTTGGGAGCAAACTGTGATAATACTGATGTCCGGCATTTTGGCTGTAGAATGTGAGTCCATTTTGAGCTTCTTACTTGGCAAGCGATGTTCAACTATGCCAGCAAGATCGGCCTAGCCCGTAACTAGCGCCTTCCCAATCCCGCAAGTTTTCCATCCACACGTGGCCGTAGCCGTAGCCGGGTGCCAGCCACTTTCCACATGTTAGACCAACACTGTGGGCGCTGGCCTAGCTACGTCCCCTCCACAGTTTGGCAAGGAACTGACTTGGTTGCTTGCTGGAGGTGGGATGCGTCGGATAGACTAATCATGACAGCAAAGGGGAGTATCGGAATGCCGATCAATTCGTCGGATCCGCTCTTCCATAATCACGTCTCAATTCTCTTTGACATACTCACACAATTGATGACTCGTCGGCGGGATAAGAAGAGATTCGAAAAGCAAATCGGACTGCCGACGGGCGCCGTTGCGGCAGACCCATCGAAACAAGTTCCCAATGGCTCTTATGATCCTCCACCACTTTGGTACATGGACAAAGAATTCGTGTGCGTGGAATGCGGTGAGGAAGAAACTTGGACGGCTGCTCAACAAAAATGGTATTACGAAGAGGCAAGAGGCTCGCTTTACGCAACAGCGAAGCGATGTCATGACTGCCGAATGAAGATTAGGGAGGCCAAGTCGCTCCAACGAGAGCAAATGGCAGCATCAAAAAAGACGGAACGAAAATAGTCGGAACAATCGTGCTGGATCCTCGTCCGCTTTCAAACTCATTCCCTAGCCCCAATCTTCCCATCCCCAAATGGTCAACGCTCGATCCAGCCATCGGCCGCTTTTCACAGGTTGGTGCATAGTCCGTCGGATCAATTTCCTTAGCCCAAACACTGCGGACCTAGTTCAGCGTCAGCGGGCAACGATGTGGACGTAGAAATACTCCCGCCATTTCCACAAGTGGGACGTACGCCCAAACAATGTGGGCGTTGGCGCTGGCCGATTCGACTACGCTTGGGGGATCGGATAGACTGGGGAAGTAATATCCGTCCCAAACATGGATAAATACAAGTCCGTCCATTGCAGCACTCAAACCTAGAAGACAAGCATGAAGAACATGTCGATCAAACTACTCATATGCTTGTTCTTGACCCTCACAGTGTCATTGATCCTGAACAACCCTGTCAATCAGCTTACACTCAATGAGTTACATTTCGGATCCGGAATGGGACCTGATTTAATGATCAGTCATCGCTCAAGCGAGTCACCGGACCTGACAGCACGGTTGGCACAGTATGAAGAGATGATGTACGAAAGCGAATGGCATTCGTATTCGACGCATACGATAACGGTTGGCTGTACGGCCGAGGATATTTTTGGATCCCGTGAGGCTTACCTCGCAATGTTTGACAAAAACGAGGGCGATGCAGTTACAGTCGACGAATCACCTTCGGCTCTGCTTGACAAATAGACTGACAGCGTTAAACGCAAGGACGCAATCAAGTAAGGATGCACGCAGAAAGGCACCGTTTCCCGCTAAGCAACCCAGCCTCCTACATAGTCGCCAACTTCCCACCCAAATGTGGACGTAGCCATTGCCACTTGCCAGCAATACCATTAGCTACGCCCAGACACTGTGGACGTAGGCGCTAGCTGCCTAGCTTCGTCCCTTCCACAGGTTGGCTTTAGACCAATTTGGCTAGGGCTACGGCGCTGGCTGCTTGCTGTATGACTGATGCATGGGATAGACTGAAGTGGTTAGACTGAATTGCAAAGACTCAAGCGGGTAAACAAACGAAGGGGGAAAAAATGGGCAACAATGAACTGATCGTTTTAATCATCGTCTTGGTACTTCTGTTCGGCGGGGGCGGCGGCTATTACTGGAGCCGACGACGGTAAGAAGTGTCCTGTGCGAATAACCATACCCACTGTGGACGTCGGCTCTGGCTGCCTAGCTCCGTCCCTTCCACAGTTTGCCATGAAACTACTACGGCTACGACGCTGGCTGCTTGCTGTAGGAGGGATGCGTCGGATAGACTTAGGCGGTAGTAGCGGAGGAAGCGTTGGGGTGGAGCAATTGACCATTTGATCCGCTTCGCTCCAGTTGGGATAGATTGCTATTCGTTAGGCTTCAACTACGTCGAGGAACAGCAAATGAGAGGCCGAAAGCGAATTCCCGATCGAATGAGATTGGAAGTACTGAAAAGAGACAAGTTCACATGTGTTAACTGCGGCAGATCCCCATCTAAATACCCCGAATTAGATATTGACGTCGTGCGCCTGGAATTGGATCACGTGGTCCCGTTTTCAAAAGGCGGCAAGGATACCATCGACAATTTCCGGACCCTCTGCAGGGAGTGCAACGCTGGGAAGGGGAATGTTGAGACATTAAATCAAACCGTAGAAGACAAAATAGAAACTCTACTCAATCAAATCAATCCAAGTATTTTGACGGCAATCGGCATATCAGGCAACGCGAAGGTCGTCGCCAATGACTCTGAATTCGTTGAACTATCGCGGTTGATCGGCCTTAACGGTAAATATACCGTAACAGTAATTCCAAATACCATAATCGGATACCATGCTGGTTTTAACATGGGCATATACACCGTCATCGATAATCATGCAGGAAAAGTCAATTTTGTCATTAAACAAGCGCAATGATAATTAACCTGTGCCCGCGTTCTCTCTGGGTCGAAAAATCAGATCCGACCGACTTGCTATCATTGATCCGCGACGCCCAGGCCGCGACGCCTAACATATAAAGGATTAGATTCTGCGTCGTCGTTCTAGGGACGTACGCGGGCTGGACCGCGGTCTCCGAATTGCGAATCCCGCAGGAACCTTGCCTAGGCCCATTTCCACAGGTTGGTGCGTAGCCGGTAGTACCGATTTCTAAACTAGCCCACCCACTGTGGACGTTGACGCTGGCTCTTCCGCCTCTTCCACAATTGGGACGAAGCAGTAGCCGTAGTTGGGAGCTAGCAATACTACGACCTAGCCCAAACACTGTGGACATGGGCGCTGGCCGATTCGACTAGTCTTGCTACTTCGGATAGAATGAAGCGGTATGAGGTGGGGAAGCTCAAGCGATGTCATACTTCTGGTCACTGTTGGAGGCTTCGAATGTCTCCCACCCAAGACCCAGGACTTACATGGATTCTTTAGGCGATCGGAGTCAAAAATTTCCCGCTCATCCAATATCTCGATCCGCGATATTCTTATGTTGGTTGCTCTCACGGCTGTGACCTTTGCTGTCGTACGAATTGGCGATTTCGTTGCCGCCGCTATTTCCTTCCTGTTTTTGGCAATATTCATGCTTCGTGCGATCGTTGCGTTTGTTGCCGACGTCGAAGAGCGTCTCATCGCGATTGGATTCATTGTTCCCGCCGCAGTATACGGTTTCACACTGTGTTGTGTTCGGGAAAGTGAATTTGCATTCGGCGGAAACTACCTGATTACTTCGATAGGAATGTCGCAAATGTTCAACTCAATTACTGGCGAAACGAGAGATCCCTACTGGCAGGCTCAAAGCATGGCTGCTGGTCATGGTCTAGTTGCGATATACCTTGGGTGCGCGGGTTCGGAGTTTGCCAGATCGGTTCATCGTTCGTCCTGTCGCAATTTGAAGGATACGACGAATAATCCGATGGACGTGCGTACTGGAAATAATTTGAATACAAACGGGTGAGTCTCCTGTCTGGTCGAATCCAGATTGACCTAGCCAGTAACCCGCCTCCGCCATTTCCACAGGTTGGTGCGTGGTCCGTAGTACCGATTTCCCTACGCCCAAACGCTGTGGACATTGGAACTGCCTCGATTGCACGGCGACTGATAGATCGGCTAGACTGAAGCTTGCTAGTTCGGCCGAGTTTGACTTGCGTTGGGTCAACTACTGGGTTTCTCTCAATGGGTTCGTTATCGAAAAAAGATGCTTTGGCCAATCGTGTTCCCGTTCCAGATAACAGCCTGCGTGTTTGCGTTGGTCTTAATCATCGCGACACTGGCTGCTCCTCTAGCAAGATTGAAACGGCTTCCAACTTTCTTCGCCATGATGCTTCTTGGAGTTGTCGGTTTCATTCCATCCTGTAGCGGGATCATGAAGGTCATTGATGCCAAGCGTTTCGGCGTTTTTAGTTGCGCAAGCTTCGAGGACGTCAACGACTTCCGTGTCGAACGATATTTGCCACCTGACTCAAAGCAAATAATCATCGACAAATACCCACAAGGGTTTCGAGCACGCTTCAAAATCTCAAGGGAGCAATTGGACGCTTACCTTGATAAACTGTGGGAAAGGTATGGTGAATATTCGGCTGTGAAGCGTGAAGCAGTGCATTCAATGAACCGGCTTGATTTGGAATCGCACAATCTACGATTTGGAGATCTCGGATGGCCACATCTTCCCGACGCGACAGAATATTGCAGTCCCCGCGCTGCAAACGGTGCTGGATTTTCTGTTTGGTATAGTCCAGCCGAAGGCGTCGCTTACGAGCGCGCTGGCTATTGGTGATTGGACAAATCGGTTCGGCGCCCGCCATTTCCACAAGTTTGACTGCAACAAAACTGTGGACATGGGCGCTGGCTACCTAGCTACGTCCCCTCCACAGTTTGGCAAGGAACTGACTTGGTTGCTTGCTGGAGGTGGGATGCGTCGGATAGACTGAGACGGCAAGCGGCATGGTCGCGAGTTGCCTTCCGCTTCACTGCAGTTGGGATAGATTGCTGTTTGTTCGTCAAGTTAATGAATGCAACAATGGATGACGAAGCACTGCTAGAAAACCTAAGCGCAGAAGCCTTTGAGCGTCTTGAAAAAGTTGGGAGCGATCCACTGAGATTGACTGAGCCTTGGAAGACAATTTTATTGATCTACTCAGCTCAAGGTGTAATCGACAACGGTGGCTTCGCGTACTTTTTCGAGAATGACTGGCCCCACCATACTCCATATGATGAATTCGCGTCTGCATACGATCGGATAGGTGAACCCGAAGTATCCAAGGCGATTCGAAATGCTGTAGCCGCAATGGGGTTGGCGAATCCTGAGACCCGCATTGATGATCGTCGAGCATACATTGAAAATAACACAATCGATCAATACGGAGCCGTTGCAGGTTGGATTGAAGACGCAATTGTCGGGAACGAATCTGTCATGTCATCTTTGGCAAGTTGGATTCGAAGCCAGAATCAAAAAACATAGAGACGAACAAAGCCATCGGGATCGAGGCCGGATTTTGCCGGATGTCAACTTTCCGCGATCAGCCGCCAGCTTCCTATCCACATATGGACGTAGCCGTAGCCCTAGTTGGGAGCCAGCAATACCACTAGCTACGCCCAAACACTGTGAGCGTGGGTGCTGGTCGATTCGACTGCGAACGCTACTTGGGATAGACTGGAGCGGTAAGGGCCGGAAAAGCTTGATTACTTTCGCATGGCTATTGTTGTGATAGATCCCTTTTCGTTATCGGACAAAGGAGCGCGCATAATGGACGAGCAATTTAAGCCGTATCGACGCTCACAGATTTGGCTTGGAGAGCCAGCCGTCGCAGATGCGTACTATGATGAAGACACTAAAATTGCTGAACGCCTTCGAAATCTCAACTCTCAGGAACTGTATGATATTGCGGCCGACGAGCAGGCAGATGATCGGACTCGTTGGCAAGCTACGCTCAAGCTGTCTCGTGACGATTCTCAGCGACTTGCGAACACGCTAATCCAGCGTTCCGAAGACTTTTGGTGGGCACTAGGATTTGCAAGATCGGGACAACCAGGTTAAAAGAAGTTGACTGGCGCATACCTGTGAGTGGTGGAGGCTGGCAGCATAGGCCCCAAAAATCGTTTTGCGTTCTTGATGAGTCACTCCCCCATGTTTTTTCGATTCTCGTCACGATAAATGGAATGCTCGCTTCATTAAATGCCTGAAGTCGAGATGGAAAGCCTTAATTGAGTCATTTGATTAGTTCGCTCAAATCGATCGAAGCGTTTTACTATTTTTCAGACCACTGGAACCGCCGGTGAAACCTCCAGATGTTACAATTCCGTCCGACCCGAGCGATACCGATTGAGGTCATCCGTGACGGTCTATTATCGTCGTTCATTTCATACTCCTTCCATGTCTAAATTGCCTACGACATGCTTCCAATCGATACTGATACGCGGGAATGGATCGACGCTAGATGCAGCTGGATCCTCGATCAATTCGGCCTTGATCGAATCCTCTCTTCTAAGGTAATTGCCGCTGACGCTGAGTTGCTCGAAGGATATCGGGCTGACAACCAAGACAGCGTGCTTGCCTTGTTTCGAAAAATCTGCATGACGATGGATATCGAATTCAAGTCCATTCGTTTTGATTTCATGAGGAACGATAAGCAGGAGGAATTTAACTACGGAGCAGGCTTGTATCGGTCCTTGGGCAACGGCATGCATGCCATTACAATCGATTGGGACCTATTGGAAAGCCCAATTGAATTGATTGCTACTTTGGCTCATGAACTTTGCCATGTCCTCTTGATCGGCCATCAGCGTATAACGGGTGAGGAGGATGATCACGAACCACTTACCGACTTGCTGACTGTCTTCTTGGGGTTCGGAGCCTTGTCCGGAAATAGCGTCCTGCGAGACGAATCGTGGCACGAAGGGAATGCTAGCCGCTGGCAAATTCGTCGCTCGGGCTATTTAACCATGCCCATGTATGGCTATGCACTTGCTATTTACGCAACCCTTCGAAAGGAGAGCTCGCAAGATTGGAAGCCACGATTGAGATTGGACGTCCGAAACGCTTTCCAGCAGTCCATGAAGTACTTTCATAACCATGGGCTGCCTGACCTTTCGAAGATCATTGCGACCCAGTCGCGCCCGCGTCTTCATTCCCAGGAGTCAATCTCGCAGGAACCCCCTCCTAAACTCAAGCTGAGACACGGGTACTACGATGACGAAGACGATGTGGATGCGGAGTTTGAGGAAGAATACGACTATGAATATCGGGATGACCACGAGGAACCAGAAGATGTTAGGAAAAGTGAAGTTCGACAGTGTGTCTATTGTGGGGAACGAGCTGGTCGAATTTATCCGCAACCGCTTTGTACTGATTGCTTTGTATCTATTAAGGAAAACGAGAAGGAATTGAAACAGGAACGATCCGAGGAATCATTGCCAAAATTCGTTTTGTGGCTTTACATTATGATCGGCTTCTTCGCGGGATTGTTGATCATTAGCTCCGTGCTTCGAATTGTTTTCAATTTTTTTGGATGACCGCTCCATCATTATCATGTGGACATTGAAGCTAGTGAGCCTTCGTTGCAGCTCTTACTTTGACGAGGCTGACTCTGGCTTTTTGACCGGCAGACTCATGGCGACGCGGAAACCGATGTCTTCCGACTTGGTCAACGGATCCATCGACATCCGATATACTGATTGGCAACGTACCTCCATTTGCTCCCAACTGCCGCCACGGATCACGCGATATGGCCCACGATTAGGCCCTTTGGGATCGGTTTCCGTACTTGACAGGAACGGTTCGTACCGGTCCTGGCACCACTCCCAAACGTTACCGTGCATGTCATACATGCCCCATCGGTTTGCCTTCTTCTCTCCAACTGGATGGGTCTTGTGGTTAGAGTTTTCAACAAACCAGCCATATTCCCCGAGCGATTCCGCAGTGTCTCCAAAACAATATGCCGCACTGCTAGTCGCTCGGCAAGCGTACTCCCATTCCGCTTCTGTCGGTAATCGATATTCCCGCCCAGCCGCTTTCTCCTCCGGCATCTCCGACAGCTTCTTGCAAAAAGAAACCGCTTCGTCCCAACTCACCGTTTCTACAGGATTCTTCGCTCCATTGAAATTACTCGGGTTTCTCCAAATCATCTTCTCAAATTGAACTTGGAGCACCTCATACCTGCCAAGATAGAATGAATTGGTAATCGTTATTTCATGCTGCGTGTTGTGAGGATAAGCTCGCGATCCCATCGTAAATGATCCCGCATGTATCCGCACCAGCTTCATCCCGATACTGTTGGTAATCTCCTTGAGCTGCTGAGCGCTAGCCGGGATAGCCGATCCACAAATGAGCAAGATGCATAGTAGTGCTGGACGCATGGGATTCTCACTAGGCTAGGGCGGTAGTGGTCTGGAGATGATGGACAGAGATTGCTTGTTGTAACTGTTCGAATGACGACTGGCAAACAATTGTGGACGTGCGGCTTCGTCTGGAAGCGTCGAGGTCTAGCAGGATCTTAGGTTGGCCAGCACGCAGGACAATTCCGTTTCGTAAGCAACCCGATATCGAACGACGACACAGGGATGAACTGCGACAACTTGTGGACGTGGGAAAACGTTGGTGGGCGATGAACTAGGGCAGATTCAGCGTGCCAAACTGTGGGCGGTGAAGCGTTCCAGGACGACGAATTTGGCTTGCGCCACTTCCACAGTGGGTTGATGTCGTTGACGGGACGGTTTCACACAAATTGGTTAACACAAATCGGCCAGCACATGCCTGTGGATATTGGAAGCTCGTAGGAAGTGACGTCCAGTGGCGTAAAAATCGTTCCCAATTGTGGTATGCGAATTGGTCTGAGCCTGCGGGATCGTTCGGATTTTTGTCCACACGGGCTTGGCCCAGCGATTTGCAAATGGCGTCTGCGAAGCATTTTCACGATTCAGAATTTTGGTCCAATAGAAACCAAAAAATCATCATACCCGTGCTGCCTGCTATCAAGTTCTATGTCGTACGGTGAACGCGATTCGCCAGCGCACACCTCCCGACGTGCTTCGATACCCAAACCATTCTATCCACCCGACGTTACCGCCCGTAGAATTGGAGTCCACACTAGTCCCAAATTGTTTGTCGTTTTCGAGTGAATGCGAGATATCTATGGCAGCGAGTATTCGCTTCATCATCATGTTGGCGGTTCTATGCTACATGGTCGGGTGCGGCCAAATCAACGAACCTCAAGTTTCCACGGCTCAGTCAAATCAAGTCTACCGCGATGATCAAGAGGCTCTTAAAGAGGAGTCTGTTCAGGCCGATACAAACGACCAGTCTTCTTCAGATTTCGATAGTGGCACTGCGCTGGCTGTTTTTGAGAAACGCATTCTCCCGATTTTTCAGTCAGTTAAGCCATCGAGTTGCGCCGAATGTCATCTGAGCGGTGTTGATTTGAAAGAATACATTCGTCCAACACAGCAGCAGACTTTCGCATCTTTGGTCTCCGCTGGCTTGATTGACGTGGCCAACCCAGATGATTCCAAGATACTGCAGTTCATTAGCCGTCGGCCGAAGCAGCCGACTCTCGTGACGGAGAACGTGCGTCAGCAAGAGTACGAGGCATTTCGAGAGTGGATCCGCGCAGCGGTGATCGACTCTACACTGATCGCTGACAAGGACGCTCAACCGATCGGCTCCCAACTTCCCGAGGAAGTTATTCGGCATGCCCGCAATGATCGAGTATTAGCATCGTTTGTTGAGAACGTGTGGACGGAAGTGGGGCGCTGTGCAGCCTGTCATTCTCCCGACCGCAATCAGAAGCAGGTGTCTGAACATGGTGAACAGGTGTCGTGGATTAA
>JANMGH010000175.1:0-18684 GCA_031374515.1 Pirellula sp. | reverse complement strand
TTAGCAAGCAGGGCTTCTGGGATCGAACCATAGCCCGCATTGATCCGAGCACATTTCTTGCAGATGCGATTGGCAGGGCCTCGCGAGGGGAATTTCTCGCCGCACTTGAGGCAGACCCGATTTGCAGGAACGCTTGGGTTTATTTGCTCTTCCATGTTGAATGACCTTCCGACCTGTTGCTTTCTTCATGATGGATTACAGCGTTGTCAGAGTGACTCGATTTGCTCGACTTCGAAGTTGCCGGCGCTATCACTGCTTACTAAGTAGTGCCTATATTCAGCCTGAACCACGAATCGAGTCGGCCCGTCAAGATGATCTCGAAGTTCAGAGCAGGCCTTGGACATCGCTTGGGATGCCATGTCGAATCGGTCGACCGCTCGCAAGTAGTTTCCAACTGCGAGTGAAATATTGATTCGTGTATCGATATCTAATTGTGGACTGGACATATTGGTCTTCCTTATGCTGTGCGTGATGTTGTGCGAAGTGTGTTTCTCTATTGGTATTACTTCCCCATCCGAGCGCGATATGACGCTTTATTTAGAAAAATATTTTTCGAGACCGGCTTCTTCAAAGTGAGCGCGGATCTCTTCGACCCAATCTCCGAGCGTCGACCTAGGAACGCCAAGTTCATGAACGATCTCATTTAGACTAAGTGTCTTCTTGAGTTCCAAAAAATCTTGCAGTCGTTTCGGCAATCGCGCGATCACGTTCCCCATATCGAACTTAAGATCATTCAATTGCTCTTCGCTCAACGTTCGCTCGCGTCCAAGGCGTCGGTCGACTTCTCGATTGCTGATCGTTTGGAGCAATTCGGTTGGACCAGAATCCTCACTCTTGATGTTGACGTTGAGACTTACCATCGCGCCGCTGCTGCGCTTGTCCGCGTTTCGGTCTCGCAAGATGTTGGAAACTTGACGATCCACGACCGTGGTAATGAATGGATTGAGCGGCCCAACGCTCGCGTCGAAACTTTCCAGGCTCTTGATGACTCGTGTTAAGAGTTCTTGCTTCAAATCTTCGCGCTCGTGAAATCTGAATCCGAGGCGATCAATCAACATGTTCACTTTGCGGTTGATCAAGGCCTTTGTGAACGAATCCTTGCTTGGGTCGAATGATTCTTCAGGGTTCCGACCAATCTCAACTGCTGAAAATTTGCGCACGAACACACTCCGTCATATGCAACTTGGAAAAAACTATTCCGTGGAAGAGAGTGGGGCGATCCATCCGACTTCGGACGGATCAGAAAGTCCTAAAGATGCCGATGGATTTCATACTCGGTCATCGTTTCAACCATTTGCTCCAAACGACGGTGGGTCGTTGCTCGGGCTTGCTTGAGCCTTTCCGATGTCTCGGTGATATTGCGAGAGGAAAGAATTTGCTCACAAATCGCTCGCCATTCTGGCTTGAGCTTTCGGACCACAATGTGAAGGTCAAACTTCAATTCGCAGTAGGATTGTGCGGACCGAAACTTTCTGAGTTTTCTGGAAGTCAATTCCCCCTCTTCAAATAGTGATCCAAGCTCGGCAGTGCGCCCATCTTGATCTCGCGCTTTTTCGTTGAGCGAAACCGCCTTCGCAAACTTTCGATTCCTCTTTGTTTTTGACACCCTTCGAATCGAAGCGAGCTTACTGCGAATGACGCACTTAACAAATGTGGACCATGCACCGACGGTCGGGTCAAAGCTTTCCACCTTCTGAATTAGGTGAAGAGCGACTTCCTGAATGAGATCGTCTCGATCTCCCTTTGGAAGATTGAACTTACGAATGAATGCGTTTACAGCAACGTGGATGGACCGAAGTGCTCCCTTATCAACGATGGGCACTTTTCTTGGAACTAGCATAGAAAATTACTCCGCGAATAGAATTGAGGACTGTTTTGTTACCTCCTCGCCAGCGTTTTGCGGGAGAAATTCCCGACTTGGCAATGGCGAGGGCTTCAGCAGGCCCACAAGTGCTTCCGCTTCGCGGTCGGCAGTATGTCTGGCGTGTTTTACGATTCGTTAGTGAACTAGCAGGGAACTAAATGTCTTTGTCATCGATCTCAAGATGACACGGCAATCCATGCTGTATTTCCAGGCAAGAGATGATTCCATTCTGAATTTCGTCACAAGTACTGAACAAGTTGAAATGCTCAGTTCTTAGGTCAAAGTCACCATGGATTTCTTGGGCCACTTCCATACGCGTGAGCTTTCGGCGCGTCGTGACCGTGGCTCCTGCGAGATCTGGTTCGCCATTGATAATCGAGAGGTTTCGGATTTTTCCGAACCCCATCTCTCGCATTCGTTTGGTGATTAGTTTTTGTGCAGGCGACAGAGCGCCGAAGGTCTTTGCAATCATGTTTGATACTCATTGTGGAAACTGTTTTCTGATACTACTTACATACGCGGAACGCGGTACCGGTGTCTCAGGGATTCGAAAGTTTGTTCGGTCCGCCAATCATTTCGCAGACAACTATTTTGCAACGGCCACAAGACGCCGCGTTGCGATTACCTTTCCGAGAATTCGAAAGTCACTAGCGTTGCATACCTCGATTGGTTTGAATGCTTTGTTCTCCGGAAGGAGTCGAATAACACCGCCCAGCATCGAAAGTCGCTTGACCGTAACTTCGCCATCGATCGAAGCAACAACGATGTCGCCGTTCTCAGCGAGGGGTTGATGACGCACAATAAGCGTGTCACCATCTAAGATGTCCGCCCCCATCATGCTGCTACCAGTTACATCGAGCGCAAAGCAGGGATCTTTACCGGCAATGGACGCCTCGACAAACACTTCCCCAGCCCGATGTTCCTCCGTGTTGATGGGATTTCCAGCTGGAACGCTTCCCAACTTTGGAATCGCAATGACATCGATGACCGTCGCTTGCGGCAAACGTATGATCTCCATACTGCGGGCCTTACCCACTGACCGGCGAATGAATCCCTTCTGCATCAAGCTATTCAAAACTGCGTGGATGCTCGCCTTCGTGCGCGACTGCGATTCAGAAAGTTCTCCAACGGTTGGTGGGTACCCATGCTCTTCCATGAATCGCTTGATCGCGCGATAAATCTTCAGTTGCACAGGTGTCAATTCACTATTGGGGCTTACCATGGTTTTGAGTCTCCTAGCTAAAAGCACAAAAATTGTGTCGAGTCCATTAGCACGCAATTTGATCGATCGCATGGACACGTTAGGTCACGCAGAAATCGAGGAGGGGTTTGTTTTTCATGGAGACTGCGAATCTTTGTTCGCCCGAGTTGATCAGACAAATTTGAAGAAAATTTCTCCTTGCTGAAAAATATGCGGTGGAAAAGCTGTTGATGGATTTGAAGTTATTGCGCGCTACAAAATGGAACAGCGAACCCGAAAACTCGCTTACCGGCGGCAAGGAAATAACTTCTTGAAATCGGCGCAGTTCTCCGTCAAATCGAATCGCGACGGGTAATTAGTACAGGTAGTCAGGCACTGTTAATCAGTTTGTCGCCAATCACGAATCTTCCACAGGAGTCCCTTCCGGATGCGTCCAGTCGATCACCCATCAGAGCTGTCCCCGAAGCAGCGCTACAACGCCATCGTTGCCATCTTCGCGTTGGCTTTCCTACGACTGCGCCAGAGCGGAACGCGAACGATCGAAAAAGACTCTCAAAGTGAACAAAAGAGAGAGGAATCCGTTGCTGACGACCTTGATGATTCTTGATTTCCATTGCTCAGTGTGTCCATGCGGGTTTACGCGTTTGAGAGTTCTCAACTATCCACGGAGCAAGCGAATGTTGAATATCGAGAAAGAGGTCGCAACCATGCGGCAGATGACGACGGAGGAATTACGGAAAATGTATCTAGAAGTATTCTCCGAAGCAACCAACAATCGAAACAGGCAATGGCTGATCAAGCGCATCGCATGGCGCATGCAAGCCAATGAAGAAGGCGATCTGTCCGTACGAGCGCGACAACGCGCCGCGGAACTTGCCAACGACGCAAACTTACTTATGAACGCGCCCGGGAGTCGCAGTCGAAAAAAATCGAAGGTTGCTCCAGCGCGATCAAAAAGAGCAACCGCAAGCAATCAACAAGTAGACGTCCTACTTTCCGGCATGGAGCTACAGCGCACGTACAAAGGCAGGGCCATCTCTGTGGAAGTGCTCGATATCGGCTTCTCCTATAACGGGGAGTACTTTAAATCCCTCACTGCCGTAGCACAAGCCATAACCGGTAAGCATTGGAACGGCTTCCACTTCTTTAACCTGCGCAACGGAGATGGAAAGTAATGAGCCGCACTATGATTAAACCAACTGAAGAGAAAACGCAAGTAGTTCGATGCGCGATCTACACCCGAAAGTCCACAGAAGATGGTCTTGAGCAAGAATTCAACTCCCTCGACGCTCAACGCGAATCCGGTGAAGCCTACATCAAGAGCCAGAAGCACGAAGGCTGGCAATGTATTCCCTGCAAATACGATGATGGTGGATTCTCTGGTGCGAACATGGAGCGGCCAGCGCTCAGACGCTTGCTCGCCGACATAGATTCCGGCAAGATTGACTGCGTGATAGTATACAAAGTCGATCGACTTAGTCGGAGCTTGATTGATTTCGCTCGTATTATGGAAGCGTTCGACAAACGTAAAGTCTCCTTCGTCAGCGTCACTCAAGCGTTCAATACGGCCTCTTCAATGGGTCGACTGATACTCAATGTACTGTTGTCATTTGCGCAATTTGAGTGCGACATGATCAGCGAGCGTACTCGGGACAAGATCGCAGCGGCTCGGCGCAAGGGAAAATGGTCTGGTGGGATGCCAGTACTTGGCTACACTGTGGAAGGAACGAAGCTGATCCCAGATAAGCATGAAGCAGACCGCGTCAGAGAGATCTTTCGAATGTACCTAGAGCAACAATCAGCATTGACGGTTGCCAAGGAATTGAATGATCGCGGGATGCGCACCAAGCAATGGACGACCCGCAAAGGTATTGTGCGTGGCGGGAAGTGTTTTACCAAGGACGCCGTTTACAATCTTCTCTCAAACGTAACCTATATCGGTAAGGTTCAGTACAAATCCGAAGTCCACAATGGTGAGCATGCGGCAATCATCGAGGAGGAGACCTTCCGGAAAGCGCAATCGCTTTTAGAACGAAACGGACAAAGTCGCAGTTCTACCATCCGCAACAAGCACAATGCTCTCTTGCGTGGACTGATTCAGTGCGCCTCCTGTGACTGCGGAATGAGCCATTCCTATTCTAAACGCGGTAGCAAGCTCTATCGATACTACGTATGCACCAAGGCTCAGAAACGGGGTTGGAAGGAATGTCCGGCGCCATCACTCCCAGCAAAGGAAATAGAGAGATTCGTCGTCAAACAAATTAGATCCGTCGGTCGAGACCCTACCGTTATCCGCGACACGCTAGCGCAAGCGCGATCCGTAGTTGCAGACCAAGTACAGCGTCTAACTTCTGAACGAGACGCCCTACAGCGCAAACTCCGCAAGACGTGCGCCCAACTCGGCAAGATCGCGGCTACAGCAGAACCCGGCGATTCTCGACTCTCCGATGCGCAGAAAAATATTCGCGAGGCCGACAGTCGGATCATCGCAATTGAAGGGGAGCTGTCAATACTTGGCAAGAGTACTATCGACGCATCGGAAGTAGAACAGGTGCTGGCGGATTTCAACAACATGTGGGCGTCGATGCAACCGGGAGAACAAGCTCGAGCCATCGAATTGCTGATTGAACGCGTTACTTTCGATGGGCGCATTGGAGAGCTGTCCATTACCTACCGTCCTACAGGGATAAAGACGCTTGGCTTGCAACTGGCGGCGAAGAAGACGGAGGACGCAGCATGATTACGACGAAGCATAGGATAGATTTTGAAAACGGAAGGCGATCTAGGAAGGTGGTAGAAGGAGTAGTTACTAAACCGCCAACCTATGGTCGCGTTCCCCGAGTATCTAAGATCATGGCTCTGGCAATTCGCTTTGAAAATCTAATTCGTGACGGCATCGCCAAAGATCAATCAGCTCTGGCGAAACTCGGACACATCTCCCGTGTTAGGATGACGCAGATCATGAATTTGAATCTGCTTGCGCCGGACATACAGGTGGAGGTGCTGCATCTGCCGTTGCATTACTGTGGGAGGGAGGTGTTAAAGGAAAGTACACTACGGGAAATTGCTGCGGAGGTGGATTGGGGGAGGCAGAGGGAGATGTGGATTGTAACTTGTAATAGCGACCAAATGAAGAATTACAATGTTTGTATGTAGACGAATAAGGTACTGAATGCTAGCCAGTCTTCTTGCAATCTGCACTTTGGTCTTCAAGAGGAACTGTTTTCGGCTTGTTCTGGTTCTCTGCTTTCCCTATCGCCCTGCGC
Source organism: Pirellula sp. (assembly GCA_031374515.1). Taxonomy (GTDB): domain Bacteria; phylum Planctomycetota; class Planctomycetia; order Pirellulales; family Pirellulaceae; genus JBKCUI01. Next base: position 12,353 of record JANMGH010000175.1, on the reverse strand, counting down.
AAGGCAGATGCTAAAACGGAATGAGGGTCTAATTTTTCTATCGAATTGGCATCCGTCGACTTGATTTCGGAATCGCCGTCTGTATTCCTCGACGAGATATCACTTTTGACTCGAAATTCTAGGAGTGCGGACAATCGCAATGTTCTTGGATTCCTAAAACTTTCTAAATCGATAGCCGATTGCCTCATAGAAGATAGCAACTTGGTTGCCAACTCCTTTTCTTCATTAGAGATCGAAACTCGATCGACCTCCGATTCATAATCCTTGGCTTCGCGGACGCGCTCAGGAAATTCAATTACAGAAAGTTGCAAAAGTCGGCCTAAGGGCTTAATCGCGACGATATATTCGGACTGATGCAGAACGACCGTCGCAAAAGCGATTTGATTGGTGGAAGTTAAAGCATCTTGGATTGCAACAAAGGATCGTTGATCGGTTGTGCTATCTGGTACAATATAAAAATGTTTTCCGGAAAGGCAAACCTTATCATACTCGTCTTTTGGGACAAGGTATTTGATTCCAATGACTTTCGTATCCTCTGGAAGGATGGAGTTCGATTCCTCCAGACTTAGTAAAACAACCTGATCGGGTGCGTACTCATATCCATCCACGATTTCCTTGCTATCGATGGGTCCGTGTAGCGGACAAACGCGTCTAAATTGAATCCGGTTCGAGCAAGTTTGATGGTACTGATGAAGCTCGATATCAGGGGAACGATCTACGGCATTGAAGACCCGAACCGAAATCGTTAAGCCACTAATTTGGATTGATCCTCGCCAAGTTGAACGCGCAGGCATGATGCTTTTCTCCGGCAAAAGGTCAGTCAAAAGAATGCCACGTTCGGAGCCGCTGGAGCTCGAAATATCGTCGACATGCTTAACCTAGCGTAATTGCAAAGTGTTCCGTCACAAAAAAACTTCTGCCCTGACTGTAGTTGTCCTGCCCCACGATTATGCTATCACTATGCGTCGCGTTAAATTTTTCAATAAACCGGATGATTCGAAGGCCAAGTCGTGAAGTCCGCTAAACGTCCACAATTGAGACGCCTTCAGCTAATCGACCTTGAGTTGCGAAAGGGGCGTTACCCTACTGCAGAAGGATTGGCAAAAACGCTTGAAGTCAATCCACGGACCGTCCGGAGGGACTTGGAATTCCTTCGATCTGAATGGAACGCACCGATTGACTACTGCAAAAATCGGAACGGTTGGCATTACACGGATCTCGCATTCACTCTTTCCAGCCAGCAGATCACACGCGATCAATTACTTGCGATATTTGTCGCTCAGCAATCATTGTCCCAGAATCGGTCTTCGCCGTTTGCGCCCTTGCTTGCACGTGCAGTAGACGTGATATCGGCGTCGATACCGGAAATGGCAAGCGTGGTTCGGGAAAGCGCGGCGCAGACTCATAGCTTTCGACAGACAGCTGTCCCGACCGAGTCGATTGAGATCTTTGCCGCTCTAACGGAGCACTTGTTGCGAAACGAACAAATCGAAGTGCGTTATTGGGCAGCGTCAAGCAACGACACGACAACGCGCGTGATCGATCCGTGGCATGTCGCGTCCATCAATGGGACTTGGTATCTCTTCGCGTGGTGCCACCTGCGAACCGAGTTGCGTATGTTCGCTGTATCGCGAATTCAATTGTTAAAACCAACAGGCGACATCTTTGATCGTCCGACCAACTTTTCGATCGACGAGACGATCAGCCGTGGGTTTCAAATGGTCTGCGAGTCCGACTCTGGGATTCGAGAAATCGTCATTCGATGCGATACCGAGGTTGCAAAATACGTTCGAGAAAAGCGTTGGCATTCAACGCAAACGATCGAGGGGCATCCGGACGGATCGATTGTGGTTCGTTGGCGATTGAACTCGATCATCGAGGTGAGTCGTTGGATCCAATCCTGGGGCGAAGGTGTCGAAGTCCTCGAACCAATCGACCTACGCGAACTCATCCACGAACGAGCCCGAGCGATGGCAAAGAATAACGCTCCAAAGAATAGCGCACAAACAACAAGAAGAAAGCCACGGTGAGATGTGACGGTACTACAAAAGTTGCTCAACCTTGTCGATCGCTTCAACGCCGATTTCTTGCCAGGCCTCCACCTCGCTCTGAAATTCATTTTCCGAGCGAACGTACTCGTTAAGGATGTCATTAACCAGCTTTTCAACCGTGATTCTATGTCGATCAGAAATTTCTGTGAGAACACGTCTCGTATCATCGGTCAAGTCAATATTCATTGGATTCCTCTTTGTCTTAATGAACAGTCGTCGCCACTATTTTGCGATACAACCGGGCAAGATTGCAATAGTGGTTCGACCGAACCCAATCGATCTGTAGGGAGTATTTCGTGAACGGCGACCCAATGCCTCTTCCTTTGTTGAGAATCCTAAAGTTGCGAGCGACATTGCGGTGGCGTAGACCTGACGCGATTCCTGGGCCTGCAATAGCCAACGTGTTGCGTGGTGCCCTTGGGATTACTTTTCGCAAGCTGGTGTGCCCAATCGAGTGGTTTGATCATGAATGTCATCCATGCTCGCTGTATCGCTCGTGTGCGTACGGCCAGCTTTTTATGCCCAAGCCCACGGAGGAGTCGGGGGTTCTCAAGAAACAACAAGATGCTCCTCGCCCTTTTGTGATCGAGCCGCCTGGATTACACACCGAAGAGGATGTTAAACAAGACGAACTAACCTTTCGCATTGTTTTATTCGGTACTGCAGTGGACAAATTCGCTTTGTTCTTGTCGACCTTGATTCGACTGTGTCAGGAAGGTATTGGTCGCAATCGTACGCCACTGGATATGGTCCAAGTTATCGCGGTACATCCGCAAGAAAACGAAATGGTTTTCGTGGGAACCGAGCCGCAAATTCACACACCAACACGGCACTTCACGACCAGCGATTTCCGCATCGACTCGAACAGGACGTTGATGCAAGATTCTCCTTTACTCACCATCCACTTTACGAGCCCGTTGCTTCTCAAGGCGGGCAGTGGTGTGCTCAGCAATGGAGCCCGCGTCGAGGCTCGTGAAGTTCGCGAGTCACCTGCATTCGGAGTCCTCATCAGCCGCCTTCGAGATCGACTCAGTTCACTATCCGCATTTTTCGGAGAAAGATGGCAGGCTGACTTTCGGGCGATCGGTGATCGAGCCAATTCAATTTCAATTCACGAATCGCAAACCGTTTGGCTAACGCGCAATCGACGCAGCACACGAACGGGCCAAGCACACGCGATAAGCGGCTTAGTCGGGCATACAACTTATCGATTCGACAACGCGAAAGCGCTCGAATTCTTCTTGCCTCTCTTGCGAATCGGCGAGCTAATCCATGTGGGAAAAAATGCTCCCTGGGGGAACGGGGGAATTCGCATTGGATCATCGACATTAACTAACCAAACCGAAAATGCGAAAATGGGAGGAGTAGTGCAATGACTTTGCTTCGTTGGACAGGTCATCCTTTGGCCGACGTGGGCGTAGCCACCCTTTGTGCAATGGTCGAAAAGGAAAATCCGGAAGACTTGACACTGGAGGACCTCGACAAATGTGGCGATGAAATGATTGGCTGCTACCTGCATCCGATCTTCATGTCCTACTTGACTTGCGTTTTTCCGAACTCCGCGTATGTAAACCCAACGACTGGCGAAGCGAAACGCAAGCAAGCTATGCAACGCTTGCTCAAGCCGCACCGGGGCGAACCAGATGAAGAAGTGATCGGCATGAGTTGTGCCTTTTCAGGAATGCCTGCAACTCACTTGCTTGAGCGTTCACAAATCCCGATGCTTACCGGATCAGGGATTCTGAATTTCTTTCCACCCGGACAATCCGAATTGGCTGTCTCGGCTCCATACCTGCTTGCAATCCAGGCACTTCCACTCGGGGGACGTCGCAGCGAAGGAAAGCTATTGATTGTTCATTGCGACGATCCCAAGTGGACACGAAGCTTTGCCGGCCGTTATCTCGACAAAAACAGGCAGTTGATCAGTCTTGCAAAATCGAACCAGCTTCCCGAAGTAGATGGCCCATCGGAGATACTCGATCGAGAGTGCGCGGGCTGGGACAAAACTAAAAAGAAGCCTAAGTATCCTGATGCAAAGGCCCCCCAGTCGCTAATCATGGCGGACCTGACTCAGGTTGTCGTGGATCGCAGCAAAGGTTCTCTTGAAAGTTCGAACACTTCGCTAACGGTATATCTTATGAGCAACTCCGGGCAAGGCCCATCGCTCTCCATTGAACAGATTCCAAGTCAATTTATTACTTTCCTTCGCGACGTGCAGGGTGCTCAATACAAATCGAAGTGGGACCATGTCGTGCATCGTGCATGGAGAGCAGCAAAGGGCGAAACTGAATCAGAGGGGGTAGAAGGAGAGCAAATCAAAAATTCGAAGAAACCAAAGAAGAAGGCTATCTCCACGGTTCCGCCCGGTGCTGGCATCAGTCGCAACGAAGCGTTCAGTGATCTCTACAGCATCTTTTCAAGTGGTTTTTGCGACTGGAACGCCGCGTTAAAATTCGTCCGTAGACACTTGCTGTGCAATCCAAACAAGGTCTTTCTCGACCCGTCTCGATACGCTGATTCTGTTCCAAAGCTCGACTCGCAATCGCTTGAACTGATTGATTGGCAACTTACTTCATTATTCCTCGAAAGGATATTAGGCATGAATAAAGAACGCATTGCATTGATTCGATCGTTCGCAGATCAGCTCGCTGAATTGATTGACAAGAACAACGACAAGAAGTTATTTCGCGACTTGGTTTTTACCGAAACGGAGTATCGATACCGAGGCGTTTTATCAAAAGTTCAGCGCCAGTACGCCCAGGATCGCAAAAAACTTGTGATCTCGTTCGACCAGTATGTCGAATTGTTTCTGGATATTACGGCAGATGAGAAGTACCGATGGAGTTTGGTTCGTGACCTTATCTCCATCCGGTTGGTCGAAGCACTTCTGGAAAAAGGATTCTTTGGTCGATCCGGCAATGAAGAAGTGCTCGCTCAATCTGGAGAAAGAGAAGCGGTCGCCGCCGAATAGACACTTTTCAGAACATCGACCTTCCAGATTCCATTTTTTCGAATTCATTCCTTGAAAGGCATATTCTATGGCATACCTCACTAGCATGATTCTTCTCGACGCTCCCGCATCAGCCTTAAACAACGCAGGTGCCGACGAAGGTGCCCGAACCGACAACACGATCGCCGTAAAAAAGATTCGATCGCATGATGGCGTTTATCCGTATGTGTCCGCCCAATCTTTTCGATTCTGGTTGCGAACAACGCTCGAGCAAACAAACAGCGAATGGATCTCGGCTCCAGTCTTTCGAGAAAAGAAAATTGCGTTTTCGGAATCCGACCCAATCACCAACTGGGATGACGATTTGTTCGGCTACATGCGCGCTCAATCCAAAAAAGGAGACGACGAGGAAAAAAAGCAAAATCAAGAAAACACTAAAGGCGCATTACCGCTAGAAAGAGATCGCGAAGTCACACGTGTTTCTCCCTTTCGTGTTAGCACGTTTGTGTCAGTCGCCCCGGCTTCGATTGTCGATGATTTCGGAACGATGGCCCGGCAAGATGGGGATCCAGTCCCGCATGAGCATCAATTCTATCGTGCCCATCTTCGAGGGCTCTTGTCGTTGGATTTAACTAGCTGCGGAACGTTCTACGACGCAGAGCGAGTGGGCTACAAGAATCTTGACAAGTATCGGCGAGACAAAGCGGTGGAAGCGGGCGCGACTGAGACGATTGTTCGTAAACAGAAGGCGTTTCGACTGTCAGATTTGAAACGTGCTCAACGCGTCCAAGCACTGGTCCACGGTCTTGCATCGCTAGGTGGCGGTGCTAAACAGACGCTTCACTACACGGACTTGATTCCTGCCGTTGTCGTTTCCGCAATTACTCGCGGCGGCAATCATCCATTTTATCGCATGTTTCAAGGCTCTCGAACCGAGGGAACGACTCTTCACGAAGCGGCCGTTACCGAAATCTTTGATACCTTTCACGATGAGTTTCTTTCGCCCGTGTACGTGGGATGGGCGCATGGCTTTCTCGACAAAGAGCGGGCCAAATTCGAAGTCTTGCTGCCAAAGCTTAAACAACCCGCACACGGGTTTGCCCCATTTGAACATCCAAAGAAGGTCTTGCTTGGTCTCGCTGAACAAATTGCTGCACCTAACAATGCGGAGTGGTTCAACTAGACCATGGCGGCGAACAATTCTCTTTCTGTAGTTAAGGTCACGATCGAGGCGCCGGTGGTTTCGTTTCGGTACCCGCATTTTTTAATCGGTCGGCAACCAACCTTCGATATGCCGCCGCCCTCCACCATCATTGGCCATATTGCGAGTGCCTTAGGAGAGTGGCCAGACTTCCCGTTGCAATTTGCTTATTCGTTCACCTATCGATCTCGTTGCAGCGATCTCGAACATCAACATATCATTGAACGCAAAGGGGGCGATTTTCCGGGAAAGATTTGGGACCCGCATTGGCGCGAGCCAGTTCCGGAACCGGGTAAAAAGCTAACGCAGGATCAAAGGAAGCCAAAACTATTGCAAAGAACGACGGAAGCGACCGTACAACCACACTTGCGCGACTTTCTGTTCGATGTGCGACTGGAGCTTTTTCTCTCGCCCGCCGATTTGGAATCTGCATTTCGGTCCCCTGTTTTTACAGTAGTTCTCGGTCGCTCTCAGGATTTGGCCTGCGTTCGATCGATTCGTTGCATGGAACTAGAACGGGCCACAAGCGGTTATGTCGAACACACGATTCTGCCGGTCGATTTTCGAAAACGTTTGCCATGGGGCATTACCTCGCTTATGCCTCAGCATATCGATCCAACGCCGGAGCGACTTGCGAGATTTGCACCCTACATCGTACTGCGAGAACGCGTATATCTGGGAATGAAAAAGATCCAGACTCAGAAAACAATCAATACGATCAATGGAAGTGCCGAGGAAGCGTGGTTCGTCGATCCAGACGCACCCGAGGATCGTGGCGCACGGAAGCTGCTTTGGTTTCACTCTGCAGATCCGAGAGAACGTCTTCATGAGTCGATTCGATGACTATTGGGCCAAGAGCCCAGCATTTGGACAGACGGTTGGCGAATCGCTCGTGGATCATACGGCGCAGGTGATCCAAGGGCTTATTGGGCTACGCTATCGCAACGTATCGATATCAACGACAGCCAAAGAACCTCGTTTTTGGCACCAAATGGTCCTGGCTGCAGGCATACATGACCTAGGTAAACTCGCACCAGGGTTTCAGCAGGCAGTTCGTGGTGGAGGTCGTTTTGATCAGCGGCATGAGATATTATCGCTCGCGTGGCTTGACTGGATGTTGGGCGACGTTCCCGACAACGAACATCGAAACATAGCGGCAGCGATTGCCGCACATCATCGTGACTTTGAAACTCTTAACGTAAAATACAACCTAGGGACAGTGTTTGAGCCGACTCGGAACATAGAGGACTTGATTGTCCACCTACCGGATCATGTTCTTCGTGACGGGACCGCCATGTTTGTTGAAGCCATTGCGCCGATTATTTCCGCAAGTGACCTACTTTCAGCGGATTGGTCCTATCCAACTCACCGACCTGATAGCGGGCCCAATCAAGCACAAGCAATCGACAGTATCAAGAGAGCATTGAGAGCGTGGTCGTGTTGGATCGAGGAAATGGAGTCGAGTTCTGGAGTTTCGAGGACACTGGGCTTCTTGGTCCGGGGAAGTATTCTCATCGCGGACCATGCTGGTTCAGCCCACGTCCCTTTAAGCATGCCGATCGACCTGCACGATTCGATCGCGACACGGATTCGAGTCGCACCACTAAGTGGAATGGATTTCTTTCCACACCAGTTGGAATCCGCCGATGCAATTGGCAATGTCATTCTCACTGCACCGACCGGCAGTGGCAAAACCGAGTCTGCACTTCTCTGGGCGTCGAACAACTTCTCGCGAGATTCAAGTAAGGCACCACTTTTCTACGTTTTGCCATTCAAGGCCAGCATGAACGCCATGCAAGTCCGATTGGTTCAAAACTTCGCAAACAACAAGTCCGATCCGACGCAATCCGAACGCGATCGAGTCGCATTGCAACACTCAAGTGCCGTAGGTGTTCTTTACTCGCAGTTGATGGAACGTGACGGAAATGCAAATCGCTCAGCTTTCGCGGCACGCCGCCAAGTGAGTCTGGGTCGGTTACATGCTGCACCTATTCGAGTCCTAAGTCCCTACCAATTGCTTCGTGCTGCTTATCAACTGAAGGGACACGAAGCCATTTGGACCGATGCGGCAGGTGGTCTTTTTGTCTTCGATGAGATACATGCCTACGACCCAGCGAGAACGGCGATGATCCTGGGAATGCTTGAGTTTGTCATTCAAAAACTCGGTGGCAAAGCGTTTGTAATGACTGCGACGCTGCCACGACCAATACGCGAGAACCTCCAGGAAATCCTCGGAAACCCGAAACAAATCTCGGCAGCGACTGAAACGTATGCACGGTTTCGACGACACCGATTACAACTTTGCAGCACAGGTTTACTGGATACTGCAACGGTTGCTCAAGTTAAGCATCGAGTTTCGAGTGGCGAATCTGTACTATGCGTGGCAACAACGGTGAAGCGTGCGCAGGAACTTCAGTCTCGATTGCAAGACTTGTTCGGCGACAGTGTGATTGTCGATCTGCTGCACAGTCGGTTTACCCTGCGCGACCGTGCGAAGAAAGAAGCAACAATTCGAAAGCTCGTAGCAACCAGTCTTGGAGGTAAACGCGAACGGCAAGTAGTATTGGTCGCGACACAAGTAGTCGAAGTCTCCCTCGACGTTGATTTCGATTGCCTTTTCTCGGATCCCGCCCCTATCGAATGTTTGCTCCAACGCTTTGGGAGAATCAATCGTAGCAGGCGACCGGAACCAAAAGATGTCATTGTCTGCAAGACTGTCGATGACGCATTGCCAGTATATGACGAGCAATTGGTGCGTCGCGGTTTGGCCGCGCTGGAACCTTGCGATGGACAAGTGATCGATGAGCAAATCGTTCAACAGTGGCTTGAGCAAGTCTATTCAGGTGCGATCGGTGACAGTCTATCGAAGCAGATTCTGGCCAAGCGATCCGAGTTTACGCAACAACTAAAGAGGCTGATGCCATTCCAGACATCGGAGGATTTGGAAGAACTGTTTCAGAAACTGTTTGACGGTTGCGAGGTTTTACCAAAGTGCTTCGTCGATGAATATCGTACAAAACTTGAGGAAGCCCCCATTGAAGCCGCATCCTTGCTAGTACCTATCTCCAATGGCCAGTTATGGAATCTGCGTCGCAAGGAGCAAGTGCTTGACCGCGAAACGGCGAAGTCCATGGGACTTGGTGAGTACCCACCTATCGTCGTGGACACCCCATACGATTGCGATTCTGGACTTCAACTCATCCTCGAAAGACATGAAGAATCAACATGACACACTTTACTGAATCGAAACCGAAGCCGCTTGAGCCCGTGTCGCATCCTAATAACCTTGTCATCGATCAGGTCGGTGTTTTCTTAGGAAAACGCTCAGAGCGCGTGCTCGTGCGTTGGAAACCGCCAAAAACTCCAACTCCTCGTAGAATCTTTTCTTTTCCGGCCGATAGCTCCATTGTTGATTCGGTCTCAGAGAGTTACGAAGATGCCGATGCCAATTCTGTTTCCAATGAGATCGCGTCGAAATTGATTTCTCATTGGAAACCGCCAGTTTCGGAATATTCGGTGCGAGACCCGATCGATCCTGCGACTCGGTTTGCCAACTCGCTCGATGCGATCGCAGATCCTGTGGACAGCAGTCCCGACGACAGTATTGACGAACGGAAAGCGGATGTTTCGTCTCATCATGTTCCAACCATGGATACTGCGTCGGAACGTACGATTCCTATGTGCAAACTTACAAGCGTTACCATTGCAGGGGGAGGGATCACCATCAGTAGCGATCTGATCGCGGCCCTGGTAGAACGCGGCATTAATTTGTCATTCGTTTCGCGTACGGGCAATCCCGTAGCACAAGTCAGTGCGCCGGGGCTAAACGGAACCGTTCAAACCCGTCGTGCGCAATTGGCCGCTTATCAGTCTCCCCTGGGTGTCGAGCTAGCTGTCGAGTTTGTGCGTGGAAAACTGCGAAACCAAAAGCATTTGCTTCAGTATTCAGGCAAATACCTCAAATTAAATTACCAAGAACGCTACGAACGACTTGAACGCAAGATCACGTCCATTGTCGCACTCCGCCGTCAAGTCGCCGGAGTTGAAGGAAAATCCGTTGATGGAGTACGTGATTTGTTGATGGGATACGAAGGGAGCGGTGCAAGGCTTTACTGGGAAGGGTTTGCGATTGTGCTTGAGGGACGGGCTGAGTTTCCAGGTCGAATCACGCGTGGTGCAACTGACCCCATCAACGCCGCATTGAACTACGGCTACGGCATTCTCTACTCTCAAGTTTCCGGTGCGATCGTCAACGCGGGCTTGGAGTTGTATGCCGGTTACCTGCACGTGGATCGACCGGGAAAGCCATCGCTGGTGCTCGATATGGTAGAGGAATTCCGCGCACCGGTTGTCGATCGAGCGGTACTGAGCATTGTCAATCAAGGTATTCCGCTCGATTCGGATCATGATGGATTGACCAAGGCGGGGCGACGATTGGTCGCGGAACGAGTGCTAGAGCGACTGGAAACACGTGTGCCATTCGAGGGCAAGCAATGGCAGCTATCGAAGGTAATTCAGCTTCAGTCTCGTCACTTGGCGGTGGCCGTTCGCGGTGAACGGCAATATAGATCTTTTGCCAGCCGATGGTAATAAAATGAAGCAGTCTGACATACTAACGATTGTTCTTTACGACATCCCACACGATCGTACTCGGACCAAGGTCAGCGAACGATGCTTGGACTTTGGTTTAACACGGTTTCAATGGAGTGCATTTCATGGACGGTTGAGCCGCAATCGCCGCGAAGAGCTAGGGCTGGTACTCAACGACTTGATCGAGGTGTATGGGGGCAAGATCACTATTTGTCCTATTGGAGAAACGGAAGCGGCCAGTCGTGTCGATTTGTCCGTGGTACCTCCGCCGACAGAACGCGTACCGTTGCGAGTCTATCGGGAGGGGGAAGGTGTTGGCGAATGACATCGTTTCTTCAATTGCCGCTTATTCTCAAGCCAATTACGCTGGTCCGTATTTCGGATTTGCGACAATGGACGTATTGTCCGAGAGTAATTTGGTGGACGCAAGTTTGTCCAGTAGGACGGTACATTTCGTTCAAGATGAAGAAAGGGCAGGAGAAAGAACTCCGCTTGCAGAGACTCCAAAAACGCCGCACGCTAAAGTCATTTGGAATGAAACTTGGTGAGGTTCAAACCAATGTTCTGCTGACATCGGAGCGATTGAGGCTTACGGGTAAGCTTGACATGATGGTCGTGCAAGGAGATCAGCGACTTCCGGCCGAGATCAAATTTACGCAAGGCCCAGCAAGATTGAATCATCGCTTGCAATTGGCGGGATATGCGATGCTGATCGAAGAAGTGTTTGGGACGCCGGTACCGGTCGGTTTTGTCATTCGGTTGCCCGATGACGAAGTGGACACGATCGAGATTGACGATTCGCTTCGGGAATTGGCGACGCAAACGATCGAAGCGATCCGTAGCACGATTTCTATGGAGTGTATGCCAGCCGCAGTTCCGGTATTCGGACGTTGTATAGATTGCGAATTTCGAAATTTCTGTCAGGACATCGAAGTAGTTTCAGGCCTCCACATACAAAACTCGCAAACCTAGGCCCTATTGATGCAGAAGCGAACTTTGCGGACAATGTGGCATGTGGATTCCGATTTCACCAACGAAAATGAAGGGTCTACGGAGCTCCAACAATGAACCGCCCAACGAAGAGGGCACTGAAACCTTGTCCAACCAGGTGAACAGTCTGCTTTCCTCGCCCAACAATGAACCGCCCAACGAAGAGGGCACTGAAACGATGATTTGCCGTTGGGGCTCGTGCTGACGGCGGACACCAACAATGAACCGCCCAACGAAGAGGGCACTGAAACATGCACGATATTGAGTCGCGTGTCGGTCAAGATGGCCAACAATGAACCGCCCAACGAAGAGGGCACTGAAACGGTGAATTCGATCCGTCGACCGTCAAGTGTGGAAACCAACAATGAACCGCCCAACGAAGAGGGCACTGAAACTGACGTTCAACCCATCTCCCTTCCCCGTCGTCGTATCCAACACTGAACCGCACAACGAAGAGGGCACTTAAACAGATACGGGATCGGTTCGCGTTGCAATTCCTGCCAGCCAACAATGAACCGCCCAACGAAGAGGGCACTGAAACTCGTTACGTCCGTCAAACGACGATGGCTGG
>JANMGH010000149.1:0-4358 GCA_031374515.1 Pirellula sp. | reverse complement strand
ATCCATCGTTGGGAGCCGGACAAGAATCGAGGACGATTCCGCGACTGGCTCTTTCGAATTGCTCGCAACTTGATGATCAATTTCATGACTCGTAAGAGGCATCAGTCGATTGCTAGCGGAGATGCGAATTTCGAAGCGCTGTTAGATCAGCAGATCGATCCGGCGAGCGAGCAGTCGGCACTTTTCGACATGGAGTATGGCCGACAAATGTTTCTCTGGGCTTCGGACCGCGTGAGGGAGCACGTCACACCGCATACTTGGCAGGCATTTTGGAAGACGACTGTCGAGGGGCACTCCATTCCCATGACGGCTAACGAGTTAGGCATGAGCACCGGAGCAGTTCACATCGCCCGCAGCCGCGTTCTCGGCCGGCTCCGATTGGAAGTGATCGCACTTGAGCAGGAGCAATATGAAGGCTCGTTCCATCGCAATGCAAAAGACTTGGAAGGAAAAGCATGAAAGGCAACACGAAACACTTAAACGATGAATCGCTGCAGATCCTAGTTTTAGGCGACGAGAATAGCGATGAATTTCGCCGAACTGCGAGGCACGTAGAGACCTGCTCCGAGTGCCAACATCGATTGCATGAGCTGGCTGCTCCAGGAGAATTTGAAAGCAGCGTTAGTTCTATGTTGAGCAGATTATCCAGCGACTCATTGAGCGTCTCGTCGAACGATTCAGCGATCGCTACGACTCCAGCATGCGTCCACTCTGATCCAATCAAATTAGACTTCCTTTCACCTCCGAGTCACCCTGAGATGCTCGGTCGCTTGGGGCGTTACGAGATCGAGCGTGTCATTGGATCGGGCGGAATGGGGATTGTATTAAAGGCCTACGACACCGAACTCAATCGTCCTGTAGCTGTGAAAGTGCTCGCGCGGCATTTGGCACATAGCGGCGCAGCGAAAGCGAGGTTCGCTCGCGAGGCCAAGGCGGCTGCTGCGGTCGTTCACGAACATGTGGTTGCGATCCACAATGTGGAAGCTGATCGCGATCTACCATTCCTCGTGATGCAGTTTGTAAGCGGAGAGTCGCTACAAGCCCGTGTCGACCGTGTCGGACCGCTGGAAGGGAAAGAGATTTTACGGATTGGAATTCAAATCGCATCCGGTTTGGCAGCGGCGCACGAACAGGGAGTTATCCACCGCGACATCAAGCCAGCCAACATCTTGCTAGAAGATCGCGTCGAGCGAGCGTTGATCACCGACTTTGGATTGGCTCGCACGGTGGATGATGCGAGTTTAACGCATACTGGCGTCGTCGCGGGGACTCCACACTACATGTCGCCACAGCAAGCCAACGGGGACGCAACCGACCATCGAACCGACCTGTTTAGCTTGGGTTCGGTATTGTACTTCATGGCAACTGGACATCCGCCCTTCCGTGCCGAACGAGCAATGGGAGTGTTGCACCGGATTTGCCAAGATCGTCAGCGACCCGTCGGTGAACTCAATTGCGACATTCCAGTTGAGCTTTCCGAGTGTATAGATCGCTTGCTTGAAAAGAAGCCGCAGCATCGCTTTGCGTCGGCTACAGACGTAGAGCAAACATTGTGTCGCCTGCTGGCCAAGTGGCAACAAGGTGGACTTCGACGGCGCCCGCGATTCACGCATCGTTGGCTCGGCTATGTCGCATCGACAGCACTAGCCGTTGCGGTAGGAGCGGTCGCGATTTACCAGATTCCGTTCGGCACTTCGCAAAAAGCGCTCCCAACCGACAGCAGCCCCGAGAAGGAAACTACAAGCGAAAAAGCACTGCAGTTGGCTGAATTCGATATGGCCGAACAAGAGTCGATCGAACGCAATCTACAAGTGCTTGAATCGTTGTCGAGTGAATCGAGCTTTGCTAAGCCTAGTGATTCTTTTGAGCATATCGCTGAGTCTGTGGATCGCAGGTTGAATGCGTTGGACGGACGATTATCCAAGTGAATCATCTTTTTCTCATTTGCATTGGAAACTTACGATGAAGAATCGATTTGGCTTCACGACGCCTCTGTTCTGCGTTTCACACATTTCAAATCCGCTCAGGAGAACCATCGTGCTCTACGTCAAGCTTTTCATGTCTTTATTTAGTGTCGTCACTACTTTTGGATCGAGAGCCTCTGCGGACTTCATGAATTATTCGCTTGTTGATTCGACGACAGGTCAGACAGTTTTACCTGGTCAGATCTATGTCCCACCGGAATCGACCAATGGGCCTAGGCCATTGATTCTGTTTATGCATGGGGCTGGCGAATCCGGAACGAACAATCAGTCCCAAATCAACAGCAATATTACCAATTTGTACATCGAAGCACAGCGACGGGGTGCATTCCTCTACGCGCCACAAACAGCAACCAACTGGAGCAATATGCAAGTGACCAATCGGGTAATGACCATGATCAACCGCTCGTTGACTGATTTTTCTATTGCAAGTGACCGTGTCTACGTGACAGGACTTTCGATGGGCGGTGGCGGCGCTTGGAATATGCTAAACCGATATGGTGATTCGTTCGCTGCCGGGGTGGTAATCGCGGGCGTCCCACCAGCAAACGACTTCGTGCCGTCCAATTTGTTCGATGAGCCGACTTGGGCATTTCATGCACGAAATGACTCTGTTGTCGACGTTAGCAGTTCACGCAACACACTGAATTCCATTCTGACAGCTAACGGCGAATCAACGCCGATGTATCCAAATAGCGGCAATGGAGACTTCAACTTCCAATCGATTTCACTAGACCTACGGTACACCGAATTTCAGTTTGGAGGACACGGAATTTGGAATCAAGTCTATAGCACACCCGAAGTCTATGATTGGATGTTTTCTAAGACGACTGCCGTCCCTGAGCCATCTGCTTTGACGTACGTGCTGGCAGTAAGTGTCATTGTGGTCGGAATGTTGTTTGTACCGACTTTCCGCAGGTGGCAACAGACCGCATATTGAATGTGTTGGATGGAAATCCGTCCAATTGAATGAGTTGCTTTCCCCTTTAGACCTGGAGACTTCAAATGAAAAAGCGAATCGTATTTGCAACGCAATGCTTGGCGTTAGTTCTAGTGTATGGCACATCGTTTTCGGCTCACGGACAATACGACGATGTTCAGCGGTTCGGCACAAGCGCGGCCCCGCAAGCCAATGGTACATCCCCGAGCGCTCGGAGGGCCACCGACAATACCCCCGGATTTACTTTTAACAGTGTGCTCAACAATGCTTACACGATTACGGAGAATCCAGATCCAATTGGAAAGAACTTTCGAGAATCCGTTGAGAAGGTCGCAGTGCTCAAAAGGAAATTGCGAGAGGCAATCTCATTGAACAACGAAAAGTTTATTTCGGAGGCGAAGAGTGAAGCGAAAAGTGCTCTCGTCGAGCACTTCGATCGTGAACTCGCCGTTCAGGGATCGATACTGGCCAACTTGAGCAAGCGCGCGGACTCCACTGCATCGCAAAACCAACTACGACGTAGTTCGAAAGATGAATTGATTGATTTGCAACTCCAATCCTATTTATTGGAGAAAGACTCACCTAAGCTTGGTATTGGGGCGAAAAGCTTGGACGAGCTATCCTCGTTTGACTTAGGACGAATGTCGGTACCCGATGTTACGGCCACCCCAGGATTCGGCAATAGGAACCCAAACATCCGAACCGCTGGCGTTCCTTCTAACCCAACCGATGCTTCTGACCCAAACCTCATTTCAGGTGTCCAGTTCGCACACAATCCGCAAAATCCCAAGGCGATGATCGAAAGTGCACGAGCGAAATTGGCGGAAGCGACAACGACGAAGGAGGAATCGCAAGCCACGGACGAACTCAAGACAGCACTCGTCATCTACTTCGATCGCGATTTGGAAGAACGCGATCGATTGATGAAGACTGTTCGCACGGACATCGAGAAAATGAAGCAAAAGATCGAGAAACGTGCGAGTTCCAAGAATTCAATTATCGAATTGCAATTCAAGATGGTCGTCAATGAGGCCAGCGGCCTTGGCTTCTTTAGCCCTCAGGTGACGACAGATCGATTCGGTGACCAACTCAGGTGACGACAGATCGATTCGGTGACCAACTCAGGTGACGACAGATCGATTCGGTGACCAACTCAGGTGACGACAGATCGATTCGGTGACCAACTCAGGCCCGAAACCTTGAGTGGAACTTCTCCACTGCCTCGATAGCTCGACCATTCAAAGCCCAAAGGGCTGACACATCCTCTGCCGGTGGTGCAAACCACCGGTAGCCAGCCCCGAGCGCAACAAGAAGCCCGAAGGGCTGACACATCAATGAAGGAGACAAGCAGTTGCAAGCGAACAATTGTCTATGTGTGTCGGCCTTTCAGGCCTTTCCTATTCAACAGCGAACCTCAACCGGGGCCCTCGACCCCG
>JANMGH010000146.1:0-23929 GCA_031374515.1 Pirellula sp. | reverse complement strand
GTTATCCGCACCCCCGCCGAATACCACGCCACCGCTCTTCACACCCGTGATGACATCGGTATCACCGCCACCACCAAAGTTCACACCACCCACAGTTCCGTTGATAACCAGGATATCGGCACCTGTATCACCTTCGAAGCTGATACCGCCAACTGTTCCACCCACGTTGAGGATGTCGTTATCGGCACCACCGCCGAAGACCACGCCACCGTTTCGAACACCGTTGATGATGTCGATATCGCCACCGCCACCAAAGTTCACGCCCCCGACAGTCCCACCGATCGACAAGACGTCAGCGCCTGCATCGCCTTCGAAACTAATACCTCCGACGCTACCCGCTCCGCCGATATTGAGGATGTCGTTATCCGCACCCCCGCCGAATACCACGCCACCGCTCTTCACACCCGTGATGACATCGGTATCACCGCCACCACCAAAGTTCACACCACCCACGGTGCCGTTGATAACCAGGATATCGGCGCCTTGGTCACCTTCGAAGCTAATTGCCCTAACGATTCCACCTATGTCTAGAACATCCGTATCAGCGCCACCAGTGAATACGACACCTCCACTCTTGATACCTGTGATGACATCCACATCCCCGCCGGCACCCAAGTTCCCGCCACCTATCGAGCCACCGATCAACAAGACGTCAGCGCCTTGATCGCCTTCGAAACTAATCGCTCCAGCATTTCCGCCAATGTTGAGCACATCGGAATCGGCACCGCCGCCAAAGACAACGCCGCCCGTTACGGAGCCGGGAATATTAAGGATGTCGGAATCGCCGCCACCACCAAAATTCACGCCACCGACTGTACCACCAATCATCAACTCGTCGGCGCCAAGATCACCTTCGAAACTAATTGAGCCAGCCCATCCGCCGACGTTGAGAATGTCCGCGTCAGCTCCACCAGTGAACACAACGCCACCGGTCACAGAGCCCGGAATATTAAGGATGTCGGAATCGCCGCCACCACCAAAATTCACGCCACCGACTGTACCACCGATCGTCAATTCGTCGGCGCCAAGATCACCTTCGAAACTAATCGAGCCCGCTGATCCGCTAATGTCAATCACATCTACGTCAGCACCGCCTCCAAATACCACACCACCCGTTACCGAGCCTGGAATATTGAGGATGTCGGAATCACCGCCACCACCAAAATTCACGCCGCCGACTGTGCCGCCGATAGTCAATTCGTCGGCGCCCTGATCCCCTTCGAAACTAATCGATCCCGCAGATCCTCCAACATTGAGAATGTCATTGTCTGCACCGCCACTGAAGAGGACTCCACCGGATAACGAACCCGGAAGATTAAGAACGTCATTGTCGGCACCGCCATTGAATACGACACCACCCGTTGTTACGCCAGGAATATTCAAAATATCACTGTCCGCACCACCACCAAATACAACACCAGAAAGAATCGTATTAGGGCTAATCGTCAATTCGTCAGCACCTTGGTCACCTTCGAAACTCACATTGCCAAGCGTACTGCCGCCACCGATATCAAATACATCTCGGTCGGCACCGCCACCAAACACGACACCTGATAAACTCGTCCCCGCGCTAATGTTGAATTCATCTGCACCCAGGTCGCCTTCGAAACTAATGCCCGAGATACCAGTCCCGCTGATGTTGATAATATCTGCATCAGCCCCTGCAGAGACCTTACCGCCAACCGTGCCACTGGTGACAAACAATTTGTCTTCGCCGCTACCGGCCTCGATCGTCGCGCCCGATCGAGTGGTGAGCATATCGTTGTATCCGCTACCGATCAACGTCGAGAAATTGCCTTGTGCAGCCACGAAATGTTGGCCGCTGGTATCCTGAGTTGGAGCGACGTCTTGGGAATTCAACGACGTTGTGCTGACTTTCGATAGATCGAACGTGATACCTAATTCGGGTTGAGTCGCTAAATTAAAATCGGCACCACTGAAATCGAGTGTATTTTCCCCTGTCTGATCAAATACCGTCAGCACGCTATTCGGAAATAGTCGGTACGTATCACTGCCGCCTTCATTCACGACTGGGTTGGTTCGAGAAACAGGTATTCCGTCGCCATCGTAAACCGGTGGCAATTCAGGAGGGTTTGCTGAATCGTTGCCAGCCCGCAGAACATAGAGGTCGTCGCCAGCACCGCCAAACAATTGATCTTCGCCATCGCCTCCATCCAAAATCAATCGGAACCCAGAATTGGTAACCTGCGAACCGTCGATGACGTCCTGCCCAGCCAATGAAACAACCATCAAGTTGGTCACACTGTTGGCCGTAAACGTCGAGTTGTTGATGGTTAACGCGGGCGCGTTCACGCCATCATCGTTTCCTGAAGTCCCGAACATCAACGCCGACGTAAAATTAGCCGTTCCGCCATCGTCGTCAAATACAGTCAATTCCACTCGCAAGACCCCGCTACCCAGCAGCGTTCTATCAAGCGTAAAGTTACTGGTTGTACCTGTTTGCGAACCATTGGAACCGGTCGCCAACCATAAGTAGCTGATCGCGGCCAAATCCTCAGGGCTCGCGTCGTCAACAATACTAATTAGCGGGATCAGATCGGGCGAAGTCACGCGATCTGCCAAGAAACTGACAGTCGGCGACAAGTTATCGACTTGGATCACGCCCTGTATAACTGAGCTTCCGCCATCCATATCGTCGATCGTAGCAACGATGCTCAGCGAATCGGACGATGTTCCCGCAGGGTAATCATCCGTAACTTGGAAAATGGCTTCAAAGGTAAGCGTCGTTGAGTCCACAACCGCTTCGACCGACTGGCTGGATCCCCAAGTCACCGTCACAGTTTGCTGGTCATAAATACCTGCATCCAAATAATTGCCAGTCACTCGAACTTCGGTACCTTCAGGCACGGCCGTTCCAAACGGAGCCAAAACCCAATCGCCCGCGTTGTTCCGCAGGAACATCTGGAAATTGGAAAGCGTTGGTGTTGCGTTGATAACCGTAAGGTTGTCCGTGGCTTCGACAAATGTTCCCAGAGCCATATCGTCGTCGCGTACTCGAACCGTCACCGGAATCGGAGCATTCAACGGCAAGTTGTTTCCGTAAACGTGGGTCAAGCCTGTCAGGGACGCAGCCCCAGGCGACAATGTATACGATTGCCCGGCGCTGCCATCGCCCCAATTGACGATAACCTCATGCGCATCCAACCAACCTGGATCGGTGAAAGAAACTTCCAAAGTCACCGAATCCCCTTCGATGATTGAGTGGCTGTTTAATACTAACGGTTGAATGGTTGGTTGTACATTAAATACTGAGATCGACGCCACTTGAGTAATCGGCATCTCAGGCTGATCGTTATCAGTAACTGTATAGGTAATGAAATAGGTTGATGCCGGCGCAAGAGGATTGTTTTGATAGGAATGCGACAGCCCAATGTTTCTCAGGGAAGTCTGGCCTAAAACACTGGGGAGACGAATTGTTTCAGGCTGGCTGCCATCGCCCCAATTCACTTGGATTTCGTGCGAGTCATTGACGCCTGGATCAAAAATCGCCAGATCTAAAACGACGGAATCCCCCTCGAGGATCACATTGCTGCTCAACACTGCCGATGTGACGACGGGGACTGCGTTGGCTACGTTGATCGATGTCGAAACAACTGCGGGCGAGCCAGAAAATTCCGTGTCAGTTACCGTGACGGTAACCTCATAATCCAATTGGGAGAATCCCGAATCATTTCGATAGATATGATTGAATGAATTCGCTACTATGTTACCGGACCACACCGTGTAATTTTCTACAAAGCTGTCATCACCCCAATCGATGGTAACTTGTTGCAAGGACGGATTACCTGGATCCGAAACAACTACATTCAACGTTACCGTATCGCCTTCGATGACCGCATTATCGCTAAACTCCGCCGTCACTGTCGAAGGAACAGCGTTGTACACACTGATCGTCTGTGTCAGTTTCGCAGGCGTCGTCGACAAATCATCGTCGGTCACCGTTACTGTCACGTTGTAGTTCGACTGAGCCTGAGTTGGGTCGTTCAAGAAAATGTGCGGTGCGGTTTGAATCGTAGTCTGCCCAGCACTTACATTCACCGTCTCCGGCAAACTGCCATCACCCCAGTCGATCGTAATGGAATGGGCATCTTGAACTCCACGATCTGCAATGGTCACGGTCAGGCTTGCCGAATCACCTTGCGATATTCCATTATTGCTCGGCACCGCCGAAGTTATCGTTGGTGCTGCATTCGAAACAGCGATCGTCTTGGTGACCGTCACAGGGACTCCCGGCAAATCCACGTCGGTGGCCGAAACTGTGATGACGTAATCCAGTTCGCTAACCGACGGATTGTTGACGTAAGTATGGAACAACGCTGGCAAAGTGGTTGCGCCTGCAGGCAAAATGTAATTCTGCGGTGCGCTGCCATCTCCCCAATTCACGACAACATTGTGCGACGAAGCGACCCCAAGGTCGGAGACCGTCACATTCAGCGTTACCGAATCGCCCTCGACAATCGAATCATTGCTTAGGTTGATATTGACTTGAGAAGGAATCGCGTTGGTTACCGTAATCGACCGAGTTTGGCTCACTGAATTGGCAGGTTGGTCATCATCCGTTACGGAAACGGAAATAACATAATTGTTCTGCGCAGCGTCGGGATTGTTTTCGTAGACATGCGGAACGCTGAAGCTTCGTAAAGCGGTTTGCCCAGAAACATTCGGCAAATTAATTGTTTGAGGCAGACTGCCATCGCCCCAATCGACCTTGACAACATGACTGTCCAGGATTCCCGGGTCGATAAAACTACCGTTCAAAACGAATTGCTGATTAGGTTGTACGCTAGGCGGAGCGCTGATAGTGATGTTCGACGGAATTACGTTTCTGATTTCAACTAAATAGAGGCCAAGCGGCGTGGAGTCGCTGGCTCCAGCACCATCGGCTACTGTCACCGATAGTCGATACGAATCGCGAGGGGAATTGCTAACGCCATCGTCTTGGTAAACGTGGCTAGCTGTGAAGGTCCGCGATCCCACGGGCAAATCAACTCTCTGCGGTGCCGAACCGTCAGCGCAATCGACAAAGACCGCATGCACGTCCGACAAACCGGCATCGCTAAAGTCGCCTGTCAGGACAATAGCTTGGCCTTCGTCGACGATCGGCGTAATCGTGAATTGGTTGAAACTAACCACAGGTCCTTCGTTCTGGATCGCAACCGTAAAGGTCGCGATTCCAACGCGCCCACCATTGTCGACGATGCTCACCGTGACCGTATTGGGAACGACTGTAACATTGTTGTAGGTGTGGTTTAGCACAAATGTCTGGTCAGGTCTCAAGTCAAGAGGCTGTACGCCGCTACCATCTCCATAATCGACCGTCGCCGTCCATTCGGTCGAATCGTTATCGACAAAGCTTCCTGTTGTTGACAACGTCTCGCCCGCCAGCAGCACGACATTGCTTGGCAACTGAACGACGGGTGCCAAATTGCTGGCCACATCCCCCGCTAAAACGATTGGACTGAATTCCGAAGTGGAACCAATCGTCAAGGCAGTCAACGCCGATCCAAAATTCAGTCCGTTCCCCAAAGGAATTCGAATGCGGAACGACCCTGCTACGTCATCCTCGTCAGCCGCAGAATCATCAAGCACAGAAGCCAGCAATTGCCGACCTTGCCCCACGCCATCGGCCGTTGGCGCAGAAAGGTACAGTTCAAATGACTTGCCCGCCGGCATCGTGCCGTCGACAACCATGTCGTTTCCGACAATTTGGGTTGATGTCACAACAGGATAATTCAACACGCCATCCGCATCAGGATCATCATTCAGCGTTCGGCCCGCCGATCCTGCGTCAATCGCAAGGCCAAGATTGCCTGCATAGAGATTAGACAGGAATGAATTTGTGGTTGACGAATTCCCCTCAAGACGCAGGCCAGTCGTTTTGCTGTTGAAAATCGAATTGCCGAGGTTGGATACACTGCCGCCGATAGTGTTGCCCGAAGAATTGGAGTCGACCGAGATACCAATGTTATTGGCAATTTGCATACTCGAAGTGGAAACTCCGATCAGATTGTGTTGAACCGTCGTCGAGGTTGCGCCGCTGAGGTAGATACCTGAGTTGTTACCGCCGATGATGTTTCGTTCGATTGGTTGATCGCCACCGATGAACGTGTCGTACGCGTAACCGCTGATGACGATGCCACTTTGCGAATTACCAATAACCGTCTCGCCATCGCTTGCGACACCGATCTTATTCCCGGCGATAATAGTGTCATTAACGGTCTGACCAGGAGTTGCACCTCCTACGAATATTCCGTATTGTCCACCTGATATGACGTTTGCTTCAAACTCATCACCCACTCCATTCCCATCGGTACCGATACGTGTGCCAGACACGGAAAAGCCGTCGGCACCATAGTAACCATCGAGCATAATGCCAATTGCATTACCCAGCGGAATCGTTCCTGTTGCGTCGGTGCCAATGAAATTGCCAGCGATGACGTTGTTATTCTGCCCCTGCCGAATGATGATTCCGGAACCGCCAAAATAGCCAGATATCACATTACCAGCGCCAGGCACGTTCCCTCCAATCGTTGTGCCATTGCCGAAGAAACCATTCAAGAGAACGATTCCATTAGCCGAACGAGTAATGGCTCGCGAGCCGGTGATGTTGGTTCCGATGTAGTTGCCTTGAATGGTCCAAGCGTTGACTCCGTCGAGTGACAGCTCATTCTCACCTAGATTGCCAGCGATGACATTTCGGAACAATGGGCTGGTACCACCCACTATTGCGGTTGTACCACCGGCCGAATTTAATATCCCACCCGATTCGTTTGCGATCGAAGATTGACCACTTCGATCAAGGCCGATGATGTTACCGCGAATAACTGCGTTATTGTTTCGAACTTCTATCCCAGATCCAATGTTTCCGCTGATTAGATTGCCCGCGGTGCTTCCTGGCGTGGATGTCGCTCCACCGATCGTCGTGGCGCTACCATAGACATAGATACCAGGACCAACATTGGGTACAGGTGCGTCCCCATCGGCGTTGGTTCCAATGGTGTTTCCTTGGATGTAGCTGGTAACCGACGCCGTGAAGACTCCATACCGTCCGTTGCCGCTGATCACATTTCCTTCGCCCGGCAGTGGCCCGCCCAAAGTTAAATCAAAGGTGTTTCCACCGAATGAAACTCCATCTTGCGCGTTCGGTATTGCGGAATTGCCATCCGCTGAAAGTCCGATATAGTTGCCGCGCACATTGATCGACGTCGCTCCCGTTACATCAATACCATTGACTACATTGCCGCTGATAATGTTGCGTGCGGTCTCGGTCGTGCCACCGATGAGATTGCCATTGGAAAAGCCGCCGCTTGAATACCCAGAGCCGCTGTTGCCAATGGCTGCCGTGCCAGCCGCATTGGTGCCGATGTAATTGCCCTGGACTGTGTTGAACTGCCCGCCTGCCAAGCTGATACCATCACCGATGTTTCCGGAAATGATGTTGCGAGCACCAGGAGATGTACCGCCGATCAGCACGTGTTCAGCACTCTCGACTCGAACACCAGCCGCAGGACCCGTGGTTCCATTCGGCAACGATATCAGCCCGACCGTGTCGGTGCCAATGCGATTGCCTTGGACAACATTGTTTTCGACGCCCGTATTGCCAACAGCGCCGGTTCCAACAATCAGCACGCCATAATAACCGTTACCTGAAATCAGGTTACCGGCGCTGGCAGCCGTTCCTCCAATCGTATTCCCCTTCGAAGCGGTGATGACAACACCACGCGAGTTAGGAATCGCTGCGGTGCCGCTGGCATTTGTCCCGATGAAGTTCCCGGCGACGATTGTTCCTCCGCTGGTATTGGTGTACAGCAGGTTGATCCCATCTCCAACGTTGCCGGAGATCACATTCCGCTCGGCAGCATCGTTTACTCCGTCAGAATTTGTCCCGATCAATGTTTGACCTGCCAATGTCAAATGGATCCCGGAACCCAGATTCGGAAGCGCTACGGAGCCCGTCGCGTTGGTCCCGATATAATTCCCCTGGATGGTGTTTCCAAGCGTCGCGACGCCATCGAGCACGATACCGTTCCCAGAGTTCCCGCTCACGATATTCCGCGCCGCTGCAACGCTTCCGCCGATCGTGTTGTTGCTCGATCCAAGTTGCACAACGATACCGCCCCCGGAATTGCCTGCGGCCGTTAATCCGTTTGGCTTGAGACCCACGTAATTACCGGCAATCGTCGTTGTCTGCGAAGCGGACAATAGAATGCCTCGCTGTACGGATCCGATGACGACGTTGCGTTCCAATTCGTCCGACGTTCCATTTGCATTTGTGCCGATGCGGTTTGCAGTTGCAAAACTCGCCACGGTAATAGCACCCAATGCACCATGTCCAGGCAATGGGTTGGCTGCTCCGTTCCAAGTATTCCCTATTACCGTCGTACCATCCGCCGCCAGTCCGACGTAATTGCCCGCAACCACGTTGTTGTCGGAAGAAAAGGATGGCGAGTTGCCCCAGATGTAGACGCCTGCTCCTCCGTTGCCGGCAATCACGTTGCGTTCGAAAGCATCCTTGTTTCCATCACCGTTCGTCCCAATCGTATTGCCGTCGGATCCTTCGACGATAATACCTTGCCCAGCATTCCCAACAGCAAAACGTCCCCAACCGCCAACGCCGATGTAGTTCCCAGCAATCGTGTTGTTGTTCGAATTATTGGCTGCAATACTGATACCATTACCAGCGTTACCGCCAATTACGTTGGTCGATGCCGACCCAGAAAAGACAGTAATGTTGTCGTCCGCTAACCCGTCATTGGATCGAATGAGCTCGCCGGAATTCAAAAAGCCCAACGTTCCGAATTCTCCCACGTCCTCTGCGTACACGGATTGAGCACCGCTGGTTAGATTAACTTTGATGATGCGATCGCCAGCCGAAACGTAAGCGAACCCCGAACTGGTCGCCAAACCCGACGCAGAGCCACCAAGCAACCCCATGAAACTCAAATTCGACAGAGCACCCGTCGACAAGTTGACACTAACAACAGCAGCCTGATCATCGGACGCGTACGTGAACAGGGCTTGTGTAGCCGAAACCACAGCCAAGTCACCTGCAAAGCTGTAGGAACCATCGATTCCACCGACAAACGACTGAGCACCTGTCACATGGTTGATGCGAACAAGCCGACGGACATCAAAGTCAGAATTGATCAACAGCAAGTCACCGTTGGTCTCGGCTGCCAACGATTGATAGCCCCAACCTGGAAGCGTTGTGAGCGTCGCTCGAAACCCTGTAACTGGATTGATCCGATAGAGATAACTTCCAGAATCTGAATCAGCCAAGACGTACACTTCGCCGAGCGGTGTCACGGTTACTTCGCGGAAATATATTCCATCGCTGATAGTTGCCAGCGTCGTTGCGTTACCTGTATTCGGGTCAAGCCGTTTTAGTGCCTCGCCGTCATCCACCACAAGCACTGTGCCAGAAGACTCGACCGCAAAATCGTTTGCCGAGTTCAGTTGTCCCGACTTGGCCACATACGACGTACCAAACGAAGTCGAATTGCCCCCAATCGTATTGCCCGACGCACCGTTTTGAACCAATACCCCATCGGATCCATTCGCCAAAGCCGTATTGCCATACAGGTCTGTGCCAATGAAGTTACCGAGAACCGTGTTCCCCGTCGTGCCGGAGCCGGTGATCGTCACCCCGGTACCAGTATTGCCGCTGATGATGTTCCGTGCTCCGGGCGCCGTGCCGCCGATGGTGTTGCTATAACTTCCGCCAGCAATCCTGACGCCAGCGGCATTCGGAGTGGCTGTTGAACCGTCCGCTGCTACGCCAATGAAGTTCCCAGAAACCACATTGTGGTGGCTGCCGTTTTCAATTTCGACGCCGTTTCGATTAAAGCCGATCACATTATCCGCGACCGTGACGCCTTCAGCGCCATAATTAATCAGCACACCCTCGAAGGTATTGCCGACATTCGATGTTCCGTCCGGTCCGACACCGACATAGTTACCTTTGATGGTGTTGTCGTTGCCGAAGACGTGCACGCCGAAGTTGCTGAAGCCGCCAATGATGTTTCGATGACCGGCGGTGTCCCCACCTATCCTATTATTTGCGGCACCAAACTCCAAAACCACGCCCGATGCATTCGGCCCTCCGCTGATGGTTCCAGAACCATCAACATTGAGGCCGATGTAATTGCCGATAACTGAGTTGTCCGAGGTGCCCGTACCCCACAGCCTCACTGAGCCTTCAGTATTGCCACTGATGATATTGCGAGCCCCATCTGTCGCCCCGCCGATCGTGTTGTCCGTGGCCCCGCCCGAGACAACCACTCCGAAAGCATTAGGAGCAGCCGCTGTTCCCGTGGCATTTGTACCGATGTAGTTACCGGAAACGGTGTTGCCGGTCGCCGTCACGCCAACGATGAGGATGCCGTTCGCGGAGAACTCGTTGATGATCAGACCGCGGATCGTGCTGCCGCTGGAGGTAATCGTCAAACCGTTAACGCCCGCACCTGCGTTCGTGCCGCTGAGCTCGATCAGAGGTGAGCCCGAGTAATCAGATTCGCTTGTTCCGTCGATTACCACGGATTCGGTGATCCATGGCAAGGCGGAGTCTAGAGTGATGGTATGCACACCTGAGCCGGGAATATCGAACAAGATCGTATCGGAACCGACTCGGGCATTGGCATCGATGATTGCTTGGCGAAGTGACCCCGCGCCAGAGTCGTTTGTGTTTGTGACGATGTATGCCAATTCCGATGCTTGGTAGGCACCGATATCAACGATTCCCGCGAAGCGTGTAACACCACGTTGATCGTTGCTTCCAGCTTGGTTGGGATCACCCGCGCCTAATGCTGGGCTGCCCGCTAACAAAGCCAACGTTGGAGTGAGGCCACCGTTATTCTGCAGCGAGCCAAGCAGTGCGGCTTGACCAAGAATATTTCCAGTCGTCGTTCCTGTGATCGTTAAACTGTTTGTGTCTTGGATAAGGTTGTATCCGCCGGAAATGATCGTTCCAAAGATGTCCGAGCCTGCTTGATTTGCCGTGTTTCCCGCGACGATGCTATTGGTGATCTGCATCGTCCCGTCATTACGAATCGCACCGCCCGCTATACCTGCATAGTTGTTTGAAAACGTACTGCTCGTAATGATCAACGTTCCGTTGCTACGGATCGCACCACCATCGTTTGAAGTTGAATTATCTGAGAATGTGCTATTCGATATGGTCAACGTTCCACCAGAGTTCGCAATCGCTCCCGCATCGTCAAGCGAGTGACTATTCGAAACTGTAACTCCGGATAACAGAGTGTTGCCATTATTCAAGATAGCTCCGCCTGAACCAAGGCTGAATCCTTCTGTGAGGGAGAGCGAGAACAGCGTGAAATCGACGCCGTTGTCAACCGTAAAAATTCTTGACTCGGCCCAGCCGCTAATCGTGATACCTGACGTCGAAGTGCTTCCGTCTATGACAAGATCGTCAGAGATCGTCAACTCACCGGTGGTGAGCTCGATCGTGCCACTTAGTCCACCTGGAAAAGTAATTGTATTTGACCCAGGAACTGTATTTGCGTTTTGGATTGCTTGGCGAAGCGATCCGGGACCAGAATCGTTGGTGTTGGTCACCGTGAATCCAGGTACGGCTAGGGACAACACGACGTCATTGCCCGTTCCACCCGCATAGCTGATTTGGAAGATCGAATTGTCGACCGTTATCGTTGCGCCTTCGTAAAGTCCTGCAAAAGTTCCTGTGACGGGATCGGTTTCATCGTTGTCGATAATGGTAAAACTATCGCCACTTGTTGGTACGAATCCATTTAGCAAAACAACGCTCAACGTGCCGCCGAGTGTTACGGCTCCGTTGACGAAGAGTTGGTCGAAATCCGGCACCATCGCGTCCGTGCCTTGGATTTCAATATCAAGCGTACCAACCGCATTATGCGTGTAGTTGCCGTTGATCGTAATGATGCCAGGTGAATTACCCGGTGCTACGATACCGGAATTGATAACGGTTCCCGCAATGGAACCGGTGCCTTTGAGCGTTGAACTGCTTAAAAGCTCGATCGCGTTGCCGCCATTGAAAAGTGTTGTAATACCATCCAGTTGATAGCCTACATTGTTGTATTGGATAATGTTATTGATTGTTGTAGCATCAACTACTCGAACACCGACACCCGTATTCCCACTGATGATGTTACCGTTTTGAACGCCTTCTTGGCCGAGGAAATTATTTGTTGCGCCTGTCTCAAATTGCACTCCTGTTTTATTGCCAATGGCGACCGTTCCTGTTGCATCAACACCAATGTAGTTGTTGAGGATCACAGTATTTCGCGTACCCATCTGCAGAGTAATACCATTCCCTGCATTCCCGCTTATCAGGTTTTGTTGGCCTTCAGTAGCACTTATCTGCATGCCATGCGTTCGCGATGCGCGAATACCATCGCCTGTATTTCCAATTGCAAACACACCGTTCGTATCGGTCCCGATCTTGTTGTTTGCAACAAAAGCAGCCTCTGGCTGCTTGACCAACCCGCCCGATGAGAAAATGCCCGCGATTTCTACTCCGCTTAGGACGGAATTGTAGATTCCTATCTCATCCAGAGTGCCTTCGAAATAAGGCAAGGCAAATGCGGAGTGTCCTCCGAAACTTAGCGAATTGTTGGGGCTAAAAGATGTAGAATCTTCTAAAGCTGTTGTGGTAGTCTCAAGGGCCCCGTCGAAATACAACTGCACCCCATCGGGATTGGTGGTGCCATCCCAAGTCGCTGCAATGTGATGGAAATTGCCGTCGTCGAGGTCGGAGGCTGAATAGACTTCGAAATTGAATTCCCCGATGGAGTACTTACTGCCTCGGAAGACTACTTGCCCACTTTCGACGAATAAGCCCATCCCACTTTCCGTATCAATACCGCCACCGTCGCTGACTAGGGTTCCGTCACTGTCCGTTGTTTTTACCCAAAGCTCGATTGTGAATCCGTCTTGGACGCCGTAACGACCACCGACGCCAATATCAAGAAAGCTATCGTCAATCCCATCGAAAATGAATCCGCTGCCACCAGATCCTTGCGTGGTTATTGTCGCGCCGTTTTCAAAAGCTCCAAGTATTCCGATCACGCTCTCATTTGCATCGTCACCGTGCCAAAGACCTGCAACAGAGCCATTGATGGAATTGGAATTGACGTAAACTCCATCGCCAAAATTTCCCGAAACAAGATTTTCGACTACCGATGGGCTTGCATGATCCAGGAAAATACCTGCTCCTTGGTTTCCGATAGCGACGGCTCCCGTTTCATCCGTACCAATCTTATTTGAGGAAATCAAGCCATTGGCCACGTTACTCATGAAGCCGAAATAAATACCTGCTCCGTCACCTGCACTGAACGAACCGGTATTCATAGTACCTGCGACGAGATTGTCAGTGACGGTAATATTCGATCCGTCAACGATACGAATGCCTCCCAACGAGTTTCCCAAATCGCTAGCACCACTTGCATTCGTGCCGATCCGATTTCCGACTACAGTAAGGCTTTGTGGCGATCGAGAAACAATTCCTCCGCCCAAGTTTCCGGAAATAATATTGGCTTCATCGGGACTGTTGCCCCCGATCATCGCGGAACTGAGTTCGGCAATGAAAATTCCTACAGCCGTTCCGTTTCCAATGGTCGCATCCCCGGTCGAATCCAAACCAATCCAATTGCCATATACTTGTGCACTCGTGCCCCCTAGGTAAATACCACCATCAGCGTTGCCAGATATCAAATTGAAAGAGCCGGATACGGGGCCGCCGATTACGTTCCCACTCCCGCTTTCGTAGATCCCTGCTCCGAGATTAGGTAACGCTTGTAGACCGTTGAAATCCGTGCCGATACGGTTGCCTTTAATGTTGGTTGAGGTAGCGCCGAGCAAGTAGATTCCGTGATTTTGATTGCCACTGATCAAGTTTCCAGCGCCGAGGCTTGGGCCACCAATGTTATTGTTGCTCGTGTTCTGAACGGTGATCCCGCCAGCACTGTTACCAATAGCGACGGTGCCGTCCTGCGAAGTACCAATGAGGTTACCAAGGATTACGTTCCCAGTTGCAGTGGAACCGGTAATGCCTATTCCATACGAATTATTGCCAGAAACAACGTTTCCAGCGCCGCTGTCCTCGCCACCAATTACATTATCTGGTGCATCGTCTATCAGAATCCCATGGTAGTTATTGCCCAGATCGTTGTTTCCACTAGCATCGGTTCCTATATAGTTGCCTTGAACGAAATTGCTTGTTGTACCCGTGCCGCTGATAAAAATGCCTTGTTCGTTATTGCCAGAAACAACGTTGCGAGCCGCAGCTGTTGTACCGCCAATGGTATTTCCGCTTGCTCCATTTGCGATTAGAATTCCGTCCTTATTGGGCATAGCCGTAACACCATCGGCAGCGACGCCGATGGTGTTACCTGCAATTGTATTTAGCGTTGTTCCAGCGCCGGTCATCAATATGCCGAAGTTATTGCCCGACAGATTTCCAACGCCACCGACAATCACGTTGCGTTCCGCTTCGTCAAACTGACCATCCGAGTTGCTTCCAATGCGCGTGTATTCGGTCCCAGCACCAAGCGAAATCCCTGACTGTCCACCTGCAACCATCGTGTTGCCAGTCAAGTTGGTTCCAAACAGGTTTCCGGCAATTGTCGAATTATCCGACCCGTCAATGCGGATTCCAAGGGCCGTATTCCCCGATATTAAGTTGCGCTCAACACTGTCACTGACGCCATCCCCATCAGTTCCAATGGTCGTTCCGTCGACATCATCATCGAAGAGCCAAATGCCGTATTGCTGTGTTCCGACCGATGCTGTTCCCGATCCATTAGTGCCGATGATGTTTCCCGCGATCGTGTTATTCTCCGAACCGGCTTGAAGATATACACCAGCCGAGTTATTGGCGCTGATGACGTTGCCTTCGATTAAGTCGGAGTTACCGTCGCCATCGGTACCAATCACATTTCCGTCGCCGACATAAATCCAAACGCCGCCGTTGGTATTGCCTCCGGCAGTAGTACCGCCTACGTGGACCCCAATGTAGCTTGCCTGAAGCCTGTTATTGTCACCGTTGAATATGACACCAGCGTTGGACCAGTCGATGATCGACAGCCCTTTGATCACCGAGTTGCTCGTGTTGACATACAATCCATTCGTGGAAGCCACAATATTGGAGCCATCCAGTTCAATGATGGGCTCGCCTGGATATCCAGGCTGGGACGTGCCGTCGATCGTGACGGATTCATTGATATTGGGAAGTGCTGTTAGGGGCGATATTACATGGGGAGTAGCGCCAACAAAGTTAAAGAAAATGACATCTGCGTCGGCTCCTGCGTTCGCACGAGTGATCGAGTCACGCAATGTTCGCGAACCGGAGTCGGCCATGCTCGACGCGATAATCGTCGTGCCCGTCAAGTCATAAAAAGTCGCTTGGGGATCGGTCGCCAACATCGGTCGATCGTTGATTTCAGGCAAAGTAAACGTATTAAAATTACCGGACCTCGACGCGAACGTCATGAAGCGGAACGATTCAATTTTGTCAGGTACAAAGTCATAGATTAGCGTAACGATGAGCGTACCATTCAGCGTTGCGGAACCACCAATGACAAGCTGATCGAATTCGGGAATCACGGCGCTCGTCCCGCCCACGTCAATATAGAGAGTCGCTCCGGCACCCTGAACGTAGTTTCCAGTGATGTTTAGAAAACCCGGTGAGTTGCCAGGTACTAGATTTCCGTTCGCGTTATTGAACGTGGGGCCGGAGACGGTTCCTGAACCAGCGAAAGTGCCGCCATTGATCGTTACCGTCGCACTAAAGCTGGCTCCATTAATCAGCTCCGTATTTCCTGCCGATTGGGTGTACGTTGTGACGACAGCCTGGGCGTACGTCCCGCCGTCGACGGTGACCGAACCGGAGTTCACGACGCCCGTACTGGCAGTGCCAATAAACGTGTTATTGGTGAGATATAGGTATCCTTGAATATTATTGACTGACACGAACTTTAGAAAAGTTGCTGAAAATCCCGTTATGTAGACTGATGCGGCCGAACCGAGTGTCAGAATATTTGGAGCGCTAGGAATATTTAACGTGCCTGAGACGATCCAATTACCGCCAGTAAGCGTTGAAGTCGTTGCCTGCGTCACCGTACCGTTTAATGCCAACGTTCCCGTTTGCACTTCAACGGTGCCCGTATTGTTCACGTTTGTTGCAATATTGCTCGTTCCCGTCCCAGCCGATTTCTTTAGCAAACCACCGACGTTGACCGTTCCTGTGCTGGTAAATCCGCTATCGCTTTGAAGATCGTAAACGCCGCCGGCCGAAATTGTGAATATGGCACCGGAAATATTCAAAGCGCCCGCACCCGTTTGCGTAATCGTACCTGCGTTGACGAGCGTTCGGGTTACCAAGTTCTTGGCAGTCGATCCGGATAGGGCTCCTGTGGCACCTGAACTCAAGGTTGTCGTTCCGCTGCCGCTTAACTGCCCACCGCTCCAAGTGAAATCCGTCGTACCGCCATTGCCGTCCCCGACGATCGTCATCGAGTCGCTTCCCGCAATACCGCCTGCGGAAAAATTCAATCGAGGCAAAACAATCGAATCGCCACTGTTAAGCGTAAGCGTTCCGGCACTGACGGTTAGCAACGAGCCGAGTGATGTAATCGATGAACTGGCATCAAACGTGGTCGATAGCAATACCTGGGTTTCACCTGTGACGCTGTAGAGGCCACTGAACGTGACAGCAGAATTGAATTTTACCGTACCAGCACCCGTGATTCTGGACGCGGCGCTAGCAGTGTGAGAGGAAGAGCTGAAATCCAAGGTCGCGCCCGTGCCGACTGTAAAAATACCCGTGTGGGCACCGCCACCGGTCAATCGCAACGTCCCACCCGTAACACTGACGGGGCCGTCATTTATAACCGCACCGCTTATAGTAGCCGTGATTAGGGAGCCAGAATTCACGGTCAGTGTTGAGCTATTCTGGTTTATCAGGCTATTGGCAAAGGTATGCGAGTTTCCAAGTTGGATATTGAATGTCGCGCCCGAGGTATTCGTAAAATTACCAGCGCCCGAGATGCCGCCGTTCGTCCAAGTAAGCGTGCCCTGGTTGGTCGTATTGCGACTCAGTGTCTTAGAACCGGTAGTGCTCACGGATAGCACGCTCCCGGACGCAAGCGTAAGTGTTCCCGATCCGGACAAGGTTCCCGCCGTCCACGAGGATCCAGTACCTGTCAGAGTGAGATGGTCACTACCGGATACGGTTCCGCCGCCCAAAGTTAATGTGGTAACACTCAGCGATTCGCCGCTATTAAATGTGTAAGTTCCCGACGTACCGATCGACAGACTCGTGCCAAGCGATGTTAATGTGGACGTATTCGCGAACGTTACAGTGTTGTTGTTATTGCTTCCTGATGTCGTTCCAGAAACATTGTAGGTACCGTTGATGGTTACGTTTCCCGCATTGCTGAAATCAACATTGGGAATTGCAATAATGCTGGTCGCTGTCAACGTATGCGTCCCTTGACCGAACCGTAACAACCCGGTGCCGCTTCCAGTGAATGTGCCCGAGTGCGATTGCGATCCGACGGCGTCGAGCCAAACGATACCCGCATTGACCGTGACGGTACCGCTGTTGGTAAACAAACCCGCGTAAGTGGAAGTCCCTGCACCCGTGTGGTTCAAGTTGGCTCCTACTTGATTGTCGAAGAGGAAACCAAGCGTCGAACCCGTATTGTCGTTGAACGTTGCACCGCCGTTGTTGACGAACGTGCCTGTTCCACCCGGGCCCCCACCATTCCAATTCACAGTACCCTGATTTTGGAAAGTGGTCGAGAAGGTCCCGCCCGTTAGTGACGTCGTCCCCGTATTGGTAAATGTTCCCGAACCAGCGAGGGTGCCGTCGACGATATTGTTGGTGGTACCGCTCCAGGTGAAGTTCTTGCCTGCGGCAACACTGACTGTCCCGAACGCGCTCGACATGCGAACGTTGGCCACTGCTGTAAAATTGTCATTTAGGTTGAAGGTACCGTTCGCAAATTCGACCGTACCAGTCCCAGCGAAAGTTGTACCTGTGTTGAAATTGAAGGTGAAGCTATTACTGAATCTGGTTGTCGCACCTGTCCCGGTTGTTATCGAATTCGAAAACGTCGCGGTACGCTGAAAATCGAGAATACCGGTCGAGGTATTACTGATGGTTCCCGTGTTCGTGAAGGGTGTATTAACTGGCGCGGTACCTGAACCTCCTGTTCTTTGCAGCGCACCCGCATTTGTAAAGCTCCCCGAAGTACCTTGGAAACCACCGGTCGATTGAATATTGATCGTAGCGCCGAGTTCGTTGGTTACGCCCGCACCAGCGCCCAGGTTGAATACGGAAGTTCCGGCAGACATATTTAAGGTGCCTGCATTGCTTAACGATCCGCGAGTAATCCCAATAGCGCCAGCCATCCCGAGGGTTCCGGTATTTCGAATTGTGCCAGTCGCGGTTACGACGCTATTGAAATTGGCTCCTGTAATCGTGTTGTTTCCGGTCAATGTAAAAGTTTTGCCGACGTCGATATTCATGTAGGTCGCACTGAACGACAATTGAAGGTTCGTACCGGAAATGTTATCCATGACGTTATAGGTGCCATTGTTCAACGTGATCATGCCACCGCCACTAAACGTCGTACCTGAGTTGAGTACCATCGTGCCGTTTTGGATTGCCATCGTAGCGCCCGGCACGGCTGTGAACGCCCCAGCGTGACTGCCATTGGCAGGCAAATCCAGCGAGCCGGATAGGGCCTTAATTTCACCGCTAGATTTGTTGCTGTAATTATTGACCGAGACGCCTGCTGTTCCTGTCGAGGTGATCAATCCAAAATTATCGAGTTGACCGCCACCAGTAATCCCTGGATTGGCAGTGGTAGTCATGGCCACCGTTGCACCGAATGCATTGTTGAGCACGCCCGGCGAAATAATCGAAAGCTGTCGGTTCGTGCCTGAAATATTTAACGTGCCGTTGTTAAGGAGATTACCGCTGACGGTGGTGTTGACCGTGACATTGGTAGTTCCCGAGATATTGAAGGTCCCCAAACCGGAAATTGTTCCGCCACTCAATGTGGGCGACGTCGCGGTCAGCGTCCTTCCGGATGCAATGGCAAGTGTTCCGCTGCTTAGCAGGCTACTAATCGTCACGTCGGTATTGACATTGTAAGTACCGCCTGCCAAATCAATTGTGCCTGAACCGTTGAATGACGTTCCCGCATTGAAGTTGGTTGTTCCGGATTGAAACTGTAATGCCGCTGATGAGCCAACGTAAAAATACCCCGTATGGCTGTTGCCGCCAGGAAACTGAAATGTTCCGCTGCCTACCGTGAAAGCTACGATGAAAAAGCCATTGTTCGTGAACGTTCCACTGACACCATGCGTTCCAGTCATCGTGTCGTTGAATGTGCCGGCGTTCACGAAAGAACCAGACGAAGTGGTAATGGCTGGATTGGCCGAAGCGCCGTTGAGTTGGTAAGTTCCTGTTGCAAGATTCAAAAACGTCGACGAATTGATCACAAGTTGGCCACTTGTTTGTGTAAATGTTCCAGAATTATTGATTGTTGCGTTCTGCAGATTTCGGCTGGAAGCACCGCTGAATGTCCAAGTCGATAAGCTATCGCTGTCGATAACCGTCGAAACGCCCGATCGCCCGATCGTTCCGGTTGTCCAAGTGTTCGTTCCGGTGACGCGAATCGTTCCGTTGCTTGAGAGAATGCCTCCCGTGACATCCAATCCGCTGGTAATGTTGCCGCCGGAGTTCATCGTCATAGTTCCGGCTGAGAAGTTGACACGTTCCCGTGTGGCAAAATACGCTACGGTTGCGGTCGTATTCGTATTGATGGTGGGATTTGTCATTGGTTGATCGATTACGACGTTGTCCGTGCTAATCGGAGCGGAGTTTTCGCTCCAATTATTGGCGTCCGACCAATTGCTGGTACCCGCGCCCCCGTCCCAAAGCTTATTGGGCCACTGACCAACGATGACTTGATCGCCTGGCAATCCGAATTGAGGCGTTAGTTCCGCAGCGCCACCGCCGTTGGTGTCAAGATTCCAAGTTAATGTTGCGGTCGCATCCACCGCACCTATATTGTCGTCACCGTCATTGTCCCAGTCGCCGACGACAGGAATTGCTGTATTGCCCCCATAGCTTGAAATCGTTTGATTTAAAGTAAGGACCATTCCCGTACTGTTCGGATATGGATTGCCAGTACCTGCAGCGTAACTAATATACCAATCCTTCGTCGTAGCTCCCCGTCGCACAGCCAGCGCATCGGCACGTCCGTCCCCGTTGATGTCGCCGACTCGTGGAATATCGGCAAGACCGCCACCGGCTGCGGCATGCTCAGCGTCTACACCAAAACTGAACGTGGCATCGACACTCACTGTCGAATCGTCGGTTGGAAACGGATTAGCACCTGGAACTCCGAAATGAACATACCACTCAAGCAGGTTGGACGTGGTCGTCGTATCCACCGCGATCGCATCATCGATACCATCGCCGTTCATGTCGGCGATCAGGGGCGTCATATCGTTTAGGCCGAAACGGAACAGATACTCTTGCGTGGTATCGCGATCGGTATCACCCAGCCACTGCAATGCGCCGCCTGATAGACCACGCGCGACAATTACCTGATCAAAGCCGATACCGCTCAAGTCCCCGGCAAGCGCGATATCGTTGCCGGTCGTTCCAGCGCCCACTGCCGATGAACTGAAGCCGTACTCGAAACTAATCTCTGGGTTCGCATCCCGCGGACCGCTTAAAGACTGAGTGTCCAAGTACTGATCCAGCAAAAATGGCGAGTTCAACAAGTCCGGACGCACCGCGCCGATGTTTGTTGCTAATAACTGGCGGGCTTCGAGTAGTTCAAAGCGCATTTGGCGGCGGAGTTGGTGGCGTATGCGTTGGTGGGACTTGGCGGGGAATCTGAAGAGTTTCATTGCAGTGATCTTGCGATATCGAGAAAAAGGCGGGGAAAAATAGTTCGAAGTGTTTCGTTCTGCACTTTGGCGAGTCAGCCGAAACGCGGAGATATTTCGGTCTACCGTAG
Organism: Pirellula sp.; assembly: GCA_031374515.1. Classification (GTDB taxonomy): domain Bacteria; phylum Planctomycetota; class Planctomycetia; order Pirellulales; family Pirellulaceae; genus JBKCUI01. The sequence goes on along the minus strand of JANMGH010000146.1, from coordinate 2,870 downwards.
ATATGATGGAGGAATCGGTGCCGGATTTTTCGACCTTTTCGGACAAAAGTCGAAAAAAAGGGGAAAAAGTTAAACTGTCACGGAACTTGGGCCGGTGAATTGCAGCGGAAATCGACTTCCCAAGTGGGATTTTTAACGTCCCTTTCGCGACTTGCCCGAACGGCCGCAATTCTTAACGTGAGGATTCGTTGGAGATTTCAGGGGCTGGAAAACAGCCGTGGCACATCGCACTAGGCAATGGCGGTGTTACGACGAAGAAAGATCCAAAGGCAGCCTTCGCCATGTGGACAGATGTGCAGTGGCAAGGAGTAGGCTGGTTTTGAGTCCGACCTGCCTTGATGTGACGGTTGGTTTGAGAAGGTGGACAGTGACCATTGACTTGCAGGTGACGGAGATTTGTTTCTGTGTTAACGGGTTGAAGCCCGGCGAGGGAGTTAACTAGTTGAAGCAGAGCGAAAGAGTTAACGGGTTGAAACCCGTTCTACGGGGGCATTAGAGTTCTTTGAGGTCGGCGCGTTTGGTTTCGTAGGTTGTATTGAAAGCGAGTGCGCGAGGGTCGGGGGGGGCTTGCCAAGCGGTACATGCAGCGCTGTAAAGTTCGGGCCACCAGTTCTTGTGTTCGGTGAGGCCTTGATCTCGATAAGCCGACCAATGGCTGAGGACTTTGCTCCAGCATCGATCGCCGTAGGCAAGTGCTTCGTTCAAATTCTTGTATCGAGGTACATACCATCGTCGTCCGATTTGAGCGTGCAACACTTCGTCGGCCCAGTCGAAATCTTGAAAGAGTGCCGACAGCGGATGGCCGCTTTCCTTGCCTACTTCCCACTCGTAGCGTTTTCCTGTTTTGGGCATGAGGCCTTGCTCGATAAAGAACAGCACCCCGTGCCGTTCGCGAGCAGTCAACTGCGTATTTAGATTTCGGGACCATGTGAAGTTGATGGGAATCTTGCGCCAATCAAGTCCATATGAGGCGAATCCGACTTCGCCCATCATGGCATGCCGTGCTTCGTCCCAAAGTTGCCGGGTCATTTCCATGTGGAATTCCCATGGTTCCTCGTCGCGCAACTCGTACAAGATACTGGCCATCATCTCCGGCACATCGATCTCGCGCAGACGTTTATAGAACATCATCAACGATTTATCGCGAGGCGAAAACTGTTCGTCGTAGAGGAAAGCTTCAGGATTGACACCGGCATTGAACGGATCTTGAAAGCGTTCGTCGCGTTGGGGAACGGGTTCGAATCGAAACGGTTCGCGCGAGAAGTGTGGCTCCGGCAACTGGTTCTTTTCTTGGTCAATGGGAGTGGCGGTTTCGGCGGCTTGCAAACATTCCATCAGCATTTGCTGCCAGTGTTCCAGCGATTGGCGACATGATGGATCGACGAGACAATGGATGGCTTGGTTGCCAAAGTCGATCATCTCCTGGGACTCCAAGGCAATGAACTTTGCGATTCGCACCGTTGGAGCGTCTGCCAACGGATGTGCGTCGCGGATCACCAAATTCGCCTTTTCCAAAACATGAGGCAGCGCGACTTGATAAAGACCGAAAACTAGCGATGCGGAGTTGGGAGCGGATTGAAGCTCATCGCAGAAGAGTCTCAGGGCTTCGTGGGGAATTTTATCGAGACCAAGTGGCGGCTCGCGCATTTCACCGACTCGTCGGCGGATAGCCGTAACGTGTTCGGCGCACAAATACGCATGATGGCTAAAGGCAGTCTTTAGCTCATAAATCGGTTCCCCCGTTATTCGGCAAGTGAATATTTCGACCAGTCGACGGAGCACGAAATGCAAGTGCTTCAGACGTTGAACGCTCTCTTCGACGCTCCAATTAGCCGTGACAGCGTGCTCCATGGAGCACAAACCGGCCAAGGGAGGCAAGCCCCGGTATGTTTCGTAGGTCGGCGCAAATTTTGTAGTCATGGTTATTGCCTTCTCGGCGTTAAGGGCGAAGCATAGCCAAAGAACGGTTCCGTGAACGTGAACGGTTTTTACTATTGTACTGGTCCGGCAGGAAGCTGGAAACGTGAAGGCATTTCATTGATTGCAGTTCGACTCGGTGTCGTTATTGTTTGGCTAGGAGGCAGAATCGTGTACTGATGGGGAGCGTCAAATCGGAATGCGCTGTTATTCCTATATATCCGTTAGCCTCCGATGTGATAAATTAACGGTAGTGTTGCAGACATGCCGCGCAGAATGAATCTGTATCCGAATTGACTCGGCTCGGACAAACTCGAATGCCAACTTCGGAAATGGTTGGAGATCCGGTGATGCAAATGATGAAAGAAACTCTGACTGTGATTTTGGCGGGGGGCAAAGGGACTCGTTTGGAGCCCTTGACTCGCGACCGCGCCAAACCGGCTGTCCCGTTCGGCGGCGTCTATAGAATTATCGACTTCGTACTGTCCAATTGCCTCAACAGTGGCCTTCGCAAATTGCTCGTGCTCACGCAGTACAAGGCGATGAGTCTAGACAGGCACATTAATCTTGGATGGCGTCAATATTTCGTTCGCGAATTGGGCGAGTACATTGATATTGTGCCACCCCAGCAGCGCATCGATGAGCAATGGTACCAAGGCACGGCCGATGCCGTCCGCCAGAACGTGCGACAAATTGAGGAAGACCCATGTAGCGATGTCCTCATTCTTTCGGGCGACCAACTCTACCGAATGGATTTCCGCGAACTCCTGAAGACCCACGAAGAGACCGATGCCGACATCACCTTGGCCGCTCTCCCCGTCCCCGAAAGCCACGTCGCAGGCTTCGGCATTTTGAAGGCCGATGAAGCGGGCCGAGTGCGGGCTTTCGTCGAAAAACCCAAAGTGATCGAAAAGGAACACGAACCTTTTCACACCCCAACGAACTGGATCGAG
>JANMGH010000135.1:0-55889 GCA_031374515.1 Pirellula sp. | reverse complement strand
CTCTTCTCCATCCTTGTTAGACACAGCCGACAAAAGTAGCAGGCACGCTCCGCCGTGCCGTATGCTTGCGTATATTGGCTGGGTTTTCAGGCGGACGGCACATGGAATGTGCCTGCTACTTTGACTTTTGTCGGCTGTGTCTTGTTATTGTGATTCGATTGGAATCGATTCGCGTTTTTCCATGCGTAGAATTGTTTGTTATTGTCGATGGCCTTTGGACATTCCATGTCCAAGGAAGAAACTTGGGTGCGGTGGTTGGTTGTAGGCAACATTCTGCCAAGCGATCGATAAGCGGTATTGTGAATCATGCATCAATGTTGGAATTCGGTGTTCCGTGAATAGGGTCGTTGAGTAGATTCGCAATTCGCGGTTGTCTGCGGTGCGGGCGACCAATTCCTCTCTCCAATCGCCAAGGATGTCAGCTGAAAGGCAAGGATTCGATTTACTGCCATTGTTAGACGCGAGACCGTGGGCTCTTCCATCAAAGATGGTCTCTTGGCGACCAGACTCGTAGTCCCATTTAGAGATAGAGACACCGTCTAGCAGCTCCCGTAGCAAGTCGCCATCCCACCAAATGGCCATATTTTGGGAGTTTGGTCTTGGCCCAATGTCCTCTCCCTTTGCATTGAATAAGTTCCGCGTACCTCCCCACATCTCATATCCCAGATGCCTTGGATCGATGTCGGCTGCCATGCCTCGTCCTACATCGACTCCATGTGCGGCCGCAAAATAGATTTCGCCAGTTCTCGCATTCCGCAACTCAACGCCTGCACGACCAGCAGGCGGCTTCTCATGAATGCTCCATATCTCTAATCCTTGTCGGCTTGGATCGAGATCGCTCATGTGCTGTGCGTCGCCATGCCCAAGTCGCGTCGAATATAGTCCAGTTCCATCGTCATCCACTACCATTGAGCCATAAACAATTTCGTCCTTGCCATCCTCGTCGACGTCCCCAACAATGAGGCTATGGTTGCCTTGACCTCTCCATGGGTTCGAGCCTCCTTCAAATACAGCATTGTCACTATCAAAAACCCAACGTTGTGAGAGCTTTCGATCGCGCCAATCCCACGCGGCTACCACCGTGCGAGTATAGTAGCCTCGACACATAACAACTGTTGGATGTTTGCCATCCAGATAGGCAACGCACGCGAGAAAGCGGTCGATTCGATTGCCGTAATCGTCGCCCCATAACGCGTCCATCTGTTTTGGCGTTGGACTATGGGTTTCAGGGTGTCGCTGCGGTACGTAGTCGACAGTAGCCATGGCCGCTCCGGTCTCACCGTTAAAGACGGTCAAGTATTCCGGTCCTTTGAGAACGTATCCGAATCTGCCACGAGAGTCAGGTTGTCGCGGACGAACGGTGGAGCGATGCGTTTCGTCCAACGGTGCGGGCTTGGTGGCATCCGCTTGCTCAGCCTGCGGCTGTTGACGATGGTCTGCAGTCGCGTCACCGATCGTTTTGCCAGCTCCGTCTATAGATCCATCGGCAGTCTTACATACCAGTTCGGCTTTGCCGTCACCGTCCAAGTCATAAACCATGAACTGAGTGTAATGAGCCCCTTCACGAATATTCTTACCGAGATTGATGGACCAAAGCAATGCACCATTTAGTTTGTAAGCGTGCAAAATGGGCTCGTCGGTAAATCCGCTTTGCGAGTTGTCGCGACCACGTCCGGTCATGTGAATGATGATCTCGTACTCCCCGTCGCCATCCAGATCCGCAGGCGATGCATCGCCTGCGACATATCCCATTGGCGTCTGCAGTGGAATCGACAAGTAATTCATGGGTGGTGGATTCGCCGGGAATCGATATGGTTTGCAAGAGGCTTGCTCGCGGTCGAATTGAACGCCGCGCACAAAATACGATGTCGCCTCGACAATCTCGACGTTGCGATCGATGTAGTTTGTCCCAGCAGTGAGCGGTTGGTCGTTTAGCTTTTGCGGGGATGCGGTACCCGTTTGCCGATAGACGTTGAAACCGAGATCCGGCGACTCAGATCCAAGCAGTCTCCAACTTAGAAAAACACCGTTGATGCCACCTTGATAGAGGGCCACCAAACCGCGATCGAGAGCTTCCATTTGCCGTTGCCCAAAAGCGTTTGTCCCTGCGCAGGCAATCATCAGTCCCGCAATTGCAAACCGATTGAGCAATCGTTTTTTGCTTTCCATTGTTCGATCGATCTATTTGAGTGCATTCGACTCGGAAAGGAATTGAATTATCCCATGTGCCAGAATAACCGACGACTCTCGATAGATACCCTTGCCAAGACTCTCATTCATGACGAGGTCGATCCCGCAAGGTTGCGTGTCTGGAACGAGCCTGAACGGAAAAGTGAATACATTTCTGCTATTCTTCGCGGTCATTTGGCTGTTATTGAAAACAATTTGAACGCCCTTCGCACCGGCTTCCGGAAACGCCTTTCCGCTTTTTTCGCCCGCAATCAACTGCCATGCTCCCTGCATCAGAAATCGGTCGTCTCTCACCTCTTGTCCTCGTATTTCGGTAAATGCACCCACGATGAACACCCACGATGAAAAGGAGCAACAACAGCAAAACGTTGATTGGAAAACGATGGAACAAATTGATTTCCGCCTTATTTTATCTCAACTTCTAAAACGCCAAGCGAACCAAAGTCTGCATGATATCGTCCTTTTTTGGCCACTTGAACTTCTCCCAATGCACCGCATATGACAAGGTCGCCACCGTGGAGCGTGTAGCCTTGATCGACAATCTCGTTGACCACAGTCATAAGATTCTTCCATTGACCACCGACGACTGAGTCCCCTGATGCCTGATGTAGCAAAGCACCATCACGTTGCAGTGTGATTTTGATTCCATCCGGATCGACGACATCAGGAACACCTCCACTCTTCCCGACTATGAATCGAGAAGATCCCACATTGGCCGCGAGTGCATCGACCGCCGCTGGATCACTATCCATTCGATGGCGAAGATCGAGTGGCAATTCGATTACTGGCACAACCGCTTCGAACGCGCCCTTGATGTGCTCCACAGTTTTGATTCGTGTCGAGATATCGAGGCCATTACTAACTATATAACCGATTTCCGTTTCCAGAAGGGCGGGTTCCGTCACTCCAATCGGAACAACTGAGTTGTTCGCCACGTCAATTCGGCCTGATCGAAAAAGGACCCCAAAGAGAGGCCTGTCGAGACCATTTTTGTTTTGTGCTGTAAAGTTAGTGTACGCTGCCTTGTAGCCTGCAGGGCGGCCCCCTGCCAATCTATGGCGGACGATTCGGCGCTGGACTGCGTAGCCATCCGCAATCGTCACCTCTTTTTCACTCTGCGACAACCTCATGATTTTCTCACTCCCTTGCAGCATCTTGGCAAGTTGGTCCGAATACGGTCCAACAAATGGTTTATCCATGAAGCCATATGCAGCTGCAAATTGCAGGTAGCTTGACTTCCAGCCATTCAACGGTAGGCCGCTGTCCCGAGCGCCAAAACCATGCCCCCCTTCTTGATAGATGTGGACATCACAGGGGATCCCAGAAACCTTTAATTGCAACGCAAGCGCTAAACTGTTGATGCTATCGTCGCCGAACGCATGTGCGATAAACATCGGTGGTGTCGTTTTTGCGTCCAGTTTGCTGACGATGTCCGGCCGAATCTCATTGCCCCGTTTGATGCCTCCAGTATAGAGCAAGCAGGCGTTCATTGGACGACATGAGAATTGATCCGCCTCGTCGATCGCGTCGTATCCTCGTTCGGTAAAATGGGTTGCAAGTAGCAATGCAATTTCTCCGCCCGCAGAAAAACCCATTACGGACACACGTTCGGGATCAATCCGAAAATTGGCGGCCCGTTGCCGAATCAATCCCATCGCGCGTTGCGCGTCGAGCAACGCGGTTGCGGAGGGACCTGGTACTCGATATTTCAAGACGAAAACCGAGATTCCCAACGGGTTAAGCCAGTCGGCAATTTCAAGTCCTTCGTGCTCGTACGCCAAACGTTGCATGCCACCTCCTGGGCAAACCATAACCGATGCACCTGTTCGGTTTTTTTCAGCAGCCAGAAAGACAGCTACCGTTGGCTCCGACACATTGGAGATCTGGAAAAAAGGCCTTCGTCGATCGGAAATAACAAATTCGGCTTCCGCCGGATTGGCGCGCGACTGACCTGGCATTTTTCCTGTGGGCCAGATCTTGAATGTCTCAAATGGCTCCGCCGCATTTGCCTGAACTATGGCAAAAGCCAAAGAACCAAATAGAACTAGCGAAAAACAGAGTGAGCGAATCATGAATGCAGCCGATCGCAAATGTAGGGGAGGACGCGTTATTCAATCCGTTCGACAAACTTATCAAGGATTGTCAAGGAATTGTCCAGGAAAATGCAGACGACAACGCGTTGTGCGTCAAACTATGAAGTCATTGCTATCTGAGAAAGGACTACTCGTGCCGGAGCGCTTCGATCGGATTCATTTTGGCAGCGCGAATAGCTGGGTAAATCCCGAAAACCAATCCTACTGCCAACGAAATAAAGAAGGCGCCCGGAATGCTCTCTGGCACGATTGTAGGCTGCACGGTGCGAACAACATCCGGCAGTCCTGCCATTTGTTTTGCAAACCACATATTTGCCAAAATCCGAGCTCCATTTACAGCCGGTCCGCAGAGCAGTCCAAACAAGATTCCAGAGATGCCCCCAGCCAGACTTAATACGCTTGTCTCGACCAAAAACTGACGAATGATGTCGCGTCGTTTCGCTCCTAAAGCTCGACGAATCCCGATTTCGCGTGTGCGCTCTGTAACCGTTGCCAGCATGATATTCATGATTCCGATACCGCCGACCAGCAGGGAGATGGCTGCGATCATTCCCATGAAAGCCATGAACATGGCTCGGGTGGTGCGAGCTTGTTCCAACAATTCGAGCGGAACCACCACGGTAACATCTTCCATGCGATCATGGCCCGATAGTGCATCCTCAACCAATTCTGCGGTTCGCTTGACGTCCGAAACCTCGCGTACCCTTAAGGTGATTTGATTCAGTTCAATGCTTTCACCCTCGGACGAACTTGCGCTAAAACTCCTCACCTCATCTCCGATTCGCTGCTGTAACGTCTTGATTGGGATATAGACATCGTTGGAGAAATCTTGTGCGGCCATCGAGCCACCGATGGCTGCGGTAGCGCTCTTGGGCTCGAGCACTCCGACCACCAAATAAAAATTCTTGTTCTGTGGCATATAGATGCGTTGACCGATCGGGTCCTCGTACGGGAACATACGATCGGCAACTCTCGAGGCGATAACACAATGCGTGTCCATCGCAAAGTTTTCAGCATCGGTAATAAAATGCCCCGACCGGATGTTAAGCCGAGTCACATCCGCGTATTCGGGAGTACAGCCAACCAGTCGACCGTCTAGCTTCCGATCTTTGAACTGAAACTGTCGTCGCATTTCTCGAATGGGAAGTGCGCTGCGAATGGTTGGAACGGTTGAAACGAGCAGATCGAAGTCCTCACGAGTCAATCCATAAGGCGTCAGGCCTGTGGCCGACATCTTTTCGCTCGGCGGCTTAATCGTTCGAATCATGATGGTATCGGCGCCAAGACTCTCAATTTGCTTCTGAGCCTCATCTCCGATCCCTTTACTGATAGCGAGCAGCCAAATGACGCTGGCTACGCCGATAAAAATACCGAGCACTGTCAGTAGTGATCGAAGCGGGTGAAGCCAAAGGCTTTTGACGCCAAGCTGTATTGTTCCAATCCAGAGACTCATTCTTATTCTTCAGTCGGCATGTTATCTAGAGCGTACTTTGCTGCAATATCGCGGACTTCCTGAGTGTTTTGACGGTCCCACTGCAGCCGACCATCCTTCAAACGAACGACACGTTTCGCTCGCTTGGAAACCTCGTCTTCGTGTGTCACCAGTATTATGGTTTTTCCCTCGTTGTTCAGCTTCTCAAACAACTGCAAGATTTCTTCTGCAGTCCGGGAATCGAGATTACCTGTCGGCTCATCTGCAAGAATAAAGAAGGGGTCGTTCACCAATGACCGCGCGATGGCAACGCGCTGCTGTTGTCCACCGCTTAATTGAGTTGGGCGGTGGGTGAGGCGTTCACCTAGTCCAACCAAATGAGCCAACTCGATACTTTTTTCTTTTTGCCTTTTGGTCAATGATTTCCCTTGGTAGAACAAGGGAACCTGAATGTTTTCTACGACCGTCAACTGCTGGATTAAGTTGTAGGCTTGAAATACGAAGCCAATGCGTTGTGACCGGATGTCCGCAAGTTGGTCATCGTTCATTTTCGCGGCATCGTCCGCTCCCAACCACAAGCTACCTGAGGTAGGCTGGTCCAAGCAACCAAGCATGTTGAGCAAGGTGCTTTTGCCCGATCCCGACGGACCCATGATGGCGACGTAATCTCCTTCGGGAACGTCGAATGTGACGCCGCGCAATGCGCGAACCGTTTCACTTTTTAGGACATACTCTTTTTTTAGGTCTGCGACCCGGCAAGCATATCGTATCGCTTGGGCTGGTTGAGTAGCGATCATTAGTTGGATGGCGCTCCACGTGCGGCACCACCACCGCCGCCGCCAGCACCACCGCCGCCAGCACCACCGCCGCCAGCGGACATGAACTTCTGGAGTCGAGCGGCTATTTCCAATTGATCGATTGAACCATCTTTATTGGCATCGTAGTCAGAAAAACTGTTCTTCATGCGCTCATTGTCGGCGACTTCGCTTGGACTCAGCTTTCCATCGGTGTTGGTGTCCATTCGTGCTAGCATGGCTGCTGCCGCTGCATTCGGATCCACGTTTCCGCCGGCCCCTGGAGGCCCACCCGCAGATGGTCCGTTCGAAGCGGAGCGGGGACCTCCACCTCCAGACCTCGGACCTGCGTCACCTATCGGCTTTGGAGGAGCCGAAGCCCCAATCTTGGCTAATGTCTCACGATCGTCGACTTCCGTTATTTCTGGAAGGTTCATCATGTCGAGGTGGTTGCGCGGGTCCAACACCACCATTTCATGCGGGCTGATACCTTCACCAACAGTAACAAATTTGTCATTCGTGGCACCAATCTTGATTTCCCGAGTCTCCCATTCTTTGCCCTTTTGTACCAATACGAAATGGTGCTTCTTTTTTTCGTAAACCGCATGAACAGGTATCTGAATGGCGTCGGGAATCTGCTCGACAAAAATTCGCACCTCGGCGGTCATACCTGTTCGGATTTCCTCGGGAGGATCCAAGATTTTTACAATGACCAAGTATTCCTTGACTGTTGAACCCCACGAGCTACTTTGCTCCGCATACTTATTAACTTTGATAACCTGACCGAGAAGTTCATTTGCCGTTGCCCCCACATTGATCTTCACTGGCATGCCGTCGCGAATCAACGTGATCCGAGATTCATTGACCTTAGCCTTGACTTGCATGCGTGTCGGATCTGGCAACAAGAAGATTGTTTTTTGTTCTTGAACTAGGACGCCTGCTGCAACCACAAAATCGTTGCTTCCTCGACCCCCTTGCTTGTTTGCGTAGACAACTTGACCATCCGCCGGAGCCAGGACCGTGCAAGCCTTAACCTGCGTTTGAATCTCCTCGAGTTTTTCTTTTTCTTCGATAAGTGTGCTCTTATCCGACTCTAATTTCGCTCGGGCAGTTTCAATATCGCTATTAAGCTGAACCAGCATTTTTTCTTTCGTCAGCTTATCAAGAACTCTCAGCCGGCCTTGGGCTGATTCCAGCGAGCTCTGCGCATTTTGTACCGCAAACTGTTCGGATTCTATCTGCAAAGCTTTGAGCGTTCCCTTGGCCGCGAGCCGCTCGGCGCTCTGCAATGACAACTCCGCCTTTCGAAGACCTTGCTGGGCAAGAGCGATCTCGCTCAATATGGCTTTCTGTTCCGTTAAGTAAGTGCCTTCTAGATATTCCTGCTTTGCAATAGCCGCCTTGCTGACAGCTGCTTCACTACTAATCAAATTGGATTCAACCGTACTGACGACTATGCGTTGGTTCTTGGCGTCCTGTTCTAAAGCGGACGAATCCAATTGACACAATTTGTCTCCTTTTTTGACGATCGCGCCTTCGGTAATCAATGTCAGGATGGGTGTTCCGCTACCCCCTCGGCCCTTCACCTCGCATTTGACTTCGTTATTGCTACTGCTTTCGATTTCGCCTTGTTCCAAAACAATATGATCGAATGGGCCTACCTGCACTTCATGCAGGAGTGGGTCATCATCCGACGCAGCGTACATGCCCGTCCCTTTGGAATGCCACCATGTGTAACCACCTATGCCGCATACGCTTACAGCAGCAGCAAGAAAAGCGACTAGTTTCACGGAGCCGAGTCTAATGCTCGAACGTGCGGAGGAGTGAGATTTCATTTTACTAGGAGGGTTAAAAACGGAGGTGGGCGATTTTATCGCAATGGCATCTCGAACATTATCCACCGGTGACAACAATATTGCCACTAGGAAAAGCGCAGGATCATGTTATTCGACACCAAGAACATGTTTGACCTCTTCAAAACCCTCTAGGAAACCACAAGTTTCGTGCTAATCCGGCAAAAAGAAAAGCTTCTCCGACACAGCCGACAAAAGTCAAAGTAGCAGGCACATTCCATGTGCCGTCCGCCTGAAAACCCAGCCAATATGCGCAAGCATACGGCACGGCGGAGCGTGCCTGCAACTTTTGTCGGCTGTGTCTTCTCCAGCCAGTCCCAATTTAGGGCGACTGCAAATGCGGCAAAACCTCGGTTGAATTCATAAATCATATTTACCCAACGACAAGCATTTTACCCAACGACAAGCATCGCACCGCGCTTGCGTCCACCACGCGAGGATTGTTCTAAATAGACTCTCACCATAGGTCACCGATTCCAGCGAGAGAATGAGCATCAACCTTTAAGCATTGGTTTTCGAATCAGGTGAATTCGCGTCTTTGGGTTGTTACCGCACGGTCCGGGCCCGGGACGATCAGGAAGAACACGGATAAAGAAAAATCGCAAACTTAGTTCCGGATACCATTGGATTCGCCTTAAGGGCGTTTAAGAAAGCATTGCGGGCTTTTTGCTCACTCAACCGAAGAAGGTCAGGGACCGTTGGCTTGGGAAACCCCGGACAGCGTTTAGACCACATGTTTAAAATAGGCAGCTTGGGTATTATGGAGTCATAGAACCGTCTGGCGAAAAAACTCTTGCCAGGCGCGTTCCTTACAACCGATTCTTAACAACCGCTCTTTGCTCGACATTTTCTTGTTCAATCCCTTCGGCACTGAACGGTGAAACTCAGATGGCATCCGACTTTCGACTTAAGGAACAACTTCCTCGATTAACTGAGGCGATCGTGCGAACGTACAACGCGCGAGATCGCATAAACCACCTCGGACACTGCCCGCTACCCAAGTACGAAGTGATCATTCATATCATGGAAGACTTGAAAGACCTGCTTTATCCTGGCTTTCGACGGCGAGAAGGATTGCATGCTGGAAACGTGACCTATCACGTTGGCAATCTTGTCGACTCCTTGCATGATCGATTGACGACCCAAATTGCAAGAGCCTTGCTTCATGCAGATCGGGTGGAAGCGAAAGCGCCCGCTGTAAACCCCTGCGACAACCCAACCGACTACGAGGCAAAAGGCCAATCGATAGCCATTGCACTTTTGGAGAGAATCCCGCAATTGCGAGCGACATTGGCCAAGGATGTTGAGGCAGCTTATGAAGGTGACCCCAGCGTTTCGAATCGCGACGAGATTATTTTCTGTTTCCCCGGTCTTGAAGCAGTTACGATCTATCGCATCGCGCATGAACTGGTTCACTTCGCTGTCCCCTTCATACCTCGCATGATGACGGAATGGGCCCACAAACAAACAGGCATCGATATTCACCCCGGCGCGACAATCGGCGAATACTTCTTTATCGACCACGGTACAGGGGTCGTCATCGGTGAGACATGCGACATCGGTGAACACGTCAAAATATACCAAGGCGTAACGTTAGGCGCGTTAAGTTTCGCAACCGACGCGGATGGGCAGCTGATTCGAGGAACGAAGCGGCATCCAACGATCGAAGATCGCGTTGTCATCTATGCAAATGCAACTATTCTTGGTGGACGCACCACCATTGGACACGACAGTGTGATCGGATCAAGTGTTTGGGTTACCAGTAGCGTCGCCCCGCATTCGACGGTTGTCTTGGAAAAACCTAAATTGCGAATTCGACATGGACAAGGGGACGAATTAGTGCACGACTCGAACTATCAGATCTAGGCCGATTGATGAATTCTACCCAGCGAGATGAACCAGACGACATTGTGATTACCGGATATGGTGCCATCACGCCGCTGGGGCATAACGCGGATGCACTCTTTCAGTCTCTGCAACGGGGTGAATCTGCAGTATCGATGCTGGAACCGGAATCAGGCGTAGACGGTATGCGTTGGATGGGTTCAAAGATTCGGAACTTTGACGCAAAAGATCACGTTCAACCTCGCAAGATTATCAAAGTAATGTGCAGAGAGATTCAGCTAGGCTTCGGTGCTGCGATGCAAGCATGCAAGATGGCAGGCGTCTCTGTTGGTTCGCTGGATCCGGATCGGCTTGGCACCGTGTTTTCCGGCGAGATACTCTTCAGCGAAACGGTTGACGTTGAGAGCATCGTTCGATTATGTGCTTCCAACGGGCAAATGGAACACAGCCATTGGGCTGCGGAAGCGATCGAAAACATGTATCCGTTATGGATGCTCAAGTCGTTACCCAACATGGCTGCGTGCCATGTTGGGATCGCCTTGGATGCGCGCGGTCCGAACAATACCATTACGACCAGCGGAACTAGCGGCTTGAATGCCCTACTCGAAGCCATCAATGTGATACGGAGAGGAATGGCCGACGTCATGGTGGTTGGTTCGACGGCGTCTCAAAACAGTTACACGCGTTTGCTTCAACGATACGAAGAGGACTATTCCCGAGCTTACTCAAACCCTTCGAAAGCCTGCAGGCCATTCGACGCTTCACGCGACGGATCCGTATCTGGGGAATCGGCGACAGCCGTAATCGTGGAACGTCGCTCCCATGCCCTTGCTCGCAATGTACACGTTCTTGCGTCTGTAACGTCTTGGGCAAACACTTTTGGAACTTCGGAACATCGTCGGTGGAGCGGCACCAAATCTGCAACCGAACGAACATTAAAGCTTTTGCTTGAGCGTTCCGGCTTGACAGCAGTCGACATCGACCACGTGAATGCCAGCGCAAACGGAACGATCGCTTGCGATTCAAGTGAGGCGAAGGGAATTGCAAACATTTTGCATGACGTACCAGTTGTATCTTACAAAGGAGCGTTGGGTGATTCGATTAGTGGGTCGTCACTTGTTGAGTTGATCGCCTCGTTGGTAGGTTTAGGAGTGGGCTCGATTGCGCCCACCACGAACCATGAACGGACTGCTGACGATTGCCCTGTGCAAGTCATTTCCTCGACATCGAAACCGCGCACGACGCCCCATGCGATTAAACTCTCACAAACGGATCAAGGCCACTGTGTAGGTATTGTCCTTTCTGCGGTCAATTCGTAATGGCCATTTATCTCGACAATCAAGCGACAACTCGCGTCGACCCAGCCGTGATCGCTGCTATGCTGCCGATGATGGACTTGCATTATGCAAACCCAGGTAGCACAACACATCAAGCAGGACGACACGTAGGTGAACTGGTACACGATGCAATCCAAGGTATTGCCCAGTACTTCAATGCAAGTAGCGACGAAATCGTCGTGACCAGCGGCGCTACGGAAAGCAACAATCTTGCTTTGTTTGGCGTAGCACTACACCCAAAACAAAAACGCAGATCTATCGTCACACTGGTAACGGAACATCGAGCTCTGCTCGACCCCCTGGTTCGCTTGGAAAAATTAGGGTTCGAGGTCATTCGACTCCCCGTCATGCGAAATGGTCTTCCCAATGCCGGAATGGTTGAAATTGACCGTCTAGCCAATGCGATCAACGAAAAAACCGCTTTGGTCAGTATCATGATGGCCAACAATGAAATTGGCACCATCCAACCGATAGCTGCAATTAGCGAAATATGCAGGCCTTTAGGAATTACCTTGCATACAGACGCCAGCCAAGCGGTGGGTCGATTGCCGATCGACGTCCAGTCACTAGGTGTTGACTTGCTGAGTTTCTCGGCTCATAAGTTCTATGGTCCAAAGGGTATTGGTGGACTCTATGTCCGGAAGTCGCCGTCGGCGGTCCTGTTGATGCCACAAATTCTTGGCGGTGGACAGCAATCGAATCTTCGTTCTGGAACTCTCAACAGTGTCGGGATCGTTGGCATGTCGAAGGCACTGGAGTTGCTAATTCAATTCGGCAAAGCGGAACTGGAGTTGCAGGAACGACTCCGCCATCTGCTTTGGGTGTTATTGAACGAAAGGATTGACGGTCTTGTCTTGAATGGGCCATCATGGGATGGCGGTAACCGATTGTCGCGATTAGTCAACAATTTGAATGTATGCTTCCCGAAAGTGGAGGGTCAATCGTTGATGCTTGAGTTACCAGAACTAGCAGTCAGCAGCGGTAGCGCTTGCACTTCCGCCGAACCGTATCCGAGCCATGTTTTGACAGGAATTGGCCTCAACGTCGATCAAGCGCGATCAAGCCTTAGGTTTGGTATTGGGCGATTTAATACTGAAGCCGAGATTCGTGATTCGGCAGAATGGTTGTTTGCTGCTCATTCGAAACTTGCTACGTTTGCAGCTTGACCGACGATTAACCTCGATCGACAATGGTCGCTTGAGCACTCTGCCCCCCCCTTCCAAGATTTTGTGACCGAATGAGTTCAGCTTCACCTTCTAGAGCTTCCAACAAACCGACCGAGAGCACTGCAACGATGCAGGTGCCTGACCAACATGGTCGGTTCGGCGATTTTGGGGGTCGGTATGTTCCCGAGACGTTGACTCGCGCGTTGGATGAGTTGATCGTCGAATATGGTCGGGCGATAAAAGATCCTGATTTCCACTCCGAGCTCAACGAACTTTTGCATCGATTCGTGGGCCGGCCATCACCGCTTTATCATGCCAAACGCCTCAGCCAGCAACTCGGCGGTGCGCAGATCTGGCTTAAGCGAGAAGACCTCAACCATACCGGTGCGCATAAAATCAACAACACGCTTGGACAAGCGTTGTTGACTTTGAGAATGAAGAAAACCCGAGTGATTGCGGAGACGGGCGCCGGGCAACATGGTGTCGCATCCGCAACTGCTTGCGCCCATTTCGGATTGCCATGCGTCGTTTACATGGGTGCCGAAGACGTACGCCGTCAAAAGCCGAACGTCTTTAGTATGCGACTCATGGGCGCTGAAGTCCGTCCTGTCGAAAGCGGTTCTAGAACCTTGCGAGATGCCGTCAACGAAGCCATGCGGGATTGGATGTCCAGTGTTGAGAACACTCACTACATTATCGGTTCAGTTATCGGACCTCATCCATTTCCGATGATGGTTCGCGATTTTCAAAGTGTGATAGGTCGCGAATGCCGTGAACAGTGTTTGACCGCGATCGGTCGACTCCCTGATGTGATTGTTGCGTGCGTGGGGGGCGGCAGCAACGCGGCGGGTATGTTCTACCCCTTCGTAGACGATCAGGGTGTCCGCCTCATCGGGGTTGAAGCTGGTGGTCGAGGCTCTGCACCTGGCGATCACGCGTCCCCGTTGAGCTTTGGCTCTCCCGGAGTACTTCATGGATCCTACAGCTATGTCATGCAAGATGAAGACGGGCAAACAAGCGATGTTCACTCGATGTCCGCAGGCTTGGACTATCCCGGCGTCGGACCGGAGCACAGTTATTGGAAGGACACTCGGCGGGTTGAGTACACATCCTGTCGCGACGACGAAGCGCTCGGCGCATTCGATTTCTTGGCTCGTAACGAAGGCATTCTTACCGCATTGGAAACCTGCCACGCAGTTGCCAAAGCCGCTGAGACGGCCAAAACGATGCTCCCAGATCAGCACTTGGTGATTTGCCTCTCCGGTAGAGGAGACAAGGACGCTGCCGAGCTTGCTCGACTTCGAGGACAAGAGTGGTAGTTTGATTTCCCATGGTAGTCTAACTCGCGGGCGCTAGCCGTGTTCTGAACCCTTTTACTTGTTACGATCGCGGCTAGCGTCTGCGGCATAGTCAAGCACTGAAACGTCGGATTCTTTAATGACCTCTATTGATGATTTGTTTTCAAAACTGAAGTCGGAGGGCAAAAAAGCGTTCATGCCATTCATTACAGCGGCTGATCCAAGCCTGGGTTTTACTCGCAGAGTACTTCGCAAGCTGAATACTCTTGGCTGCTCCATGGCCGAAGTCGGAATCCCGTACAGCGATCCCATTGCTGACGGGCCAGTCATTCAAGCCTCGTATACTCGATCGCTCAAAACCAAAGTGAAACTGCACGACATCATGCAGCAGATTGCTATGGAACGGACTCACTTGTCGATGCCGTTGGTTTCCATGGTGAGCTACGCAATAATCCACCGACATGGACCAGAACAATTCGTCGATGAGGCGATCGCGGCAGGATTTGCTGGAGCCATCGTCCCCGACTTACTCGTCGAGGAAAGTAGCGGGCTTGCCAAAATATGTAATGACAAAGAGTTTAATTTGATCCAACTGGTTACTCCGACTACGCCTCGCGAACGAGCGTTGAAAATCGCCGAGCTATCGAGTGGCTTTCTTTACTTCGTAAGCGTAACGGGCATAACGGGTGAGCGCTCCGAGTTGCCGGTCGATCTTGTCGACCGAGTCTCATGGCTTCGCGAGCGCACTCCGTTGCCAATTTGCATCGGATTTGGAATCTCGAAACCAGAACATGTACGACTTTTGGCCCCCGTTTCGGATGGGCTCATTGTTGGATCAGCTATCGTTCGATTGATGGAGCATGCTGCACAATCGGAAGCGGCCGCACTAGAAGCGATCGAACAATTGGTCACCAGTCTGTTGGCAGCGATGAACACACCTAGCTAAAACGTCCTTCAAGCCGGAATCACGAGCCAGCATTGCGAACATCGATGCCTTCCTCTGCAAAGCTCTTGAAATCCTTTAGATACTTTAGACTTTGCTTGGGGAATGCGGATTGCATAAAGAACCCGATGCATTTCATCATAATCGTAGTAAAGCGAAACTCATTCTCACTCTCCCAACGCGTTCGGTTCTCGCCGACCACAATGAATCGGTTTTTGACAACATTGAAGACACCTGGCGCCTCGTAGGTTCCATCGAACACTTCTGGCAAATCCCTCTTCGTGATCGTCTCAATCATTTCCATAGTTCCTTTGCCCATCTTAAAGAGCAAGCGAGACTGTGCGCCGGGTTGGCCCGGATCACCGCTGATATTCTCAAAGGAAATTAGCCCCTTTTGCCACTTCGGCAAATTCTCAGGAGCGTCAAACAAATCAATCACTTTTTGACGTGGTAAGTTGATTTCGATTTGAACGGTGTATTTCATCAGTCTATCTCATTTCTCTTTTCGCCAATGAGTCTGTCAGTCAGCTTGCCAAAGCCAAATTCTAAACAACTAACTCTAGGCCGTTGTTGTCAAATTGAAAAATTGCTGCCATTGGAGTCGCGGGTTTACGTTGCATGTTTCGTCATGCAAACGCGGACTTCAACATGTTCAAACTCTTTGGAATAGCCGTGCTTGGATCCTCCTTGCCCTCGAATTCCAACGATACATAGCCGCCAAAGTTGTGTTTGCGCAATAGTGTTGCAATGCGAGGATAATCTAGCTCGAGAGAATACCACAACCCGCCTCCGTAATAGGTCTTGGCTTGAACGAGCACTGCATCGTCGGCCATCTGTTCGAGTCGATCGTATGGATCCTCGAGGAAATTTCCTGTATCAAGCGTTGTCTTAAGCCATGGTGAGTTGATTGCTCGAACAATTTTCATGACCCCTTCGGGAGTTCTGCCAAGTCCCCAGTGATTCTCCAGTCCCATTGTTACGCCACAACGTTCGGCAGCAGGCAAGCATTCCATAAGTCCATCAATCACCCATTTGAATCCCTCGTCTTCCGTGTGACCATCTAGAACCGGCTCGATTCCGCGATTCTTCATCAAGTCATCAAAACTGCCACTGGTGCCCCAACGTCCAGTGTTCACTCGCATCGTTGGAATTCCTAACGCATAGGCTAGTTCTATGCAATGTATCGTATGCGCTGTGTTTTTTTTGCGAACTTCGGGATCAGGAGACACCCAGCCCTGGTGTATAGAAAAGCCGCACAAATCTAGCCCATTAACGAACGCACGCTTCTTGATGGCTTGCAACGTGGAGTTGCTTTCGTCTTGCATCTGTCGATGCAGAATCTCCACGCCATCGAAGCCCCAATCGGCTGCAAGATCGATACACTTTCCCAGGTCTCGAAATTCATTCCGGTTGAATTGCCAAAACGAGTAGGTTGACACTCCGAACCGAACCCGTCGCTTCCTGTCCGTCGGTTGGTTCCTTGCTTCCGCCGCGTCTAAATCACTGGTCGTTTGCAGAACAAATGGAATTGTCGCCGCGCATGTTGCAATCGCTGTTAGAGCGCTCCTGCGCGACACGGTCACTTTCCGATCCGATGAAGTCATAACATTCACACCCAATTCGTGATAGATACCTATAAGCCGCGGAGTCTACGGATGAATGAAGCCAACGCGAAAATCAATCCTTTGGCTTCCATTCCCCCTCATTGAGCCCCTAAGTCTAGCCGATACGCTCGACGCCGATCAACTGGAGTGCCCCCGCACTCGATCGAATCGCTCGAAAGATCGTCGTGCGACGAATGCAAAAATATTGATTTTGGCGTTCAGTACGCTCTCGGTGTTACGTTATAGTGTCGGTAGGCAGGTTTGCGTGAACCCGTTTTTGCGCCGATATCAAACGGATCAGAACCATGAAATCAGATCGTCGTTGGAACCACCCAACCGTCGGCAGACGAACGGCAATTCAAGCCGGTTCGATTGGAATCCTCGGGCTGGGAATGAACCATTTGGCTGGCCTACGTCAGGCACAGGCATCCGAGGGTACAGTTGCTTTTGGTAAAGCCAAATCTTGTATCTTTATCTTTCTATCCGGTGGCCTTGCTCAGCACGAGAGTTTCGACATGAAGCCGAATGCTCCGGACAATGTTCGCGGCGAGTTCCAACCGATTGCGACGAAGACTCCGGGACTTCACATTTGCGAACACCTTCCGATGCTTGCCAATCGAAGTGAAAAATGGGCGCTTTGTCGTTCGTTGACACATAGTTCCAACGATCACTCGGCGGCGCACCATATCATGCTTACCGGCCAATCTCAATTGCCAACAGGCTTCAATCCCAATGGCTCGAATCGTACGGATCGGCCCTCCATCGCTTCCATCGCTGGATACGCAACAAAATCAAGAAACAATTTACCCACGGCGGTATTGCTACCAGAACGACTGGTGCATTCTTCTGGTCGGATCATACCGGGGCAACATGCGGGCGAAATGGGAGCACACTATGATCCATGGATGATCGAAGCATCACCCTTTCACAACACATCTTATGGCGCTTTCCCTGAGTATGGTTTCGATCATCAAGATCGTGGAAATGCAGACAATCGACTCTTTCAGGCTCCGCAGGTTTCACTTCCTGAAGGATTGGGATTAAAGGAGATTAACGGAAGACTACAATTGCTCGAGACGCTCAAAAACCAACAACTGCAGTTGGCGAGCTATACAGAGACTCAGTCCTTCGATCGCTTTCGTCAAAGCGCCATTTCACTATTGACGGAGCAATCCATCCAACGAGCGCTGGACGTAACACGTGCCGAAGACAAGGCATTGGATAGCTATGGGAGGAATTCCTTTGGTTGGTCTTTGCTCATGGCGCGTCGCTTGGTGAGCGTCGGCGTCAACTTGGTCCAAGTCAATTTAGGGAACGATGAAACATGGGACACTCACGGCAATGCGTTCCCTCACTTAAAGAACTCCTTGCTGCCCCCGACGGACCGAGCCGTTTCCGCACTGTTGGACGATCTGGATTCCACGGGCGAATTAGATGAAACTCTGGTCGTCATGGCGGGCGAATTTGGCCGAACACCTCAAATCACATTGCTTCCAGCACACTACAAACTACCAGGTCGAGACCATTGGGGTGCCGTGCAATCGGTCTTCTTTTCAGGGGGCGGAGTGCAAGGCGGTAATGTGGTCGGCAAATCGGATTCACGCGGGGCGTATCCCGCGGAGCAGCCGGTCAAACCGGAGAATTTCGCAGCGACCATCTACCATGCGCTTGGGATTCCACCCACAGCCGTATGGCACGATGCAACAGACCGGCCGCATCAAATCTATTACGGCGAACCGATCGCAGGATTGTGACAAGGGGCAGAATCCAGCTCATGCGACGTATTCAATGTTTCCATGGATGCGACGTCACAATTGCAATGCGTGAGCGATAGTAAGATCGCTTCATGCAATGATCACCAAAGTCCCAGCCCCTGCGATCTTTGGAGATGACTTGGCCCTGTTTTTGTGGTATTATGGTGGTTCCTTCCGTTGTGGTCTTGCCGCAGCAAATGTTGCTTTCCCCCCACCATTAGACCAATCGATGCCTTTATTTCATGACAGGGCACGCAGCCACCCAACCCTGCAGGAGCGTCGCCGTTTTTTGCATGCCGCGTCCGCCGGCTGTTTGGGGGTCGGATTGACCGGTGGACTCAATCCGGCACAGACCGCGATGATTTCGGAAAGTGTTCGCGCCAAACCTGCAAAGGCATGCATTTTTCTATTCATGTGGGGCGGGCCAAGTCAACTCGATACGTTGGATTTGAAACCAAATGCACCTTCGGAAGTGAGAGGCCCATTCAAGCCGATTTCAACGCGAGTTCCAGGGATACAGATCTGCGAACACTTTTCACGCCTTGCAGAACATATCGACAAGATCGCGATCATTCGATCGCTGACGCACGACGATCCCGCTCACTTATCGAGTGGTCATGCCACTGTAACAGGTCAACTTGCACCTGTATTGAAAAGCGATGCAACGCCACCGAGCGATAAGGACTCACCTCACATTGGAGCACTTGTCTCGAAAGTTCGACCAAACAAATTGGGTTTGCCGTCTTTTGTGACACTTCCCTGGAAAGCATTTCATCCAGCTGCACCCGGTGGCGAAGCACCCGGTCAACACGGTGGATGGCTCGGCTCACGCCATGATGGCCTCTTGCTCTTGGGCGACCCGAACGCCAAAGATTGGAAACCGGGAGCTTTGTCGTTACCGACCGACATGCCGTTGGAAAGGATTCGATCTCGTTACGATTTCCTGCAAGTGATTGAAAAACAACAACCGTCGCTATCTGGAAATGCTTCCAGACAATTGCACGATCATCAGTCACGAGCGTTCGAGTCGATCACCTCACAGCAGATGCGACATGCGTTCGACTTGTCATGCGAGACAGCTAAAGTTCGCGATCATTACGGCCGGAATATCCATGGCCAATCGGTGCTGATGGCGCGGCGTTTGGTCGAACATGGTGTGCCGCTGGTGACGGTGAACTGGCATAACGATGGCCGCAATTTTTGGGATACCCACGGCGACAATTTCAATAGGCTCAAAAACGATCTTATTCCGCCTGCAGACATGGCCCTTTCGGCTCTCCTCGAAGATCTGCACCAACGTGGCATGCTCGACGAAACACTGGTCGTCTGGGTCGGTGAGTTTGGTCGCAAGCCTCAAATTACTCCAGGTAATTCCGGTCGAGAGCACTGGCCATTTTGCTACAGCGGACTGATGGCGGGGGGAGGTATTCGCGGAGGCATGGTGTATGGTGAAAGCGACGCAACTGCGTCCTATCCCATCTCCAATCCTGTCAGCCCACAAGACTTTGGAACCACCATAGTGAGCGCGCTTGGGATCCCTATCGACGCGAAACTGACGGACCGCGAAGGCCGCCCCCACAATGCAACTTCAGGCAAGGTCATCGAATCGTTGTTCGGTTAACAATTGTGTCACTGCGGTCTCCGCCGTGCGTATTTCAGCCAACTTCCGTGGGAACCATGTAGCTTCTTCTTTAGGAACCAATCCAAATGCTTGAACCAAAATACGGCTTTGATCGTCGTGGGTTCCTCCGCCTAGGGGCTGCAGGTGTCGTTGGCTCAACGATTCCGTTCCCTTTTGTACTTGGCGATGACACCAACCATGCAAACCAGTTAGGCAAAGGCAAAGCGAAATCAGTGCTGTTCGTTTTGCTAAGTGGTGGGCCAAGCCAATTGGAAACTTTGGACCCGAAGCCTGATGCTCCGACTGAGATACGCGGTGAATTCAAGACGATTGGCACCACTATCCCTGGCATGGTCATTTGCGAACACCTGCCCAAGCTTGCGTTGCAAACCGATCGTTGGGCGATTGTCAGGACGCTAGCGCATCGAGAGCATAACCATCTGCTCGCAACCCATATCGCGTTAACAGGTAGACCCGGCCCCATGCCCAAGGGTGGAAGCGACTTAGATCGTGTTGAGTCGAGGAATGATTTCCCAAACATGGCTTCAGCGCTGAGTTATGTTCGCCCCCCGATCGACGGAATACCGACCGGTGTGTCCTTGCCTAATTACCTCATCGAAGGTCCGCTTACTTGGCCCGGCCAACATTCAGGTTTCCTTGGGTCCAAATTTGATCCTTGGCAAATACAAGCGGATCCAAACGAGAAGAACTTTCGGATGGATGCACTTCAGTTACGCGAGGGTGTCACGTCCGATCGACTGCATTCCCGTAGAAACTTGCTCGACCAATTCCATCGCGAACGCAAAGCGCCTTCCGATCCGGAGTCGATCGCCTTTCGCGACCAACAACAGTCAGCATTCAATTTGCTAACCTCTGGTAGGTTGATGAACGCTTTTGATATCTCGAAGGAATCCGATGCGGTTCGCGATCGTTATGGGCGAAATAAGTTTGGTCAGTCGCTATTGCTATCGCGCAGACTGATCGAGTCCGGCGTCCCTATCGTGCAAGCGACGATGGGGATCGTTCAAACCTGGGACACGCATACCGACAATTGGGGGAAGCTCAAAAATACGCTCCTCCCGCAACTCGACCAAGGGCTAGCGGCATTGATGGACGACTTGGCGGCATCAGGTTTGCTTGAACAAACACTCGTTGTCGTGATGGGTGAATTTGGCCGTACCCCCAAGATTTCCACATTGCCTGGTGAGACGCTTCCAGGCAGAGATCATTGGGCACATGCTTACTCCGGGCTTTTTGCAGGTGCAGGGGTGCAGGGTGGACAGGTCATCGGGCAAACCGACGCAAGAGCCGCGTATCCGGTCACTCATGCTTGGTCGCCCGCGGATGTATGTTCGACATTGTTTAACGCATTGGGAGTTGAACAGGACGTAACCATCATCGACCCGTTACAACGACCGCATCATTTATTGAACGGAACTATCATCCATCCTTTGTACACGGGGCGTAGCTCATGAATGATTTACCCATCTTGGTAAAAGTGAGCAAGTTGTCCGGTGCCGCTGAAAAAAGCAATACGATTGATTGCTTCCATGATCGTTTGGAATTCGCCATGAAGCTACGGTATGGTATTCTCGTCATTGTTTGCTGCTTTTTCCTTTTTCTACCGCAAGCAAAATCGCAATCGATCGCTTCCTTGCAACCTGCGTCTTGTCAACCTGGCGTACCAACCAAGCTAACCTTGCGTGGAAGCAAGCTACCCAACAACTTGAGAGTTCTCTCCGATCGAAAAGACATTCGTGTCTCAATCGAGAAAGTGGCGGAAGGAGAAGCAATCCTCGCGATCGATGCTCCGGCTGACGCCAAACCAGGACCAATTGGTCTTTCGTTCGCAACTTCGAGCGGGCCGCTCGCGACGAAATTCGTATTGATCGACGACTTGGCCGCGATAAGTGATAATGGCAACAACCATTCCATAGCAACAGCGCAATCGATAAGCACGCTCTGCGCGATCGATGGAATCACTGAGGGTACGAAATTCGACCACTACCGATTCGATACAACCGTCGGCCAACGCATTGCATTCGAAGTTCTCACACAATCGATGCACTCCAAGATGGATCCGATTGTCCGATTGATGCACTCAGATGGTCGAGTGTTGCATGTTGCAGATGACGATTCGATCGGTCCAGATTGCCGCTTTAGCTTTACATTCACTGACGCGGGCCAATACGTACTGGAAGTTGGCGAAAGTCACTACGCCGCAGGTGGTGAATACCATCTCCGAATTGGCGATTTCCCAATCATTCACCATGCGTTCCCATTGGCGGTGCAACGCGGTGAAACGATCAAGCTCGGTTTTGTAGGTCCGGATGCCGCGATTGTGGCCGCCACGGAATTGGCCATACCGTCCACGTCCGGAGATGCTTTCCAGAATGTTTCAGCCCGCATTGGCGAGGGAAAATCAACTGCTTGGGGGACGATCGCCGTCAGCAAGCAACCACAATGTGTTGAAGCCGCCACGCAAACCGGATCGGACGCATTGGTCAAACAAATTCTGACGGTTCCCGTTGGCGTTAGTGGTCGATTGGAGATTAAGGGTGAACGGGACAGTTATTGGCTTCGAGGGGTGCAAGGACAGGTTTTGCGTTTTTCATCTCGAACACGCAGCCTAGGTTGCTCGACCATGCTTCAGATGCAACTGTGGAATGCCGCCGGTGCAAAACTCGCTGAGACAACAGTAAATGAATTGGACGAATGGGGCTTTGATTTTACCGTTCCCGAAGATGGAGATTTTCGGTTGGAGGTGCGCGACTTACTGGCCAGAGGCGGTAGCGAGTTCGGTTATTGGATCGAAGTCGTTCCGTCAGGAAGTTTTTCCATTGAAATGAAAGCGGATCCAAAAGGTCGCCAATCGTTTGCAGTGGAGCAGGCCAGTGGCGGTTGCGCGATCGACTTGCAGGTCTCCCGTTTTGGCTACGATGGCGAAATTGAACTTAGCCTTGACGGCGTAAACGAAGGCCTGCGAATTCTAAACCCTCGCATTCCTGCTAAAGCAAAAGACCATCACGCTATCGTTTTGGTGAACGACGGATGGAAGCCCAGTGATTTCTCGCTGGTCAGCTTGCATGCTCAAGCTGTTGGCAATTGCGAGATTGCATGCGAGGTTTCAAGCAAACTGCTTTCGCGATTGACAGAGCCTCATGTGCTCTTTCCTGCCACCCATTCAAAAGGACTTTTGTCTTTGGTCGGCGTTGACAGGTCCGATAGACTTTTTGAACTGACGCCATCTTCAACCGTCCTGCTTGACCGTGAAGCTACGTCGCACACTGCAGTGATAAATATCAAGCGGCTGAAGAAAGAATTTAAGGCGGCCGTTTTGATAGATGGCAGTTTGCTTGGTCCAGACTGGAGTTTGGCCACCAAAGCGGACAAAGACAACCTAACTCTGACGTTGACGCGTCCAACTGCCGACATGAAACCAACAGGGAGTGAACCATCTCAATTGCCCCTCTTGGCATATACGGAGTTGCCCGATCGTGTGCACTGGGAAACGATCCAACTGCCCGTAAAATGGATCCATCGCCCCCAGAAACTGGAGGTCTTTCCATCGACAATCGAATTGAACGGTTCGGTTGCACAACAACCCATCGTCGTGACCGGTTTTGATTCCGCAAACCAACCCCGCGATTTCACCCATGAAATCGCGATCGTTTCAACGAACCCAGCCATCGCAAAGGTTCAAAACAACAACGTAATCCCGATCTCAAATGGATCAACCGACATCCTTGTGCAGTTTGGTGAGACAAAGCAAACGATCCCGGTTACGGTTGCCAACTTTGAAAAGAAAATCCCGATTGCATTTGAATCCGAGGTGTTAGTCGCACTTTCGAAACAAGGTTGCAATTCAGGCGCTTGCCACGGCTCTCCGAGCGGTAAAGGAAATTTCCGATTGTCCTTGCGGGCGTTTGATCGTGTGCTTGATGAGCTAACTCTCATCCGTGAAGACTTTGGTCGACGTGTAAACCCGATCGATCCAGACCAGAGTTTGTTGTTGCTCAAGCCCATGATGAAATTGACGCACGGCGGAGGCAAGCAGTTAAGCAAAGCCGACGCTGCTTATCAGATACTTCGAGACTGGATCGCCGAGGGTGCCAAAGCGGATCCAATGGGGACTCCGCGTTGCGATCGGCTCGAAGTCTATCCTAATCAAAAGCGAATCCTGCAACGCACTTCCGGAACCCAGCAACTGTCTGCAAGGGCTCATTTTGCAGACGGCACAAAAAAAGACGTGACGCGTCTCGTCGCGTTTGAAAGCACGAATTCAGAAATCGCAACGGTCGACAAATCTGGTTTGGTCACTCCACACAATCGAGGTGAGGCGGTCATTCTGGTCCGATACCTTGAACACATCGAATCTGTACCGTTGATGTTCGTCGATGAAGTCCCAGGTTTCGAGTGGAGCCAACCGACAACGCGAAATTACATCGACGAATTGGTAAATGCGAAACTAAAGCAACTACAGTATTTGCCGGCACCAACGTGTAGCGACCCGGTCTTCCTTCGACGTATTTACATGGATGTGATTGGCATCCTACCTAGTCTTCAAGAGACCGACGCATTCTTAGCGGATTGCGATTCTGACAAGAGATCTAAGCTGATCGAACGACTTCTTGAACGGGATGAATACCCTAAATTTTGGGCTCTTAAATGGGGGGATTTACTCAAGATGACGAGCAAATTAGTTGGGGTTGACGGTGTCTACAAATACCATCGATGGGTTGAGGCAGCTATCAGATCAAATATGCCGTACGATCAGTTTGCAGAAGAACTGCTCTCTGCATCCGGCAGCACGCTTGCCAATCCTGCCGCCAATTTCTATCGAACTTCCACCGACATGAACGAGTGTGTTGAGACAGTCTCGCAGGTTTTTTTGGGCGCAAGATTGCAATGCGCCAAATGCCATAACCATCCGTTTGAACGATGGACGCAAGACAACTATTACGGGTTGGGTGCGTTCTTCAATCGGCTTCAACGTAAAACGAGTCAGCGGCCGGGCGAGATGTTTGTCTGGACCGCTTCATCTGGCGAAGTAACTCAGCCGCGTACGGGCGACATCATGAAACCCTGGCTGCCGAAGGTTGGTAGCATTGATGCGAGACCGGACGAAGATCGGCGCCCAGCTTTTGTAAAATGGCTGATCAATGCAAAGAACCCGTACTTCGCCAAGATCGAGGCCAATCGCATTTGGAGCCAGTTGTTCTCGCGTGGGATTGTCGATCCGATCGATGACTTCCGTGACTCCAATCCTCCCTCGAATGAAGCACTGCTAGAAGCTCTGGAAAAGGACTTCGTGGAGAGCGGGTTTGATCGCAAGCACCTAATCAAGAGGATCCTCAATAGCGCTACTTACCAAGCGAGCAGCGAGACGACGCAATGGAACGAGAAGGACAAAATGTACTTCTCACACCAAACCCCCCGTATGCTCAGCGCAGAACAATTACTGGACGCAATCAATCATGTTACGGGCTTATCCCAGACGTTTGCGGGCCTTCCAGCGGATATGAAAGCAACTCAGTTGCCTGCTCCCGATGTTGCAAAGAACGCGTTTCTAAAGGTCTTTGGCCAGCCAGAACGGAGCACCGTTTGCGCTTGCGAGCGATCGGAGGATTCCAATTTGGGAATGGCTATCGAACTTTTTAACGGCCCGCTAATTTATGAAAAACTGCGAGATGCTAACAACCGTTTTCGGAAATCGCAGGCTGCGGGAAGAACGGCCCAAGAAACCATCCGCGAACTTTATTTGGCTGCATTATGCCGTCAGCCGACAGACACTGAGTTGAAGGCATCCCTGCAGCATTGCCAAAGTCGCACCGACCTCGTTGCAGGATTCGAAGACCTTTGCTGGGTTTTGCTGAACACCGATGAGTTTCTGTTTCAACATTGATTTCCCCCAAGGTTTGCCGCTCTCGCGAGAGATTGATCCAACGTGACTAGATTTTTCAAGACTGCCATCGCTTTTTCCGTCTGTTCCTTTGCAGGCGTTGTTGGAGTTGCCGCTGCGCAAAGTGTCAGTTTCCGCAATGATGTGGCAACCATCTTGCTCGAAAACTGTGTTGCATGTCATGGCCCTAAAAAGGCCGAGGGAGGCTACCGGATCGATACGTTTGACGAGTTGCTAAAGCCCGGCGATACAGGTGCAATACCCGTTGTTTCGGAAAAAGCCGTGTCTAGCGAATTGCTCCGGCGTATCGCCTCGAGCGACACTTCGGAACGGATGCCGGCAGACTCAGATCCTCTGTCACAACCTCAAATCGATATCGTCAAACGTTGGATCACAGAAGGGGCGAAGTTCGACGGGGATAAAGGGAACGTCTCTCTGAATCTGGTCATTCCGCCCAGGGCCTATGCAGATCCGCCGATTACCTATCCATCGCCGGTACCAATCACGGCAATGGTTTTTTCACCCGATGGATCTCAGTTGTTGGTTGGCGGCTATCACGAAATATTGGTCTGGAACATCGAAGAGGGAGCGTTGGCTAAGAGGATTAAGAACGTGGGGCAACGAGTGCATGCAATTGTCTATTTGGCGGATCAAAAGACGATTGCGGTTGGATGCGGTGAGCCAGGGCGGAATGGCGAAGTTCGATTGGTGGACGTTGAATCTGGTCAGATAAAGGGCGTGGTCGGAAGGACTAGCGACATCGTATTCGATATCGCATTAAGACCTATTGCTCCCTCAGCGGATCCAACGCAGCCCATAACCTCAATGGGCAACGAGATTGCGATCGCTTCAGCGGATGGGATCATTCGCATCGTCAATGTCGACACGATGGCGGAAACAAAAACGATCGCCAACCATGCCGATTGGGTTACCGCAGTGGCTTGGAGCGACGATGGAAGTCGACTCGCATCTGCGAGTCGCGACAAGTCAGCCAAGGTATTCGACGCAAACAGCGGTGAGTTGTTGGTAAGTTATTCAGGCCATGCCGCGGCGGTGCGAGGTATCGCATTCCTGCCAGACGGGAAGCAGCTCATTTCTACGGGAACAGACAAAAAGATGCACCGATGGGAATTGGACGGAGCCAAGAAGGTAGCGGAGATTCCGTTCGGCGGCGAGTCATTCAAGGTGATACGAGGCAACACGTTTCTATTCGCACCCAGCGCCGACCACCAATTGAGGTCCATCCATTGGAGCGACAACAAAGTTGCCCATTCGCTTGCAGGCTACCAGGATTGGGTTCTTTCCGCTGCTTACAACGCAGGAACAAGTCGAGTTGCAGGCGGGGCCTTGAACGGCGAAGTGAGATTGTGGAATGTGACCGACGGAAACCTGGTCCGCAGTTGGATTTCGAAACCATGAGAAGCGGACATGCAGGCAAATTCTCGCCGCCTCACTTTACTAGCGGAACCTATCGACAGCTTTCGGAAAAATGTCCTGTCGCGATGCCTTTGAAGTTGCGAGAATTTGTTTAGGGCCAAAATGGGGAACGATGGATGCTTGACGAAATGAGTCCGGAGTTAGTAGAAGCCTTGAACCAGAGGGCTTATGACCGTATGGCTCGCAATGGACACATCTTGGCCAAAACCGTAACCGGTGACGAGCTTCGACGTCCCATGGAGATTGTGGACGGAGCAGGATGGCTTGGGGGCTCTATTCGTGGCTGGCATGTACTCTGTTTGGCCGCTGCCGGCGGCCGCCACAGTGCGCTCTATCACGCTGCGGGTGCAACCGTAACCGTCCTAGACATTAGCGATGGCATGCTAGAATTGGATCGCCAAGTTTGCCTAGAATTGAAGTTCAATGTGCGTCTGATTCAGGGGACGATGGTCGACATGCCTATGCTTCACGACGCCGAGTTCGACTTGGTCATCCAGCCCGTGAGCACGTGCTACGTTCCCGATGTTTCGCGCGTTTTTTCGGAAGTTGCACGCGTTTTGAAGCCCAATGGTCTGTATGTTTCACAGCACAAGCAGCCGATCAATTTGCAAGCATCATTGAGAACGCGAGCTGGCAAATACGTGATTGACAGCGAGGTTAACGCGGCAGCCGAACCTGCGAGAGCCGACGATCCGAGCCCGCTGCGGGAGCCGAGTACCAGAGAATATGCGCATAGCCTCGAAACGATTCTAGGTGGCATCTGTCGCAATGGAATGATCATTGAGGAACTGCATGAACCCAATCACGCCAAGCCGGATGCAGTTGCAGACACGATGGGCCATCGAAGCCGCTTCATTCCACCGTATTTGCGCGTCAAAGCCAGAAAGCGGTCAGCGAGTGCGGGTCTCGTAAGCTCACTCATATTCCTAAAATAGGTCACACGGTCCGCAGGGATGATGTTGATGTCCAGCCGCTCGAGGCCATCGAGCTCGGGCAATAACGATTGGAACTCGAGCGTGAACGATAGGTAACGGGCTTGTAATCGCCCGCAACACCGCGGATTAAACTCCGTCGCAGGGCCATTCTCGACAAGCGTGACCCGCTTGCTGATCCATAGCGTCTACAATGAAGTTCTCGACGAAATAGAATTCAAAAAACGGGGACCTGAATGACGACCACACCGATGGAAGCCGAATGCAAATTTCGAGTACACGATGCCGACGCAGTGCGAACGCGACTAAAAGAACTTGGGGCCGTATACTTGAAACGCGAAATACATCGCGACACCTACTTGCGTCATCCATCGCGAGACTTTCGCGCGACAGACGAAGCGTTGCGAATTCGCGTGGTGGATGGCGAACCGTTTATCACGTACAAGGGACCGCGGCTTGCGGGCCCGATCAAAATTCGTCCGGAGATTGAGATTCCTATGTTGGCGGGAACGGCGGATGATTGGATGAAGATCTGGGGCCATCTTGGATTCGTGGTCGCGCTGGCTGTCCCCAAGACACGTGAACTCTACACTTTGAAACATCTTCAGCGAAGTGTGACAATTACGCTCGACCTAGTGGACTCGCTCGGATACTTCGCCGAAGTCGAACGCATCATCAACGATTCCAAAGAGGTCGAGCAAGCGCAGCAAGACATCCAGGAAATAGGAATTCGTCTGGGCTTAACCGAAGTCGAGCCTCGCAGCTACCTTGGGATGCTATTGAGTAAAACAGCGGAGAACCGTTGACCCAACTGTTCTCGCTTAAGTCTTAAGTGGAAGTGCTTAGACCCGCGTGATTTCGAATCCTTTGCGTTGCTCGCGAGCGAAGAATTTTTCGGCTTCGGCGTCTCCGATGATCTTTTCGGTTTTCGGATCCCATTTGATAACGCGGTTGAGCCTAGCTGCAATTGCGGAAAGATGGCAAGTATTCATGGTTTGAATGTGAGTGAAGACGTCGCTGACGGGGAGTCCTCCTTCGCGAATGCAGCGGAAGAAGTTGTTTTTGTGCCCTTCGTGCGGCTTGCCCTTGTAGAGTTTCGCGACGTCTTCGTCGGAGTAAGCGTTCTTGTCCCATTCTTCTTCGATGGGCTTGCCGGCAATCTTTCCGCGACTCACAAAAATGCGGCCTTTGTCACCTTCGAAAAGGATTCCATTGCCGACAGATCGGGGCGTATCCGAGTCCGCTTCTTTATTGCCGCCGCTGGTTACATTCACCGTTACTCCGCTCGCATACTTGCACTTCACCACGTAGTCGTGGGCTGTGTTGTATCGCAAATCGGTTTTGGCATAACCTCGCACGTAGGGTACGGGATGCATAGCATCGGTGCCATCGATTTCAATTGGGCCGCTCCCTTCTTTGTCTTCGCCGAGAGCCCATGTTGCAATATCCACATGGTGAGCCCCCCAATCAGTGAACTTGCCGCCACTATACTCGTACCACCAGCGGAAGGTGCCGTGTGCTCGTTCCTTGATGTAGTCGACTTTAGGTGTCTGACCGAGCCACATGTCCCAATTGAAGTTTTCTGGAGCTTTCCCCTTTACGAAATCTTCTTTGGTTACATCGCCTCCGCCGATGCTACAGGTGACGGTGTGGATTTTACCCAGTAGTCCTTTTTGAACCATGTTGACTGCGCGAAGGAACAGTTTTCTTGCGTCGCGCTGTTGAGTCCCGACCGTGAAAACTAAATTCGGGTACTTCTTGCAGGCGTTGCGTATGAGCTGATTTTCTTCCAGAGTAAGCGTCAATGGCTTTTGGCAAAAAACATGCTTGCCGGCTTGGAGCGCCTCGACGGCTATCTTCACATGCCAATGGTCGACCGTGACAATGCTGACGACATCGATATCTTTACGATCCAGGATTTTGCGATAGTCTTCATATGCATCAGCCTCTCCTTTGCCGATCTTGGCGTCATTTTTCGCGCGTTCCAAATGGCTTTTGTCCACGTCGCAAACAGCCAAAATATCGCCGAAGTTGCTATGTCCGCGAGCGTCACCAGTTCCCATTCCGCCAACACCGATGCAACCGATGTGTGGCCGATCGTTTTTGGCTTGGTTCGCAAACGCTTTTTCGGTCCAGTTGAAATAGGGGATTGCCGCCCCTAAGGCCGTAGAGGCAGCGGTCGTTTTCAAAAACTTTCGGCGGGGTTGATTTGACTGAGTCATGCGTTGACCATTCAAAAAAAGAGTTCTTATGATTCGCGTTAATAAGTCAGAATATAGACCCTCAACCGGAGTAATTCCAGGCTTTCCCGTTTTTCCGTGGGGCGACAATCAGGAATGTCCACTGACAACGTCCCTTTATTTAACTCTATTCTTCGCGATTTTGATTTGGAACCAATGTGTGTGACGTGGGGTCTTAGCTGGGGCTGCAGGATTTGGGCTAGCCGCATTTACCGTGACGCTTGTTACAATCTTGGAGATCATTTTTTTCAGTTAATCGATACTGTCATTCCATTTCTTGAGGAAACTCGTTTTGTTCATGCAAGTTTATTGGCGATTGCCGATCTTGTTATTGCTTGCGTCGGTTGCTGCTAACGGCGACGACTGGCCAAATTGGCGTGGGCCTTCTCGAAATGGAATCTCGTCGGAAACGAGCTGGCAACATACTTGGCCAAAAGAAGGCCCCGGAGTGCTTTGGAGGACCAACGTTGGAATCGGGTTTTCATCCGTTGTGGTCGTCGATTCACGAGTCTATACGATGGGCAATACCAATGATACGGACATGGTCTATTGCCTGAATGTGCACGACGGACAAGTCCTTTGGAAGCATTCCTATGACTCTCCTCTCGACGATCGTTTTTTCGAAGGAGGCCCGACTTCGACGCCAACCGTCGATGGCGAGCGAGTTTTTTCGCTGAGCAGGCAAGGAGATGTCTTTTGTTTCGACGCATTGACGGGATTGGTACTTTGGTCCAAGAACGTCGCGGTAGAAGCGGGTGTCAGAGTCCCTGGCTGGGGTTTTTCATCCTCTCCAATGATCCGGGGCAATCGTCTGGTCCTCAATGTCGGCCAGTCCGGCTTAGCGATCGACAAACGAACTGGAGAAATACTCTGGAAATCGGGCGATAGTGACGCCGGCTATATGACCCCGCACCCCATTAAAATCGATGATCGCTGGTTTGCATTGATCGCGTCCGGTAAGTTCTATCAGTGTGTCGATATAGAAACAGGTGAAGTCGTTTGGAAACATCGTTGGTTGACAACCAATGGATGCAATGCAGCCGATCCGATTGTCCATGGCAATCGGGTCTTTATTTCATCGGGCTACGGACGTGGTGCAGCCCTTCTTTCGTTTGACGCCACTTCGTCGCAAGTCGTTTGGGCAAATAAAGAGATGCAAAACCAACTCAATTCCAGCGTGTTGGTCGATGGCCACATTTATGGTTTCGATGGTGACGAAGGGGGAGAAGTGCAGCTAAAATGCTTGGAGTTTTCGAGCGGAAACGTACGCTGGAGTTTTTCCGGTTTTGGCGCTGGTTCCCTGCTGGTCGCCGATAGTCATTTGATCCTTTTGAGCGAAGAGGGTGAATTGTCAACCGCACCCATGTCCAACCAGTTGTTCAAACCAACGGCCAAAGCGAAAATTTTGGAAGGAAAGTGCTGGACTGTCCCAGTCCTAAGCAACGGTAGAATTTATTGTCGCAACGCAGCCGGCGATATCGCTTGCGTTAACGTGTCCCCTTAAAACGAGAACCAACCAATGCCACTTCATCGACGCGATTTCCTCCAATCGACGCTTGCATCCGGTTTGATGCTTGGTGCCGCACCGAAGATCCACGCTGTGAGCAAAGCGAAGATCTACCGAACGGCTCTCATAGGAAGCGGCTGGTGGGGGATGAACATTCTCAAGGAGGCAATGGCTGCGGGCAACTGCAAGGTGGTAGCATTGGCAGACGTCGACTCCGACGTGCTTGAGCTAGCAGCCGAAAAAGTGAAATCTCTATCAGGAGATGAGCCGACGACGTATCAGGATGTTCGTGAGCTTATCGATAAAGAAAAAGTGGATATCGCGATCGTCGCAACCCCCGACCACTGGCACGCACTCAATGCGATCTCAGCGATCGGCGCTGGCGCGCACGTGTTCGTCGAAAAGCCGACCGGACATACTATTCTTGAAAGTCGAGCCATGCTCAATGCAGCTCGTGCTGCCAATCGTACCGTGCAAGTCGGATTGCACCGACGGATAGGACCACACTACGTCTCCGGCATGAAGTTTCTGAAGGATGGCAATGTCGGGAACATCGGCATGGTTCGGATGTTCGCCCATAGTAGCGGAGGCAATGAAAAACCGACTCAAAATAGCGATCCCCCATCGAATCTGAATTGGGACATGTATTGTGGACCAGCCCCTTTGCGCCCTTATTGCCGCAAGATACATCCTGGTGGGTTTCGCCATTACCTCGACTTCGCCAACGGAACGCTCGGCGATTGGGGTGTTCACTGGTTGGATCAGGTGCTTTGGTGGTCGGAAGAAAAGTACCCAAAGAAGGTTTTTTCGACCGGTGGCAGACCCATCTCTGGGGCTGTTGTCCATAACGCCAAGGAGCAGACAACCGATGCCCCGGATTCCCAAATTGCGGTCTACGAGTTTGAATCGTTTACCGCCACTTGGGAGCATCGCAAATTCGCTGGCAACTCTGCCGAAAAACATTCCATCGGCTGCTATTTCTATGGAACCAAGGGGACTTTCCACATGGGCTGGAGAGACGGGTGGACATTTCATCCCGCGGACTCCAAGCAACCCGTCGTTCACGAGGAGGCGCAACATGCTGAGCCAGATGGGCACAGCATCAAACTGCTTTGGTCTGACTTTATTGGCGCTATCGAGTCCGGCAAGCGTCCAACTTGCGATATCGAAATTGGACATCTGGCTACCAACATGAGCTTGCTCGGAATGCTTTCCTACAAGTTGGGGCGTAGCATCCAATGGGATGGCGTGAACGAAAAAATCGTCGGCGATGAGGACGCAAACAAGTTATTGCGACGCGAGTATCGAGGGCCTTGGAAGTATCCAACTTGATATCGGGTTTCGCAAATGAAAAGGCACTAATCGATTCGAAAACGAATCGAATCCGTGTCGCATAGCAAATGATGTCAAGCGTCCAGACGTCATGGGGCATGTTCGATCCTTTCCGGATGGCAATTCGTCTTGCTACAAGTGACACAGTCGACAAAAGTCAAAGTAGCAGGCACATTCCATGTGCCGTCCGCCTGAAAACCCAGCCAATATACGCAAGCATACGGCACGGCGGAGCGTGCCTGCTACTTTTGTCGGCTGTGTCCAAGTACGAGGTGGCGATCAGTAGTGGATTGCACTATAACTGAATGGAACGATGCCGGGATCCGCAACAAAAGAATGCTAGCGATTCGAGGCACCATGATTGGTAGAATTGCCCTTTTCTGAGGAAGTGAATAGATGGCCTGTCGAGTGAAACCAAGTCCGCTTATCGCACTAGCATTTCTCTGGTTGGTTGCCTTTGGGAACAGTTCTAATAGCTGGGGACAAAAAACACTCGCCTGGAAGTTTAGAAAGAACGGCGTAACCAATGTACTTGTCGAGCAAGACACAAGCTTGCAGTTGGAGATTACTGGTGCGCCATCCACAAACCAAACACAGACAATTCAGGCAACGAACATCACTTGGACCGTCAAAGAACTCGCGCCCGACGGCCTGGCTTCTATTGAACAAATGGTGAATCGCGTGCAACTCGAAGTAAAGTCGAACGCAGGAAATTTCGTCATCGACACCAACAACAATCAACCGCTCAATGGACTTGCCGAAACGATGGCCAAGGGTATTCGTCCCTTGGCCGGTTGCCGATTCATGGTCAAAACGAAGCCGAGCGGCGAAGTCGCTGAAGTAATTATTCCCAAGGAAGTTTCCAGTGGCCTCAACGAATTGAGCACTGCGGGTTTGAGAGAAATCGCAGCTAATGGTTCGCTTAAATTTCCCATGAAGGCGATCGATGTAGGAGAAAACTGGAACTCCCAGTACGAGCTGGAAATGCCACCGTTTGGCAAATTGATAGTCAGTACAACCTACCAGTATCTTGGCGAAGAAATCGTAAATGGTACTAAGTTGGACCGCATCAAAGCGACAACGGCAGTCAAGGCTGCGGACGGGTCAAGTAATTCAGGCTTGAAACTGAAGAGCCAAGAGTCGACGGGCATGATTTGGTTTGACAATACACGAGGCCTTATCGACCACTCCGAATTCAGGCAAGAAATGTCGATGAGTGTGCTGACACGAGCGACGGACCCAACAAAACCCGCTGTCGAAACGAAACAAGTCATGAAGCAGACGATGAAGCTCAAATACACGCCTCAGTCCTAGGATGGGAGCAACCATTAAATAAGCCATTTCCTCGAATCCCATAGAAAAAATCAAATGCAACGTGCCTTACTTGTCATCGACGTGCAAAATGAATACTTCACGGGTGCTTTGCCGATTACCCATCCGATAGACCATTTGCCCAACATTCTTGAGGTAGTGGACTTAGCAACCAAGAACCAAGTGCCAACGGTGTTTGTCCGGCACCAAGAGAAAGAGCTGCCAATTTTCAAACATGGCTCCGACGGCTGGCAATTGCATCCTGAAATAGCTCAACGTCCTGCCGATCTTGTGCTGGATAAAATGCTGCCAGGCTGCTTTACCAATACCCAATTGGACGCATGGTTAAGGGAACGTCGCATAGATACGCTTACGATTGCAGGTTATATGACCCATATTTGTTGTGATACGACTGCAAGACAAGGGATGCACATGGGATACAAGGTCGAATTTTTGAGCGACGCCACAGGCACTCTATCGCTCGAAAACCAAGCGGGCAAGGTAAGTGATGAACAACTTCATCGCGCGATTCTTTGCGCCCAACAACACTTCATCAGCGAAGTCATCGATCGCAAGACCTGGGCCGGTCGGATTTAAATTCCTTCCCAAATTGAAGAGCCGGTGTTTTTCCGCAATCGTTGTTCACTTGTTGATGGGTGCTAGCCAAACGGTCTTCTTAATTATGGAACATAGAATTGCGCAGTTAATTGAAACGTCCTGACTTGGGATAACTGCCAATCCATGTCTCGATTTAGTTCGCTCGCCATCCATTGAGCGACCGCTGGCGCCATCTCCATAGCGGCTCTGGCATTTAGAAACAGCGCCCGCGTACGCCTTGCTAATACATCCTCAACGGATCGCGCCCATTCGTTCCGGACCGCCCATACCACTTCGGCCGCTCTTATTGGCAAATCTGAGTGGAGGCGTACACCGAGTTCAGGTCGCTGCGCGATTAACTGCTCGATCCGTGTCGCGTCCGTTCCATAAACTGAGCAGTTGGCGTCAATAGGGATGCAAGGGAGCGAGGGACAGCCGTGTATTCGCAGTTCGTGTGTTGCGCAAGGGCGATGCCTGAGTCCCGCCGTTTCGATAGCGCGATCAATGCAGTCCTCAGCCATTTGACGGTAGGTGGTCCATTTTCCTCCCACAATAGTCAATAGTCCTGAGTGCGAAATTTCAATCGTGTGGTCACGCGAAAGCGATGCCGTTGACTTGGCCCGATTGCCGTTTACCAAGGGGCGAACGCCTACAAACACACTTAGGCAATCGGTTCGTGCGGCTCTCAACCGCAGGTACTTTGCCGCTGTATCTAACAGGAATGAGATTTCGTGGTCGGCAGCCATTGGCTCTTCGGTCGCTAACGGTATCGCTGTGTCGGTTGTTCCAAGCAAAACGTGATCGTGCCATGGGATAATGAACATGACTCGACCATCCCGAGTCTTTGGTACGATCAGGGCAGTGTCACCTGGAAAAAAACGCTTCGGAAGTACCAAGTGGATGCCTTGGCTGGCCGACACGAGCGGTTGCGTCTCCGAACTATCGAGCTTTCGTATTAGATCGCAAAACGGTCCTGTTGCGTTGACGATGCATCGGGCCTGTATTCGGTGAAAAGTACCCGACTCTTCGTCGCGGAACGCGAGTCCATCGACTCGATGGCCGTCGCTGCGAGTAAGTTCCATGACGCGTGCACCATTGATCAATGTCGCCCCACGTTCCGCTGCCGTTTGGACCATGTTGATCAACAAGCGCGTATCGTCAAACTGGCCGTCATAATACGATATGCCCGCAAACAGCTGAGTCGGCGAAAGAGCCGGTTGCTTCTCGAGGATCTGTCGATTCGAAAGGAGTCTAGAACTTTGAAACTCGTGGCCGCATCCGAGCCAATCATAGAGTTTCAACCCGATGCCATAAAACACAGTTTCCAATAAACTGCGGCAAGGCAGAATGAACTCGAGGGGATGAACAAGATGCGGTGCGTTTCGAAGCAGTCGACTTCGTTCCCGTAGCGATTCTCGAACCAAGGAGATATTCCCCTGTCGCAAATAGCGTACGCCACCATGGATCAGCTTGGTAGAACGGCTCGAAGTCCCCTTGCCGAAGTCCGAGGCCTCGAGAAGAACCACCGACAATCCGCGAACTGCCGCATCCAATGCTGCACCGACTCCCGTAGCGCCCCCTCCGATGATTGCGATATCCCATGGTTCGGAGCGACTCAAAGCGGCCGCACAATGCTTGTCGCGATGGTGCAAATGCATGATCCAACTATTGCTCCCATTCCTTGGAGCGTTCCAATGCTTGCCTCCAGCGTTGACGCCGATGAGCCACCTCACTCCCCTTCATTTGCGGTTCAAAGACGCGATCGGTCTGCCAAATTGACTCAATTTCAGATTGGTCTTTCCAAAACCCGACCGCAAGTCCAGCTAAGAATGCGGCTCCCAATGCAGTCGTTTCAATGATCTTTGGTCGTACGACGGGCGC
Source organism: Pirellula sp. (assembly GCA_031374515.1). Lineage (GTDB taxonomy): Bacteria > Planctomycetota > Planctomycetia > Pirellulales > Pirellulaceae > JBKCUI01. The sequence goes on along the minus strand of JANMGH010000135.1, from coordinate 18,820 downwards.
TTGCAGAATGTCCGCTTGAAATTGCATGAGCAAGTTGTTCGCCGAGGCGCCGCCATCGACTCGCAACTGATTGATACCGATCCCGGAATCCTGCTGCATTGCATCCAGCACGTCGGCCACTTGGAATGCAATCCCTTCTAATGCGGCTCGAGCAATGTGCCCTTTGGTGGTACCGCGCGTGATGCCAAGTATCGTGCCGCGGGCATACGCATCCCAATGTGGTGCACCGAGGCCAGCAAATGCAGGAACCAAGAACACTCCTCCGTTATTCGGTACGCTTTCCGCCAAAGCTTCGACTTCGCTCGAGGATTGAATGATACCCAGTCCATCGCGAAGCCACTGAACGGTTGCGCCGGCTACGAAAACGCTGCCTTCCAGAGCGAATTGGGACGGAGCATTCTTTCCAAGCTTCCATGCCAAGGTACCGAGCAGTTTATTTTTGGATATCTGGGGCTTGTCGCCAACATTCATCAGCATGAAACAACCTGTTCCATAGGTGTTCTTTGCCATTCCATGTCGCAAGCAATTCTGACCGAACAACGCTGCCTGTTGATCGCCTGCAATGCCCGCAATCGGAATCGGCCGGTCGAAAATGCCGCGAGCTGTTTCTCCATACACCTCACTGCTCGAATGAATACTCGGCATCATAGAATGCGGAATATGAAACATAGCAAGCAGTTCATCGTCCCATTTTCCGGTGATCAAGTTAAACAGCATCGTGCGGGAAGCATTGGATGGGTCGGTGACATGCAATTGGCCGTTGGATAGCTTCCACATCAACCATGTATCGATTGTTCCGCAAGCCAGTTCGCCTCGTTCTGCTTTGGCTCGAGCGCCGGAGACGTTCTCGAGTATCCACTGGATTTTGGTGGCAGAGAAATAGGCGTCGATGACCAAGCCAGTTTTTTCTTGAATACGAATCGCATTGCCTTTTTGACGTAATTGATCACAGGTGTCTGCCGTTCGGCGATCTTGCCAAACGATGGCGTTGGCAATGGGTTTTCCGGTTGAACGTTCCCACACAACTGTGGTTTCGCGTTGATTGGCTATGCCGATGGCGGCAATTCCCTCTCCGGAAGTTCCACCAGCCGCGAGAATTTCTCGCGCAACGTTGTACTGAGAAATCCAAATCTCCTCCGGATCGTGCTCAACCCAGCCGTTCTGCGGATAGATTTGCCGAAATTCCTTTTGAACAACTCGATCAATTGCCCCATCGTGCCCAAACAGGATCGCTCGCGAACTCGTCGTGCCTTGGTCGAGTGCCAGAATATGCGACATGAATATTACCTTGTACCAGGGTGAGGGTAGTACGGATGTTCGGATCGAATTATAGCGTGCTTTATTGCACCTCGTTTCAGTCCACTGGGTAGACGGGCCTACACAATGGTCCAGGAGCACCGCATTGTTTCCGGACGCAAATTGCTATTCGGGATGCCTCCTCCAAACATGGGCTATTCTGCGGCCCTTTTTTGGGTTGATAAAGGAATATTGCTTAGGCGCGTTTCCGTTGGAGTCGCATGGATTCCAAACCATTGTAGGTCAACAGAAGGGCGTCACTTGACGCGAATTTATTGAAGAGCGAACCGGTCAATTGAGCATCCTTTGGCCATGGATACGCGAAAATCAGGTCGAAATCACTGACTTTCATTCCAATCTCGTCATACGTTCCATCGGAATGCGGATCCAACATCATGTCCCCATCGTGATTTGCATAGGCTCGGTCGATTAGCTTGTCCGCCCCTGCGGGAACGAAACTGCCGGAAATGAACCGAACGGATGCACCGTACTGTTTTGCCAATTTTCGCGAGACATCGCACAGTTCTGGATCGATCTCTATACCGTAAGAATCAAAGCCCAACATCGCAGCCATCGAAGCGGTGACTCCGAATCCGCTTCCCCATTCGCAAAAAGTATTCCCTGGCGCGAGTCTGCTGTTTGCAATCTCCGTCAGCGCGAGGTAGACCGTTTCGAAACAACTTGGAAAAAAGCCCGTCAACGGTTTGGGACGGACCTTCATGAATTCCGAGACGCGTTGATTTGCTTCCAGGATAAAGTCGCGAATCTGGGAAGGGATCTCCGTTTTTTGGAGTTGCAAAGCGACGTTGACGAGTGACATTGGCTACTGTTCGGAGTACATACGGAATCGTGAAGATGAGTATCCTAACAGCAATTCAGAACTTTTGTTCTTTTTCGTTTTCCAACTGAATGATTCCTCGGACTCCTTCGAGGACGCGAGTGAATTTCATTCTTGCTCGCTCAACACACTCAGTAGCTTTGTTGTCTCGCGCCCGCTTTGCTTGCAAGTCTTTGGGAGACATCTTGACCCTGCCGCTTGCAATGTCCTGCTCTTCGCGTTTCAATCGCTGCGATCGCTGTGTCGCACTCGCCACGAAGGACGATAATAACGACTCGATCAATTGCAACGCTTGATGGTACTTCCCCAACCGGAACTCGCAGTCTCGAACTTGGATGATGATCCCTATTCCTGGAACGATGCCGCTGCGTTGAGCAGCGTCAACGAGTTGTGAAAATGCTCCGGAGTCCAGGATTTGGTCTCGTTGTTGAACACTTATTTTCGACTGGTACTCGGGTGGATTACTGATGTGCTGTTTCGCAATACTAGGTTCGTTTGTCTCTGGTTCACAGACCGTTGATTCGGATGCAGTTGCCAATAGTACCAAACGATGAAGCTTGGAGCGATGGATCGAAAGGTTTACTTTTTCGATCGCCAGCGGCTTTAGTCGCGATCCATCCAAAGCGGAATAGGTTCGCAATGCACCCTCGTCAATCGATGGAGAATCCGCTCGCAACAAATACTGTTTGCCTTCGCTGATTGCAAGCAGCAAGTCTCCATCAGCGATATCCGCAGCGGAATCGAGCGGGAGCACTTCGCAGTATCGATCGATCGCATCTTGCTTTTGCGAATAAGAGTTCGCTTCTAAAAAAACCTGCCGAAGTGCGTCCATCGGATTGGTGTCAGTAAGTTTCATTATGTTCCCCTCAGGGGTGGTCGCGTTAGCCACTGGCGCAAGCTAATGCAACATAATTGCTACTCCACTCTAAGTCAATTGGAGGCCAAATCGTCAGGGATTTTGCGAGGCGTTCGACGTCTGCATCCAGTTCTATCGCAACGAAGCGACCCGGTCCGCTCGCTGCGAGTCGCCAACGGTGACACTGAAGGATGCGATTCACCATTTTCGATTTGGTATTACTTAACATCGCCATGACCTCATTAGCAATCCGACGGATTGGGCCAAGTCATTTCCCGATGCAAAATCTGCTGAAGAGCGCATCGAGTATGTCATCCGTATAAACGGTTCCAGCAACCAATCCGATTTCCTCAAGCGATAGGCGAATCTCGCTTGCGATGACTTCGTCGCCATATTGAAACTCGGCTGCGTCTTTAGCATGCGTCAGTGATTGAATTGCATTCTTGAGCGAAGCCTGACACCGCGCCGCAGTAAGTGGTACCACTTGGTTGACACTCTCACTTCTGATAGTTGCCCATTCTTGCAATCCATCGACGACACGGGCAATGCTGATGTCGTGCTTGGAACTAACCGAATACTTTCGTTCGTACTTATAGGTAAGAATCCGGCCGGCGGATTTTAGATCGCATTTCGTTTGTAGCAACCACGTGGGGACCATGGATGGATTGCCTTGCCACTCGCTCGTTTCCATGTCCTCCACTGATAAACAATAAAGTACTAAGTCGGCATTTTCGATTTGCTGAAGAGTAAGACGTTGCGCAAGTGCACTTGGCATGGTGCCCTCTGTGACTTCCAGACCTGCTGTGTCCAAAAGATCGACAACGGTATTATCTAAATTCAGTCTCAATCGCACGTAGTCGCGCGTGGTACCAGGTTCCGGACTTACGATGGAGATTTGTCTCTGTGCAATCGCGTTGATCAAGGAACTCTTGCCAGCATTGGGGGGACCGATGATAGCAACTTGCAACGGAACGGTTTGCCCCGCTCGCGACTCCATCTGCTGTAGCAACTCTCTCATCACCACTAAGGAATGATCCAACCGTGATAAGATTTCCGATTGGCTGATAAAAGAGATATCTTCCTCGATAAAATCCAGTCCCGCCTCGATATCTGCTAATAGATTAACAAGCGATTTTCGGAGTTGGCTAAGTGGCTCCGTCAGCCCGCCTGCAAGTTGGGTGAGCGCCACATTGAGCGATCTGTCATTGGCAGCATGGATCACCCCCAGAATGGCCTCGCATTGTGTTAGGTCGAGTCTTCCAGCCAGAAATGCCCGAAGTGTAAACTCACCAGCCAGGGCGAGGATGGCACCATGTTCTATCAATCGAGATTGGATCGATTCCAGGATGACGATGTTGCCAAAGCAATGCAATTCGACCGACGGCTGACCTGTATAACTTCGATTGTCTGGCCAAACAAATACGTCGACGTCAATCGAACCAAGTACTGGCAACTCGATCGATTTTTGCAATCGTGTCGCTCGCAACACATTCCAACCGTCACTCGAACACTCTGCGCAGGCCTTTGCAACGATAGCGACAGAACTTGGCCCGGTTACTCGGATGGCACCGCGGAGCGCTCCTTCTGCGCCGGTCGCTATGGCGCAGATAGTAGACTCGGTATCAAACCTCATACCTCGATAAACTTATACTTTCCAGGCATGCGTACTTCGACCTCCGGCGCAGGCCCCCAGTCCGGCTTGTCTGGTCCAAGTTTCAATTCGCTCGCTAACGCATCATCCCACTTGATGATTTGACCCGAATAAGCAGCTTCGCGTCCCATGATGGCCATCAGGGTGCTCTTGCACATATAACCACCGTTATTGATCGGCTTTTTGTCGCGGATTGCCTTCATGAGTGCAACGTGCTCGAGCTGATACATGCTCGGCTTCTTGCCTTCGAATTTCCAATTCGTTTCGCCTTTCACCTCGTTGGCCAGCACGCGTGCAGTCCCCTTGGTGCCGTAGATGAAATCCTCGGTCTGGTTGTAGCAACCGTCCATTTGACGCGTCGAGGCAAAGCATCGTGTGCCATCCGCCCATTCGTATACGACGGAGAAGTGATCGTAGATATCACCGTACTCAGGTTGAGTTCGCACTTGCCTTCCTCCCGTACCGTAGCAAAAGACGGGCGGAACATCATTGTGAAGCCACAGGGCTTTGTCCAATGAGTGAATAAACTGCTCGACGTAATGATCGCCGCTCAACCACTTGTAGTACAACCAATTGAGAACTTGATTGTGCATAGGTGTCCAATTCGGCTTAGGAGTCCGAATCCAAAGCGTACCAGTTAAATAGTTTTCCTGAATCGATATGATATCTCCGATAGCACCTGACTGGATTTTTTCGATGGTCGCTTTGACTCCGTAATCGTAGCGCCAACAAAGTCCTGAGACTACGCAAAGTCCTTTGGATTCCGCTAGGGAAGAGGCTGCCATGACACGCCGCACGCCGGGCGAATCCACTGCAACAGGTTTCTCGCAGAACACGTGCTTGCCGGCATTGATGGCTGCTTCCATTTGAGCCGGTCGGAAGCCAGGTGGGGTTGCCAGTAGAACCACTTCGATATCGGTTTGCAAAATCTTATTGAGCGCTTCCCAACCGGAGAAACACTGCTCTTCGGGTACTTCATATTGGCTCCCTAGCGTTTTCTTTAGTTGGTCTTTTCCGTCCTCCAATCGATCGTAGAAAACTTCGGCTAGTGCTGTCAGACGACAGCCTGCGTCAGCGCTCATATTGTCTTTAGCTGCCCCCATTCCCCGTCCACCGCAGCCCACCAATCCAACCTTGATGATGTCGCTGCCCGCTGCATGGACGCTACGATTAAAAAAGCTCGCCGTACCTGCGATCGCTGTCGAAACAGCGGCTGTCTTTAGAAACCCACGTCGACTGGATTCTAGCGTCGGATCGTCCTCCGAGTTTCCAATGGACTCGACGTTTTTTGTTTCGATGGGATCGAGTGGTTCGAATGTCATCTCGGGGACCTCTTTAATCAAGCGGATACGAATGGAGTAAATGGCGAGACCGGGCTAGGCAACTGGAATTAGATAATAACTCCCTCCGGTTAGCCTATCGGTGTTGCAGAATTTGCTTATCCTTGGAATTCGGAAAATGATACAACCAATCGGTTATAACCCAATGAACTTGGTATGCAACACGATCCAACAGACTCCCAACCCAAAATCACTCCTCTTCCTCAAGAAAAAAGGTTTGCCCCGCCAACTTTGGCCGAAAGCAGTCTAAATCCTCCCGTCGCCGTCGGAACCGACGAACATGAGGACAATGAATCGGAACACAATCTGCAGGCTTTGCAGCCTTGCATGCCTAGTCGCTTTTTTCACGACGACGATCAAAAAGATTTCTTGAGTTGGGTTGCTACCGATGTGCCGCTGGAGCTTGAAATTGGTTCTGGAAAAGGGCTCTTCTTAACCAACTCTGCAAAGAGATCGCCGAATCACCGATTCGTCGGATTGGAACTTGCCGCCAAATATGCCCTTGAATGCCAGTCGCGAATAGAAAAAATAGGAATTCCCAACGCGCGTTTTTTCGCTTGCGATGCTGTTGCCGTCTTGGATCAGGACGTGGGTGATGGTTCGTTGGATGCAGTCCATGTCTACTTCCCTGACCCCTGGTGGAAGTCGCGACACAAAAAGCGTCGCGTGCTTAATGAAAAATCGCTCGTCAATATTGAACGAACGCTCAAGGCGTCCGGTTCGTTTCATTTTTGGACAGATGTGCTTGACTACTATGAGGGGACGCTCGAATTGATCGATCGGGTTACCAAACTCAAAGGACCATTTTTTGTAAGCGAACCGCAGGCAGAACACGACATGGACTACCTGACACATTTTGAACGAAGGACCCGTAGAAACGGATTGCCTGTATATCGCTCGCGGTTCACAAAAGGATGAGGGGTGGAATTGCATTGTGCTAGCACGCCCATGCTGGGCTTTGGGCGCGCCAAACGAGTAAGACAATCAGTTCTTATTGGTTTTCTTCTCGACGCCAAGCTTTTCCAATTGTTCGGCAAGATCTTTGCCGTGCGTTTCCGTGTTCACTTTGTTCTCCACAAATAGGACCTTCCCCTCTTTGCTAATGATAAAGGTCGTCCGAGCAGCCTTGGTGCCATCGCTGCTTAGTATTCCAAACATGGTTGCATTCTTCCCGTTTGGATCGCAAAGGATTGGATAGTCCAACTCAAGCTTCTTGGCAAACGCCGCATTCTTATCGACGGGATCCGTGCTTGCAGTGAAATAGGCGACATCATATTTTTTAAGCAGTTCTCCAGATTCCTTCATCGACTTGCATTCCTTGGTGCAACCAGGGGTGTCGGCGCGCGGAAACCAAGCGATGATTACAGCCTTCTTGCCGATAAAGTCTTTTGCTTTGTAAGTCTTGCCGTCGCTACCGGCCATCTCGAACTCGGGAGCCTTGTCACCAACCTTCGGTACCTCTGCCATCGATACAGCTGGAGTGACTGAAAACAGTGCAGCGATGGCTAGAACCGCATAACCTCGGATTGTACGCATGTTGAAAGCACCTTTTGAAATGGAATGAATTGGAATTGGCTAAAGTATATGGATTTGCAAGTTACAACGATAGTAAATAGCATTTGTTTTGCATCGAACCTGAGCGAAATAAATGGAACTGCGTAAAGCGGACGGTGCAATTCCGATTCGCCCCGCAATATAGAGGCTGTAAGGCACTACTTAATGATTTCAACATTCGACACTTGCAAAAAGTACTCCCTGGGGTAGGAACCGCCGGCGATAGCTACAGACTCCCATTTCGATAATACCGATTGACGCGATCACTTTCGCTTCTTGAAGTTTGTGAAGAAGTCATCAATGAACTCAATTGGCACTGCGGTGGTTACAAGCTCACCCTCGCCAGCCCCTTGCGATTGCGAGTTCAAAAAATTGATAACGATCAGCGCGTCGAGAGGCGAGACAAAATTATCGCTGTCTACATCGAGAAAAGGTGGTGGACTTGTAGACTGGACCGGTCCGGCCCCATTGAGATTCAAATAATTGACGATCGACAGGACATCCAACGGTGACACATCGCTATCCCCGTCGACATCGAAGGGGTTGGACGAATTATGCCACAGACTATCGCTGTCTGTTATCTTGATGGATGCAGTTCCTGCCGAAAATCCGGCGGCGGTCGCCGTGATGGTTACCAGCTTGGTCCCTGTAACAATATGATCATCCAACGCGATAATCGAGAAGTTTGCGGTCGTTGCTCCGGCAGCGATAATAACAGAGGCGGGCACACTTACAGAACCAACATCACTGCTTTGCAGATTTACAACCAATGCCGCACTCAAATCCGCGTTTGTGCGGAAGACAGTTCCTGTCGCTGAACCATTATGCTCAGGAATGGATTGAGCATTAATACTGACGTCGAGCGTCGTCGAAAGGGAATGTAAAACAAGTCGGTACGTTCCGGTAGCGTTCATGCCGCCAGCGACGTCTCCATTTCCAGTCGATGGATTGTAAAGAACATTAGTGTTGTTTGAGACCGCAACATAATAGGTGCCAGCATTCTGGAACGCATGTCGAAAGTATGCATCCAACCCCAGCTTACTTTCGCCGGGCGCGATTGCGTCGTTGTTGGAGTTTAGCAATTGGCCCTGTGAATCAAACAGCTTCAAAAACGAATTCAATCCGTTGGATCCATTGAATTCCGTGTCGATATCGAAGTCAACCACTTCGCCTTCGCTGACGATGAAACTGAACATATCTACATCCGTGTCGGGCGCTATAACAAAATCGACGCTCGACGGTGTCGGTGAAATAGAACCCAATGAGATCGCTTCGGGAATAGAGTCGTCAAGGTCCGTCGTTGCAATGGTGGCGGTTTGGATGCTCAGCTGGTAGCTTCCGATTGCATTCGCTCCGCCGGCAGTATCACCATTGCCAGTTAATGAATCGTATTGGCGGTTATTCGCATTCGAGACCCCGATATAGTAGTTGCCGGCTGCTACAAAGTTAAATCGCAAGTAAGCATCGTAGCCCACAACATTCTCGTCCGAAGCAGCCGCTGCTGCGGCAACAGCAAGTTGCCTACCTTGGTCATCGAACAATCGAAGGAACGAACCGAGACCTCCAGGTCCATTTGCCGTCGTGTCTATGTCAAAATCGACTACTTGCCCCGCGGCGACAGAGAACCCAACCATATTAACGTCCGTGTCAGGTGCAATGCTCGCGTTGACTGTGATCGTCGTTAAACTGATGCTCCCGATTTGAAGAGCTTCCGCGATCGTATCGTCGGGGTCTGTTAAGGCAGCGGGCGCTGACTGTAGGATGAGCTGATAGCTTCCAACCGAATTGAAACCACCCGCTGTATCTGCGTTGCCGGTCAATGGATCGTATTGCACATTGTTGGAATTGGAAACGCCGAGATAATAGGTTCCGCTAGTCCCAAAAGTATAACGCAAGTAGGAATCGAATCCGATCACGGATTCGCCTGGAGCCGCAGCATTGTTGTTGGATGAAAGCTGCTGGCCTTGTGCATTGAATAGGCGGATAAACGAACCCAGTCCACCTGGACCATTGAGCACCGTATCGATATCAAAGTCGACCGTTTGCCCAGCATTGACAGAAAACGCGATCATGTTCACGTCAATGTCGGTAACGAGGCTTGCGTTGACCGCAATCGGTGACGCAGAGACCGCACCAATCACACTTGCTTCGGAAATAGCGTCGTTGACATCAATAGGTAACGCGGTAATGGTCAACTGGTACGTGCCGTTCGCATTCGAACCACCCGCGATGTCGCCATTTCCAGTGATTGGATCATAAAGAGTGTTATTGGAGTTCGACACGCCTACATAAAAAGTCCCTGCGTTCGCAAAGGTATACCGAAAATACGCATCGAGTCCGAGTAAGTTTTCACCTGGGGCCGCGCCGTCGTTGTTGAACGCCAATTGTGCTCCTTGCGCATTGAAAAGTCGAAGATAGGAGCCAAGCCCACCTGTTCCATTCAATGCAGTATCGATATCGAAGTCGACGACCTGACCTGATGTGACCGTGAAACTGACCATATTGACATCGGTGTCCGGCGTGATACCAGCGGTCGCTGCGATGGGCGTTGTAGTGATCGCGCCCAGAACTGCCGCTTCCGATATCGCATCATCTGGGTCGGATACGACGACGGACGCCGCTTGCAAGATTAACTGATAGCTGCCAATGGTATTTGAGCCACCGGAAAGATCGCCATTGCCAGAGACGGGGTCATAGTTGATGTTATTGGAATTCGAAACACCCAGATAGAATGTTCCGGCGGAAGCAAACGTATAGCGGAAATACGCGTCGAAACCAAGTGTGCTCTCACCTGGCGCTATGCCATCATCATTGAATGCCAATTGCAAACCTTGGGCATTAAAGAGTCGAATGTAGGAGCCTAGCCCGCCGGCACCATTGATAGTTGTATCGATATCAAAGTCTACTACTTGGCCAGCTGTGACTGTGAAGCCAACCATATTGACGTCCGTATCCTGCGAAATATTGGCGCTCACAGTGATCGGCGTCGTTGAGATCGCACCAAGTGCGGACGCTTCCGAGATTGCGTCATTGGGATCGGTAACTACGCCTGCGGCCGTCTGGACGATGAGTTGATAGTTGCCGATCGAATGGAATCCACCAGCGGCATCGCCATTTCCTGTGAGCGGATCGTACTGACTATTGTTTTGATTCGAGATTCCTAAGTAGTAGGTACCGCCGACCGCGAACGTATATCGTAGGTAGGCATCGAAACCGACTACCGATTCCCCTGGCGCGACAGCATCGTTGTTGAACGAAAGCTGTTGGCCTTGGGCATTGAACAAACGAATATAGGAACCTAGCCCGCCAGGCCCATTAAGCACAGTATCTATGTCGAAATCGACAGCCTGGCCGGCACTGACCGTAAAGGAGACCATGTTGACATCGATGTCGGTAACGATGGTGGCGTTGACTATAAGCGGCGTTGTGGAAATCGCGCCGATCGCAGTGGCTTCTGAAATCGCGTCGTTGATATCGATCGGCAGGGCTTGAATGATTAACTGGTAAGAGCCGATCGCATTCGCCCCACCGGCCGCGTCCCCATTGCCGGAAATCGGATCATAAAGAACATTGTTTGAGTTCGACACACCCAAATAAAACGTACCTCCGGTCGTGAACGCATAACGAAGATAGGCATCGAAACCCAACGCGTTTTCCCCAGGCGCTGCGCCGTCATTGTTAAACGCCAACTGCGCCCCCTGCGCATCGAAAAGTCGAATGTATGAAGCGAGTCCGCCTGTTCCGTTCACTGGAGTGTCGATGTCGAAATCGATCACTTGGCCGGCCGTAACGGTAAAGCTCACCATGTTTACGTCTGTGTCTGGGGAGATGTTTGCATTTACTGTTATCGCCGAGGTTGAAAGTGCGCCTAACGCTGAGGCTTCGGAGATTGCATCGTTCGGATCCGTGACAATCGCTGGAGCCGTTTGCACAATCAATTGATAGTTGCCTGTAGCATTGGAGCCCCCTGCTGCGTCACCGTTTCCGGTCACCGGATCGAAAAGAACGTTGTTCGAGTTGGACACACTTAGGTAGTATGTGCCCGCCGTTGAGAAAGTGAACCGCAGGTACGCGTCAATCCCGAGGGTTGTCTCCCCAGGGGCAATGCCATCGTTATTAAATGCCAGTTGAGCGCCCTGTGCATTGAAGAGGCGAATGTAGGAACCGAGTCCTCCAGCTCCATTAAGAGTGGTGTCGATATCGAAGTCAACGACTTGCCCGGCCGTCACGGTAAAGCCAACCATATTCACGTCGGTATCTGGTGAAATGTTTGCGTTAACCGTAATTGCAGCCGTCGAAATTGAGCCGAGGGCTGCGGCTTCGGAGATTGCGTCGTTCGGGTCGTTGACAACGGTTGGAGCCGTTTGCACGACAAGTTGATAACTACCAATCGCATTCACCCCGCCCGCCGCATCGCCATTTCCCGTAACCGGGTCGTAGAGAACATTGTTCGAGTTGGATACTCCTAAATAATATGTGCCCGCTGTCGCAAAGGTATAGCGAAGATAAGCGTCGAAACCGATGGTGCTTTCTCCAGGGGCTGCACCGTCGTTGTTAAAGCCCAGTTGTGCTCCTTGCGAATTGAAAAGTCGAACATAGGATCCTAGTCCACCTGCACCATTCAAGGTGGTATCGATATCAAAGTCTACAATTTGTCCGGCAGAAACCGTGAAGCCAACCATGTTGACGTCTGTGTCCGGCGAAATGCTTGAGCTGACCGTAATGGGTGTCGTTGAAATTGCACCGAGTAAGGCCGCCTCCGAGATCGCATCATTTGAATCTTCTACCACCGCGCCCGCGGCTTGCAGGATCAGTTGATAAGCGCCGATCGAATGGAAGCCACCGGCTGCGTCACCATTTCCAGTGATCGGATCGTATTGCTCGCTGTTGACGTTCGATACACCTAAGTAATAGGTACCTCCCGAGGCAAAGGTATAGCGCAAATAGGCATCGTAGCCAACAACCGTTTCACCTGGGGCCGCTGCATCGTTATTGAATGAAAGCTGTAAGCCTTGCGAATTGAACAAACGGATGAACGAACCGAGACCACCAAGACCATTTAATACAGTATCGATATCAAAATCGACTACTTGCCCAGCGGTGACAAAGAAGGAAACGATGTTGACATCGATGTCAGTCACTATCGATGCATTGACGGTGATTGCGTTCGAAGAAACGGGCCCCAAAGAAAGCGCTTCTGCAATCGTATCATTGGTGTCGATGGGCAGACCCTGAACGATCAGTGTGTAAGCTCCAATGGTATTCTGGCCACCAGCAACATCACCGTCTCCGGTAACCGGATTGTATTGAATGTTGTTGAGATTGGAAACACCAAGGTAATAGGTTCCTGCTGTTGCGAATGTGTATCGCAAATAAGCATCAAATCCGATTCGTGTTTCTCCTGGAGCAATCCCGTCGTTATTGAATGCAAGTTGAGTCCCGGCCGAATCAAATAGTCGGATGTACGATCCCAACCCGCCAGGACCATTTAGCGCCGTGTTGATGTTGAAATCGACCACTTGTCCAGCGGTCACGCTAAAGCCGACCATGTTGACGTCCGTATCAGGCGCTATGGTCGTGCTTACAGCGAGCGGAGTGGTTGAAATGGCACCTAATGGAACGGCTTCGGAAATGGTGTCGTTCGAGTCGGGTACTACCACGGGAGCGGTTTGTATTAAAAGTTGATAGCTTCCAATCGAATTTAGGCCGCCACCGCTATCTCCATTGCCCGTGATGGGGTCGTATAGAATATTGTTGAAATTGGACACTCCAAGGTAGAAGATGCCGCCCGTAATGAACGTATATCTGAGATATGCGTCGTATCCTAAGACGCTTTCGCCGGGCGCCGCAGCATCATTGTTGAACGCCAGTTGCTGCCCTTGGGAATTGAATAAACGGAGGTACGACCCCAGTCCGCCGGGACCATTCAGCGGCGTATCGATGTCGAAATCGACAATTTGTCCCGTGGTCACTGAGAACCCGACCATATTTACGTCGATATCTGTAACTAGACTTCGGTTTACGCTGATGAGCGTAGTCGAAACGTTACCCAGCTGGGTCGCCTCGGAAATAGAGTCATCCGTATCGTTCGGCAAAGCCTGAATAGTCAATTGATAGCTGCCAACCGTATTCACGCCCCCAGCAGTGTCTCCATCTCCAGTGATGGCGTTGTACTGGATATTGTTGTAATTCGAAACACCGAGATAGAAAGTGCCGGCAGCCACAAACGTGTATCGCAAATACGCATCGAATCCAATCGCAGTTTCGCCCGGAGCTAAACCATCGTTATTGAACGCCAATTGTGCTCCTTGGACGTCAAATAACCTAATGTATGATCCTAGCCCACCAATTCCGTTTAACGGAGTATCGATGTCGAAGTCGACTACTTGCCCCGCTCCAACAGTGAATCCGACCATATTTACATCGATATCTGTCGTCAAACTCGAATTGACCGAGATCGGGGTTGTTGTAATATTCCCCAAGCCAATTGCCTCGCTGATCGAGTCGTTTGGATCTGGGACCACAATCGTCGCGGTTTGAACAAGAAGTTGATAGCTGCCAATCGAATATCGGCCGCCCGCAGTGTCCCCATTTCCAGTGAGTGGGTCATATTGGACATTGTTGAAATTCGACACACCCAGAAAATACATCCCTGCTGTATCAAATGTGTACCGAAGATACGAATCAAAACCTAAAACATTTTCGCCCGGTGCAACGGCATCATTGTTGAAGGACAGTTGCGTCCCTTGCGCATTGAAGAGTCGAATATACGACCCTAAACCGGCGGGACCGTTGTTGGGCGTATCGATATCGAAGTCGACTATTTGCCCAGAAACCACAGTAAAACTGACGATGTTGACATCGATGTCGGTCACCAAACTCGCGTCCACCGTATTGACCGTTGTGGTAATTGCGCCCAGCGCAGTTGCCTCGGTGAGTGAGTCGTTTAGGTCTATCGGCAACGCAACGACCGACAAAACATAGCTGCCCACGGAGTACAGTCCGCCAGATGTATCTCCATCGCCGGTGACGGGATTGTATTGGATGTTGTTGTAATTTGAGGTGCCCAGGTAATAGGTTCCACTTGTCGGAAACGTGAATCGCAAATACGAGTCAAATCCAACAACATTCTCGCCGGGTGCCGCTCCGTCGTTGTTTGAAGCAATCTGCACTCCTTGTCCGTTAAAAAGCCTGATGTAAGTAGCAAGTCCGTTAGGCCCGTTGTTCGGTGTGTCGATGTCAAAGTCGACCACCTGACCCGCGGTCACATCGAATCCCACCATATTCACATCGGTATCTGGAGAAACACTTGCGCTAACGGTTTTGGCCGTTGTCGACAGCGCGCCTAGCAAGAACGCTTCGGATAGGGTGTCGTCCGAGTCCGTCATCAAATAGCGGTTTTCAAGTTGCTCGAACCGCATCGCCTTCTGAAAGCGCACACGTCGCGCCTCACGGACCGTCTTGCGGTGCCTAAACAAACCTAAAGATAACATTTTCGTAAAGTCCTAGACTGTTAGTCTGCAACGCACACAGCATCTGAGCATCCGATCTGACGCTGGTGATCAAGGTAATTACTTAAACAGTTGCCCGATTCGAACCGTTTCCGCCGCTCTATTTCGGGAACAAACCAATTGAGTGCAAATATCAGGCCGGAAAAAAGAAACCGAGGTGTCGCAATCCATTCCTCGCCGTCCTGGTTGGCTCACTGCAATTAGTTTGGCGTCTTTCGCGTCGAACCATCTCGGGGGTAATCCATTCCCAACTCCAAGCTAGCCACAAAAGCGCAGACTTGCTCGTGGAGTTTGCCAATGGTGCCGTCGTTAATCAAAACGTCTGTCGCGTGCGTTCTTTTTTCTTCCAGACTCAACTGAGCAGACTCGCGGTCGATCCATTGCTGTTCTGTCCAGCCTCGCTCAATCGCACGATTTCGACGCAAGTCGTTAGGCGACTCAACCATCAAAACTCGGTCGCAATAGGGTAGCCATCCCCCTTCGATCAAGAGTGGTGCATCGAGGATGATCATTTTCTTAGTGGGGTCACGTTTCATCGCCTCTAATTCCGACTTCGCAGCCTGTCGAATTCGCGGATGAACAACCGCCTCGAGCTTCTTTCGCATCGCTTTTTTGTCGTCGTCGTTTCCAAATACCATTACGCCTAACACGGCGCGATCGATCGTGCGTACACCAACAGTCTCTTCTTGTCGTAGAATTTGTTCCCCAAAAACCGAGACCAAGCTCTCGATCACTTCCGTTTCCTTCAAAACTCGGTGCGCAATCGCATCTGCGGAAATGATCGTTCCGCCACTCTCACCTAGCAATCGAGTCACTTCGCTCTTGCCGCTCGCGATTCCGCCGACAATCCCGATAACAACCGGCTTTCGATGTTGGGAAGCAACTGTCATAAGAGTTCACAGGCAGCCCAGCTGCTTCCGTGTTTCACATCGACTTTCAATGGCACACTCAACGGCATCACCGTCGTCATGACTCGTCGAACTACTTCGGCAAGTTGGGTCAAATAGTCATCACGCACTTCAAAAATCAATTCGTCATGTATTTGCAAAAGCATTCGAGTTGGCCAGTTCAACATTTTCAATTCTCGCTGCAAGGAAATCATCGCCAACTTGATCA
Source organism: Pirellula sp. (assembly GCA_031374515.1). Taxonomy (GTDB): domain Bacteria; phylum Planctomycetota; class Planctomycetia; order Pirellulales; family Pirellulaceae; genus JBKCUI01. The sequence goes on along the minus strand of JANMGH010000135.1, from coordinate 2,658 downwards.
TGTCCGCAGCAGAACCTTGGATGACGGTGTTGATGGCCATACGTTCCGGCTCGAGTAATTGTTTCTTCTTGGGGTCAGGCAGAGCCACATAGTCTCGGATTCCACGCAAGAATCGTTTGCGGCCCGACATGGTCGAGACGTAGCCGTTTCGTCTGCAGTCCATGAGGGTTGACGAAATAAAATCCCTCACGCCGGGGTACTTTGCAAAATAATTGTCGATGAACGTGCTCGCTTCCGTTCTTGATATTCCAAGTGCTTTTGCAAGCCCAAATGGACTTTGCCCATAAATAATTCCAAAGCTCACCGCTTTGGCGCTGCGTCGCATGTCGCTATCAACTTCGCTTGGATCGACCCCGTTTACTTGAGCTGCAACGCTAGTATGAATGTCGAGGTCCTCTTGAAATGCATGATGCAGTGATACATCGGCGCAGTAATGTGCTAGGACTCGCAATTCGATTTGCGAGTAGTCTGCGGTCATCAGCGACCATCCCGCTTCGCGCGGCAAAAAGGCGGATCGAATCGATCGCCCCTCGGGCGTTCGCACAGGAATGTTTTGAAGATTGGGTTCAACACTGCTCAATCGGCCCGTCGCTGCGATATCTTGCCGAAAAGAAGTGTGAAGTCGTCCAGTCCTGGGACTGATCAATCGGGGAAGAGAATCCACGTAAGTGTTGATGAGCTTGGTCAACTGCCGATACTCGACAATTTTTGCAGGTAAAGGATGCTCCGAAGCCAACTCCTCGAGGACTTCCGCATCCGTGCTTGGACCCGTCTTAGTTTTCTTGACGACTCTCAATTGAAATTTTTCGAACAGAATTTGAGCTAACTGCTTTGGGCTATCCGGATTGAACTCTTCGCCAGCCAACTCCATGATTTCTGATCGAAGCGCGTCCGCCTTCATTTGGAACTCGCCACCTAACTGTTCAAGCCGTGATCGATCGATTCGAATCCCCTCAAATTCCAAATCTGCCAATACTCCCATAAGCGGGATCTCGAGATCGTCCATCAACGCAATCAACTTTTCTTCGCGCAGACGTTCACGCATCGGCTCGACCAAGCGAAAGGGGACATCTACGTCTTCGCATGCATAGGCGGCGATTTCCCGCACAGGGACTAGATCCATCGTGATTTGAGTCTTGCCAGAACCGATCAATGAGACGGTCGTAATTTTGGACTGCCCCAGCCATCGCTTGGCAATATCATCCAAATCATGATTGCGTCCCCCTGCGTCAAGCAAGTAATCGGCGACCATCGTATCAAACCCAATGTTGCCGATCGGCATAGCGTGCGACCGCAGCACTATGGCATCGTACTTGATGTTTTGACCGACAAAGCTCTTGCTCGGCTGAACAAACAAGGGAGCGAGCTGGCTTTGCACGAGATCGAGTTCAAGTAACCTCGAACCCTCGGGGCCACGTACCGGTATATAAGCGGCTTGCCCTTCGGCCCATGCGAGACTGATTCCAACGAGATCGGCATCCCGTGCTCGAGTCGACGTCGTTTCGGTATCGATCGCGATGGTCTGTATCTCCGCCAGTTTTCCAACGAGTTGTTTCAGCAACTCTGGCTCGTCAATCAACTGATAACCATCCGTAGGCAATTTCAATTCTACCGCCGGTTCGATTGTGCCGAGAAGTGACACGAATGCATCGGAAAGTTTTCGGAAACCAAGTTCGCGAAACAATTCCATCGCTTGATTGCGGTCAAAAGTGCCTGGCCGCATTTGCGACCAAGCGAGATCGATTGGGCACTCTCGGCTGAGCTGTACCAAGTCGCGGCTCAACATCGCAAGCTCTCGGTTGTTCCGCAAGTTCTCTTTACGCTTTTCGCCCGCGACCTGATCGATGTTGTCGTACACTTCATCGAGCGTGTTGAATTGCTCGAGCAATTGCTGAGCCGCTTTGGGACCAATCATCGGGACCCCAGGCACATTGTCAACGGAGTCCCCAACCAGCGACTGGAAGTCGACCACTTGATCTGGACGTATCCCCCAAACGTTGCGAAGTTCCTGTTCGCCAAACACCTCGTTCTTTCGAACGTTTAGCATCTGAACTCGGTCGGAGATCAACTGCCTGCAATCCTTGTCACTGGTAACCAACAGGACGCGAGCTCCCTGTTGTTCCGCTTGGAAGGCCAAGGTTGCCATGATATCATCCGCCTCAAATCCCGGAGCGGATATCTTCGGAATGGCAAGTGTATCCAAGCATCGATGAATGATCGGTATCTGTTCACGAAGAGCGTCTGGCATCGATTCGCGATTGGCTTTGTATTGATCGTAGAGGTCGTTGCGAAACGTTTTGTCCGAAACGTCAAACGCACAGACTAGGAAATCCGGTTTCCACTGTTCGAGCAGATTGGCAACGTCTCGCAGAAACCCGTGTGCGGCTCCCACTTCCACACCTTGAGGACTGGTCATCGCAGGTAGGGCGTGAAACACTTGATAGATCAGCGAATGCGAATCGACTAGGATGACCAGATCCCCCTCGGTTGGAAACGGCGGCTTGGTGCGCACGGGTTGAGAGGAAGGAGTATTTTCTAATGCCACGGCGAAGTCTGTATCCGGTACCGACCGGACCGATGGCAATTCATTTGGAAACAAGGAATCAAAACCGATCAACATCGGTTGATTTTTGGCAGCCCGCTTAGCCATTCGAAATC
>JANMGH010000128.1:0-37144 GCA_031374515.1 Pirellula sp. | reverse complement strand
ATACAGCCTGCGTGAAGCCCATATCCGTTTCGTTCAATCCATAGGAACCTGCTGACCGGAGAGCCGTATGCGGGAGAACCGCTCGTCCGGTTCGGAGGGAGGGGAGCCGCAACTCAATGCGGCTTGCCTACCCCTATCTTTTGTCGGCTGTTGGGGGGCCTGCGAAGCTCGCTGAGAGCGTCGGCGGGCACTAGAACTGAGCCGCACGTCTTAACGACGTTTTGACGACTAACGCTGCGAAAAAACAGTAAACGCCCACGGACAAGCCGTTAGACACTAGACGATTCTGTCGGGCGATCCGGCAGCAGCGATATCTTGGTATGGCGTCATGTCCAAGCCATCGATGAAGCTGGTCAGTGACTTGCTTCTTTGTGGGTGCTGAAGTTTTTTCACCGCTTTGCTTTCGATTTGACGAACACGTTCTCGTGTCACCTGAAAAATCTTACCCACTTCTTCCAGCGTGTATGCGTACCCATCAGCCAAACCATACCGCAACTTGAGGATCTCGCGTTCACGATAGTTCAAGGTTTGCATGGCTTCGTGAATTTGTTGCTTAAGGGTAGCTTGGTTGGTTTCGTACAATGGATCATCATCGCGGTAGTCTTCAAGGAACTCACCAAAGAAGCTGTCTTCATGATCGCCGACTGGTTGATCGAGCGAAAGTGGCTGGCGAGCCATTTTCAATACGACTCGTGCGTCGTCTAACGAAAGCCCTGCTCTCTCTGCAGTTTCCTCGACAGACGGCTCGCGTCCCAACTCTTGAATGAGGTCACGAGTTACTTGTCGGACCTTGCTCATGGTGTCGATCATGTGAACGGGTACACGAATAGTTCGGCTTTGGTCCGCAATCGCTCGTGTGATCGCTTGTCGGATCCACCACGTTGCGTAAGTGGAGAACTTGAATCCACGCTCGTATTCGAACTTGTCGACAGCTCGCATCAAGCCTGTGTTACCCTCTTGGATCAAATCCAGGAAGCTTAAGCCTCGGTTACGATACTTCTTGGCAATCGACACAACAAGTCGCAAGTTGCCGGCTGATAGGTCACGTTTGGCCGCGTCGTACTGCACCCGATGTGTTTGTACTCGCTGGCATCGACGAGCCAATGTTTTCGGCGTTTCGTAGGTGATTCGCATGAGGTAGAACAATTCCGCTCGCAGCTTGGCGATTGGCATTCCGTCCGAAAAACCAGTTGCTCGAGCAGATTCGATCCGTTCTCGAAGAGCGACCATTTGGCTTTGAATGGTGTTTAGTTTTTGAAAGATGGGTTCTAATCGGTTCGTCCGCAGATTCATCTCTTCGATCAACCGTACCGCCTTGTTCCGGCGACATACCAAACGCTTCCAAGCTAGACGTCGTTCGCTCATCGGCAAACTCTTGTTGATCGCAGCAAAATAGTCACCGTGATTTCGTAACAGCAAGTGTCGCAGTGTCTTGATATTGGGACCAATACGTCGCATGATTGCAATCTTCTCGGACGCATTTGTCACACTTACCTCGATGGTTCGGTCCAATCGCAATTTGCTATCGCGAACTTGCTCGAGCAACTTCGTTGCACCTTGCAGCATGAAGTCGCTAGCTAGCATCCACTGGCGGTAATCGGTGCGAGTCAATTCAATTCTCTTTGCAGCACTGACTTCTTCTTGTCGGGTGAGCAAAGGAATTTCACCCATTTGCATCAGGTACATTCGAACGGGATCTTCAGTCGCGTCCACTGATTCGTGTCCTTCGTCGCCTCGAAAATCGTCGCCAGATTCATCTTCTAGCATGCTCTCTTCGTCAGCCGAATGATCGTCCGCGTCTTCTTCCTCTTCTTCTTCAAAACCAAAACCATCGAGTTCCGCACCCAAGCTGTCACGATCTTCGCTAAGATAAGGAGATCCTGATTTTCGGCCTGTTGATTTGTTGGATCGAGGATTGAATCTCTTGGTCATAGCTGGCTGCAGATCTCGTTAGGTGACAAGGGTCAGATGCGGCGGTTTCGCATCAAGTTCCGACTGATGAAAATTAATAGTTGCATTCCGTGTGCCGACCGATTATGCAAACGGTCTAAAAGGCCAAATACCCTTGTAATTCATTGATGAGATAAAAACCGGAACGGGATGCCATTTTCCCGATGATGCTGGAATTCCACATTTTGGACGTCCCCGTTTTGCAACATGTTTCCAAATCGCAACATCCAAAACCTGAGTCCTAGCTGGATTGGAGGTCGTAGCTATCGCCTTTGGGTGCGCTATCCCATGGTGGCTGTTCTCAGTATTTCACTCGCTTCTATAGCGGCTCAGGAAACATTTGGGATCGTTTGGTGCACTTTTTTGTTCGTGCTGGTCATCGCTTGCGCTGTAAAAGTATTGTTGCAATCAAGAGGGCAACCTCAAATGCAATTCGTTTGGCAGCAGCTCTGCCTCGGGCTCTCGCTGGCACTTTTCTTTGGTTTTCTCCACTCTTTGTCTCAACGGGACGCGGCGCAGCGACTCGACACTTGGGAGAACAACGTTCGAGCTTTTTCCACAAGCAGCCATTGGGCGTCCGCTTCTTGGAACCCAATTGCCTGTCGGGGCACAATCGATTCCACCCTCCGCTATCGCAAATCCACGTTACCAACCAAAACCGACGATCCCAAAGCGTTTGATTGGCAGACAATAACGACCGTAAAAGTATCCGAGATTCGTTCCGATGGCGTTTGGCTCCCAAAAACTTTGGTGATGCCGCTGGCCATCAACGGAAAAATCGAAGGCCTGCTCCCGGGCGACCGCATCGAACTCTATGGTCAGTGGAGACAACCCAGTCAGCCAACGAATCCTGGGCAATTCAATCAAGCGCGTCGCTATGCCGAGTTGGGTTACGCGGCTCAATCGCGAGCCGAATCCATATCGCAAATCAAGAGGCTGGATTCCCCTTTGTGGATGCGGTTGGATCGCTATCTTGCAATGGTCTCCGCCAACGCGCTGCGTGCGATCGAAAAGTACGTCGTTTTAGATCAAGTTGAGCTAACCGCTGCATTGGTGCTTGGACAACGAGAGCAAGCGGAATGGCAACTGCAGGAAGAGTTGCTCGCGACAGGGACGATTCACATGCTTTCGATTTCAGGCATGCACATTGAAATGGTAGCCATGTCACTGTTGCTGTTGGGGATGCTTCTCCGGTTGCCACGCAAAGCACTGCTGATCAGCGTTTGCGTGACAGTCATAGCCTATGGTTTGTTATGCGGCGCCAATCCACCGGTCGCTCGCGCAACAATCATGCTGACGGGACTGTGCATCGCACGACTGATGGGTTGGATCTTTTCCAGTTTGAATTTCCTCGCATTTGCCGGTCTCCTGCTGATTCTGCATCGGACGACAATTGTCTTTGAGACCGGGACCCAACTTTCGTTCATGGCGGTCACGGTCTTGATCGTATCGACCGACTCCATGACCAAGCGATTATCGCCGCTGGAACGGCTGATGGAGTCCAAACAAAACGGCACATTGCGAGGGCTAAAGCGAGCGAAAGGCTGGTCCATTGAAACATTGCGAACCAGTTTTTGGGTCTGGTTCATTACCGCCCCCTTGGTGTGGTCTGCATTCCATGTAGTCAGTCCGATTGCCATCGCGTTAAATCTGCTGCTTTGGCTGCCCATGTTGTTGGCTTTGATCTCTGGGCTGGGCTTAATTGCATTTGGATGGCTTCCCTTGTTCAGTTGGCCCCTGGGATTGGTCTGTGGAAGTTCGCTATGGCTGGTTCAGTTGTTTGTAGGATGGGGCGAGCTAGTGCCGTTAGGGCACTTTTGGCTTCGAGCACCGCCTGCTTGGTGGCTCTATGGTTTTTACACACTCGGGATTCTATGCGCGGCATCGCGAGGAGTGAAAAGCGCGTCGAGTCGCCGGCGATTACGTCTGGTGCTCGGAACATGGTTTTTACTTGGGTTGACTATCAACCCGATAACGGATTGGTTTTGCCGCATCACCTCTGGAAATAACACTTCGTTGAATTTGACATTTATTAATGTCGGACACGGAACGTGCATCCTCATCGAATCCCCGGACCACGAAGCATGGATGTACGATGCAGGAAGGCTTGGCGATCACGAACGCAGCTACCAAGTGATCACCGAAGCATTGTGGGCGATGAACAAATCTAAGATCGACGGGTTGGTTCTTTCACACGCCGACTCCGATCATTACAACGCCATCGATGGTATTTCAAAAAGATTTGCTATCACGAAAATCGTTTCGACGAGACAAGTCTATTCGCATTCGAGCCCACGCTTGCAAAGGATTCTTGAAGCAACCGAGCGCCGTGGCGTGGAACGCGTTCTATGGAAAAAAGGGAGCGCCCATGTTGGGAGTCAGTGGAGCATGTTGGCGCTTCATCCGCCCGCGCAAGGTGTAGTCGGGACGGACAACGCAAACAGTCTGTCACTTATCATTGAATTTGCGGGCCGACGAATCCTTCTTCCTGGTGACTTGGAGCCGCCTGGAATGCAAATGCTCGTATCGCAATCACCGACTAAGGCAGACGTGTTGATGGCGCCGCATCACGGTTCACTCAATTCGAAATCCGACAGCCTGCTCGATTGGTGCGATCCAGAAACGGTTGTCATTAGTGGTGCGTCACGAGCCGTCTCGCCACGAGTGCTCGAAGCATTTAACGCCGAAAACCGAGAAGTGTTTGTTACCGCCAGAGATCATGCTATTCGAATCGAAATTGCAAAGGACGGAAAGATCGCAAAGAAACACTGGGTAGTTGATCGCTGGATAGATCTAGCATCGGATCGCACCATGCGAGGTCCGTCTAGGTGAGACCTGTTCCGAACCTGAGCCGCCAGTCGTGGCCTTCCGACGGACGTTCGTCAGCCTTTTTTACATGTCGAAGTGGTCTTCTGACAGTGCAGCGGCCTTGGCTGGCAGGTCGGTTGTCGCTGGAAAGCGAATACTAAAGGCAGTCCCTTTTCCGACGGTGCTTTCCACTCGGACTCGAGCACGATGTTGATCAACGATTTCTTTGCATGCGGAGAGTCCTAGGCCAGTACCACCTTTGCCGCTACCATCTGGCCCGCTCTTGGTGGTGAAGAATGGCTCGAATATCTTAGGCAGGTTCTCGGGTGCAATGCCTTTGCCAGAGTCGCGAACCGTTAACACAACCGAATTCGTTTTCTTTTCAAATGCGATTCGAATACGAATGGTACCAGACTCTCCAATCGCTTGTCGCGAGTTGGTCAGTAGGTTGAGCATTAGACGTTGGATTTGGTTGCCAGCGGCCATGACACATGGAACATCTTCGAACTGTGTTTCGATTGCAATTCGATACTTTTGCATTTCGCGTTCGAGCAGCACAAGGGTGTCTTGGATTAATGGGACAAGATTGGTTGGCTCCATATCGCCGCTTCGATTGCGAGCTAGACCCAAGACCGTATTTGTGATTTTCGCGCCGCGATTTGCCGCGTCGAGGATGCGAGTAAACGCCTTTTCGCGGCTGGAATCATCTTTGTTTCGAAGCCCCATCTTGGCGTAATTGAGAATTGTCATCAACAAATTGTTGAATTCATGCGTTGTGGTACTCGTCAGTTCGCCAACGGCCGCCAACCTTTCTACCTGTGTCAGTCTCAATTGCAATTCAGCAATGGTTCGGCTGGTAGGTTGAGTTTCTGGTGGGGAAAAGTGTTTTTCCAGCGAGTTGATCTTGGGGGTCTGTATGGAGAGGTTTTCCGGCATGTGTGGCAATCAGTTGATATGGCGGTCGAAAAAGTCAGACGCTACCGTGCCGAGGGGTCACGCGAGTTCATCGGCGCCCCCCGGAGAGTATAGGTACACGATCCAATGAGCCCAAATCAAGCCGGAAACCAAGCGAGGAATCATGTTTCAAACGCTGGATAGACTGGAAAAACTATTGGAAATCGCATCCAATGAAGGAATTTCCGTTCGTTGCGAGTGGCTTGGCGGCGTTCGCGGCGGGCTGGTACGGATTGGGAAAAGCCCGGTTCTGTTCGTCGATGAGTCGTTGTCGGTACCAGAACAGTTTCAGCAGTCGATGGAGGCCTTGGGACAATTAGACTGGAGTGAGTCCCAGTGGTGGGACGAAATGAGTCAACTGATGAACCTGCGAACTGCCTAAAACCAAAGAAAAAAGGGGGGTGGGCTAGTCAATTTGTAGTGGAAAAGGTATCTAAAGAGCCCCAAAAAGCTCCCGGACTTTTTTCCCTGTTTACAATTTCAAAGAAATTTCGAAAGTCTTTGTTCGAGGAACAATCGAAAATGCAAGTTAGCGAAGATGTTTTTTCAAAAGTTCAAGCCGCTTTGATTGACGCATTAGGTGTCGATGACGACGAGGTGACTCCAGAGGCAACCATGGTTGGTGATCTGGGTGCTGAATCGATCGACTTCCTCGATATCGTGTTTAAATTGGAGAAAAGCTTCGGCATTAAGGTCGCAACAGAGGATCTTTTCCCAAAGGACATTTTGACCGAAAGCACGTACGTGCAAGACGGCAAAGTGACCGCGACCGGCATTGCTGAATTGAAAAAGCGGATGCCTTGGGCTGATCTGAGCAAGTTTGAGAAGAACCCACGAGTTCAAGATTTTGGCGATTTGTTGACCGTCAGCGACTTGTGCCGTTACGTCGAATCCAAAATCGCTTAAGTGCGCTCGAGTAGTTAAATGCGATGGTTCTGGATAGATAGATTTACTGAATTCGTACGCGACACCCGCGCGACGACGATAAAGAACATAAGCTTTGGCGAAGAGCCAATCGATGACTATCTTCCAGGCCATCCTCATTATCCCCATTCTCTGATCATTGAGGGAATGGCGCAAACCGGCGGCTTGCTAGTATCCGAAGCCGGAGGTTTTCAAACAAAGACTGTTTTGGCGAAAGTCTCAAAAGCCATTTTTCACAAATTGGTTGTTCCCGGAGATCAGATTTTCTTGACTGCGGTCCTTCAAGACAAAAAGCCGACCGGTGCAATTATTGAGGGAATTGTCACGGTTTCCGGAGAGGTTCTCGCGGAAATGGAGCTTTCCTTTGCCTTTTTAGATGACCGATTCGGTTCCACGGGTTTGTTTCCGCCGGAAGATTTGCTCCGAACCCTGCGAGTTCTCAAGCTGTTCGATGTTGCTGTAGATCAAAACGGGAATAGAATACATGCGCCTGAGCACATGCTTGAGGCTGAACGCCAAGCGGCGCGAGGGTTTGAAATGAGTCGCGCGGTCGTTCGCTCGAAGCCAAACTAACTTGAATTGGCAATCGGTAGCGTGTCTATCGACAATCTCATTCGCAATCGCCGTGAGGTTGATTTTTGCAGACACCGTATTTGGGAGTGATTGCGTTGATGCGCCGTCGTGTGGTTGTAACCGGTATTGGTATGGTAAATCCGCTAGGGCATGATGTTCAAACGGTTTGGGCTGCGCTTCAAGAAAGCAAAAGCGGTGTAGGGCAGATTACCGTATTCGACCCAACTGGGTATCCGACTACTATCGCTGCAGAGGTCAAGAACTGGAGTATTGCACTTTCGGGCGAAGACGAAAAAGCTTGGAAGCATCGTGGACGGCACACTCGGTTCGCAGTCGGTGCAGCAAAACAGGCGATTGCGCAATCCGGCATTTTGGAGTCCGGCTTGTCGCCAACTCGAATCGGGGTCTATATGGGTGCTGGCGAAGGAAACCAGGATTTCCCAAACTTTACAAGTATGATGGCAGCTGGCGTCGAGCACGGATCCTTTGACCTGTCTGCATTTCTTCGACGAGGTCGAGAAATCCTGGATGTTGAAGCCGAACTGGAGCAAGAGCCAAATATGCCCGCCGCTCACTTGGCAGCATTGTTTGATGCTCAAGGCCCCAACAGCAATTGCTTGACGGCCTGCGCAGCCAGCAGCCAAGCCGTCGGCGAAGCAACGGAATTGATACGTTGTGGTGACGCCGACGCGATGATCGCTGGCGGAGCACACAGCATGATCCATCCATTTGGTTTGACCGGCTTTAGTCTGCTCACCACCCTCTCACAACGCAATGGCGATCCGACCAAAGCTTCGCGTCCTTTTGATAAAGATCGAGATGGCTTTGTGCTCGGTGAGGGCGCTGCGATCGTAATCCTAGAGGAATACGAACACGCAAGAAAACGCGGCGCACAGATTTTCGGTGAAGTTTTAGGGTACGGTAGCACAGCGGACGCATATCGCATCACAGATATTCATCCAGAAGGACGAGGCGCCATTGGTTGCATGCGCAACGCGATCGCGGATGCTAAACTAAACCTAGAGGAGATTGGATACGTCAACGCACACGGCACCAGCACTTCGGTAAACGATCGAACGGAAACACTGGCCTGCAAAAGTGTGTTCGGTGAACGGGCAAAGCTTACGCCCGTTTCGAGTACAAAGAGTATGATGGGGCATCTAATCGCTGCGGCGGGTGTAACTGAAATGATCGTTTGCCTGATGGCCATCCGCGATGGTGTGTTGCCCCCGACGATCAATCAGGAAACGTCGGACCCAGATTGCGACTTGGACTATATCCCAAATGTAGCCAGGCGATCGAAGATTAAAGTGGCTCTAAATAACAGCTTCGGTTTTGGTGGGCAGAATGTAACCCTGGCCGTCGGAGCGTTGAAAAACGGTTAATACTATGTTCAACGACCCGACACTTCTTGCCTACATCGAAGAATCCCTTCCAGCCGATCTAATGGCTCGCATCGAAACGCAATTGCGTAGTGACGAAGCTCTTCGTCAGCAGCTTTCGCAAGTGATCGCCAAACGGGACAGTGGCGTCCATACTGTCGGAGACATCTGGCGTAGGCATCGATTGAGTTGCCCTAGCCGCGAAGATCTTGGTAGCTATCTGTTAGGAGCGATGATGGACGACCAAGCGGACTATATTAAGTTCCACTTGGAAAAGATCGGATGTCGATATTGTCAGTCGAACCTGGACGACTTATCGGAGAGTCATCACCGAGATGCAGTCATTGCGAGACGGAAAAAATACTTTCAAAGCAGTGTGGGGCGATTGCGTCCTGAGGGGCGAGGATAATCGATGCGAGTCGGGCACATCATCAAGCTTATCCCGGAACGCAAGTTCGGTTTTATCAAGTCAGATCACTTTCGCGATGACGTGTTTTTTCACTTTTCTGCTCTGCGTGGAGGTTTGCAAGGCCGATTCCTCGAAGAGAATCAAGAGGTCGAGTTTGAGATCAACGAGATCCTGAGGCTCGACGAGCAAAAACTGGAAGCGACCATTGTTCAGACCCCTGCGAGACCGCTTTCAAAAACGTTGGACGAGAAATCGATTAAAACGATGCAAGCATCGCATCATCCTCGCGCTCGTCAGCGCAAACCAACATGGCGAGAAAAGACGACCACGAACAACGAGACTGCTGCAGATCCAGAAACAACCCTTCCAAGCAACGATTCACAATAGCACGGTTGTCCTTGGAGTTTTGGGACGCGTTGCCGTGCAGCATTGAGATGCGAAGAGGAAACGCCATGAAGCAACTTTCGATTTTCATCCTTTGCGCGACGCTGGGATCTTTGCATTCTCGGAGCGACGCTCAAGAAAAGGAGTTCTTAGACATCCGTGCGGTTGAGCCGGATATCGTGGTTCCAAAGATGATCGAAATGTCGCCAACTCCTAGCCAACGGGTTCGCAGAACGATTCAAGGTTGGAACGCAGATCGCGTTTATCACTCCCTGTTCTTACCAAGCGACTGGACTCAGAAATCGCATTTGCCAATCATTGTCGAGTACTCCGGAAATGGTGGATACAAAGATTCGCTTGGAGATACGAGTAGCGGGCGACCTGAAGGCAGTTGTCTTGGCTTTGGGATGACATCGGGTGAGGGTTATATCTGGCTTTGCCTACCATTTCTCAACGCTACAAGCTCGGATATCGCTTTGACTTGGTGGGGTGATGCCCCTGGTTTTGACCCATCGCCTACTCTTGACTATCTGCACGCTGCTATCGCAGATACTTGCGAGAACTTCGGCGGCGATTCTTCCAGGATCGTACTTTGCGGATTCTCTCGCGGTTCGATCGCCTGCAATTACCTTGGTCTCTATGATGACAAGACGGCTAGACTTTGGAGGGCCTTCGTACCGTATAGCCATTATGACGGTGTCCGCACTTGGCCATACCCAGATAGTGACGTTCACTCGGCCAATCTTCGACTTGCCCGATTGAACAATAGGCCGCAGTTTATCTGTGCAGAAAAAGATCAGATCGAGGAGACGCGACACTTTCTAGTGCAGCGAAACATCGCGAACCTGACTTTTGCGTCAACGGGGTTTCGCGATCACAATGACGCTTGGATTCTTAGACCAAGCGTGACGCGAGACAAGTTGCGAGAGTGGCTCCGAGTTGTCAATAGAAATCCAAGTGAGCTCGCATACGCAGACCATTCCCATTTGCTTGTGATTCGCGATGCGATGGGCCGAGAGCGTGCGATCACGTCGAAAGTTGAGTGGGCTGAACGTGTGTCTCATATCAAAGCCAACATGCAGTTGGTCATGGGCAGGTTGCCGGACTCTTCGCAGCGAGTACCACTGGATGCGAAGCTAGTGTCCGACGAACCGATGGCCAAGTACCGCCGGCAGAAAATATTGTTTACCCCAGAACCCAATGATCGCGTTCCTGCATGGGTACTGATACCAAACGAACTACCGAAAAATGGAAAGTTTGCAGCAATGCTGTGCTTGCATCAAACTACCGACATCGGCAAAGATGAACCCGCAGGGTTGGGGGGCAATCCTTCGTTGCATTATGCGCATGAACTTGCCGAACGCGGATACATTTGTATTGTTCCAGACTACCCGTCATTTGGCGAATATGCCTACGACTTCAAAACAAAGGGTGCGCACTTTTTTAGCGGTTCCATGAAAGCGATTTGGAACAACATTCGCGCGGTAGATTTGCTTGAATCGCTTCCCCAAGTTGACAAGCATAGAATCGGTGTGATCGGCCATTCATTGGGTGGACACAACGGACTATTTACTGCAGTTTTCGACGAGCGGCTTAAGGCCGTCATATCAAGTTGCGGCTTCACACCGTTTCACGACTACTACAACGGCAAGATTGCTGGCTGGACAAGTGACCGTTACATGCCACGAATTCGAGAGGTTTATGAGAACAATGCTGACAAAGTCCCGTTCGATTTCTACGAAATCATCGCAGCGCTTGCTCCACGTGGTTTGTATTCCAATTCGCCAGTCAACGACAGCAACTTTTACGTCGGGGGCGTCCGCAAAGTGTTTGCCAAAGCGGAGCAGGTCTACAATCTGTTCGACTTGGATTTGGCCAACGCGATGACTGCACGACTGAGGCTCGATACTCCCAATGCCCCGCACGAATTCCCCAAACCGCAGCGCGACGCTGCATACGCGTGGCTCGATCAAATTCTGCTCTATTGACGGCATTTTATACTAAGCTTCATACGGGAAGGGTACTTTATGACTCGCACTATCACCGCTGAAATTTTTTGTTTTCTATTGACCATTGCCTTGCTTGGGGATGGAAGTCTCTCAGCCGTGGAACCCCCTGCGTCCATTCGTGCGCTCTTGATTACGGGGGGATGCTGCCACGACTACGCCGCGCAAAAAGACATCCTCAAGAAAGGCATTGAAAAGCGAGCGCACATCGTTGTTGACCAGATTCACACCGACGATAAATCCACCTCTCCACCACTCACCATTTTTGGTAATCCCGATTATGCCAAAGGCTATGACGTCGTGATTCACGACGAATGTGCCGCAGCCATCAACGACCCGGCGACGATAGCGGCGGTATTGGCCCCTCACAAACGCGGGATCGCAGGTGTGAATCTCCATTGCGCAGTGCACAGCTACCGAATCGGTGACCCCAAGGAAACCGCCGCACCTGGAAGCGAGCGTAGTATGTGGTTTGAGTTTCTGGGAGTTCAATCAAGTGGCCATGGTCCCAAATTGCCATTGTCGGTCACCACGATTGAAAAGAAACATCCCATCGTCAGCGACTTAGGTTGGGAAACCTGGACTACCGGCAATGAAGAGCTCTACAACAATATTCAACTTTTAAAAACGGCTGTTCCACTTCAGCGGTCCACTCAATCGATTAAGCAAAAAGACGGATCAACGAAGGACGCCGAAGCAATTGTTACTTGGACGAACGACTATTCCGGTACCCGAGTATTCAGTACGACAATTGGCCACGTCAATGAAACCGTTGGGGACGATCGTTATCTCGAGTTGGTCACCCGAGGTATCCTGTGGTCCTGTGACAAGCTCAACTCGACCTATCTAAAAAAGTAGAACACTCCTTGAGCAACGCCATTTTTTCAGTCCATAGCGGAAGCTGGCTACGCTTCCTTTTTTTATTATTCCTGACTGGCCTTGCGCACGCGGATGAACTGGTCGTCCGCGATGCCGATTCATTGCGTGCAAGCCTACGCGATTTGAAAGCAGGTACTGTTCTAAAGATTGCGCCTGGTGAATATCGTGGTGGGCATCATGTCGTGGAGGTGGAAAAGCTAACTATCGAGGCGCTCGATCCAAACAACCCGCCACACTTTTTGGGTGGAACGAATGCCTGGCACTTCTCGCGTTGCAAGGATTTGACAATTCGCAATCTTCGAATCAGTGGCCAGTCCGGAAACGGACTCAATCTCGACGATGGCGGACTTTTGGATCAACCCATAAAAGGCATTACGGTAGAACGCATTGAGATCAGCGATATCGGTCCGAAGGGCAATCACGACGGTATCAAGTGCTCCGGCCTCGTTAAGTTGACGATCCGAGACTGCACCATTTCCGGCTGGGGAGGGCAAGGGATTGATATGGTAGGATGCCATCAGTCGTTGGTGACGGGCTGTCGCTTCGTAGGCAAACCTAGCTTTACCGCCACCGCAGGTGTACAGACCAAGGGTGGATGCTCCGATATCACCGTCGAGAAATGCAGGTTCATCAACAGTGGCGAGCGTCCAATCAACGTCGGTGGTTCAACTGCTTTGAATCTTTTTCGCCCTTCGGGAGCCAAGTATGAAGCAAAGCGTATTCTCGTGCGTGACAACACGATCGAGGGTAGCCCATGCTCAGTTGCGTTTGTAGGGGTCGATGGCGCGGAATTCATTGGTAACATAGTTTTGTTTCCAGAGAAGTGGATTTTTCGCGTTCTACAGGAGACCACCGCCGACGGCTTCTCGCCTTGTCGAAACGTGCTGTTGAAAGACAACAGCATTGTCTTTCGCCGTGCTGATGTGCAAATCGAAGTCAACATTGGTAGTGGCACCCAAGCTGAAAGTTTCCGATTCGAAGGGAACCGTTGGTTTGCCGCAGACCGACCTGAGACATCCAAGCCCAGGTTGCCTTCATTAGAGAAAAACGGAATCTATGGCATCGACCCACGTTGAGGGTACGGTTTAACCAAAGTGGCAAATGCAGACGTGATCCACGATGAATAAAAACCTGAGGTGGACCTACGAATTGACGGCGTTGGAGTTCTCGCAGCCGTGAACTCCTTCAGGCGATCAGTTTGCAATTGCGACGCAACCCGTTGTCACCAAATTCGGTTTCGATCGAATCAATGCGAGCTTTCTCTCGGATTCTGCGACGAGATCATCTCGGAAAACTTGACTTATGCCCAAAGTCATCATCAAGATCGTGTTCTCGATGGATGAAAACGAGACTTCGTGGAAGGCCATTTGCAATGCATGTACAGCGATAACGCAAAAGCTGAGCACAGCCGAGCTTCTTGCCAATCGAGAAGAAGTTGGGTGTGACCAAATCGCCCAACAATTTCGAATTAGGCAAATAGCCGCGATCGAATAAAGCATGGCACCAATCAAGCCAAGGTCTACGACCAGACTTAGGTAAGAATTGTGGTGAACATAGCCACGTATGGACTCCAACCGTATGTTGGTAGTACGGTCGTCCAAATAGGCTCGGTTGTAGACTTGGAATTGATTGAACCCGAATCCTGTGATCGGGGAATCCTTGAACATCTGCATGGAGACATAAGCGAACGCTCCTCGCATCCTTGTGCTCTCCAATGTTTCCGCTTCGGAATACTCACGCTTAAAGGCTGTCAGGCTCGGGCCCAATACGAGTCCGCCAACGACTGCGCATAGGAATAGGGACCCCAAAGTAAGTGTGCGAGCTTTGCCATGCAACATGGTTGAAAGAAGGATAATGACGATAGCGCCAGCCCCCATCCAAATGCTACGCGTGTAGGTTAGCATGATTGCAAGCATGAAAAGAGGGGTCAGCATCGTTGCCAGCAACCATGCCCATCGTTCCTTGGGATAAATCCAAACCGGAAAAGTCCATAGCAATGCAAGGCAGAGATTGAGGCACATGCCAAGGCGTACGGACTGAAGCATTGGTCCTCTGGCTCGTCCAAAGTGAATACCCAGTTTCGGGTCTGCGATAAATTGGGGAAACACCAACGACCATTGTTTTGTCATTTCCAATATGGCAGTCATGCTTAAGTAGACACCGAAAAGCAGCAGAACAGCAACTGCAGGCCAAATGGTTCGTGGCCTAAGATCGGAATGCCGGATCAATACGAACAAAAACGCGGGTATGAGGTAGCCGTTCAGCAAGTGCATGATTGTGGACGGTTGACCGAGAATTTCCTTCCCAATCGGAGTGGAAATAGTGCGGAGAAAGAGCCAGGCAAGGAACATTGAAAGCCAGATATCGGAAGCAGCCAACGTCCGGAACCTCGCACGCCTTGTCCATGCGTCAAAGATAAATTGCCCCACAATCGCACAAAGCCAGACTCGGTCCACGGTTAGGGACAAACCTCCCACTTTTGCAGAAATGTATTCGGGCGGAAAGACACTCGTTGCAACTAGGAAAACCGCGGTGCCGGTGAGTACATCATGATAGCGTACCGCGGCAATTGCCCAAACGACTGCAGCCATTGCCATGAGCACGAATACCAAAATCACGAGTGTTCCCTAGCGTCGAATGATGTGAGACAACCTTGGACAAGTATCGACCGAGTGCTTGTTGAAATCCGACAATCCCATTGGAATGCGCCTTGCAACGAAGCGGCCCTCGCTGGCCTAATGGAAAGACGACATATTCGATACAGCCTGCCCATTCGAAACAAAACGGATTCGCATTTCATCTTCCGCAATCAAAATTCAAGTAGCACCAACGACGAATCAAGAAATCCGTGTAAAGGTTTCCTAGACCTTGGAAAGTAGTGCAATCCAACCTTCATGCTGTCGTTCACGTAATGCAAACTCTCTATCGCGAACTAGGACTCCTCATATATCGGTGGGCGACCGGACGGTCGCGGACTACCTTGCGCGAGACTTTCGCAAGCGAAAGGATGTTTCCAGCTCTCGTTGTTTTCTACCATCGCGTCGCAATCCATTCGATGAATAGCTGGTCAATAGAACAGCGAAACTTTGAAAGGCATTTGGACTGGATTGTTGCGAATGCAGTACCCGTTTCGCTGGATTGTATTCGAGAATCTCAAATGTCAGGAAAACGTGAAAAGCCCATGGTGGCTGTCACTTTTGACGATGGTTACAGCGAGAATTGTGAGTACGCCATCCCAGCATTAATCCAAAGACGAATTCCTTGCACGTATTTTGTTACGACCCATAACGTCGAGACCGGGACGCCGTTCCGTCACGATTCGGATCGCGGTGTGCCTCTCAGGCCTAATACCGTCGACGAGATCCGAAATATGGCCAAGATGGGTATCGATATTGGTGCTCATTCGCATACGCATGTCAACTTCGGCCAGCATTTGAGCGACGACGAACTACGTCGCGAAATACCGGATGTTCGCAAGCGACTTCAGGACTGGACCGGCCAGCCGATCGACTACTTCGCGTTTCCATTTGGTCTTAAGAGAAACATATCGCAGGAAGCGATTGATAAGGTTTTTGAATCGGGTTTTAAGTGTTTCGTAAGCGCCGCTGGCGGAATGAACTACCCTGGTCAATGTGCGAACCACTTGCAGCGTTTTCATGGCGATCCTGGCATGGCTTCGTTCAAGAATTGGCTGACCTACGATCCACGAAAATTCCGAGCAAAGAATCCAATCGAAACAGCGTTTCGTATCCCAATTTCTCAGCAAGCATTCGAATAACTCTTAACGGTCCACATCAGAAAGTTCGAGAATGTTCCGCCCATGACTGTATGCACGCAGACAACATGTACAGGCGCCATCCAAGACCAAAGTCACCTCTTCGATTTCGTGAACGAGCTCGTAGCCAATCCACAACGGCCGCTCAAGACGCTGTTTGTTATCACGAGCATGCCCGTCGGAGGAGCCGAAACCCTACTCGTTAACATGTTGAGGAAATTCCGAAGCACGCATATCGTGCCATCGATCGCTTGCCTCAAGGAACAGGGGCCGCTGGGTGACCAGATGGCAGAGGAATTCCCCGTTACACAGCATTGGTTGAGAAGCAAGTACGACCTGCGGGTTCTGCTCCGCCTCGCAAACCATATTCGCCGAGAAAAAACGGATGCAATCGTAACTGTTGGGGCTGGCGATAAGATGTTCTGGGGAAGGCTCGCTGGAAAATGCGCATCGGTACCGGTGATCTGCAGTGCGCTTCACTCGACCGGCTGGCCAGATGGCGTTGGCAGAATGAATCGCTGGCTGACGCCGATCACGGATGCTTTCATCGCAGTCGCAAAGCCTCACGGACGGTTCTTGATTGATTTCGAAAAGTTCCCTGCTTCCAAGGTTGTCGTCATTCCCAATGGAGTTGACACAAATCGATTCAAGCCCGATCACGCCGCCCGATTGATTGTTCGGCAGGAATTGGGGCTTGCGCCAGACACACCGATCGTGGGAATCGTAGCTGCATTGCGCCCTGAAAAAAACCATAGGCTCTTTCTCGAGGCTGCCCGCAAAGTGACTGTCAAGTTTCCGAGCGCGCACTTTGTCATCGTAGGTGATGGCCCAGAAAGAGAAAAAATCGAAAACGAAATCGCTTCGCTCCATTTGACCGGCAGCGTTTCTTTGCTAGGTACGCGATCGGACACTCCCCGGTTACTTGCCGCGATGAACGTATTTGTATTGACCAGCCACAACGAAGCCAGTCCCGTCTCCATACTCGAGGCGTTGTCGTGCGGCGTACCTGTTGTCAGCACCCGAGTTGGTTCGGTCGCCGAATCCGTACACGATCAATGGAATGGCTTTACCGTCGAGCCCGGCGACGCGGATGCGGTCTGCGAACGGATTAAATTTTTGCTGTGGAATAAGTCCACTGCGGATGTAATGGGTAGCAACGGTCGAGAACACGTTCAAACGAACGGCTCGCTTGAAACGATGGTCCAAATGTACGAACATCTGATCCATAGTATCTTTGATCGGAAGACAAATCGCGTACAATAGCTCGTCGTACGAATATGCCTCGCGTATGGAAACGCGGCTGTGGTGCTCTAGGATCGGACAAAAAAGTAATCTCGGTGCCACGAATAAATTGAGATCTCAACACCACCAACGGATCGCAGTTGCCAATTGAACGATCAACCACGGCGAATGACACATGAGCTAAAGCATCCAATGCTCGCGACAGCAATGGAGTCGGTTGCATTGGGGGTGAATGTCCTAAGAGATCGTTTCAGGACCGACATTCATATTGAAACAAAAGGGTTGGCGAATTTTGTTACCGAAGCGGATCTTGCGTCAGAGCGAGTCATTGTCGACACGATTCGCGGCAACAATCCAGATCACGCCATCATTTCAGAAGAATCCCACAGCGATCGCGCGGATGCAATAGACCTGTGGATCATCGATCCATTGGACGGTACGAGCAACTTTATGCATGGCATTCCCCACTTTGCAATTTCTGTTGCCTACTATCGCAATGGGCAATCGGAGCTAGGAGTCATTTGCAATCCAATTCGAGAGGATTGGTATGTCGCAGTTCGTGGCCAAGGAGCTTGGCACAATGGAGTGCGACAGCAAGTGGACCGAGCAGATCGCATCGACGAAACCTTGATCGCTTGCGGCTTTTATTACGATCGAGATCGAATGATGCAAGCGACGCTGGACACGATCGGTGCTTTTTTCAAAAGCAACATACATGGAATGCGTCGCTTCGGCGCTGCGGCGCTGGACTTATGTAATGTCGGGTGTGGGCATTACGGACTGTTCTTTGAGTACAAACTGCATCCATGGGACTATGCTGCAGGGCAACTCTTTTTGACCGAATCAGGCGGTTTAGCGACCGACTGCCATGGGGAACCCCTGCCGTTGAATCAGGCAAGTAGCATTTGCGCTTCGAACGGCCTCCTTCATCGGGAGGCTCTAAACATCATTAAGCCTCACTGGATACCCTTCGATTTGGGTCAACTCAAGCTGTAATTCCACGCATCGGGAATTGCTAGCATGTTGATTCTGTCTTGGCTCTAGCATCCCAATGGGTTTAATTCAGTCTCGACATGAGAACGCCGATAACTTATCGAAGATGATGATTGCCGCGACCTGGGTTCGGTCTCTGGCTTTTCTATCAATTCAGCTGCGAGAAACGTGGATCATGCGTATTGCAAAAAAATTTTGTATCGGAACAGCACTTTTCTGCTCAATAGCTAGCACCAGCTACGGTCAAAATCAAACCAGAGATGGAGCATTGCTAGGTGGAGTTACCGGAGCGCTAATCGGCGGTGTCGTGGGCCATCAAAACAAAGAGACTACCGAAGGTGCTCTCATCGGCGGCGCTGTAGGCGCGATCGCTGGGGGTGTGATAGGGAACAAACGGGACCAAGTGTACCGACAGCAATACTACCAGCCACAGGTCGCCTATCCAACTTATCACGAGCATCGAACGTACGTGCAAGTACCTCCGCAGCGCGCCGTTGTTAGCCGACGCCCTGTCACGACATCGGAAGTCATCAACATGACTCGCAACGGAGTAAGCGACGCGGTAATTGTCGCGCACATCCAGACCAACGGAGTAGCGATGCAACCCGATGTGAACGACGTGATACTCATGAATCAACAAGGGGTTAGCGACTACGTTGTCAATGTCATGCAAACAGGTGGAAGAGGGACTCCAGTCTATCAACAACCCAATACGGTTTACCGCACTTACCAGCCATCGCCCGTCGTCGTTCGCGAGGAGTATCACTACGCGGAACCCGTTTATCAATCTCGTCCGTCCTATCGACCTGTCTATGTCGAACGACGCGGTTTCTAAAGTGATGTCACCATCGCATCCGGTGCAATGCTTGACGGTGCTACTTCAAGTCCTGCCTTCGGCATTGTCAAATGTGGCATAAATCTCTCCCCTGCCGGTTTTTCACGACGTTCTCAATGGCAGGCATGATGACTCTGATGTAGCGAAACTCTGATGTAGCGAAACTCGTCAAGAGTTTCGGAATGTGCATATCGCCGAAAGTCCTGACGACTTTCGCTACGAGACAACATCATCAACCCCAAATTTAATCTGGACAGAAAACTACCCCAAAGCTCGATCGGTGCCTGTCGATTAGGTCAAAGACTATTTAATGCAATTCCGTAAGGACGCTTTCGCTAGTTGCACGTTGAGACAGGTTCAGGCTAGACTGGATCCGCTTGACATCGCGTTTTCCCTCATCATTTTGCCGACCTTTCTCTGCCTCAGGAAGGAACATGGCGTAATTTCTTACACTGAAAAATAAATGAGTCCATTGAGAAAGATAATCGAAGCCATCTCCGAGGCGGGAGGTGTCGCTTATGAAGTTGGTGGTTGTGTGCGCGATCAGTTGCTCGGAATGGAAAACAAAGACCTCGATATCGAAGTCTTTCATTTGGATGCGGCGAAGTTGTCTAAGCTATTGTCCCGATTCGGGAGAGTCAACGAGGTCGGTGTATCCTTTGGTGTCATCAAGCTTAGGACGGCTCAGGGCGACGATCTCGACTTTACTTTGCCGCGACGTGAAAGCAAGATTGGCCGTGGGCATCGAGGATTTCAAGTGGAGGTGGATCACACGCTCAGCGTTTCAGATGCCGCCTTGCGTCGCGACTTTACGATGAATGCCATTTATCGCAACCTTCAGGATCATTCCTTAATCGACCCACATGGCGGCGTCTCCGATTTGGAGAAAGGCATCCTTCGTGCGACCAGTTCGCACTTTGGCGAAGATCCCCTTCGCGTTTTGCGAGGCATGCAATTCGCAGCAAGATTTGAAGCGACCATGACCAAAGATACGTTGGAAATGTGTCGATCACTTAGCCATGAATATTCATCGCTGGCTATCGAGCGAGTTTGGAATGAGTGGCTCAAATGGGCGACGCGGTCCAGACGTCCGAGTAAAGGACTGCAGGTTCTCGTGGACTGTGGTTGGATCGAACACTACCCAGAGCTCGATGCCTTGATCGGTGTTCAGCAGGATCCTGCGTGGCACCCGGAAGGGGATGTATGGACTCATACCCTGCACGTGTGTGATGCGGCGGCTCGAATCTCGGACCGAGAGAGTCTCAATGACGACGAGCGGGTTATTTTGATGCTTGCAGCTTTGTGCCATGATCTTGGCAAACCGTCGACCACAGAATTCGCGGACGGTCGCTGGCGATCACCTGTCCATGCTGCCGTTGGCGTACCGCTCACGGACTCGTTTTTGACCCGAATTGGCTGCCCACGCCAGTACATTGAAATTGTGCAGCCTCTAGTCGCCGAGCATTTGGTTCATGTCCAATTGGAAGCCACCGCACGGACAGTCCGCAGGCTTTCAGTGAGATTGGGAAAGGCATCGATCGTGCAGTTGATGCGCCTGGTGGAAGCGGATTTGGGCGGCAGGCCGCCGTTGCCGACAACTCTGCCGGAATCACTCATTCGATTGATGCGGATCGCAGAAACCACGGCTGTGACACACACCAAGCCAGACAAGATCATATTGGGGCGTCATCTCTTGGCGTTGGGGTACCCGCCATCGCGATGGTTTAATGAGATTTTAGAGATTTGCTACCAAGCGCAGTTGGACGGCGTTTTTGAAGCGGAAGCCGCTGGCATCGATTTCCTAAAATCCGAACTGGAAAAACGTCCGGTCTAGCGGCAACCGTCCAACGTCGAATTGTTGACAAACAGTTAAGGAAAACCGAGGAAGCCTTCAGTCCTCCAAATGCAATCTGTGCAAAAACCGATGAAGAATTGGTGCGATGATGATGGCCATCATCGAAAGGAAGGCGATACCACTATAAAGAGCATAAAAAGTAGCGAACAGTTTGCCTGAGGTCGTAACCATATGGTCCACGGGTCCCATTCCAGTCAAGATCATTGCTGCATTCAGCAACGCATCTACCCAATTCAGACCGCCAAAGTACGAGTAGCCACCGCTTCCAATCGCCAAGGAGAATGAGACGATAATCAATGTAGTGCCGAAGCTGCCAAAGACTCTCCCGTAAAAGCTGCTTGTAGGGAGCAACACATCATTCAATTTTTCGTATGCCATTTCATTCCTTTCGAGCTGGTTGTTTTGATTTCCAAGAACAAACTTTGGACAAACCTTGAGACTGAGGTGCTTGCGGATCCCGTTCGGCGCCATCGATTAGGAGATCGTCTAGCTTTCCAATAGCACAATCACTTGATGAATTGAGACCGTGAAAGACTTTGCGTTGAAATCGGGAAGATCGGCTGCTGTGCATCCCCTCATCGCTTCTCGCAGGAACTCAACTTGGTGTCTGAAACGGGGACGTTGGCTCTTGTTGAATCATAGGGTCAAGGTTGGCCCACGGCGACGTTGGTTCCTTTCGCACGACGCGGAAGTATTCGGCTAGGGTCGCAAGGGCATACGATTGATCTTGGGATTTCGCAAGCAGCCCACCTACAGCTTCAATGTGCTGACTAAATTCGCGAGTCGATTTGGCCGGCAACCGTTTCGCTCGACCAAAGATGGGAAAGGCGGCAAGCAAGACCAGCATCCCAAGAAAGACCGCGTGCAAAGAGATGACGTTGAGTGGCCACATCGTTAGCATTTCAAACCCCTTTTGTTGGGACGAGAAGTCGTCTTTGCGAACCGGCGGGTCCATGCTTCCGGCCAAAAAACCGATCGTCTGATTTGGAAGTTTATCGATAAGCTTCTTCGCAAGTCCTAGGTTTTCCGGGGTGATCAAAGAAAGGTTTGAAATTAGCGAGGAATTGGACAGCACGATGACGCGAGACTTGCCCCATCTAGGTGAAGTGCATTCCGAAATCAAGGCTCTATCGTCATGGGTCGCAAGCAAACTCTCCATGTTCGGCAAACCCTCTTGCGAGAGTAACTTTACGGTTTTGAGCATCTTCGCGTCCGAATCTTGCCAACTCAATTCGTATCCGCTGGTATTGGCCGGTTTCACGCCCGTATCCTTGGGTTGCCAGTCCAATTCGTCTTGGAACGATGCAAGCGATTCAGCTGAGTAGGGGACGGGATAGCTGCGGACAAACAGTCGCGTTTTGGTCGCATCGGTTGATTCTGCCCATGGACCTTTCAAATTCGTTACTTTTTCCTCGTTTCCGGTAGAATGATCGAATACACACCAGGGTGTAACGACATTCGAGCGTACTCTAGATCGCATCTTATCCAGAGTCGCGAGTTCAACCGCTTGTTGCTCCCTTGCATAGACCGAGTTTTTCATTGTTTGTTTGCTGTTGACAAACTCGCCTGCGGCCTGGGCCCAATAATCAGCAGTTGGCGAAAAATCCCGACCCACATAGACTAGAGTTCGCTCGCCCGAGGATAGCCAGCGATCGATCCATAGTAATGCTGCCGGATCATGTGGCTCAAATGAATCGGGTGACCAAACAATCGCTTTGAGCCTAGTCATTGCTCGAGGCGAAAAGGAACGAACGACAATCGTCGGCTTTCCGTTTTCGATGCAAAGATTACGAAATAGGGAGACCGATGCTGGGCTATATCTCGCGTCGGACCCATCGCTTAAACCATATTGCGTACTAAGCGAGTTGCGACACCCGGCAAGGACGATCGCAAGACAACACCATGCAAGAATGGAAGCCGCTTTTAGAGGTGTAGGCATTAGGGCATCCCTGCGTAGGGTTCGCCGTTGAGGCCGCTTGGTGCAGCACTGGATTGCTTGAGATAGGCTTCAAAGGCAGGCAGTTGCTGCCAGATAGGTTCAAACATCTCCTTGCTCAATACGTGTTTCCCGAAAAAGGCGTATTCAAATGCGAGAATGACCTGCGAAGTAAAACTGCGCAGACTGTCCCGCCCCCTGAGTTCTCCTAGGTACACACGATTTGTCTTGCCACGTTCTAGTCGAATCAACCTCGCACCATCCATTTCGACTAACGCATAGCTGAACAGGTAAATGATGGCTTTGGAAAAATCACCGGCAGCTCGATATCGCTCAGCCTGCGACAAAAGTCCGAGCATGGACACCTCCACTTCGAAAGGAAGATCTTGAATTTTGGCCTTTTCGTTTTGGCTGCGCGATAGATGCATCGAACGGCCTCGCTGGCCTTCTGGCTTGAGCACGTAATAGAAAACGATCAATCCCGTTACGATCAAAAGGGTCACGAAGCAAACGATTAGCAAAATATGCCAGCCTTGAAACAGCCACGCAAGCAGATCACCTAGATTCTTACGAAACGCACTCCACCAACTTGGCGGAGTTTTCGCTGCGGGCCTTGCGATGGAATCGTGCCGATCCTCGACATCAATGAATCTACTCCGACCGATAGGACGGATCGTTCCATCGTTCGAATCAAACCACACAGGATCGTTGGACCTTTTGATGATGGACTTATCGGAGTCCGTAATTGTCGATGGAGCGATCTGATTCGAATTAGGTGGAACTGGCTCGTTTGCAAATGACGGAATGTTGGTAAGAATTGCCAGGAAGAAACAAATCAAGGCATGGGTCAATGCGGATTTTGTCATCGAGCTGCCTCCTCTAAACGTTGAGCTTCCGCTTTGAGTCGTAGCTCGATCTCCCATCCCTCAATTCGAATTCTTGAGTTCATGTAGAGTAGAAAACGGATCACCGCTCCCCAGGTTGAGACGATCCAGACTATTAAAGGGTAGAGAAAGAGATCCATCCAAAAACCCCAGCTCCATATTCCCGTGAGAACACCGACTAAAAAAACCGCGCTCATCGACAGAGAAAGAGCGGTAAGAATTTCAATGATGTTAACGCCGACGTGAACTCCGAACAGTTCGTTGTAGAGACTTGAATGCAGCCACCGGGAGCGCTGGCCATAGGCCAACTGATCGGGACGTTTTTTGGACTTAAAGACAGGGCATCGTTCGAGCAAAAGGATCTCCGCAGCAAAGGGTCGAAAGCCTCGCACGAAATAGACCACGCCACACAACCCGAGGAGAAAGAATGGGATCTCAATCTCAGGTCGAAAAACTGGGGTGAGAAAGAGCAGGACGGCGGGCAAAAAGGCGGCAATGGCCATTCTCAATATGCCGAGAACGAAGACGATCGATCCGAATCGTTGCCATACAGCTGCAAACACTTGCCGAGGTGAAGGCCTCTCAATGAAAACCGCTTGTCCGATAAAGTAAGTTACTGCGCTTAGTGCAAACGGCGATTGGATAAGAATCAACGAGGTGACGATCCAAAGATATCGCCAGTGGTATGCACCAGTGCTATTGATATCCCGCGAAGCCATCAGCAGCGAGTCGTACTGACAAAGCGGCCAAAGTAAGATGAAATCGGCGAGTGCAAAAGGGAGTATTCCGACGAAAGCAAAAAAGGAGATGGGTTGCCAATAGCGACGCATCACAATGAGGCTCAAATCGACGAGATCAAACGCAGAGCGCTGCGAGATAACAATTGCGGTCTTATCGAGTTGCATGTGCTGCTCCAATTGTCCGCCACGGGTTGTCCTCGCTGTTTGCGATCTCCTTTTCGATGTCGGGCCTGGGGTATCCTAGAACAACGAAGTAGTACATCAGCATACCCGAACTGAGGATCGCAACGGATGCCTTCACCAAATAAGGTAGCGGTGATGGAGAAATAAACCCTTCCGTAAACGCTGCCATAAAAAACAAAACGACAGAAGCCAAGATAATGGGCAATGCGCGCTCGGCATTTAGTCGGAAGGAATCGAGGCGTCGGAATCCAAACGTTGCGAAAAGCCCAACCCCTAAGCGTAGCCCGGACGCCGCCGCAAGGGCAATCGCTGTCAATTCAAAGACGCCGTGAGCGGTGACAAACTGAAAAAAAACATCACCTTCCTCCACGTCCGCTCGAGCCATGTAACCGAAAGATGCACCTAAGTCGACTGCATTAAAACCCAACGCACACAAGGAAGGCAATATGAGCGGACCGAGCGCAAAACATTGGAGTCCAATGCTGGTATTGTGACTGATGTAATATCCAGAACTAATGATGAAATGCTCGAAATTACCTGCGAGTGGTTTACTAAAACTCGATTCCATCATTTCAATTTTCTTTTCACCCAAAATGCGCTCTGCAAATCCAGGAAAAGACTCATTCGACCACGCGAGAATAGCGGAAAGCGTAAAAAGACCAAAAAACACGACGAAGGCAACTTTAACACAAGGGTCTCTAAAGATGCTTTGAGGAGCAATCTTTGACATGTAATGCAACCAACGGTTCTTCGCAAATGGACTAGAACGGTACAGCTGACTATGCGATCGCCCTACGAGTCGATGCAGATACTCCACCGTCGCAGGTGGCAGTTGGTATTGTTCGGCCATCGATAGGTCGGTGCAAGCAGCTCGATACAACGCAGAGAATCGCGCGACCATGCTCCCGTTATTCATGAAAGGAAATCTGCTCGATTGCAACGAATCGCACAAGCGTTCCAGTTCGACCCAGCCTTGTCTTCTTTTTTCGAGTAACTCTGCAATCCTCATTGGGGTGCTTTCAGAATTGGCGGAGCGGAACCCAGCGGGGCCGCCATGGAATCAACCACCAACGCAGCGGTTTCCATGGTCGGTGGTGGAGAATAGCGATGGTTGTCAGAAAACGCTGCTTTCAAAACAAACTCTCGATAATAAAGTGCACAGAGAAGGAGGTCGGGGCTGGTGTCGTCGCGAAAGTGGAACTTTTTCAAAAGTGGCCTAGCCAAATGGATCGCCAGCTCGAATCGACGACCGGCAGAAATGCGACCCCTCCGTTCTGCATACAACGCAATGGCCTTGGCTAGTGTTTGAGTCATGCGAAAGTTAGGCGGAATGTGCTCACTCAAAGACGCGACACGCGGATCCTCCAGCTTAACTTTGCTCGGAACCCAAGATCGTTCATTGACAACCACCATAGTTCCAGCAGCCAAATCACCCAGTCGTTGGAATCGAGAAGTCAGTGTCATGCAAATCAAAGAGACTAGAAATGTCGGAAAGTAATATGCAGGTGGTCCATCCGAAATGAACATCTCGAGCGAAACCATCGGAGCAAAATCGGCAAGCCGTAGGAAATTGCGAACCGTGGCTTGGAAAGCGTTAATAGGTCGGCCATCGACCGAGATCACACGGATCTTGGTTAACCATTTCCCTGGCGTTTGTCCGTTCCACCGAGATTCAAAGTACATACCGTAGAACCACTCTAGGGCGAACCAAAACACAAAGAAGACAAACACGAGGACTGGCCCAGATAATGGGATGGTGATTCCAATGAAAAAGAAAAGCACCGCCACACCCAGCCAAAACAGCATGCGAATGGCAAGGTCTAACAATAGTGCTGGCAATCTTCGAAACGGACCTGCGATCCGGTATTCGAATTGGATGTTTTCAGGGGTCGTTATGACTGCCGTCAAATCGATTGCGTTTTGAGCTTTCACCGATCCAAAGTCCAGCGAGTAAAGGGGCACAGATGCGGGTAATTTTAGTCGCAATCTCGCTTTACTTCACCGGTCCAAAAAAAGAAAGTCCCAAGCAATCCAAGATTAAATGATTGCTGAGCTTCGATCGAGTCGGTTAGAATACAAAGGTCGAGCAAATCTGCTCGCATCGCTGAGATTCTTGTTCGAGGGCATGCTTCGATGAGTGAAATACAACCCGACTCAATGCCATCGTCTGTATTTCCATCGATTCCAACTTGCGACCAAGAGGTGACTCGCAAACCGAATGGTGAAGCTCTGCCGGCTGAAAAAGCCAACGATTCGGAATCGAACGACGAAATCGAGGTTCGAACATCGCCAACAGTTAGGCATCCGACTGCAGCTTCTCTTCTGTTATCGACATTCCTCAGTTTGACAGTTGTCATTGTCCTGCTGATAGCCTTGCGTTACATGTTGCCATCGATGTTGGAGTTTTCTCGCTATGCCTGGCACCGAGGTCAACTTCGCGCGGAATATG
Organism: Pirellula sp.; assembly: GCA_031374515.1. Classification (GTDB taxonomy): domain Bacteria; phylum Planctomycetota; class Planctomycetia; order Pirellulales; family Pirellulaceae; genus JBKCUI01. Next base: position 9,983 of record JANMGH010000128.1, on the reverse strand, counting down.
AAATGGCTGGCCAGCAATTGGAACGGGTCTCCTTGGAAGGGCTTAGCACCGTGTCGCAAACCGTGGCTAAGAGGGTCAGCCCCAGTGTCGTGCACATCATGATGAGTGAAGAGTCCGACGCAAACGAACTCAACAGCGACACTCGCGTAGCTCCACGACGATCCAAAGTGGGTCAAGGGAGTGGCATTCTGGTTGACGCTAAGGGTTTTATTCTCACCAATTACCATGTTCTTGACGACGGTTCTGAGATTAATGTTTTGCTGTCGGACGAAAGGACCTGTAAGGCGGAGTTGGTCGGATTCGATAAGCTCACCGACTTGGCAGTCCTCAAAATCAATGCGGACGAAATCATGCCGATCAGTTGGGGCGATAGCGATTGCATCGAAGTGGGGTCCCCGGTCTGGGCGGTTGGAAGTCCATTTGGCCTCACCGGTTCCGTCACATTTGGAATTCTGAGCAGCAAGCATCGATTGGACTTGAGCGGGACAAGCTACGAGGACTCGATCCGAAATCCTTTGATCAGAGGGGATCGGAGAAGTGCTTCTCCACGCTACAGTGACCTCATGCAAAGCGACGTCGCTGTCAATCCAGGCAATAGCGGTGGACCATTGGTGAATTCTCGAGGCGAGATGATCGGTATCAACACCGCCATCATTGGAGAGTCGTATCGAGGCGTTAGTTTCTCGATTCCAAGCAATGTCGCAAAAATTGTCTTTAAGCAGATCCAGGAATCAGGTCGAATGCGCCGCGGATATGTCGGTGTCGAACTCGTCAAAGCGACGGAGCTCAAGCGATTGACGCAGTCCAAACTCGCCAATGTTGAGTCGCAGGAAACCGAGGTTAGCGATGTCGTTGGAGAGCCCATGCCTGAATTTGCTAAGCTTCCTATTCGCGGCGCCGTAGTGCGCGGAGTTGTTGCGAATATGCCGGCTGCTATCGCAGGCTTGAAAGTTGGGGATAGGATTCTTGAAATCAACGGCCAACCGGTCAAGGGCGTTGAGGACTTGATCTTTGAGATAGGAAAAACGCCAGTCGGAAATCTTGTCGAATTAACAGTGGATCGAAATGAAGACATTATGAAGATCAGCATCAAGGTGGCGGAGCGCCCCGACCTCCCCTACTAGATCCATCGATCGATTTGTGAGAAGCTAGCAGCTGTGACCATTGTGCACAAGCAACGCAAACAAACCTAAAATCTCAATGCCGAAAATCGCAGCGTTCCCCAAAGCTTACATGCAAGCTCTATGCAAAGAGGGCAGCATGAAACTATCGCAGTGGTTTGATTTGGCGTCGACTTTGGAAATAAGTGGACTAGAGTTCTATGCGGGCTTCATCGAGATGGCCAATGAACGCATGTGGCCAATCTTTCGCCAACAAGTAGAGTCGCTTGGCATGACGATTCCCATGCTGTGCTGTTCGCCAGATTTTACGCACCCAGACATGGCGTTTCGCAAACGTGAAATCGATAAGCAAAAACGTTGGATCGATATGGCAGCTGCTTTGGGTGGCAGTTATTGCCGCGTGTTAAGCGGTCAACGAAGACCTGAGTTGACTTCCGAACAGGGTGTTCGATTGGCTGCCGAAAGCATCGAGTCTTGTTTGCCACATGCTGTCCAAAATGGCGTGACGCTGATTTTGGAGAATCACTACAAGGATGACTTTTGGGAGTATCCGGAGTTTGCCCAAAAAATGGAGGTTTTTTGCTCGCTTGTCAATGCGATTCAACATCCATCGTTCGGAGTCAACTATGACCCAAGCAACGCTTATATTGCTGGCGATGACCCCATCGAGTTACTCAAGAGAGTCTCGCATCGAGTGGTGACCATGCACGCTAGTGATCGGTACTTAATCGAAGGCACGCTTGAGGATTTACGCCGCGAAGAAGGTGGAGCGGCAGGTTATGCGAAGCGACTAAGGCATGGGGAAATCGGGCAAGGACTTAATGACTATGATGCAATCTTTGCGGAATTGAAGCGAGTCGGCTTTGACGGCTGGATCAGTATCGAAGATGGTGTGGACGGCATCGAACAATTGCAACGAAGCGCAGCCTTCCTCAAGGAAAAAATTAGCGAGTATTGGTGATCGAATAGCTGGTTGAATTGGTCGGAACAGGATGCTGCCCAGGCCAAGCAACTGTCTAATGCGAGCTGTAGGATGCAGTGCGTTCGGCAACGAGGCAGTATTCTCTTCGATTGTGGGCCAGCTGCCTCGCTTCGACGCGGTCAAATCCCCAAGACTTCACCCGTTCGAGATGTGTGTGGATTTCCTTTGCGTGTTCCCAAGTGGATAGCTTGATAGTGAGGATCAATCCAAGAAACTTCGATGTGGGATAGGTTACGATCGCTTCGACAGTATCGAGTGTGTAGTTGGGCGCCACGTTTGCATCGCAAATCAAATATCGGAAGTCTTTAAACAATCTGCGTTTGACTTGTTGCGATTTGGATCTCCAATGTTCGAAGCGAGGGTTTTTTGCGATCACCTCATCCATGTCGGCAGGATCGATCCCAACGACTTGTGCACCTAGGTCTAGTAGTCTTTGGCATGCACCACCTGGTGACGAGCCGATCTCGACAATACGCTCACCGGCTCGAATTGGCAGCCTGCTCCAGGGAATCGCCTCGGCGATTTTGAGGTACGCGCGACTAATCATGTTTTCGGGAATGGGTACCGCAAACACGCCACCGGGCCATCCATCTGACTGCGTTTGTACAGGCTTGGCAGCCACCCACCATCGGTTTGGTTCTAGTAAAATGATCTCCAGCAACTTCGTACCGACGGACGCAATTGAATTGACAGTTTGTTTGCGAGGGTCATTGCGAATCGCAAGCTCTTTTTGAAACTGTTCTGCGATCGACTCGGCCAAAAGAGATCGGCCTGGCTCAAATCCATTCCAGCCGGGTTGGGCTACATCTCGTTGCCAAACATGCAAGCATTCCCAATCGGTTGCAAGGTATTTACTGAGGATCTGGTCAATAAGCTGCGTGGAGTCATCGCCATCAAATTTGTCCAATGCGTGTCCACAGGATCGAATGAGCGGTGACTGAGGCAATGGGCGAGACCAGGCGGGCGTTACCAGATCCGACTTGAGCGTGACGAACCCTTTTTGAGAAAAGGAAAGGCGATACGGCCCTTGAGGTCCGCACAGTTCAGCCTTGATGGTTCCTTCGGCGCCGTGCTGACATGAGAAATAAACGAAAGAGCTGTGAAGCGGATTGGTCATTGAGTAAACGTAAGGCTAGCGAACAATATCGACGATCCAAAGGTCTTCTAGGAGAATAGTCGAAAAACGCGGGCACGGAAGAGACCGCTACGAGTCAATCGATAGGCAATGCGAGCCTACTTTCAGAGTCCCTAAAAGTTTGCGACGTGACGTTACTAAAAACAGCGCGCGGTTTAGGGCTGGGATCCCATCGCTTCGGTGTGGAATCGAGATTCGGTGCAATTATCCAAGAAAAGACTTTGATTCTACGGCATTGGCAGTGGACGATTCCGGCATCGGTAGCCTATAAATAGTGCTTGAAAAAGAGGGCTGGTCCTTTGTGACAAGTTAGAATTAAGGTTCCGCCCACGGCGAAAGTCATCAAGACTTTCGAGGATTTACTCGGAAGGCGGAAATTCGTGATGAGTTTCGCCACCCGAAAATTAAGTTGTAACAAAGTACAAGAGGAGATTTCTCTCGCTTTGTCGATCGTTGTTTCACGTAGTAGATGTTGGAAAGAATCACTTAACCGAACTTTATGGCCAAAAAAGAAGAAGCATTCGAAGTTGAAGGAACGGTCACGCAAGCTCTAGCGAACACACGTTTTCGTGTGCAATTGGAGACTGGTTCTGAAGTCTTGGCTCACGTCGCTGGGAAGATGCGCAAAAACTTCATCCGAATTGTTCCTGGGGATAAGGTTCGGGTGGAATTGTCTCCATACGATCTGACAAAAGGTCGCATCGTGTTTCGCGAGCGATAAGCGGAAAACGGTTGGTACAACAAAATCTGTTGTTTATTCTCTATCGGCCGGTTGTCAAATGGGCACCCATTAGTCGCATTGAAATTTCGAGTTGATCGAACCAGCAGTGCAAAACTCCTATCTACTAGTCCGCACAAATCGACTATAGTTACCCGGTAATTCGTAACCCCAGCTGCTAATTTCCTCCAAGGATGGGTGGGCTATAACGAATTGTTCTAGCTATTGCCTGTCAATTTCGAGTCATTAAATACCGAGTCAATGGAGTTTGTTCATGAGATTTAGATGGTTATCCCCGGCCATGTGTATTGCAACCCTTGGACTGGCGGCTTTTCATGAGCCGAATCAGTGCCATGCTCAGGGTATTAAGCCGATACCCAAATCAGCGGCGGCTGCGGTTGCAGAAAAGGACGATGGAGCGGTTGTTGTTGTTGCGTTGAATGCAATTGATTCTCTTTTGCCCAATATCCAGCACATTGCGAGAATCGCGGGAGCAGGGGCTGCGTCCGGCGGAATAACGACCGTCTTGAACCAGTTTTCGGGTGGATTAGACAGGACGCGTCCATTTGGTGTCTTTGTGAATTTGGACGAAAGTGGAACGCCTGCCCCAATCGGCTGCCTCCCCATTGACGACCTAGAGCAGTTCTTTGACCAACTGAGTGCGTTCGGTGAACCGAATGATCTTGGCGGTGGGCTCTACGAGTTCAGTTTCGGGAACACGATTTATGCAAAGAAAGTGGGCAAATGGCTGTACGTTGGTCAGACGGAAGACGCGCTTTCCAACATCGCCGAGAACATGGGGGATATGCTCCCCAAGATGATTCAAAAGTACGATGTTCGTATCCAGATAAACCCTCAGAACATTCCGGATGAACTTGTGGAGTTCTTTATGGGGCAAGTTCAGGCGGGTTTAGATCAAGGTATGGCATCGCAAGGTAATTTGGACGCCGCGGATGCTCAATCCGCCCGCGAAACCTCAGAGCAGATGATCTCGCAAATGCAAGAGGGTATCGAGGGTACCGAAAAGATGGTAATTGGATTGGCAGTGAACAAGCAGGATAAACGAACTGTACTGGACTTTGGTTCGCAGTTCATGGCAGATTCCAAGTATGCCAAGCAAATGGAAAAGCTAAAGTCGAGCAAAACAAGCGTCGCGGGAATTCCTCAAGACGGTTCCATGATGGCATTGCAAACGTTCCAATTGGTTGCTCCAGAGGAGTTAGGCCAATTGGAAAAGACACTTGAGGCTGGCCTCAAGACGGCATTTAAATCGATTGATGAGGGGGCCAAGAATCCCGCTTCCGCTGCGAAAGCAAAGGAACTTATTGAGAAAGCTGTCGACATCTTGGTGGAGAGCGCCAAGTTGGGAAAAATGGAATCGGCTGTCGACGTAAACGTTGAGGGAGCCTTGAACATTGTGGCCAGCGTGACGGTTGCTGACGGCACGAAGATCGAAGCCCTTGCCGGTGAAATTTCTGCGGAAATTGCCAAGGAAAAAGTGCCTGTTCAACTGAAGGTGAATACGGGCAAACATGCAGGATTCAATCTTCACAGTGCTTCGATCGCCCTCCCGCCAGATGCGGCGGAAGCGGCTAAGAAAATTTTCGGTAGTTCGGTCACAATGGCGATCGCAACCAGCCCTAAAACGGTCCATATTGCGGTCGGTAAGAACTGCGATGCAAGTGTAAAGAGCGCTATCGATCGCGGCAACGCAAAGCCATCTTCACAAGCGGAATTGGTTAAGATGCGATTGGGACTTTCGCAGCTACTCAACTACGTCCAATCCATCGAACCAACGCCGGTCTCCGAAGCGATGTTAAGCGCGGCTTCCGGTGGCAATGACCGCATCCTGATTGATAGTCAGTCGATTGAACGCGGCATTGTGGTCCGCCTGTCGTTGGAAGATGGTGTTATGAAGGCAATTGCTGCTGGTGTCAAAGCTGGGCAATCTGGTGGCGGATTCTAGTCATCCGAAGATAGTCTCGCGCAAGAACTTGTGCATATGCTAGTTTTGAATATTCAAAGGACGGGCCCTCCAGCCCGTCCTTTGGTCATTTACTATCGATAAACGAGTGTTATGTTGGTGTCATGAATATGTCTGCCATTTCCAATCCAGTCTCTTCGGATCCCTCGATTTCAAGCCAAAAGCTTGAAGAGGAATTTTCGAGAGCGTATCAAGCACAGCTTGCTTGGAGTCAACGAAAGACCTCGGAACGAACTGCGATCTTATCCAAGCTTCGGACCCTTTTAGTCGAGTCGCGACATCATATTGCCGATGCGATTGAAACTCAATCTCGCCAAGACTTTCGCGAGACCATCACGTCGGAACTGATGCCTCTAGCGGACGCAGTTAAATGGCTTCATAAATATGCAAAGCGCATTTTGGCGCCGCGTCACCTCGACGGCGGTGGCTCGCCATTTTGGTTGGGCCGACTGCGATCGACAATACACCGCGCTCCGCACGGTTTGGTCATGATCATTGGGACCTGGAACTACCCATTGTTCTTGCCTGGTGTGCAAATCCTACATGCGCTCGCGGCCGGCAATGCAGTTGTGTTCAAACCCGCACCTGGCTGCGACCGTCTCTCTTATCTGTTTGTTGGACTACTGGCTCGCGCTGGGATTCCAGTCGAACTGATCGTTTTGCTTGATAGCTCTATCGAATCGGTGCAGCGCGCTATCGCAATCGGTGTCGACAAAGTAGTCATGACCGGCAGCAGTCAATCTGGGCGCAAGGTATTGCATGCGTTAGCCGATAGCTTGACCCCCTCCGTAATGGAATTAAGTGGCTGTGATGCGATGTATGTTCTTCCAGGGGCCGATATGCATCGTGTTTGCGATCTGTTGGTATTTGGGCTAAGGCTAAACGGTGGGGCAACTTGCATGGCGCCTCGTCGGATCTTCGTACCGAAGAAGTCCACCGAAGTTTTCCATCGATTGCTGCAACAAAGGTTGCAAGAGCCTAGGCAAAGAAATTGGACCACGAAACTTTCGCGGAAAACCTACGAACAACTTTGGGATGGCGTTGAAGAAGCAATGACGAAGGGGGCGAGAGTGTTTTCTGGCCCTTTGCACCGACGAGCTACTACACCAATCAATAGCAACGACGAACTCATCGCGAGTGGACATTTGGTTCTCACGGAAGTTACAACCGACATGCGTCTATGTTCAGCGGATATCTTCGCACCGATTGCAATGATCATTCCAGTCGAGGATTGGTCGGATGCCCTGCGCGCCGATTCTCGCTGTCCGTATGCTTTGACTGCATCCATATTCGGTCCAATCGAAGATTGCCTTCGCATCGTCAAGTTCGTATCTGCTGGCTTCATCACCGTCAACGACATCATCATTCCAACAGCCGATCCGCGGCTGCCATTCGGTGGAAGAGGTGAAAGCGGATTTGGCGTCACAAGGGGGAATGAAGGGCTCTTGGAAATGACTTTCCCGAAGGTGGTTTCCACGAGACTTGGTTCTTGGTTACCACATGCCAAATTGCCCGAAGCGTCGGACCAGGAATTACTAGACGGCCTGCTACAATTTAACCATCACGGTAGTCTCAAAGCGCGGTTGCGAGGGCTACTGCAAACCGTCCGAGCTGCCATGTCACAACGGAATGCTAAATTCCAAAGGGAAACCGATTCGCCAGCGACTCCCCCCAAATCCAATTAACATTCAAATCGAATTGAGAATTTCATGATAGAGCGTTCCACAAGGGTACTTAATGTAGGAGTCATCGGCGGTGGGTTGGCCGGTCTCGCGGCGGCTTGTACGCTTGCGGCACGAGGTCACAAAGTCACGTTGCTGGAAAAAAACGAATGGGTTGGTGGAAAAGCTGCCGTGTTGCACCATGACGGTTTTCGTTTCGACATGGGGCCTACGATTCTTACGCTGCCATCGGTGCTTCATCGGATTTTTCGTGAAGCGAATCGCAAGATAGAAGACTATATGCATTTGGTCGCTCTTGATCCGCAGTGGCGATGTTTCTTTGACGACGGCGGGGTCCTGGACTTGGTAACAGATATGGCCAAAATGAAAGCGAACTTGGGACGATTCTCCGCCAATCCCAATGCCGCAGAGGGTTACGAGAGGTTTATGAAGATCTCGAAGCAACTTCACGAGGTTTCGAACAAGTTCTTTTTTTGGCGAAGCGTCGGTGGGATTGCGGACACCATGGAAGTTGGAGGTGCCTTTTCGGCGACGGTATTGAAAGATGTTTTGAGCTTGCGAATGGGGCGTTCCGTTGCAGGCTTGGTTCGGTCCTGTGTTCCGGACGCAAGAGCCGCTCAGATGATCGATCACTTTACTCAATACGTTGGGTCATCGCCTGAAGCCTCGCCGGCAGTTCTATGCGGTATCGCTCACATGCAAACCCAGGAAGGGGTTTGGTATCCCATTGGCGGTACTAGGTCAGTGCCCGAAGCGCTTGCAAAGCTAGCGCGTGAACTAGGCGTTGATATCAAAACACAGGTCGATGTCTCTTCGATCGATTCGGATGGAAAGGCGGTTCGCGGTGTTACCACAACCGATGGCGAAAAATACGAATTCGACGCAGTGGTATCGAATTGCGACGCGGTCCGTACCCATCGCGAACTGATGAAGGGATCGGCAATGGACAAGAAGTTTGAGAAGAGACGCAGCTATGAACCGGCCTGCTCTGGTGTTGTTCTCTACTTAGGACTTAAGGAGAGATACGAACATGTCTTGCATCACAACTTCGTCTTCTCAAAGGATCCCCACGAAGAGTTTGACTACATCTACAAGCAAGGCAAACCGGCTCCGGATCCAACAGCCTATGTGTGTGCGCCTGCGTCAACCGAACCCGGTGTTGCACCCCCAGGTGGCGAATCACTCTATATCTTAGTACACACACCCTACCTGCGACCCGACCACGATTGGACAAAGATGTTACCGGCGTATCGAGAGGTGATTCTGGACAAGTTGGAGAACACGGCTGGGATGAAGGGTATTCGCGATAGAATCGTGTCTGAAAACTCGCTGACACCGGAAGGAATCCACAAACGCTATCGCGTTTTGAATGGCGCCATCTACGGGCTCGCTAGCCACGGACGATTTCTCGGTGCGTTCAAGCCGGCCAATCGTTCGCGTGACCTCAAAGGACTTTATTTAGCAGGCGGCGCAGCCCATCCTGGACCCGGTATGCCAATGGTAATGATGAGCGGTTGGATCGCTGGCGATACGCTCGACAATGACATTCAAAGTGGCAAACTTGCGGCAGTTTGAAGCGGAAACAAGATCGTGACCAAGCGAAGGTTTCGGCCTGCCCGGACCTTCGCTATAGGTATGGTGTCCTAACCGCACTAGCGTAAATGACCGCCAATATTTTCATTCCAACCAGAGGAGCAGCGTAGCGATCGTAATAGCTGACCAACACATACGAAAGACCCCCGTGACCTTGCGTCACGGGTGAATCAGGTTCTCTAGCTATTGGATCTTGCGTCCCAGCCCGCAAGCCGACTTGGGACGAGCGATTCTAGCTGTTAGCCTTCGTTGCGATTGTGTTTTCAATTAAACCAACAAGCCGCGTGCTGGGGTTGCCGAGGTTTTGTCGCACCCGGCAGGTGCGACCTACCGTAGGTCACGCAACCGCGAGGCGGAACCCGAGAAATGACCTTTTGGGAAATGTTTGTTTTTTCACTCGCAATCCTCCGTTGAGGCTACCCATCAGCATTTGCCTTCTGGCGGCTGGAGCAAGAACTGGGCCGGTGTTCCATCTCTTGGCGTTGGGCCTGCTCAGGCGGGTGGATGGATCTATCAGTTGTTGCCCTATTTGGACCAAGCTGAACTTTTTTCCATCGGAGCAAATGCGGGACCCGGCCCGCACGATCCGAAATTGCTTGAATCTCCAATCCCAACTTTATTTTGCCCCAGCCGACAAAAGTCAAAGTAGCAGGCACATTCCATGTGCCGTCCGCCTGAAAACCCAGCCAATATACGCAAGCATACGGCACGGCGGAGCGTGCCTGCTAGTGCGCCTCCGAAGGCGTTTGAACAGTAGGGTGGAAGTCC
>JANMGH010000112.1:0-10419 GCA_031374515.1 Pirellula sp. | reverse complement strand
AAAGACAGAGAAGCACTCAAGGGCGCATCCAATGGCGGCTACCACTATTTCGGTAGTGCGAAGATATTCGCGCAAATGGGAAAGGCCTTCGCCGAAGCAAACCTCAAACTGATCAAAAAGTAGGAAACAAACAAAACGGCGTAGCCTGTGGCCAGTTCACTGCGATCGCATCCATCTTCACCAACGAAATGAACCATGATTGTGATCAGACAGGCCGCATCCACCGACGTGGAAACCATCGCCCATTTCAACATCGCGCTCTGCCGTGAAACCGAAGGACGGGAACTTGATCCCGTGACGGTAACCAACGGAGTCAGACGCTTTCTTTCCGAACCCAACAGGGGAAGGTACTTTGTGGCTGAGATCGACGGCGAAGTTTTGGGACAAGCCGCGCACACTTTCGAATGGAGCGATTGGAGAAACGGCGAAATCTGGTGGATTCAGAGTGTCTATGTTCATCCCCATTTTCGCAGCAAGGGCGTGTTCCGCACTCTCTTCACGCACATTAAGGAACTCGGTGAAGCGGATGTAGATTGCTGCGGCATCCGCCTCTACATGGAGCGGGAAAACGAAACCGCTCGAGAAAGCTACCGACGCCTCGGCTTCAGCGAAACGGGTTATGTAGTTTTCGAGCGTTTGTTTTCCTCAATGGATGAAACCTGATCGTGAACTCAAAGCTTCTTTTACTCGATGGCGCCACCGGCACCGAACTCAACCGCCGTGGCGTGGACACCGGCTTGCCATTGTGGTCGGCTAATGCGCTTGCCACGGATGCCGGGGTGAATGTCCTGCGCCAGGTTCATCTGGACTACCTGAACGCCGGCGCGGACATCATCACCACCAATACATTTCGCACCAACCGCCGCGTCCTCGCTGGCAAAGGTTTCTCCGCCCACGAACTAACCTTGCGCGCCGTAGCTACTGCCAGAGAGTCGGTTGCTGAATCTGGAAAACCAGCGCTCGTGGCCGGCTCGCTCTCTTCGCTTGAGGATTGCTATCGCCCTGACCTCGTGCCGCCCGCCGACGAATGCCTCGACGAGCACTCGGAGCGCATCCAACATCTGGTGGAAGGTGGCGTTGACCTGCTTCTCATTGAGACGATGAATTCCATCCGCGAAGCCGTGATTGCCGCCAAGATCGCCACGGCCACCGGCCTGCCCACATGGGTCGCATTTGTCTGCGATAAGAAAGGCCACATCCTCTCCGGCGAGTCACTCACTCATGCCGCCGAAATGCTCATGCCTCTCGGCGTAAACGCACTAGGCGTGAACTGCATGCCGGCCCACACCATTACCCAACCACTCACCGAGTTACGCGCCATCTGTGGTGAAAACTTCCCTCTCATGGCCTACGGCAACATCGGCCACGTGGACGATGAACAAGGCTGGATCAACACCGACTCTACCGACCCCGAAGGCTACCTAAAACACGCCCAAAGCTGGACCGCACAAATCATTGGTGCCTGCTGCGGCTCCACTCCGGAACACATCCGCAAGCTGAAGCAGGGTTGGAAAAATTCCTCGTTTTTATGAAATAATCATAAACCGTGGCGATGGCCTTTCGGATGGCGAGATCGCACCTACTTCGTGGTCCACAGCGGATTGTGTTCGCCGGGCATGGCGCGTGTTAACGGCATTTCGAGAGAACTTTCGACCATTCCATGAGTAGCACCGCGTTCATTCGTAGAGCGTGAATAAACCTGAGTGATCTAGGTTCCCCTTGCCGCGTCGATCGACGAGCTCTTCCCAGCGGTCCAGCGAGTTTGCTAACGTGGGAGAGTCTAGCCCAACCGATTCAGCCAGTTCACAGATCAATCGCACGTCCTTGAGCTGAAGTGCTGCTCTCCCCCCGGCAACGAAGTCTCTACGAACTATCCGGTCGCCATGCAATTCCAATATGCGACTGTCAGCGAATCCACCGAGCATTGCTTGACGTGCCTTTGCCGGATCGACTCCTGCCATCTCGGCCATTCGAAGAGCTTGGGCGACGGCATCAATCGTCTGCGCAACGATCAATTGATTTGCCAGTTTTGTTACTTGACCGGCTCCAGAGGGGCCAAGATACGTCACTCGCTTGCCGACTGTCTCCAAGATTGGACGAGCCCTAGCAACTGCAACATCGTCGCCCCCGACCATAATCGACAGACTTGCCGACTCCGCACCGACTTGGCCGCCCGAAACGGGTGCATCCACCCAACACATTGACTGTGCAAATCGACGCGTCGCGGGCACGCTGGTTGTACCAAAATCGATCACAATCCCTGTTGGATCTAGGCCCTTCTGCAATCCATTTGTGCCAAACACGATCGATTCGACGACCTCTGTATCGGTCAAATTGATGCAAACCAAGCCCCGCCCCACCCGTTCTGCAACTTCAGCCGGCGAACTTGCCGCTCGCATACCCAAATCAACGGCAGCATTTAGACGCTCGGGGCTCCGATTCCACACAATCATCTCGGCACCAGCGCTGTTCAGATGACGTGCCATTGGCGATCCCATGTTTCCAAGCCCTATGAATCCGATACGATAGCCAGCTAGATGATGTCCCATCCCCGTTCCTCTCCCTACGTCGTTCGCTATGTTCTTTGATCAACCTTACGCCCATTTTCGTTAAGAGTTCACGTACATATCGTAACCGACCTTTCGATCTCGTAACCAGGATTCGTTCATGAAAGTTATCATCACAGGCGGTGGCGGATTTCTCGGCTCTCGATTGTGTACCAAGCTGGTCAAGCTTGGCAAGCTTACCGGACCTTCGGGTGTTGCTGAGCGAATTGAGCAAATAGTCTTGCTCGATTCCGCATTTCCTGACTTGGCAGTAGCCCCAATGGTTTCACATCAGGTTTGTGACATCGCCGAACGCGAAGCCGTATTTGCAGCGGTCGGAGGAGAATCGAACGTCGCTGTCTTTCATTTGGCGTCGATGGTCAGCGGTGAGTGTGAACTCCGATTCGATGACGCCATGCGAGTCAACCTGGATGGGGGACGCAATGTTTTTGAAGCAGTTCGACGGGCAGCCAACAGTGCTCGCAACGCGGTGGGACTTCCGCGAATCGTCTTTGCAAGCAGTATCGCATGCTTCGGTGGAGACGTCGTCCAGGAAAGTTTCTCGGATGCCTCCAAACAGTTGCCACGAACAACGTATGGCATGACCAAATCGATTTGCGAATTGTTGATCAATGACTATTCTCGAAGGCGATTCTTTGACGGTCGTTCAGCTCGACTGCCAACGGTCATTGTCCGTCCAGGTAGACCCAATGCGGCTGCGTCAAGTTGGGCCAGCGGCATGTTTCGCGAACCGCTTTCGGGGGTCGATTGCCTATTACCAGTCCAACGCCACCAACGCCATCCAATGACAAGTTACCGTACTGTTATCGATTCACTGATCGCTTTGCATGAAATCCCAGAAGCAAAGCTTGGTGGCGACCGTGCAGTCGGATTGCCCGCCATTCAAGTGACTCCAAACCTGGCAAATCAAGTGTTGGATGGGATCGCTGCAAATCGCGGTTTAAAACTTGGCAAAATCGTCGATGCTTTCGATCCACGAATCCAGTCTATCGTAGATGGCTGGGCCACGGCAATCGACGGAACAAGAGCGATCTCATTAGGCATTCCTCAACCTCCAACGCTGGACCAAATCGTCCAGCACTATCTGATGGACTTCTGCAATTTGACCTGAAAATGCAATGCCGTTGAACAAACCTATCGGGAACCATCGTGACGCACGCTGCGAAAAGATATCGCGGTGGAGCATTCGGTAATTGATGGCTTCTTGGACGTGGTGAGACTCAATCATTGCGCAGCTTTCGAGATCGGAAATCGTTCGTGCAACGCGAGGGATTTTGTCATGCGCCCTCGCCGAGAGCCCCATTGCGTTGACTGCGATACGCATCAGCTCTATCTCGGGCTTGCCGAGTGCACAGAACTGTCGGATTTGCCGGCTCGACATTTGAGCATTGGTGCATGTGACAGATTTTTCAGAACGTTTGCTCTGTTTTTCGCGCGCCGCTTGGACCTGCAATCGAATCTCGGCACTGCCGGTACCTGGCGGTCCATACTTATGGCAACTGCTACTACCGATTGCATGTATCCCAGCGCTTTCTCCTCTAATGTCCCGTCGACCAGCTCGCACAGATGCTGCGAAGTCAAGTTGGCACGCATTAAATCGTCCAGTGTTGCGGTTCCTGGCTGCGGATGCTGTAGGACACGATTGGTTGGAATATCCCCTAACCTGCCGTTCGCAAAAGCACTTTACGATTTTGCATTTCTAGAGCTCTTCAAAGCCGGGGTTGGGTTTCATTGCCGCATGGGAGCTTGAGAGATTCCTTGACGACCATCGCAAGGTGGAGTTCGATGTCGCGTTCTTCCAGCTCAAACTGCGATGCAAGTTTTTGAAAAGAAAAATGCAAGCCTTCGTAAAATGTCGCCCGACCAGGATCGTTCTTCATCAGCAACGCATAGTGGAAAACTGCAGCGTACCAGTTCTTCGCTGTGGTGGCGTCTGTCGCCTGCGCTTGGTGCCAGAACGGATCGAAGCTCGCTTTGGTTTTCCGCCTGGCTTTTTCGTCGGGGCCATTCTTGTATTCCAGATCGACCAACACGACGTTGTTGGATTCCGTGGTCACAAACCATCGATGATTGGGAGAAGTGTGGGTGATCACCTCTGGCGGTTCCCACATTGCATCTGGAATCGTCTCGCGCGTCGCGACATTCCAGACCAGTTTTTCATTTTCGGACTCCGAGTAAATTCGTGTACCATCGAGGCTGAAGGTCACGCTTGTCACCGTGTCGGTGTGTTCACTGAGGATCGCGGTTTCGTGCTTTTGTGGTGCGTCCCAGATTCGTATGTTGCCTATTCCGGCGACGGCGGCGGCCAGCCGTGTGCCATCAGGGCTGAAGGCGACAGATTCAACACCATCTTTGCCGGGGAAAAAGGTCATGATCTCCTGACCGCTCAAGGTTTCGATCAGATGAACGGAATGGTCGGTTCCACTCGCTGCGAACCGTTTGCCATCAGGAGTGAAGGCGACCCCAAATACTGCGCCGCTGCTGGCATGGGCGGTCGAAATTTGCTTGCCTGAGGCAACATCCCATACCCGGATCTTTGTGTCATAGCCGCCTGACACAAGTCGCTTACCCGCTCGGTCAAACGCGACCGTCCTCACGAGCCCGGTGTGCCCAGTGAATGTTCGTATTTCCCTGCCGGTCTCTACGTCCCACAGCTTGACCGTGTTGTCATAGCCTGCGGACGCAATGCAGGAGCCATCTGGGCTGAACGCAACACGGTAGACCGTTCCCTGATGGCCCGTGAGCGTCGCGGTTTCTACATGTGTTTGCGAGTCCCAGAGTTTGATCGTTCCGTCCCGACCTGATGATACGAGTCTATTATCGTCCGGACTGTACGCAACTCCGGTAACCGAACCTGTATGCCCTTTCAAGACGGCGACTTCTTCACCCGTTTCGGTGTTCCACAGGCGAACCGAATTGTCATCTGATGCCGAAGCAAGCCGCGTCCCGTTCGGGCTAAAGGACAGCTCGTTGACTTTAGCCGTATGCCCATTCAGTTTGAACTTCGCATCGCCCGTCTGCGCGTCCCGAAGGATGACTGATTCTGATCCCGATGCGAGTTGCCTGCCATCCGAACTAAAGGCGACGCAATGCACAAATCCCGAGTGCCCACCCAATGTGAGGTCGTTATCGACGTGCGTACTCCAGATCCGGACGGTTCCGTCGCTGCTGCCGGAGACGAGTCGCGTACCGTCGGGGCTAAAGGCGACGCCCCATACCGTTTTGGCGTGTCCATTGAGGGTATTGATCAAGTTGCCCGTTCGAGTGTCCCAGAGCTTGATTTCCGTAGAATCACCCGCGGTCGCCAACTGAGTTCCGTCCGGGCTGAAGGCGACGCAACGAACAACTCGATTGTGTCGACTCACTCCGCCGACATGTTCCCAGGTCTGCGTATCCCACAGCATGCAAACGCTATACGTGACGGCCGCCAACCGAGACCCATCGGGACTGAACGCCAGGCGTCGCACTTCCGGATAGGGATGGTGGACGACTTTGATTTGCTCCCCGGTTCGTGAGTCCCAGATACGAATCGTTGTGTCACCACTACTCGTCGAAGCAAGTTGTTTGCCGTCAGGACTGAAGGCGACACCCGACACAGGCGCCGTGTGCCCGGTAAGCTTGAGTAGCTCCTCGCCCGACTTCGGGTCCCACACTCTGACGGTTTTATCAACCGATGCCGACGCGATTCGATCTCCGGTGGGATTGAAGGCAAGCCCGTTGATAGCTCCTTGATGTCCACTGATCGTGTGGATGATGTCACCTGACTTTGCATCCCACAGTCTGACCTTCGCATCACTCCCAGCCGACGCAATTGAGGAGCCCTCCGGGCTAACTGCGAGACCGTCGATGCGTCCTTCATGCCCTTTCAGTGTGCTAAGTTGCTCTCCGGTAGTTGCATCCCATACTAGGATCGTCCCGCCTTTGCCTGCCGAAACCACCCGCTTTCCGTCAGGAGTAAAAGCGACCTCGACCACTTCGCTCGTGTGCCCGTAACATGTAATGTCGCTGCCCTGGAAACGCCGGTTGCAATAGTGCCACTCGAAGTTGTCACGGTATTCCTGTGGGATTTTATGCAGTAGCGTTCGAGCGTCCACGGCTCGATCCGCATCGTACCTGGCAACCGCGAGCTGAAACTTTGCTGCCGCTTCGGAATCGCGGGCACGTAGAGAATCGACAGTAGCTCTTCCTTCCGCGTCGACGGCGTTGGCACGTTCTTTCAATGCTTCTTGCGACTTGCGTTCCGCGAGTTGGGTTTTCTGGTTCGCTTGAAGCAGTCCGTAAGTCGTGCCGATGATCCCAACTACCAGCGTGATACCGATCGCGAGCAGGGCTGCGACCAGGCCGCGCTGTCGGTTCGCGAACTTCTGAATCTGATACCACGCCGTAGGAGGACGGGCACTCACGGCCTCGCCCGTCAGATAGTTGGACAGGTCATGGCCCAAATCATTCGCGGTTTGATATCGGCGGGCCGGATCTTTCTCCAGGGCCTTCATCACGACCCAGTCGAGTTCCCCCCGTAGAAGTTGCTGCAGTCTTGTGGGATGCAGTCTTCGCAAGTCGCTAACTGCGGAATTCACCGCGTTGGATAACGAACTCAATCGCTTGCTGGGACGTGGAGGGTCTTCCTTTCGGATGATTTCAAGAATCCTCAGAAGGGCGTTTCGCCCTAACGTTTCTTTATCCAGTGGAGTCGAGCCTGTCAGCAGCTCATACAGCATGACGCCGAGCGAATAGACATCCGTCCGAGTGTCAATATCCTCAGCATCCGGCCCCTTCAGTTCAGCTTGTTCAGGAGACATGTACTGTACGGTGCCGACGACCTTGCCGAACTCCGTCTGCATGGTCATGTCAGATAGCATCACGTTCTGCTTAACGGCTTTCGCCAAGCCGAAGTCGATCACTTTGGGGACCGCATCGCCATCAATGACGGTGACGAGCACATTCGACGGCTTTAAATCGCGGTGAATGATTCCCTTATGGTGAGCATGCTGTACGGCTTTGCAAACAACAGCGAACAACTTCAGTCGCTCGTCGACACTCAGCTTGTTGTCATCGCAGTAGCCAGTGATCGGAACTCCCTCGACCAGTTCCATCACAAAGTACGGACGACCTTCATCTGTGGTGCCAGCATCCAGCACACGCGCGATGTTGGGATGATCCATCATCCCGAGAGCTTGTTTCTCGGCGTCGAATCGGGCGAGCACATCCTTCGAGTTCAAGTCCGCCTTGATGAGCTTGATGGCCACCCGACGTTTGACCGGCTCATCCTGTTTGGCCAGCCAGACGACGCCCATTCCCCCACGACCGATTTCTTCAATCAGGCGAAAGTTGGCCAGAACGGGGGGCTTGTCCCCTGGTACGGAAGTCCTAGTGTTTCCTGGGAACTGTGTTATTGCCGCGCGGTCAAACACGCCAGCGATGACGCTCACCTTTTGCGGGAATCGCTGGATGTAGTCGTCGGGATGCGGTTGATCTCTCTGCTGAGTCCGGTGTTCAAGTTCCATGGCAAGCAGTTCTGCCAGCAATCCATCCTGGGCACCTTCCGGAGCCTCTGCCAGGAATGCTTCCATACGTGGCGCGTCCCCGTTCAGCAACTCCCGATCGAAACGGTCACACAACTCGTCAATCTCAGAAAGTTGCTGATCGGAGAGTGACAGGTAGGCGGGATTTTTGAGTGAAGGGTCGTTCATCGGAGTCGAATCAAATTTTGCCATAGTACACCACTAATGATCAATCAGTGGTGATCTCCGACAAAAATCCAGTAGTGATCTACGACAAAAATCGCCTTGGGAAACCACTTCAGATTACAAATGGCTTGGCCCTTCTCGGATTCCTGTTCGCTACATTGCAGCACGAAGCGGCTCACTAGGCGAGCTGCAGGTTAAAATCTACCATTCTACATCTACATGAGCCTGAGGCGCTAGCCGATTTCTTGCGGTAAACTCGGCTAGCGCCTCAGACTCTTGCGGTAAACTCGGCTAGCGCCTCAGGCTCATGCGGTACCCTTCAGCTCGCTGCTCGCCCTACACGGCGGGCCGGTCATTGGGGGCCTGTCATTGCGCGCCGTCGTGAAGTCCCGCCTCAACCCAGATTCTGCGGATTCGTTCTAGTTTCCGTTCGATGGTTCGCCGAGTACAGTTTAGCCTGTCGGCGACTTCTCCGTTCGTGACTCCTTGAAACTTAAGCAATACGATCTTCTTCATCGTTTCGTCGGGAAGTGTACTGAGCAACTGAGTACAACTTTCCGAGACTTCGGCCAGGACATCAGGCGTCTTCTGGTTGCTTTCAACAGCGTTGATCCCGGCGTCACCAAATTCAGCAAACCCAGATTCACCCCGTATGTTTCCCCCACCTCGCTTCTGACGATTCAAAAATCGCCGTTGTGCCGAGATTTTCCGGGAGGTAATGACGGCCAGCAGGCCCCAAAGAGCGTCGCGATTCTCGGCTTCCATGCAACCATCAGCCAGACCGCGACAAAGGCTATGGAACGCACTGTTCGCGGCGTCATCTTCGTCGTAACGGCGACGTGTCTCCGCGTCGAGTCTCTGCCTTGCGAAATCCCGCAGGCGTGCGGAAATGTGCTGCCAAAGCTGTTCGGCCGCCTGATCATTCCCATCGGAAAGCTGGTCAATACAGCCTGTAACGGATTGGTTTTCCATAGATCAAATACCGGTGATGTTTACCGGTGGGTGTCGCCGACGAGCTGATACAACATGATGCCACATGAATTTGATGCCACATGAATTATACTACTCAAAGATGTCACGACGCCCCCCTTTTTATTCCAATGCAGCGAATTTAGCGAGCCAATTCGCGGCCGTGGCCTACCTCGACCCCTCCGCGATGCGTTTGCCTGGTCTTCGGGAAGCGACTTCCAGGCCCAACTCACGAAAATCCGAACGGCTGCGTGTCGGACTTAAGGGGCGGTTGACCATTATTGGTGTGAGGCCCGACCTAAGGCCAGCGTTGCATATTGAACGCCGATCAACTACAACTCATTCGAAAGTATACCCCATGAACGATATTCAGGACGCTCCCGTGGCCGAAGAAAAGAAAATCGAATTCAAAGTTGATTTGAACGAGAAGCTCGGTGAATCGATGGGAAATGGCTTTGATGCCATTGGAAAGATCTTCGGAGGCCTCATCGGGGCCATCAAAGATGCGGTCGGTCCCGAGATGATGAAAGCGCTCGGAGCGGCGAACTGGCTGGGTCAGGTCGCACAGTGTCTGGAAACGATCTCGAAGAGTCTGTCCACGGATGGCACGGTTCCTGGCGAGCCCAATGGCCAGCTTTCCTTCCTGAAGGACCAACTCGACAAATCGCTGGATGGAACGAATCTAGAGGCACAGAAGTCGACATTCCAGCAGCACCTGCAGAATAGTCAGCAAGCGATAGAAAACGCGGACGCCGATCCGCAGGCGGCTGCAAAGACGCTCGCTCATGCCGCCGGTTACTTCAAAGCTGCCGCTACGTCGTTTGTGCCAGTCCAGCCTACTGCGGACTCCGAAGCCAAATAGACGCGTCGTCGTGTTCACCGGCAGACTCGTCTTTCGCTGCCCTGAGTGTGATACCCCACCAGGGCTTTGTCAAACAGGTAAACAGGGGTTGAATGTTCTTTCTATTGAGCCTGAGGCGCTAGCCGATTCCGCGACAGGATCGGCTAGCGCCTCAGGCTCAAGAACCCACGACTATCGTTGACAAAGCACTAGTCTAGTGTCTGTCCGGAAATTGCTTTGCGGTTGACTTTCCTGGTACAAAGGATCGTTTTTGGAGCGGCGAAGAATGTATCAACCTACAATTCTTGGCGATAGTTTTTGCTTGCCTGCACCTGTTTTTCAAGGCTAGCGCAAA
>JANMGH010000052.1:0-11854 GCA_031374515.1 Pirellula sp. | reverse complement strand
AGTTCATCATGTACCGAAATCTAGCCGATGATCGAACGATATGGCTGAGTGGATCGATGCATGGAAAGCTAATGTCTTTCCTTTGCCTCTAGTTCAATCAAAGCAGTTTCGTACGAGCTTTCCCTGCGTATTGAATTGTCGCAACGAAACTAATGAGTTGAAAGTGTGTTCAACTGATTGATATGGCAACCTACGGTGGGAAATGAACAAGGGCGAAGGTGGGGAATGATGATTGGGCGAGTTCGATTCGCGGGCAGCAGCGGTTACTATTGGCCGGAAAATGCCAGTCTCTTATTTGTGCCAATTGCAATGGTTGTTTTTTCGATGCAGACGATCTGGCGATTCGATCATGGAACGTTGAAGAATCAGTCGGAGAAGCGGAGCTGGTGGTCAATGAGGAATTGAGCATGGTGTTGGCAAAAAAGTATTCTTGACGTCCGATTAGCATCAAGCGAGGGGGACCAAACGGAAAAATGCAGAGCCTTACGGAGCTGCAATACAGCTTGTCCAAGCATGGTGATCTTTTGCTCGACGGATTTAATTCAAAGCGTTTTTCATCAGCCAAACAGGTGATGCATCTTACGCTGCAGTGTCCAATAGAAAATTTGGCGATTGTGATCGATCGAAAATTGAACTGGAAATCCCCAACTTTACTCTTGTGACAAACAACATTGGCCCAAAGGCATTTCACTACATCATTCGCAAGGACGGATCAATTCGGCAGTATGACCGTTCCAAAGAGCCACAAGCGAAGACTTGGACGGAGATCATCGACTCGGAGCCACCGAGCGAGAATCCACGCTAAGGGTTGGCATCAGGAATGATTCCATCGCCTCTTTTACTTTGATGGTGCCGACTCAGGTTTTTTTAGGAGGCGGCGTCATGGCGACGCGAAATCCAATGCAGTTAACGCTACCAAACGGCCTATGCCCACCACGCCGGGCCGATCTGCTGTAGCCTGGATGTGTGTTAAAGCTGCCTCCCCGGTATACGCGACCCGTGCCCCTAATTGGCCCCTGTGGATCTGAAGCCTCATTTGCAGACAACTCACCGTATATGTCTTGGCACCATTCAAAGACGTTGCCGTGCATATCGTACAAGCCCCATTTGTTTGCCTCGGTCGTCCCTACCTTATAGGTCGTTCCCTTTTCGCCTCCATATCGGGCAAAAGTTACAATATCCTCTCGGCGGTCACCGAATGCGTACGCTGCGCCACTACCAGCGCGACATGCGTATTCCCACTCCGCTTCTGTTGGTAATCGATACAACCGTGAAGCAGCTTTCTCCTCAGGCATTTCCGACAGCTTATTGCAAAAGGAATCCGCGTCGTCCCAATTAATCGACTCTACGGGCAACCTGTTCGCCTTGAAGTGGCTTGGATTCTTTTCCATCACCTTTTCATATTGCTCCTGTGTCACTTCATAAATTCCAAGGTAAAACCAATTGCTTAGTGATACTAAGTGCGGCGTCTCGTTTTCCATTCTGTCCGCTTCTTCACTAGCAGATCCCATCTTGAAGGTCCCAGGAAGTATCAGTACCAGCTTCATCCCAATGCTATTGGTGATCTGCTTTAGATGCTGAGCGCTAGCAGGCGTAGCCCATCCACATAAAAGCAAGATGCACAGTAGTACTGGACGCATTGGGATTCTCTCTAGGCTAGGGCGGTAGTTGGCTGGAGAAGAGTGACGTAGATTGCATGTTGTAACTGTTCGAATGGTAACTGGCAAACAATGTGGACGCATGCTTTCGTCGAGAAGTGTCGAGGTCTGGCGTCATCGCAGGTTGGCCAGCACAAACCTGTGGATGGAGGCGACGGGCGGCCTAGGACAATTCCGTCTCGGAAGCAACTCGATCTCGAATGACGACAGAGGAATGAACAGGGACAACTTGTGGACGTGGAAAATCGTGTGTGGGTGATGGATGGGGACTCATTCATGTTCTAAAACTGTGGGCGGTGGATCGGTCTGAGCCGACGAATTCAGTTAGATCCATGTCCGCAGAGGGGGGCTATGGAGAGTTCCCATTCTAGTCGATCGCGACGTGCTGGTTAACAGAATTTGCGATGCACAACCATGTCGCTTCGAAACCTCTGATTGATAAATACCATTCTTACCGGTTGCTGCAGAATACGTCGTACTGAACGAAGCCGATGACAAGTTCGCGGAGAAGAGCAATTAATCGCCGATGAATATTGACAAGATTCGAGCGATAAATGAATACCTTGCTCGACTTGCGGATTCTTTTGGTGGCGATCTTTGCTATCTTTCTGCTAAATTCGAGATTTAAAGGCATAGCAGGCGGAATGATAGCGAATTAGGCTACTTTTCATTGTCCATGACCTAACTTCAAATTTGTTTTTCTCAAGAGGATTCGGATGCATCTAGCCGTAATAGGCTGCGGCTATTGGGGACCAAATCATATTCGGAGTTTCCAAGGAGTAGCGGATTGTCGAGTTACCGCCGTAGATTCGAATCCTTCCCGTTTGGCAGAAATGTCTAAGCGATTTTCTGGGGTGGGCCTTGAGATGGAGACAGAGCGGATTTGGATGGATCCTGACGTGAATGCGGTTGTCATTTCGACCCCCACAGCCACCCATTATGAACTCGCCAAACGGTCATTGCATGCAGGCAAGCATGTACTTTGCGAGAAACCGCTTTGTATGGTTACACGTCAAGCGACCGAACTTACCCAATTGGCCCAAGACGGGGGACTCCAATTGATGACTGGGCATACTTTTCTTTTCAATCCCGGAATTGTTAAGATCAAGCAACTTATTGAAAAGGATGAGTTGGGAACCGTTTTTAGCCTTTCCGCGGTCCGGACAAATCTCGGTCCGATTCGTAGTGATGTGAATGCGGCTTATGATCTCGCTGCTCACGATGTCGCTGTTTTCAATTGGCTCTTAGAATCCGAGCCAGAGGTGGTTTCCGCGATTGGTGGCGATTTTGTGCAATATGGCATTCAAGACGTCGTTTTTATTAATTTGCGTTATCCGAAAGGCCAAGTCGCAAACATACATGCCAGCTGGCTCAATCCCCGAAAAGTACGCCAGATGACAATCGTGGGCAGTCGTCGCATGGTGACCTGGGATGACCTATCAATACAGACCCCTGTGGCAATTTATGATCGTGGGGCAAACGTTGCGGCTACCGCAACCAGTTTTGGGGAGTTTCTTCGTGTCGCGACTTGGGACGGTGATGTGAGACTTCCGAAGATCGAATCCACAGAACCATTGCGTGCACAATCGCAATACTTCATCGACTCTCTACGAGAACCTACCAAGCGTCGGTCGGATGGTTGGTTTTCCAGAGGCGTTGTCCGAACTCTTGAATCCGTCAGTCATTCTCTCGCACGGGCCGGCGCCCCAGTTCCACTTGCTGAAATTTGCCTATGATTCAATCCACTGCTTCCATTTCAAATACCATTGCCGATTCATTTGGTAATCACCGTGAAGTTCCCTTTGTCGATTTGCAGCGGCAAATTCAATCGCTACAAGATGAATTTCGAGGGGCAATATGGGGTGTGTGTGAGCGTGCCGATTTTATACTTGGTGCAGAAACGGAACGCTTTGAACAATCCTTTGCGCGATGGATTGGTGTTGACTATGCGATTGGCGTGGCCAGCGGTTTGGATGCCTTACGGCTATCGCTCGTAGCACTTGGGATCAAAAAAGATGATGAAGTGATCGTGCCCGCAAATACATTCATCGCGACCGCGCTTGCTGTGACTGCTGTTGGAGCTCGCCCGATTTTGGTGGATTGCGAGCCTCATTCACATAATCTTGATCCAACCAACATAGCAGCAGCTGTGACAAATCGAACAAGGGCAGTTATGCCTGTTCATTTGTCGGGTCACCCAGCCAACATGGCAGCAATAACGCTTGTTGCCGACCGACATCAACTCGCAATTGTTGAAGATGCATGTCAGGCACACGGAGCCTCAATTCAGGGCCGAAGATGCGGTGCATGGGGAAACGCAGGTTGCTTCAGTTTTTATCCAGGCAAAAATCTTGGTGCATTTGGTGATGCAGGAATGGTCACGACGAATGACTCGGCCCTTGCTCAAAAAATACGTCGACTACGGCACTATGGTCAACAGGCCAAGTATGACCATATTGAGCTCGGCTGCAATTCTCGCCTGGACACGTTGCAAGCCGCAGTATTAAACGTCAAGCTGCCTCGATTGGACGGGTGGAATATAGCGCGCCGAAAACATGCAGACCAATATCGACAAAGTCTGCAGGGGGTAGGGGATTTGCGATTACCCGCATTATGTCCTGACGACACCAACCATGTCTACCATCTCTTTGTGATCGAAACCGAACAGCGAGATGCCTTGCAACAGCATCTTGCGGCGGAGGGCGTGCAGACAGGCATTCACTATCCGGTTCCCATTCATTTGCAGACTGCATATGCCGACTTGGGTTATCGACGTGGTACGTTCCCGGTTGCGGAAAAATTAGCTTCACGCATCCTTTCGTTGCCAATGTTCCCTGAGTTGCGATCCGAAGAGATCGAATACGTTGCCTCGTCCATTCGAAGATATTTCCAGAAGCGAGACGAGTTTGAGTCCGACGAGAATGGCTCGGAGTCAAGGCAGGTGGTGGGGGCATAATGAGCATATTGAAGAAACCGCCGCGAACTATCGTGAGTGGTGAAGTTTATGTCCGCCGATATTGCGATGAGGACAGCGACCAGTGGGACGCGCTGGTAGAGATTTCTATCAACGGTACGCTAATGCAATCGCGTCAACTTCTTTCCTATCATCCTCCCGATAGATTTCGTGACCATTCGCTTCTGTTCTTTGATTCGACAAACCGGCTTTGCGCTATCTTTCCTGCCGCGGAAGTCTCCGAACCCGATGGCTTGATCTTGAAATCTCATCCAGGGGCTACCTACGGTGGATTGGTCGTGGACAATACATTGTCAATCGTTCGAGCTGACCAGTTGATCGATTGCGTGACGCAGTATGCAGTCGCAAACGGATTTCGATCGATTTGGCTTCGACATTCAGAAAAAGTTTTTCACAAGCAATGGTGTGAAGAGCTAGACGCTGCTTTGTTTCGAGCCGATTTTCAATTGATTGGGCGAGAACTATCTTGCGCTGCGAAAATTTCGGAACTAGGCTCGTCCGAAATTCCCGCGAACTTTTCTTCAGCGGCGCAACGGGCAACTCGCAAGGCCATTAAATCGGGCGTCATTGCTGCTAGTAGTCAGGACTTTTGCAGCTATTGGCGAATCCTCGAAAGCAACTTGCTCGAGCAACATGGAACGCATCCTACACATACGCTAGATGAAATACTGCGCCTCAAATCGATGTTTCCCGACAAGATCCAATTGATTGCGGCAACTCTCGATGGTGAAATGACCGCTGGTGCCGTTCTGTTTCATATGAACACGGTTGCCTCCCACACGTTTTATATAGCTCAAGACTATCGTTTTCAGACCGCTCGTTCCTTGAATTTGGTACTAGCAGTTGCATTGCGGGAATCGGCCTTGCGTGGCGCACGATGGCTTAACTACGGCATCTCTTCCATCCCTGGCACGGGAGGCCGAGGAATGAACGAAGGACTCTATCATTTCAAGCGAACTTGTGGCGGTGAAGGCGTCGTTCGCGACCTGTTTATCAAAACTCTATAGTCCGTCGAACGCGCAAAACCCGAAATTTCTTGGGTTGCCAATTTTCACAATCCTTTTCGAAAAATCGCTTTATGCCACAAAACGTTACTTCTACTCCTTCTTCTAACGACCGGCTCTCCTGTGTTGTGATAGGTGCCGGTCCGGCGGGGCTCGTCGCCTTAAAAGTACTTCGAGAGAGCGGACTAAACGCTGTTGCACTGGAACGTGAAGATGATGTTGGAGGGAATTGGTACTTTGGCCGAGATTCGAGTTCCGTATACCAGTCGACACATTTGATCACCTCCAAGCGGTTCACGGAGTTTCCAGGCTTCCCAATGCCGGACGATTATCCTGCTTATCCGCGACATGACCAGATGTTGGCGTATATCCGTGGCTTTGCTAAACATCATGGTCTTTATGATGCTATCCGTTTCAATTCCAAATTGAGCAATGCGACGCCAGATGGACAAGGCTGGCGGCTGGATGTCGATGGTGGTCAAACACCCTTGTTTTGTGATAGCCTGATCGTGGCAACTGGAAACTATTGGTGTCCCCGTTTACCGAACTTTGGCGGCGAATTCACCGGTCGGATTATGCCCTCTCGAGAATACAAATCTCCCGAACAAGTCAGCGAAAAGAACGTGGTCGTCGTGGGAAACGGAAACACAGGATGCGATATCGCGGTCGAATCCGGCCACGTCGCAAAGAAAGTGTATCTCAGCGTCCGTGAAGGTCGGTTTCTCATGCCCAAATTCATGTTTGGACTCCCATCGGATGAAGTGGGGGACTGGACATTCAAATGGGGAATACCTCGCTGGTTGCGGGCCGCTTTATCTTGGTTCCCCATGCACTTGTCTGTTGGCCCCTTGAATTTGGCAGGATTGCCAAAGCCCAGACACAAATTGTTTGCTCGACAACCGATCATGAATACTCAGTTGCCGGTCGCGATCGGGCACGGGCGAGTCGAAGTGAAACCGCAGATCGCCCGACTCGAGGGATCACAAGTTCATTTCGTCGACGGGTCGAGTGTGCAGGCCGATTTGTTGATTTGCGCCACGGGATACCAATTGCGGTTTCCATTCCTGCCTGCTGACCTCCTCACCTGGGACAAGGATCATCCGCGACTCTACCTGAATATTACTCCACCAGAACGTGACAATTTGCACTTCGTGGGCATGATAGAACCACGGACAAAATTCCCAGAGCTAGTGCATCTTCAATCCGAGTTGATTGCCAATGTGCTTCGAACGCAGAAGGCGGGGGATTCGAAACACAACGCATTCCTGAAAGCCAAACAGACATCGCCCAGTCGATCCGAACAAAGCCAAGAAGAGTTCCTCGCCTGCGAGTACTACACGTATCGAAAGCATCTACGGAACGCGATTCAACAACTTTCACTTTCCTAAGCGAGTGGTCGATTCTCAATCAAACTAAGGCGACCAGCGGGTGAATTGGATAGTAGTTTCACTAGCTTGCGCGTTTGCGAGTCGTGCTAAGGTAGTTTTCTTTTTCCGCACGGCTAGAGCATTCGCCGAAGGTGTAACGTTGAAAAGGCTGAAGCCGCGATCAGATCGAAGTCTTGCCGTCATTGGGTTGCTCTGAAGCTGCAAATGGTACGTACTCGACCATGCGGATTTTTCCCCGACCCAAAAACAGATAGCGAATTCCTCGCCAGTCTGCGTAAGTAGCTAGACTACATGCGATAGCAGCTATGGGATACAAAACTTGGACGAGTGGCACCACAAGAGTCATGCGAATCAATCGCGTCCAAGTTCGGTGTGATTTGATCTCGCAGGAAGTGAGAAGCACTGTGCGAGCCACGCAATTTTCGAGTTGAACCCACAAAAGCACCATGGTCACGATATAGACTAATATCGCGCCAGCCGATACCCCAGCCGCTAGATATTGCGAGCTCATTAGAGCAACTATCGCCACGAACGTTGGAATTGCTATGGCTGATAGCCCTGCTAAGGCGTGACCCAATACCAACCACCAGCGCGGATGATAAAGACGTGCCCAGAGCATTTGACGCTTAATGAACTTAAATCCGTTGCTGACATCAATCTCTTCTTGATTGACCACCGTAAGCGCTGGAACAAATTTCGGTGATTTGCCGATGCTGCGAATTGCGTCATAAATCGTGACATCCTCAACGAGGCTGGTTTGCCAGGTACTGTAGAGTCCGGATTGTTTGATATCGGCGGGCCGAAGTGCAGCAGCTCCACCCCACGGTATCTCACATAGCCACATGATCACGACGGCGCCCGCATTCCACGCTTGCCGTATCAATGAACCCCACTGGCCTTCCAGCGGCTGATACCAACGGTTGCCGAGCGGACAACCAACATTCTTGTCGTTCATGGCATTTACTAAATGCCAGTACCAGTCCGCGGGTAGCACCATGTCAGCGGCACAAAAGGAGAATAAATCACAGTGGTCGCTGTTAGCATCTACCGCCTGCAAGATGCTGCTGCAAATCAAACTTCGAACAGGACAGTGATCCCTGAGGAAATCTACGTGATAACGGTGCTTGGAAACATCTCGAAGCGTCTCCTCGACGACCGAACGTGCCGAATCCTGTTCGCAGTCAATGATGATTTGGAGAAAAAGATTGGGATACTGACTATGGACCACGGACAGAATGGAATCTTTCAAAAATGGGTCCGCACCACGCAGCGGCATGATCACGCAAATTCGTGGCGGCTTCTTTTCGATCGTCTGGCGAATTTCAGTCGTAGATGGCCCCTGCCTCAAAGCGCGCGCAAACAGCACAAAAAGCACAAACTGAATTAACAAAGAGATTGCTATTGCCGTAGCAATTCCGAATGACAAAAAAAGCACACAAACACCGTCTTGTAAGTGGAGCAAAAAGTTTTTTTGGACGCTACGGCGTATCCCGATCCTTGGCTCTCGATCGCTTTTTGAAGCCAAATCCATGGCCTTGGCCTGATCGTACTTCCGTACGGTCGGTAGCGTTCGGGCAGGTGGAGCTCAAATTCTCACTTTTTATTAAGTCGAGAGATATCCGCAAGGGGGCACCTCCCACTGACTCAGGCTCGCGGTTGATTCGGCTGCGAGTTCCATCCTGTGTTGAAATTTGGTACAACAACAAATTGATGTGGGAATGAGCAACGCGGAGGAAGCTAAATCCAACTGCCGAGGGCAGCGATTAAGCGATTGCGAATTCTATCGCCGCGTTTGCAATTGTAGTGGTCCCGTTCGCGTTCAAGGGCCGGTGGCCCCCGCTCGAGATGCTTCTGGCGTCATTCATCGGTGGAGCCATGTCTCCATTCGTGTGGCGTATGTACCGTTCCGTGCGAGGATACCCGGGCAAGCTAACTGAAAAGGGTAACGCCGATCAGCCGTAGGGCTTGCAATCCGCATGAGACGTATCCGTAGCCAGCGGGCGAGGCTTACAATATTAAATAGCAACACAGTGAACGTTGGCGCTGGTCGCTTGCTGTTGGAGCGAAAAATCTCGTAGACTTGTTTCCGCCGATCAGCCGTTTTGGCTTGCGTTGAGTCCACTGCGCGCACTCGATGACTTTCGGCGTTATTTGTTGCTAGCCTGCCATGACCGTAACATCAGATGATTACGAAAACTTCGTTGGATCCGTGATTGCGTCATTGGTTGGCGTGACCGTCCATCATCAGAAATAATACATTTGTCGATTGTCTCAACGTGAAATCAAGGTTGACGTATCGTTCAACTACGACATTGCGGGCGCAAATTTGCTTTTCCTGGTCGAATGCAAGTGCTACAGTCACAAGGTACCTGTAGATGATGTTGAGGAATTTCACTCCAAACTCGATGATATTGGCGCTCACAAAGGAATTCTGATTACGACGAGGGGATTCCAGGACGGTGCAATCAAAACAGCACGTGGTCGTGGGATCGCGTTGGCGATGCTGACAACTGAACACCAGCCTGGTGAGCTCAAATACGTTGTGAACTCCTCCCAGTCACTACGTCCGATCATGGGAAACCATTATTTTTTGGCAGGGCAATCTACGTGGTCCGCTTGACACTTATGATGTTGGGATGCGATTCGAGAGTATTGGACAGTTCTTGGGAATGCTGTGCAAGGACGCGTGGGAGAAGGAAAAGCTAGCCCGTGTCGCCCACCCACACCCGGTCATACCTTGATCCAGCCATCGGCCGCTTTTCCATAAGGTAGACTAAACACTGTGGACCTACGTCAGCGACAGCAGGCAACCATGTGGATATGGTCGAAGCAAGCGATAGCGCTTTCCACAGGTTGGCCTGAAGCTACGTGGGCTACGGCAATGGCTGCTTGCTGGAGGAGGGATGAATGGGATAGACTGCCGAAGTGAAAGAAGCCATTCCCGTTTTGTTACAGTTAAATCTCCACTTTGTTCATTTTCGGGAGCTCACAATCGCGGCGAAGCTTGCACATGGATCATCCACCTATTTACCTCTCTGAATTTTTGACCTACGTCGTGCCTTATTCGCTTGCAACTGCGATACTTGTAGCTTTCGGTTCCCGTCGAATCAATCTGAATCCAGAATCTAGTCAAGAGGTCGGAGGATTTCCAATCGATGGCGTTGCTAAGTCGCGTGAACCAATGACACAAAAAGGCCCTACTTCTCAGGTTGGTGAAATCAAGCTGCGCCCAGTGTCGGAAAGTGACCTTCCAATACTCTTCGAACATCAACAGGAGCAGGAAGCAAATGAAATGGCGGCGTTTCCAGCACGAGATCACGATGCATTCAGGGCTCATTGGAAAAAGATTATGGCGGATAGGTCCCTAATCGCAATGACTGCCTTCGTCGACAGTCGCATCGCCGGGCATATCGGTTCATGGACGCAAGATGGTCAGCGTCAAGTTGGCTACTGGATCGGCAAAGATTATTGGGGAAAGGGTGTCGCGACTCAAGTGCTTTCTATATTCCTTCGCATTGTTACTGATCGACCAATTCATGCGTACGTCGAAAAACACAATGTCGCGTCGATTCGAGTGTTGGAAAAATGTGGGTTCTTGCTTCACGCAGATTTCACGAGCGCTCTTGGTCAGCCTACTGATGGGATCGAAGAACTGGTTTACGTGAATAGTTCGGCTTCTTCGTAAGGAATCCTTAATGATCCTTTGTGGGCGTTGGCGCTGGCTGCCTAACTCCTTCTCTTCCACAGTTTGGCTCTAGAACGGCTATGACTAAAGCTCCAGCTGCTTGCTGGAGGATGGTTGCGTAAGATAGACTGGACCGGATAGCGGCGAGAAAGCGTGTTGAGGTAGCTCGCAGCGACTCGCGAATACTTTTGAGGTGCATGTAATGTCTGCGTCCATACCCTATAGAGCATCAGCCCAGATCGACTATTGTAGTGAAACTCATTTGTCGATTCGGACGCTATGGAGCATTTCCGAGGCGAATTTTTACGCTAGCGAGATTCGGCTCAAGTCCACGCTTCTCGTAAATCGCTGCGAGCTCCGCATGCTCGTGGACTGGGTCGGCTACAAGTTCCGCTCGTTCGCGTTCGATGTCTGCCTTTTCCGTGTCCGACTGGGAACTCACTGAAACATACTCGCCTGCCACTATCGACATGGCTTCGGCTACCAATCCTGCAACTCCAGCCACAAGAATCTCTTTGCTTCCGGTATTTGCGGCAGCGACACCGACAACTAGACTTGCCGTGGAAACGATTCCATCATTGGCTTCAAGTACGGCGGCTCGCAGCCATCCAATGCGTTCCATTCGGTGTAGCTCTGGGTGTGGCAATCGCATAGATTCGACTCGCTATCGTAGATGAACATGGGAGACAGACTTCTAACCGTGCTCCTCAAGGGCAATTGGGACAGGTATACCTCTTTCGTCGTCGACAACGTGTAGCCCGCTACATGTGCGGCCAGGCTTATCTGGTCAACTTCGGCTCCGGCTGCCGACGGCAACTTGTCGTCGCAAGACTCCATCCTCGATCTCGAAGATCACATCGAATACTTCCAAGTAGCGATGGTCGTGCGTTACGACGATAACGCCAGCATTTTGTTCGTGAGCAATTTCAGCAAATAGTTCCATGACTTGTTTGGCGCGGTGGCTATCGAGCGCAGCAGTCGGCTCGTCGGCGAGAATCACGGCCGGATTGTTGGCCAATGCTCGCGCTATCGCAACTCGCTGTTGTTCACCACCGGAAAGCCTGGCTGGTTTGTCATAGGAACGTTCCAAAACACCAAACTGATCGAGCAATTCCGCCGCTCGTCGACGAGCTTTGAAACTGCTT
>JANMGH010000033.1:0-14192 GCA_031374515.1 Pirellula sp. | reverse complement strand
TGGTGATCGTCGGCGCATCGTTGACGCTCGAAACAACAATCTGAGCCGTCGCTGAGTTCGTTGAAAAGGCAGTCGTTCCGCCACTGGATGCAGTCGTTGCATAACCCGGCGTTCCGTTAACCGATGCGGTACCGCTGGTCTGATCCCAGGCTTTGTAACCAAACGTCGCCGTTTCACCGTTGTTGTTATCGGGGATGTAGCGAACTTGCGAAGTCGAGGTGATCAAGAGCGCGTTGGTCGCCGACACTGCTCCGAAGTTAGTTCATGTTGTGCCATCCGTTGAATACTGCCATGTTCCATTGCCGGTGACCGAAGTAATCGCTAGTCCACTCACAGCACCCGAGTCAACGTCGGCACGGCTAGCTCCCGTCAGGATTGCGGATGCGAGCGTTCCCGATGAAGTGGTGTCTTCGTTGGTAGCGGTCAGCGTATGCGTGTATCCGTTGGTTATTGTCGGTGCGTCGTTGACAGCAGTGACGTTGATCGAGGCGACTTCGGTGGAATTACTGAATACGGTCGTGCCTCCGTTGGTGGATGCATCGACTTTCGTTCCGAAGGTTCCGCCTGTTTGGTCCCAGGCGCGGAAAGTGATATCTCCGGTAGTTGCGTTTTGTCCGTTGGGAATAAAGCGAACCAAATCGGTGCTCCGCAACAGCAAGGCGGAGTTATTGGCAACCGTGCCAACGGCGGTCCAAGTCGATCCGGCATTCGTCGAATACTCCCAACTGCCGTTGCCATTGGTCGTGGATGTGATCGCGATCCCTTCGACGGCCCCTGAATCGACGTCGGTAATGCGGTCGCCTCCCGCACTGGCAATGATCGTCGCGACTGTGTCGCCAGCATTACTCGTTTGATCTTCGGTGATGGACGTAAAGATTATGTTGCCGGAGTTGTCCAGCACGGGCGCATCATTGATCGGGTTCACGGTCACGTTGGCGACGACGGTATTCCCGCCCAGGCCGGCATCACCTGCGGAGGTCGAGGCTTGGAAGGTAAAGTTGCCGTTGCCATTGAAATCGGCAGTCGGCGTGAACTTCAATCCGGCGTTGCCTTCGGCGAAGGTGATGAACGAACCGTTGGTGATCTGGGTTACACCATCATTTTTGTAGAGCGTGCCGTTGGTGATGCCGGTGATCTTGAAGTGCGTTACTTCGGCTCCATCGACGACATTGCGTGAGAGGACCAAGCCGCTGGTCGACTGTGTATCTTCGTTCGTCGTCGCCCCCGTGATCGACGGTGTGTCGGCAATCGGGGTGACTGTCAGGCTGGCGGTGTCCGAGGCGGTTGAAAAAGCCGAAATGCCACCTGTTAGCGAGTAACTGACCTGAACATTGTCGATGTACAGAAAATCATTGTTGTTAGAGCTAGCAACGATGAAGCGAATTCGCGTGTCACTGCCGATTAGCGAGCTAATGTCAATGCTCTTGGATCCGCTACCCGTATTCACACTCTTCGAGAACGCTTCGTAAGTGACGTAGCTGGCCCCACCGTTTCCGGATACTTGCAATTCGAATCGATAAGGCCCCGTCCCAACGTTATTATAATTGAAGTTTAGTGTCGCGTTCCCGGCACCGCTGAGATTGACCGATCGATAGATACTGTCGCCAGCTGTCGACGCTTCCATTATGAGCTGGCCACTACCAATGCTCACTTTACCGCCGCTTGCGCCGCCGCCGCCAGCATCGCTTTCAATCCAATTGTTAGCCCAGTTCGCAGTCCCGTTATTGTTGGTGTAGGCCGAGACTGAGAATTGATCTAGAACTGTGGATGGACTTACTAGACTGGCCGTAGCTCCATTTGTTCCGCTGGTTTGATCCCATGCTTGAAATGTAATTGCGTTAGCCAGCGTCCCATGGTAGTTGGCGTTGGCCTGAAAGTAGAGTCGAGTGTTGGCGTCCGCAGCCAAGAGGCGGGCGGCACTGTTACTGACCGATCCAAGGGCATTCCAAGTTGTGCCATCGTTGGTCGAATAAAACCATGTTCCGTTTGTCGTATCAGCGGCTGTGATAGCGATACCCAAACCGGCTCCGCTGTCGGCGTCGGTCACGTTATCGACTTGACCTGAAGGCGTTGCGAAATCGACCAATGTTGAAACCAAAGATCCGACCGCTCCGACTGGTGCTCCCGAGTCTTCGTTGATCGAGCCAAGGATCGGGCTCTTGCTGCTGTCCAGAACCGGCGCCGAATTGACGTCCGTGACCGTGATATTGGCGGTCTCGGTTGCCGTGCTGAATTCGGTCGTTCCGCCGTTAGTCGAGGTATCGACCTTGGTTCCCGCCGTTCCTGTAGATTGATCCCACGCACGGAAAACAAAGCTGGCAGTAGTTCCGCTAGTTCCATTGGGCACAAATCGCACTAGGTCGGTATCTCGCAGCAGCAGCGCCGATGAGTTCGACACTGCGCCAATGTTGGTCCAGGAGCTGCCGCCATTGATTGAGTATTGCCAGGTTCCATTGCCACTAGCCAATGTCGTGATCGCAATCCCCTCAGTCGCTAAGGAATCAACATCGGTGATGCGATCGCCCCCGGCACTGTTAATGATTGTCATGACACCGACACCGTCGTTGTTCGTTTGCAGCTTGGTGATCGTAGGCAAGCTTGTGGCACCCGTGTTATCGAGCACTGGCGCGTCATTTAAGCTCGAAACAACAATCTGAGCCGTCGCTGAGTTCGTTGAAAAGGCAGTCGTTCCGCCACTGGATACAGTCGTTGCATAGCCTGGAATGCCATTGACCGATGCCGTGCCGCTAGTCTGATCCCAAGCTTTATAACCGAACGTGGCCGTTTCGCCATTGTTGCTATCGGGGATGTAGCGGACCTGCGAAGTCGAGGTGATCAGCAACGCATTGGTCGATGATACAGCTCCAAAGTTGGTCCAGGTAGTTCCATCGGTCGAATACTGCCAAGTTCCATTGCCAGTTACCGATGTAATCGCTAAACCGCTGGACGGACTCGTATCGACATCGGACCAAGTGGAACCGGTCAGAATCGCTGATGCCAACGTTCCAGACGAAGTCGTGTTCTCGTTGGTTGTGGCCAGTGTATGCGTGTAAGCATTGGTGATCGTCGGCGCATCGTTGACGCTCGAAACGACAATCTGAGCCATCGCTGAGTTCGTTGAAAAGGCAGTCGTTCCGCCGCTGGATGCGGTCGTTGCGTAACCCGGTGTTCCGTTAACCGATGCGGTGCCGCTAGTCTGATCCCAGGCTTTGTAACCGAATGTCGCCGTTTCACCGTTGTTGTTATCGGGGATGTAGCGAACTTGCGAAGTCGACGTGATCAGCAACGCATTTGTCGCCGAAACTGCACCGAAGCTGGTCCAAGTCGTTCCGTCAGTCGAATACTGCCAAGTTCCATTGCCGGTGACTGAAGTGATCGCTAATCCGCTGGACGGGCTTGTATCGACATCGGCCCAAGTGGAACCGGTCAGAATCGCTGATGTCAGCGTCCCAGACGAAATCGTGTTCTCGTTGGTTGTGGCCAGGGAGTGCGTGTAAGCATTGGTGATCGTCGGTGCATCGTTGACGGTAGTAACCGTGATCGAGGCGACTTCGGTTGCGGTGCTGAAGGGAGTTGCTCCGCCGTTGGTCGACACGTCGACTTTGGTTCCAAATGTTCCTGAGGTTTGATCCCAAGCTCGAAAAGTCACGTCTCCGGCGGTCGCGTTTTGAGCATTCGGAACAAAGCGAAGCAAATCGGTGCTGCGAAGGAGCAAAGCGGACGTATTCGAAACCGCGCCGACTGAGGTCCAACTGCTTCCGCTATTGATCGAGTATTCCCATGACCCGTTGCCATTGGTGAGGGCAGTTATCGCCACGCCTTCGACTGCGCTCGCGTCGACATCCGTGATTCGATCTCCACCGGCGCTGAGGATAATCGAGGCGATGGTGTTGCCGCCGCTGCTGGTCTGGTCTTCCGTGATCGAGGTGAAGGTCATGTTCCCAGTGTTGTCTAGCACCGGCGCTTCGTTGACATTCGTCAGGTTGACCGTCATCACCGAGTCGCGGAATAGGCCACCGGCATCGGTTGCGCGAACGGTAATGTTATGGGAAGTCGCCGACTCGAAGTCTAACAGGCTTCCGTTAGCCACCGTCACTTGGCCCGTGGAGCTGTTAATCGCAAATCGTCCGCCTGCGGTATCGGTCAAGCTATAGGTCACCGTATCGCCCGAGCCGTTGTCGATATCGAAGGCCGCAGCGGTTCCAATTGCTGTTCCGTTGGCACTGTTCTCGGCGATGCTCACCGTTGTGCTCACGTCGGCAAACATGCGGACGTTATCGAGCAGAGCACCGACACCGTCATTCTGCGACGACGATTCCATGAAGCGCAATTCGTCGCTGCCGCCCGATCCAGTGACGACAAACGTATAAGTCTGCCATGCGACATTAGTCTGCGTGACGGTGCCGATCTGCATGCCTCGCCAGAAGACGTTCATCACATCAGTATTGCCCAGTCGCCCAGAGAAATCAAAACTCACAATGTAAGCCTGATTCAAAGTTGTCGAGATGTTCTGGGAAATCCCATTCACGGCTGCGCCGGTAACGTCTAACTCGAGTCGCGAGATTCCATCGCTCGCGCTGGCGGGGCCACCCGAGTTGAAATTGTTCCAAACTTCGAAACCTTCTCCGCCGATGGCTGTCCAGCCCGAGACGGTGACACCGGACCCCGAGGACGAGTTGTTTGCTGTGCCATTGTTGGTTTCGAAGCTACCATTGACGATCAAGTTCGTTGGTGAAGCGGCTGCAAGTGCGATGCTCGTCGGTGCGTCGTTGGCGCCTTGGATCGTGACCGTGATTTGCGTCGTACTGGTCAGTCCAGCCGTGTCGCGCATGGTGTAAGTGAAGACGTCCGTAAGTGTGTTGGAAGAGGTTCGAAGGGACTGAACGGATGCGTTGCTGTTATCGACGGTGTAAGTGTAAGCTCCATTGGCAGCGATATTGATCGAGCCGAAGGAACCGGTGACGGCGGAACCCACGTTGACGGCGGCTGAAGCCTGGACGCCAGCTAGGACACCAGTAACCGTTTTCGTATCGCCTGCATCGACGTCGGTGTCGTTGGTTAAAACGTTTCCGGTTGGATTCGTTCCGGCGGTACCGTTAGCGGTTCCGCCCGCTTCGACTGCTGTGGCCGTGTCTAACACCGCGGTCGGCGCATCGTTGAGACCGGTTACTGTTATGTAAGCGGTTGCGGTGCCAGAGTTTCCGGTCCCATCGCTTACTTGATACGTAAAACTATCCGTAGTTTTTTGGCCTAGTGCCAGATAGTTGAATGCGGCGTTTGGGTTGTAGGTGAACGACCCGGTCGTCGTCATCGTCAACAGAGCTCCGGACGGCAATACGTAAGCAGACCCTACGTTCGCACCACTTCCATTAACTTGGGTAACGGTCAAACTGTTCGATTCACCATCGACATCGTTACTCAAAACGCCTGTGGCAGCGAGGATACTCAAGGTTGTATTTTGATTGCTTGAGTAGCCGGTCCATTGCGGGCCTGCCGTTCCGGCACCTCCATCGACGAGCGTCCCCGTATTTGCGTTCGATGTTAAGTCCGCGGTCGTTGTTCCTGTGCCTTCGTTGAATCGCCAGTAGCCCACAAGTCCACTTTCGTTACCGACTAACGATTGCGCTATGTTGGTCTGGATTTGGGCCTGTGTTCTGACAACATTCCAGACTCGGACTTCATCGATATCGCCAGTAAAGTATTGACCACTCGGACTGTTGCTACGTCCACCAATGCGGAGGTCATTCAATCCTGTGTAGGAGTCGCCAATGGCACCTGATCCGTAGTAGGTTTCAACCAACGTACCATTTACGTAAGTAGTCACAACACCATTACTGTAGGTGACCGCGATGTGGGCCCATTGATTGAGGGCCAGCGTATAGCCCGTATCATGCCAGGCCCATCCCGGATTCGAATTCGTAAAAGCCCAGCGCAGTTTGCCAGCGGAGTCGAGACCAACTTCATACTCGCCTTCTTTGTTGAGGATAATTCCCGAAGCGGCCGGATAGGCCGTCGGCCTCACCCAGGTCTCCGTGGTTAAACTAGTCGTTACGGCCAGGCTCGAATTGCTGCCCAGATTGACATAGTCATCGACGCCATCGAACTGAAGCCCGTAACGATCCTCAACCGCGATGGGTGCGTCAGCGACGGCAGCGACAGAGACGAGTTTTTGGGAGGTATTGCTGGTGCCGCCGCTGCCGTCGGTCATTACAAACTCAAGCGTTCGATTGGCAGTCGACGGATTGTCGGAGATATTGAAATAGTTCACTTGGCGTCCGACAACTTGAGCGATTGAGGGAGTGCTGTTGGCATTGAACGCGATCACCAGAGGCGTCGTGCCCATACCGCCGCTCATGGTGCCAACTTGTGTTCCGCTGTAGTACACGCCGGTACCGACCACCGTTACCGCGCCGCTGGGTACGATCATAAGTCGATCGTTGCTAGTTCCATTTGCTGAGACAGAGACAGTTAATGCGCCTCCATTGAAGTTCGGCGAATCAACGTCGCCGATCGTTAGCGTTGCATCGACAACTATCGGTGACGCGTTTTCCGTATAGGCCGTCGTACCGCCGGAGGTCGAGGTCACCGGTGCGTCGTTGACTGCCGTGATGGTTTCGCTCAAGACAACGGTCGCGGTCGAGATGCGAGTCGTACCGCCGGTAGCCCCGGTCAAGTTAAGCGTCGCACCGCTAGTGATGGTTTGACCAGTCTCGATCAAGTTGGCAGTCAAGGTTGTGGCAGCGCCGTTGTAGTCGGCAGTCGGCACGAAACGTAACATGTCCGCTGCATTGAGCGTGATGGCCGTTGTGGTGGTGGCGCTCGAAAGCGTGTTCCAAGTTGAACCGCCGTTGGTTGAATACTGCCAGTTACCCTTGGTGGCATCGACCGTGTAGCTGCTGATGGCAATTCCGTTGAGCGTATTGGCACTCGAGCCACCGGTTACTTGATCGGTTGAGTCGGAGAAGTTGCCAGTGAACAACGAACTGATCGTAGCGCCAGTCGGAGCAGCTGTGTCTTCGTTGATCGCTGCCAGTGTGGCCGAACCCGAAGCGACTGGCGCATCATTGACTGCCGTGATCGTTTCGCTCAAGACTACCGTCGCCGTGGTGATGCGAGTCGTACCACCGGTGGCGCCCATCAAGTTAAGCGTTGCACCGCTGGTTATGGTTTGACCGGTTTCCATCAAGTTGACGCTCAACGTGGTTGCTGAGCCGTTGTAGTTGGCAGTCGGTACGAACCGCAACATGTCCGCAGCGTTGAGCGTGATGGCTGTTGTGGTCGTAGCGCTCGAAAGGGTATTCCAAGTCGATCCCGAGTTGGTCGAGTACTGCCAGTTTCCTTTGGTCGCATCGACGGTATAGCTGCTGATGGCGATACCGTTGAGCGTATTGGCACTTGAGCCACCGGTGACCTGATCGGTCGAGTCGGAGAAGTTGCCTGCGAACAGGGAACTAATCGTAGCGCCCGTTGGAGCCGCTGTATCTTCGTTGATGGCCGCTAGGGTCGCGGTGCCCGAAGCAACCGGCGCGTCATTAACGGCAGTTACTGTCAGCGCAACGCTTTCTGTGGCGGTACTAAAAGCCGTGAAGCCGCCATTGGTCGAAGTACTGACGAGTGTTCCGTTGGTGCCGGTGGCTTGATCCCAGGCGCGAAATGTAATCGCATCAGCAATCGTTCCGTTGAAGTTGGCATTTGCTTGGAAGTAAACTCGAGTGTTGGCGTCCGCAGCTAATAGCCGAGCCGACGCATCACTAACGCTTCCCAGCGCCGTCCAATTGGTACCGTTGTTGATACAGAACCACCATGTCCCGTTGGTGGTATTCGCGGCCGTGATCGCGATGCCTAGTTGAGCTCCCCAGTTTCGATCGTAGACATTGTCGTTCCCACCGTTGACCAGCGAGAAATCCACCAAATTGGAAATCAATGTCCCGACGGCACCTGACGGGGCACCTGCGTCTTCGAGAATCGCATTCAAGGTTGGCGATATCGCATTATTCAGAGTCGGAGCGCTGTTGTAGACATCGGCAAAAGTTAATGCATCCACCCCCTCACCGTTAACCGAAATCCCTACATCGGCTCCTCGAAAAAACATCGCTGCACTTCCACTGGAACTGGCCCCGGTACCCGTTAGCGTCAGTGTGAACAAATCGAAGGCTGTATAGGATTGGTTGTTCGTGCCAACGGTATCCGAACCGTTCAGTCTCATTATCAACTGTCCTTGAGTCAGGCTGACTCCACCGAGTGTCGTGTTCTGCTGTACCAATTCAAGCGAGTAGATTGGCTGACCGATACCTATCCCGGACTGACTGCCATCGACAAACAACGACATGGTACCGGTCGTCGAAGTACCGGTATTGGTGGTCTGATAGCGTTGAATATCTTTTTCGTAAGTGGCGCTTGTTAACAGGAACAGAAAGTCGCCCGCGTTTAGCGTCGCCCCGCCAACGGACATCTGGGTTTCGACCAGCGCGAAATCACGTACGTTGTTTCCGGTTCCGCCGGGTCCACGCAGAAGGACGGTAAACGTCCCTGAGGAGTAGTCGCCGACGGTGGTTGGACGAAAGACCACAATATCTTGACTCAATACCGACACCCCACCAAGCGTTTCATTTGCAGACGTTGACAATAGGATATCGCCTCGCTGCACTGTGAAAGTGGTACCTGTACCGATCGTGACTGTCGTGTTTACCCAATGAAGGCCATCGATGTCTGCATTGCCATCGCTGGCGAAACTGTCGAGGTCAAAAGCCTGCGAAAAACTACCTGCTGTAGTGCCGGTTCCCAGCGCGAGAGTCGGCGCTGTTATCCTAGCGATTTGCGCATCGTTATAGCCAAATCCAGACGACGTCGTCGCGTTCGTTTCCGATGATAACCATAGTCCGATGTCGGGGCGAATTTCCACGTTGGCAGAGAACTCCGAGGTTTCAACCGCTACCAATCCAGCCGTTAAGCGGGTCGTCGTCGACGACAGAAAGCCGTTCGCCGTGAAGCTGCCCGAAAGCGTCGTGCTAAACGTTGCGTCTCCGGAACCATTCGTCAGGACGTTGATGAACCCGACGTAGGTTTGGCCTTCTCCATAACCAGAGGAGTCACCGGTAACGTTTGAGAAAAACTCAACGCGGTAGTTTGTATTCGCGGCACTATTGAGGGAGCCCGACACGCGAATCGTATAAGGATCGTCTACGACGACGTTATTGATGACCGCAAAGTTCTGCAGATTGTTGGCGCCAGTATCCGCATCACCCGTGTCGTTTGCCGTCACGCCGTTGTCGGCCAAGTCGATCCCCAAGCCACCGTTCCCTGAAATTCGGTTCCGTGAGAATACGTTACCGGTCGAAGCTGTAGCAACAATAATCCCATCATTGGTATTGGCGATAGTGGTCGAGGCGTCGGCTGACATACCGATGATGTTGCCGGACACGTTGTGGTTGCTACCTCCACTGAGGTTCACGCCCGCATTTCCACCGCTCGTGATCACGTTTCCTTGCCCAGCACTCAATCCTCCGATCAGGTTTCCGGTACCTCCGCTGACAAGGATTGTGCTTCCCGATTGCCCCCCAATGCCAGTTGTTCCGGATGCGTTGGTACCAATGTAATTTCCGTAAACCGCGTTGGTGCTACCCGCGATGGTCATGTTGTTAGACGTGTTTCCGCTGATGATATTGCGATCCGCTGCCGTCGTGCCACCAATCGTGTTGCCGGTGGACGTGGTCTCAATGTAGATCCCCACCGCATTCCCTTGAGCCGAGGTCCCGGT
The DNA here is from genome assembly GCA_031374515.1 of Pirellula sp. Classification (GTDB taxonomy): domain Bacteria; phylum Planctomycetota; class Planctomycetia; order Pirellulales; family Pirellulaceae; genus JBKCUI01. The sequence continues at coordinate 4,435 of JANMGH010000033.1, read as the reverse complement.
TGAGTTGGTACCGATGTAGTTTCCCGCGATCGTGACGTTGTCGGCTCCATTGAGATAGATGCCGTTGTTTGCAAAGCGATTGATGACTAGCCCGCGAATGACGGAGTTGTCTGCGTTTTCGCCTAAATCCAAACCGTACTCGCTGGCGACGGCAAAGCCCGCGCCGTTGATTTCGATGAGCGGTGCCCCGGCGTAGCCTGTCTGAGTCGTCGCATCGATGGTGACGGTGCCCGTGATTTGCGGAAGGAGGCTTGTCAGGTTAATTGTTTGGTAACCGGAGCTTATATTGAACGTGATCGTATCGGCACCGGCATTCGAATTGGCGTCAATGATGGCTTGCCGGAACGAGCCAGCACCGCTGTCGTTGGTATTGGTGACCGTGTAGGTAGCCAGTAGGCCGCCGTAGGATTCTTGGAAATGGAGACCGAAGGCGATTTGGGTCTCGATAGTAGAACTGTTGTCCTCAACTGTTTGGCTGTTTGGTGGTATATGAACGGTTGAGGACAACCGTTCTACATTGGTTGAACCCGCTACATACTCCAAGCTCCAATCGCCACCACGCGATAGATCACCGGTCTTGTTGGTGGAGGCGGCAACATCGGCGTTGGTTAAACGAGCGACGCTGTCGATGAGGGCTTGGCCCTCTGGACCAGCGGCTACATCGCAACCGTAGATCAGAATGTCACCCGTTTCGCTTAGTGCCATACCCCATTGTTTGAGGTCAGCAAGGTGTTCTACGACATTGTTGGCAGTCAGCCATGAACCGCCCAGCTGAATCAATCCGTCGCTACCGTGCGATACGATATGAATGGCACCCAGCTCGGTATATTGCGAAAGGGCTGCGTTGATCTGATCGAAGCCGTTCTCGGTCCCGTTGAGAAGGACGATGACCAGATCGCGACCGGTGGCTAGGGCGTTGAGCTGAAGGTCTGCGATGAGTACATCGGAATCGTAAAGGCCTGCTTGGACAAAGGCGATCTCTTGTTGCAGGCTGCTTGCCTGCGATGTGAAAGCGTCATTTCGGATAATTGATTCGTCATCCAGGCTAGCAACATGATCTGTGAAACCTCCAGAAAGTGAATTCTGCTCAGTCTCGCCCGCATCGCTGTTGTAGAGTTGTCCCAACTCTTCTTGTGGTATTTCGAATGCGAGATCCGTTGACGAAAACAGATCTGAAATGCCAAACACGCCGGTATCGATCACGCCGGTGTTGATCGAGCCGGTATCCGTTGCCTCGGACAACAACTCTTCGAGTCTGTCCAAGCCGCTTTCGAATTGAAGGGCAGTATTGTCGTCGAGATCTACGGGGTCCGATACGTCCTGTTGTACTCGGAGTGCGTCCGAATCGACTCCAGATGCTTCCTGCGAAGAAGTGTCCATGCCACGAGCCGACTTGATACTCTCTACAAGTCGATCAAGAGTCGCCGAGTTGATGTTGGGAGCTGCTTCCAACAAAAGCGAGTCCCAGTCTTCTTGGGGAATGTGATCGGGGCATTCAAATTGCCCCAACGGTTCTACCAAATCCCCCGATCCGGCTGAAAAGAGAGGGGTGGCGCTAAAGAGAACACGTCTCTCAAGTTCAACTATATCAGGCTTGTTGGGATCCTTAGGTACTTCCAAAGAAGTAAACGACTTGACAATTGCAGCGGCATTGCACAGCCAGGAAGAATTGAGAACTGCACCGTAAAGGTTGTTCAGTCGCTGAAAAAGATTGTAGTCCATTTAATGCACTAAGTTTCCTTAGGTCGCAAATCCATGCAATTGGAACTGATGCTTGCTCACCACTCCATAACAACAGGAAGCTTACGTCTGTCTCCAGGATGTGCAAAATAGTCCGACTACGGAAACTAGGATAATTGAAAGCTTCTCCACCGAATAAGCAGGTTGTAACAATTAGTCTCAGACTGACTTTGATTCGTTACGACCAGTGGCAAGTCCGAACTATCGTTTCACCCGAGCCGCGCCGCTATTGCTTTGTGCTTACCGACTCAAAGATCTTCGCACTTGTCTCATCGGCAACGCTCTTCTCCTTAGCAAGATTGTTCAAGGTGGATGCAATGTCGATATTCACCCAAGTCGGTACAGCTGCTGTTACGAGGGTCGCGGCCAGCTGGGTCGCTTGAACTACCCAAAGTACTGCTCCAGTTCCTATGACGCTGGTTACAACCGTTCCTATGGTGAGAGAAATGGCGGATTGCTCCGAACTGGTGCCGCCGCCTTCCTTCGCTTCTCTTGGGATTACGCCTGAGATACCAGACTCCTCGCGGCTACGCAATCCATCTGCCGTGTCGTAAGTTCGACTCCAAGACCAGTGATCGCTATAATTCCGCATTACTCGATGCGAAAGCGACGCGCTGAGTTCGCCAATCCGCCGAGTTTCTCTTACGTCCGTTGGTCCAAAGAATCCTTCGTCTCCCTTGTGACTTAAGTCACCTACCTGGTCGACTCCGATGATCGCGACATTGGACTTCGCGATACTCTCCGGAGTTAGTCCAGCAAGTATTAGCGGTGTTTCCGCAACGACGCTGGGGTCCGTGTTTCCGCCATTATCTTGGTTATCGGAAGTCGAGCCACCACTTCCGCTCGTCGCGGAACCAGAACTTCCCGATCCAGAACTTCCCGAACCGGAACTTCCCGATCCGGAACTTCCCGATCCACCTCCCGGAATGTTGATGGGCAAAAGGACGTTGATAGTGACCAGGATTGGGTCCGATGCCAGCGCACCGTCGAACGCTTGGTAAACGAAGGAGATTTGGCCGATGAAACCTACTTGCGGTGTGTAGTCAAATGCCCCATCGCTGGCAATCGAAAGCACGCCGTTTGCCGGCCCCTGAAGCAATTGAACCATCAGAACGTCGCCGTCCGGATCGAGGTCGTTGGCTAGAACCCCCGCGGCGATGACCCTCAAGACGCCGATGTAGCTGGTGGAATAACTCTCGCCGACTCCACTTGGTCGTTCGGCAACATTGACGATCGCAATAGCAACTGTAGAAACCGAGAATGAATTGTCATCGCTTGTAGCTCGCACGATGATGCTGTGGCTAGCGCTCGACTCGAAGTCCAACTGAGTACCATTCGCTACAGTCACAATTCCGGTCGCCGCATCGATTGCAAAACGGCCGTTGGCATTATCATCCAGCGTATAGCGAACGCTATTGGTGGTTGCGTCGGTATCTATTGCGGACGCTTGATAGCCCACGACCATGCCTGCAACCGAATTTTCGGCTACTTGATTGTTTGAGTGTGAAAGATCCGTTACGGGTCCCAGGTCGAACTCATCTTGGTCGTAAACGTTGATAAGGAAGGTCTCGAATGACTCACTGCCGTCGGTGCTGGTCGCTTTGACGGTTACCGTGTAGCTAGATGCCGTCTCGCGATCGATTACTCCAGCCACCCTAATAACCCCAGTGGAACTATCAATTGCAAACAAACCACCTAAGCTACTGTCCAAGGCGTATGAAACCGAATCCGTGGCATCTAGGTCGTCGGCAAACGCGGTGACCCCAACCGTCGATCCGATACTGGCGTTCTCGAGCACACCATTGGTGCCGACGTCGATGTCCCCAATTGGGGTGACCGCAGTCTCGTTGACATCGGAAAGGTTGATAGTGAAGTTCGCAAACGATTCCGAGTTGTCTGCAGACACAGCCTTTACGCGAATCGTATGAAAAATGTCCGCCTCGTAATTGAGCAGGGAGCCATCTGCGACAGTGACGACGCCAGTAGTCGAGTGGATCGCAAAGCGACCACCTGCATCATCATCAAGCGAATAGACTATCCCGTTGGAGGTCGCATCCCCATCGCTTGCAAATGCGGTAATACCGACGACCGTACCATTCGAAGCGTTCTCGCCGACAAAATTCAAGGAACTATCGGTATCGGTTGGCGTCGTGACGTCGAATTCATCAAGGTCGTTGATCGCAATGTTGAAAGTCTGTGTGGCCGTCGAACCGTCAGACGATGCCGCTTGGACTATGATCGAGCGGGTCGAACCGACTACTTCTCGATCGATCGCGGCAGCAGTCGTTACAATACCCGTATTGACATCGATCTGGAACAGGCCGCCAGGATTGCTTGTGAGACTATAGGTAATCGTGTTGGTTGTCGAGTCTAGATCGAAAGCATTGGCCGTTAGCCCGACCGTTGTACCGATGGCAACGTTTTCGTTCACCTGGTTGGTGGCTGCATCGGTGTCGGTGGGTGTCGTGACATCAAACTCATCGAGATCGTTGATCGCAATATTAAAGACCTGTGTCGCTGTCGAACCATCGCTCGAAGCCGCTTGCACGGTAATCGAACGGCTTGCTCCCACCGTTTCTCGATTGATCGCAGCAGCCGTTGTTACAACACCCGTATTGACATCGATTTGGAATAATCCGCCAGGGTTGCTTGTCAAACTGTAAGTGATTGTATTCGTCGTCGAATCGAGATCAAA
>JANMGH010000201.1:0-3852 GCA_031374515.1 Pirellula sp. | reverse complement strand
TCTCGGTTGGCGAACAAGCAAGACAATTGCAAAGGGACTTTCTTCGAGGCACGCTTCAAATCCATTGCGATTCTTGATGAAGAATCCTTGTTAACCGTGGCTGCATACATCGATCTCAATCCCGTCGCAGCCGGTATGGCTCCACTTCCAGAATCGAGTCCCCACACATCGATTAATGAACGAGTCGAACACGTTATTGCGGCAGGCAAGCTAGGAAATGTAGAGGCGATTCGCAGAAACAAGTCGGACGATCTCTTTGCTTGGGTACCGCGCCCCGGCTGGCGATTTTTTTGTGAAATTTGTTTTTCAGCGCGCCAGTTCTCATCGCTGCGTCGCATGGATGGGTGTAAGAAAATACGCAGCCCTTTTTTTGAGGATCTAATGATGAATGCAACCAACCAAAGCAAGTGCGTTTCCTGGTCTAACGGTGTTGGATTGATAGTTCGGCAATGGCGAGTTTCGGTCGTGATAGCTGCGGTGGGTGGTGTGGCCATGCTTGGATTCGCGCTGGCAACGAGCCAAGCAATGTCGTTGCGCGTGAAGAAAAGTGGTATGATGGTATCTGTTAGCGCCAAACCTCTATTAACTTTGCCGTTCCAAATGGGGCATAACGCATTCCTATCCGCGGATTCACAACCGCTGACTGTGGCACCAACCGTATCCCCTGATGGCGATCTAGAAGTCAATCACGATTTTGTCCTAGATGGTTTTGAATTCGCCGTTGCTGGGGCTGAAGTATCCAGTCAACTCGGACCGTACAGACAGATTGGCAATACGGTTTCGTGGCTTGTACAAGAGCTTTCGCAAACAGAAGAAGCTCGATTCGTCGCGAGCAAGCAACCCAGCCACGCCAGTCAGGTCGCCAATCCTTTACTGTCCCGCACCGAGAAAGAAATGGCCACTTGGTTGCTGCAAAGTACTCCATGGACCCGCTAAGATGATACTCTCAGAATCTACGCGCCCTGAATTGTCACGGCACGATTTGTCCATCCAGAGTAACCGCATGTCGGAATTGACTCAAATCCTTGAAAGAGTTGAATCGGGCGATCGTTTCGCTTTAGACGAATTGTTGCCATGTGTTTACAGTGAGCTGAGGCAATTGGCGGCCGCGCAGCTTCGCCATGAAAAGCCTGGGCACTCATTACAGGCCACCGCTCCTGTTCACGAAGCGTACCTGCGATTGGTGGATGGGTCCAATTCGCAGAATCTAACCAATCGCCGCTATTTCTTCGGAGCCGCCGCCCAAGCGATGCGTAGGATTCTGGTCGAGCAGGCCCGTCGCAAGGCTCGTGTCAAACACGGCGGCGAGTTGGAACGGGTAGAACTCCCGGAAATTACGACGGCTCCTAGCGACCGAGAGCTAATTCTGCTAGATGACGCTCTGTCCCGTTTACAGGCCGAAGATTCCATCGCAGCCGAGATCGTTCAATTGAAGTTCTTTGCAGGTGTGGGCCGGGATGCCATTGCTGAGATGCTTGGACTAAGCGTTCACGAAGTGCGTGTCAAATGGGCTTATGCACAAGCTTGGTTGAAGGTCGAGTTAGATGCTTAACTTAGAGCAATTGTCGTCAATTGCTTGATACTCGTTTATGCTAAGCACATCTTGGCATGCTAACGATTGAGGACAATCGTTCTACATTGGCGCGAAGCTCGCGAAAAAAAAGGAAAGGCGAGCAGTTTCATTCTTTTTTAAAAATAATTCCGCCAGCGACGAGCGCCGCGGCGCATGGATGGATAAAGCCAACCGCGTTCCATCGAATCGAGCCAAAAAATGACTATCGACCCGCAAGCAATCCAGGCCTTGTTCACACGTGCCATCGAAATCGCAGATCCAACCGAACGCGAGAAGTTCATCACCGAGCAGTGTGGCGGTGATGCCAAACTCTACGAACGCGTCGCCAACCTTTTGATCGCCTTTGATGGCAGCAAAGGCTTTCTCGACCAGCCGACACAGGCACAGGCTCACCCTCTATTGGACAATGCGAGCCGACATCAACCGGGAAATACGATCGCCGGCCGTTACAAGCTGCTGGAGGCCATCGGCGAAGGAGGCATGGGGACGGTATGGGTTGCCGAACAAACGCAGCCCGTCCGCCGCAAGGTAGCGTTGAAACTGGTCAAACCAGGCATGGATTCCAAACAGGTGCTTGCCCGTTTTGACGCCGAACGTCAAGCGTTGGCTCTCATGGATCACCCCAACATTGCCAAAGTGTTTGATGGTGGAGTCACCGACCAGGGACGACCCTTCTTTGCCATGGAACTTGTTAAAGGGATGCCGCTAACCGGGTATTGCGATTCGATGCGGTTGTCGGTGGAAGAGCGACTAAAACTATTCGTGCCGATCTGCCAAGCGGTTCAACATGCGCATCAGAAAGGGATCATCCATCGAGACCTCAAGCCTTCGAATGTCTTGATTTGCCTTTACGATGGCAAACCGGTACCCAAAGTGATCGACTTTGGCTTGGCAAAAGCCATGCACCAACCGTTGACCGAGCAAACCGTTCATACCGGTTTTGGTTTGATGATCGGTACCCCACTCTACATGAGCCCAGAACAGGCCGAACACAACAACCTGGATGTCGATACACGCTCGGATGTTTATTCTCTGGGAGTCATGCTCTACGAACTGTTGACCGGGTCGACGCCGCTAGAGAAAGCACAGTTCAAGGAAGCAGCCTTTGGCGAGATACTTCGACTCATCAAAGAGGTCGAGCCACCCAAGCCCAGTACGCGCGTCAGCTCCAGTGCTCAGCTTCCCAACATCGCCGCGCAGCGTAATCTCGATCCCGACAAACTTGGTCGCAGCATGCGTGGCGATCTCGACTGGATAGTCATGAAGGCGCTAGAAAAGGATCGAACGGGTCGGTACGAAACGGCGAATGGCTTGGCTCGCGATATCGAGAGATTTCTCAACGATGAAGCGGTCGAAGCGTGTCCCCCGAGCACGGCTTACAAGCTAAAAAAACTCTATCGAAAAAACCGTGCCGCGATTCTCACAACTGCTTCATTTGCGATCCTTTTGGTGCTCGGTGCCGCAGGCAGCGCTTGGCAAGCGATACGAGCCAGCCAAGCTGAACGCATTGCTCTCCAAGCGGAAGCGAATGCAAGAGAGGAGCAAAAGCGAGCCACTGAAAACGAGCAAAAGGCGATCGAGGCCCAATCAGCCGAGTCCAAAGCGCTTGCAGCCGAATCCGAAGCGCGTTCTGCAGAGACGGAACAACGGGCTCAGGCCGAACTGCAACGCGATGAAGCTCAACGTTTGCAAAAAGAAGCCGTAACGCGGAGTGCCGAGCTAGAAAAACTAACCAAGGAACAAAGACGATCCATCTACGCGTCCGAAATGAACCTTGTTCGGCTTGAATCGCAAAACGGAAACTTGCCACGCATGCGTGAGATCCTGATGAATCAGTTGCCAATCCATGGCGACGAAGACTTGCGAGGTTTTGAATGGAATTATTGGTATCGGTACCTGACCCAAGCCAACGTAATTCGTCGCTTCGAAAATTTCAGATATGGCGAACCCGATTCCGTTGGCGCGATTCTGCCCGGCGGTGAGTTCGTTGCAATCACTGAAGGTAAAGAGACGCGAGTCATGGATGTAGCCACTGGAAAAGTGGTACAGACAATTCCTGAGCAGCTCAAGATTCTCGTGAATCGAACAAGGTTTTCCGCAAATGGCGATTCGGTATTCGGCGTTGCTTCCTCGATTCAAGCGTTTGGACGCGCGGTCAACGAGTTGCATGGTTCACTCAAAGGGGATGGATTTTCAGTCTACGGTCCGAGTCGAAAGAAGTTAGAGTTCGCATATCCTGTAGGTTCTTTGTCCCACGTCAGTCAGTTCAGTATCAGCGA
>JANMGH010000187.1:0-76046 GCA_031374515.1 Pirellula sp. | reverse complement strand
CAAATCGCGTCCGCCTTCAAACGTTGCTACGTTTCCAGCGATGACGTCGATCGACCACTGTCGCTTAACCTGCTTGACCGTTTCAATCACGTTGGCTGAGTGACCGTGTGCACTGTCGACGATGAGTACGTCAACACCGCGTGCGATCAGTTGTTCAGCTCGTTCGAAATCGAACATCCCGATCGCGGCACCAACTCTCAATCTCCCTAGCTCGTCTTTGCAAGCATTCGGAAAACTTCGGATCATGTCGATGTCTTTGATCGTGATCAACCCTGTTAGTTTGTATTCATCGTCAACCAGTAAAAGTTTCTCCACCTTTTTATCCGTTAAAATCCGCTCAGCTTCCGCAAGCGTTACATTCCCCTGTGCCGTAACCAAATTCGCTTTCGTCATAACCGAGGAAATTGGCAAATCGGAGGACTCCAGAAAACGAAGATCTCGCCGAGTGAGAATGCCTGCCAACCTCCCGTCCTTTTCAACGATGGGAACACCGGACACATTTTGTTTGCGCATCATGTCTTGCGCGGTTGCAATACTGTCCGTGGGGACGAGGGTAACGGGATCGGGAATGATCCCATTCGCCGAGCGTTTTACTTTGGTAACTTCTTCTGCTTGAGCCTCTATATTCATATTCTTGTGGATAACGCCCAGTCCACCTACTTTCGCAAGCGCTATGGCCATTTGACTTTCCGTGACCGTATCCATCGGCGAGGAAAGCAAAGGAACCGACAATCGGATTTTGGCTGTCAACTGGGAACTCACATCGACCTGCGAGGGAAGAACCTCACTGTATCGGGGCTCGAGAAGGACATCGTCAAAGGTGATTCCTTGATAAGCGAGCTTGTCGTCCATTGTTTGTGTTTCCTCGATCGGTGCAGTCTAGAGATTTCGAAAGATCTGGAAACCGCGAGATTATGGCTTAAATAGGCAAAATGACTAGTGGAAACGGAGGTCCGAGAATTGCGGAATACGTTGATGTTGAACCCGCGATTCGAAGTGCCAGGATGTTGAACCCGGATAGCGACAGAACGCTGTACTTTTCCCGCGAAAAAGGCTGTAGCCAGTTTTTACGACCCTAAAACTGCAAAAGAGAGAGTTTAACGTCTCGGAAAGGAATTTTGACTGTAGTGCCTATGACGAAAGCTCCGATTACAACGATGAATGCGGGCTCGTGTCATTTCGACAGTCCGGGAACTGAACAAGGGAATTGGCTTGTGAATACTCGTAAAACCTGTCCTGGCGCTAGCCGTCACATGTTCCGAATGGCGATTCTGGCCGTTTCGCCCTGGATTACTTCGGCAGACCTACTGGCCCAAGTCTCACCGCAATTCAATACCAACCAGCCAACATCACCTCGCGACGGTGTGAACGCTTTTGCTAGGCCGCAAGGACCAAGTCAGGCGAACGCACCAGCGCAACCGTTCATGTTGCCTGCCGCAATCCCAACGATCAACCCTCAACAACAGCAACAGCAGCAGAGGCCAGCACAAGGGGCTCTGGACGCACAAATCCAGATCTACGATGTTCCGTTGGAGACAGTGGGCGAGTTGGGTGCAAGAATCCAAGCTCAGTTCGGGGCCGACAAACGGGTTCGCGTCACCAACGAGCCGAATACGGGACGGCTCATGGTACTGGCTCCCGAGGGAACGCAAAGACAGATCGCGCAGATTGTCGACGCGACCCGGCGACAGGTTGGGAGTATCGCCATGGACCTTCGGGGAAATGTCATTCCACGAACCATCCAGCAGAATCAATACAAGTTACAGAAGATCACTTGGAGAGAACTCGAAGACGCAGTCGGTCGCTTAGCAGGTTCCAAGCTCACCATTTCTGCCAGCAATAACGGCGAACTTGCGCAACTTAAACTGGTGTCGAAAGACTCGGTTCAAGAGATCATGCAAGTCGATCGTCGCAACAACGAAGTGCGTCTGCAGGGTACACCAGCCAACGTATTGGGTTGGACACAAGTCGTTGCTGCAATCGATGTCGGGCAATCGGATCCACAACGTCCGACACAGATCATTCCGTTTAATCCGGCGACACCAGAACGGATCGAGCGAGCAATCAAGCTTGTAAAGATGGCTACGTACCAACAACCTGGCCAGCAACCGGGACTGGAGGATGAAGCCATTGGAACCGCTCAAGCAGGACAAGGCGGGAATGATCGCGCTACGATCGTCGCGTCTCCAGACGCTATCACTTCGGGCAGCGGCCTGATCGGTGATGTCGATATATCGTTCGTTCCGGAAATGGGGCTTGTGATCATCAAAGGTAGCAAACGCGACGTCGCGAGAGTCCAGCAGGTGATCGACCAGATCAAGAAGCAAAGCGACGAAACCCAACCGGAAATCGAGCTGGTTCAACTCAAGCACGTAAACGGTCAGGCGTTGGAAGTCATCCTCAAAGACTTGAACACCAAGGTGTACACTCCGCGGCAGGGACAGATCGAAATCACAGCATTAGGGACTCCCAATGTGTTGTTGCTGATCGGACGCAGGGAAGCGATGACAGGTATCCTTCAGGTTATCGAGAAACTGGATACACCGCTCGATCCAAACAGCCAGTTGCGAGTTTTCAAGTTGGTCAACTCGTCCGCTGTCGACGCGGAAGCCACGATTGTTAAGATTTTTGGAGCTGCTGCAACAGGTGGACAAGGAGCCGCAGCGGCTACGGCCACGGGCACGGGCCTTGTGCCTCGAGTAAAAGCGGTCGCCGACTACCGAACTAACTCGCTGATCGTACAGGCATCGCCGCGTGACTTGGCCGAGGTCGCTCGCCTTGTTGCCGATATCGATACGGACTCTAGTCCCGCAGAAAGTGAAATCCAGATCATACCTCTTAAGTTCGCTCTTGCATCCGAATTGCAGCCCATATTGAGCTCTGCCATCAATGGAACGCAGGCACCGACGACGACTGGAAACAACCAACAACAACAGCAGGGGGGCAATGCGAATTCGGGTACATCGGCAAGCGTTCCGAATACTCGCTTGTCTGTGGGCACCAACTCGGGGTTGCTTTCAGGTGTGGTTGTGAACAGTAGTGCAACGATCAATGCACTTGTAGTGCGAGCCCCTGCCAAGAGCATGCCGCTCATCAGGGAACTGATTAGACAGTTGGACGTTCCATCCAAGGTCGAAGCCAGCATCAAAGTCTTCGAAGTGAAAAACGGGGACGCAACCACTTTGGCAACAACGCTGCAACAAGCGTTTGGATTGCCAACCACTCAAAACCAAAACACGACCAATAATGGCCTCGGCGGTATCTTTGGTCTTCAGAATCAAGCGGCGATTTCAGGTGGCTCGGAAAGCTCACTTGTGCCTCTTCGCATCGCAACCGAGACGCGAACGAACTCAATCATAGCATCGGGTTCGAAGTCTGATCTCGATGTGATTGAGGTCTTACTGCTGCGTTTGGACGAAGAAAGTTCACGAACGCGACTGAACGAAGTCATTTGGTTGCGAAACAGTTCGGCAACCGATGTGGCGACGGCTGTTACCAACCTGATTCAACAACAACGCACTGCCCTGCAAAACATTCAAACCAGCGTTCAAGGACAAGGTGGTCAGCAGGCAACCGGCCAGCTCTTCAGTTCGATCGAACGCATCGAACGCGAAGTGTTTGTTGTAGCCGAAGCCAATACGAACAGTTTGATTGTGAGTGCGGTGCCGAGCTACATGCCCATGGTCCGCCAGATCATTGAACGCTTGGATCGTCAGCAGCCGATGATTTCGGTTGAGATCTTGATTGCGGAAGTCACGTTGGAGGATAATTTTGACTTGGGGACAGAGTTTGGACTTCAGGATTCCCTCCTGTTTGATCGCAACAGTGCGAGCGGCGGGACACTGAGCAGTCCAGCGTTTAATGTCAATGCGAATCCGCTTTCGGTTACCTCCCCTGCTGCCCAACTGAGACGCACACAGAACGTAGCCGGCATGGGTACATCTGGATTCGGCCTAGGACGTTCGAATGCCACGCTCGGCTATGGCGGATTGGTTTTGGCAGCGGGTAGTGAATCGGTCAACATGCTCTTCAGAGCCTTGCAAGATGCGAACCGAGTTCAAATCCTATCCAGGCCGCACTTGATGACCATCGACAACAACGTTGCTAACGTCAATGTTGGATCACGTGTGCCGCGAATTCAAGGCTCAACACTAGGCGTGCAAGGGACGCAGCAGAGTGTAGTGGACACGCCCGTCGGACTCATCATGCAAATTCAGCCACGGACCAATCAAGACGGATTGATCAACATGATTGTAGCTGTTCAGCGTTCCAGCCTAGGGCCTACCGCCTCGGGTGTGCCAATTGGGACAGATACCAATGGAAATCCAATCCTTTCGCCCATCATCTTTACGACCGAAGCGCAGACTCGCGTTACCGCATACGATGGTCAAACCGTGGTGCTCTCAGGTCTGATTACCAAAACGCGGAGTACCCGATCTCGACGGATTCCATGGCTAGCTGACATTCCCATTGCAGGAGCCCTGTTTCGATTCGATAGTCAAGCGGAAGCTCGTACCGAACTACTGGTTGTCATGACGCCCAGAGTGATCAACTTCAATAACGATGAGAAGATCCAAACCATCAAGAGTGTGGAATCGTCGCGAATGAGCTGGTGCATGGCGGATATCTTGAACATCCATGGAGACGTCGGTCTTTCGACAGGTAATGGTTTGTGGGGCCCTGCAGCTTCTCCGGTCATCTATCCAGACGTGGAACCGACTATTGAAAGAGGTTCAAGAATGCCCACTGGGGAAATGATGATGGGGGAGCCAGAGCCGATAAACGGCAATTCAGGAAGCGAAGTTCTGGAGAGCTACCCGATCAGCACACCTGTTCGCTCAAATTCACAAGGGGCTAGGACTCTGCTTGAATCGTCGTCCAACACGTTAGGACAGCCAACGGTAAACACTGCATCGCCCATTCAAAACTCGAATTACCAACAATCCACTCAACAGGGGTCATACAACGTTGCACCAGCTTCGTACAAGCCGATTTCGCCTCCCACAGCTCGGGTCGCCAACGGACGGTAAATTGCCTCGTGACCAATTCGATTCATCGCTCACTTTTTTGAAACCTTGAGCCGCGGGCGCTAGCCGCGACAGTTCACGCAACGAATCTCCAACGTGGCTAGCGCCTGCAGACTTAATCAATCGATAACGGTAGTAATTATGAAAATCAAATCATTGAATCGTTGCAAGAAACAACTTCTTGGGTGCTTTGCAATTGCTTTCGCCATCTCACTAGTTGGTTGCGAAACCGTCATGATTGATTCCAACGGTAATAAGAGAAAGAAAAAAGATGCGAGCTGGTTCACATTCAAGAAGAAAGAGTACCAAACTCCGCAGTCGGTTACGGTGACTTGGTCGCACGACATTCTAACACTTCCCGGCAAATCTCCGACACGTGGATTCGGTGGACGCTTCTACTTCTACAACGAAAAGACACAAGCGATTCCAGTTGATGGTGACTTGGTCGTCTACGGATTCGACGACACGAACAAACAAAAACCTACAGAAGATTTAAACCAGTCAACGAAGCGATTTCGTTTCACGGCGGAGCAGCTAACAACCCATTTTACCGAAGGCGATCTGGGAGCATCTTATAGCGTTTGGATTCCGTGGGATGAAGCGTATGGACCAGCCAAAAAGGTGATGTTGATCCCGACCTTCCTCGCGAAAGATGGGAAATTGGTACGGGGTACGGCTGCAAGTCTCAACCTACCAGGTAGCGGTGAGGATCCTAACGAAGGAGTTATCCTTCAGACTTCCGCAATGATCCCGACAGCAACTCCCAACCAAATGATTGACCTAAGAAAGTCAGCGCCGACTAGCCAAAATAGCGGCTTAAGAACAACAACCATTCAAGTCCCCTCGAGTTCCCTCATGCGAGGCTCGAATGCTGTTGACACACAGACTAACTCAAACGGATTTCCTGCCTATTCCAATCAGGCTCCGGCAAACATCCAGGCAAACTATAATCAATCTCCAGCCGATGCTTTGAATTCGGTTGCGAACGCGAATCACTTGGGTAGCACAGCTACTTCCACTCCCGCGGTCGCCAGTTTCGGTGTACCCAAGAGCATTACACTACCGAAGATGTCAACTCAGAATATCAACGGACTGGTGATGCCGGTATACTCTCCGATGGACCTGTCAGGACTCGCACCTCATTCCTTACAGAATCAATTCCAGGCTCAAGCTTCACAAGGCGCTCCATCATCGCCTTTTCCGAATTGGTAGCAACCTGACCGCGTAGCACGACCGTTGCTCCTTCGACGGTGGCCGTGACGCCTTGCAGTTTCTTCGGAAGCGACATTCGTGCCAATCTCGCCTTGGCGATATTGGCGGTTGCCGACGGGGTCTCACGCTGAACCTCGATGTCTGGTTTAACGACTGGGCGAATTAACTTCTTCGCTTGCGCAGCACTATTGGCCCCACCCAAACCTCCAAGACCTCCAAGTCCACCAATTCCTCCCAATCCACCGATTCTGCCACCAAACCCTCCTTGGCCCAAACCTCCGATTGCACTACCACCTTGCTGCCCACCGGTTGGTGAAGTTGTTAAAGCGTTGGTTCCGAACGCACTGCCCCCCGAAACAGATTGGCCGTTCGAAAAAACAGATGAGGGGTTTGTTTTTGTCAGTTCAATGAGTGGAACGCCGGTTACTCCAGGCCCACCGAATGAGCCAGGCAATTTCGTAGATACGCCGCCAACACCACCAACTCCGCCCGTGCCGCCAAGCCCTGTTGTTCCACCAATCCCCGTTGAACCACCAAGCCCGGTTGTACCACCGCTAAAATTCGTCGAAGTTCCGCCAAGCCCCGTCGTTCCTCCCTGTACTCCTCCAAATCCCGTGGCCCCCCCCGTTTGTCCCAATTGCGCTTGGGCAGTGCCTGCGGAAAGCGCTAGTGACAAAACAATGGCAAACGAAACGTTGCGAGTCAGTGAGAACTTCATGATTTACCCAACTTACTGGTTAAACAATTTAGCAGGCGAAAATCGCCTAATCCATTAGATACGATGAACCCGGTGGTAATCAATGCAAGCATTCGCCATTTGTTTCGATTTTCTCGCATTACCGGTTAGTATCGAATGGTCTTCATGGAGGGCTGAAACTTGCCCCACCAAATGATGCTTGAAAGGCATGCATCGGTTGTGCGCAGGAATACGGCTGTGCTAAACATGAGCATTGTATGGCCCACGTTGCCTCACGACTGGGGTAGTGCATCGCCAGAATAACGAGGGTTTCCCTTGGATTCGCTTGTTCGTAAGTACTCTTCGAGCGATTGATTTAGAGGAATATGCCGGCTCGCGCACGGCGAATTCGCGAGCTTCTCAATAAGTTCTTCAGTGTCGGCAGTTTCCACTGTATTCTCTGTCGGCGTGCTCGTTCCTCGGTTTTTTTTCAAGGTTCGCTCCAAAATCGAAAATGGGATAGGCCTTCGGACCGTTTCATAGGTTTCTAGCCAGTGCCTCAGTACATACACGAACTAGAAGCGGGAGCTACCTCCGATGCGATTAGCGTGTTTGTGGGGCGAAATGTATGATAAGCTCCCTTCATTCGCACGCAAGTATTCAATCTTGATCCTCAAGGTGTATCGTGATCTCCAAAATCCCAATCCTGATGACCTTCGTTATCGCCACTTTTCTTGTCGTCTGCACAAGCGTGTTCCTTTATTCACAACCGCCGCGTGGAGGTGGCCCGCCTGGTGGCCAACCCAATGTCGCTGAACCATTCGTTGGTATTACGACTTCCAAGGGGGCTGCAACAAATCTCTTTCGAATCAAGTCGACGGGTGTCACGACGGAGCCGATACGAAAATCGGCTGAAGCCTTCATTGCTGGTTTAAGTCCTGAACAACGAGGACGCACTCTCTTTCCTATCGATGACTCGGAATGGCGAAAATGGGACAATCGTCATTCGCCAAAACGTCAAGGCGTCGGCTTCCATGAGATGTCGGAAGAACAGCGCAAACTCGCGTTCGACATGCTTGCCCAAAGCCTAAGTGCCAAAGGACTGCAAAAGACACAGGACATTATGAAGCTAAATGGCAATCTAGCGGAGCTAGCCAACAACTTTCAAGAGTACGGTGAATGGCTCTATTGGATCACGGTCATGGGAACTCCTTCCGAAAAAGAACCCTGGGGTTGGCAGTTAGACGGACATCATGCCGTAATCAACTACTTTGTTTTAGGTGATCAAGTCGTAATGAGTCCAGTCTTTATGGGATCGGAACCGATCGAAGCAAAGGGAGGGAAATTCAAGGGTACGATCGTCTTGCAGGACGAACAAAATAAAGGGCTCAAGTTGATTACGTCACTGAGCGCCGAGCAACAGACCATTGCCATTTTGATGAACAAGAAGGATGGCAACAACAACTTGACCGAAGCTTATAAAGACAACGTGGTGCTCGACTTCGCTGGCATCCCAGGATCCAAACTCCATGCGCCCCAACGGCAACTGCTTTTGGAACTTATTTCAGAATATGTTGGAAACATGCGCGATGGGCACTCCAAGGTCCGTATGTCCGAAGTTGTCGAACATTTGGACAACACTTTTTTTGCATGGATTGGCGGTGCATCCTCAGAGAGTGTCTACTACTACCGAGTACATAGTCCGGTCATTTTGATCGAATTCGACCATCAGCGACGCGTTGCACCTTTTCGCTCCAATGAGCCATCGCGCGAACATATACATACCGTTGTGCGCACTCCCAATGGCAATGACTATGGCAAGGATATTCTTAGACAACATTACAAACAGCATGCTCACTGAAAATAGAACAGCGAAACGTGGTGACGCGCTTCTGGGTTTGATCGGGAAAACACCTCTCATTCCGCTCTATTTCGAGGCGGAACAGCGAACCGTATGGGGGAAATGCGAATTCCTAAATCCGAGCGGCAGCATCAAGGATCGGCTTGCGCGAACTGTGATTTGGAATGCAGAGGAGCGTGGACTCCTGCACGCGGATACGACTATTTTAGAATGCACAAGTGGCAATACTGGGATTGCCTTTGCGATGGTTGGGGCTGCGCGAGGCTATAAGGTGGCAATCGTGATGTCCAAACGGGCAAGTGGCGAGCGGCGCATGATCATCAAGCATTTTGGTGCTGAATTGATTTTGTTCGATGAACCGGGCTACCAAGCAGGTATCGAAATGACCCGACAAATGGCTGCCATCGACAGCAACTATTTTCTCCCTTGCCAGTTTGAAAACCCGCTGAACGCAATCGATCACGAGCATGAAACTGGACCTGAGATACTTCGCGATGCGCCTGGTCCAATCGATGTGTTTGTAACCGGGTATGGAACCGGCGGGACTTTGGCTGGCTGCAGCAAATCACTAAAGAACGCGAGAAAAGAAACCAAGGTTTACGCAATGGAACCTTCCGAGTCCGCATTGTTGGCAGGTGAGGAAGCTTGTTGCCACTGGATTGAAGGGATCGCTGGAGGGTTTGTGCCACCTCTTTTACGTGGTGTGGAAATCGATGGCACTTGCAAAGTCAGCAGTCCAGAGGCAATCGAAATGACCCGCAGACTAAATCGTGAATTCGGATTGTTGGTCGGTTCGTCGTCAGGGGCGAATATGGCAGCTGCATTGCGTTACGCAACTTCCCTTCCCAAGGACTCGGTCGTTGTAACAATCCTGTGCGATCGAGCCGAACGCTACTTCAGCACGCGGCTATTTTGCTCGGAAAACGTTGCAACGTAGGTCCCAAGGTAGGCCGCACATGCCGGGTGCAACTGTCGCGTTTTAACCCAAGCACTTTCGACCCCGCAAAAGATGGCATTCCGACTCGCAAACGCATTGACTCCTGCACGCGTTTGAGGCGTGATGGCCTCGAACCGTTCAAGATAAAAGTCAAACTTGACAGAATGACCAACGGGACAATCCCCCAACGCAACGCGAGTAAAACACGGACTAAACTATCGGACACTTGGCATTCAGTAATAATGGTTGGCATCCAACCGATCCCCTAACGTCGACTGCATTGTTTATGTCTACAACCCCTGCTACTCCCGCGTGCCCGATGTTTCCCTTGCCACCGCTCGAGGAGCTTCCGGTAGATTCCATACTGATTGTCTCTTTCGGTGGCCCCGAGGGAATGGACGAGGTGATGCCGTTTTTAGAAAACGTTCTTCGAGGCAAGAATGTTCCTAAAGAACGAATGCATGAAGTTTTAGAACATTACAAACAGTTTGACGGTATCAGCCCAATCAACGAACAATGTCGTCAATTGATCGCAGCGGTCGAAAAGGAATGCAAACTACGCAGCCTCAACTTGCCGATTTATTGGGGTAATAGAAATTGGCATCCCTTGCTTCCTGATACGCTCAAGGAAATGGTCGCAGACGGTCGCAAACGCGCGATTGCATTTTTTACGTCGATGTTCAGTTGTTATAGCGGTTGTCGGCAGTACCGAGAGAATCTCGCGGCTGCCCAGCTTGCTGTCGGAGATGATGCACCCAAGATCGAGAAAATTCGCAAAGGTTTCAACCATCCTGATTTCATTGTCGCTCAATCTGACTGTCTTATCAGTGCTCTCGGCAAACTGCCTGCTGAGTCACGGGCTGAGACGACGGTTCTTTTTTGTGCCCATAGCATACCGAAGCTGATGGCGGAAAACTCCCGATATGAAGAGCAGCTGCGAGAGTCCGCAAGACTGATTTGCAAGTCAGCCAATCACAATAATTGGGAGCTTGTTTTTCAAAGCCGATCCGGTCCCCCTCAACAACCTTGGCTGGAGCCAGACGTCTGCGATCGAATCGATCAACTTCATTCCGAACGAAATATAACACAGATCGTCGTTCAACCGCTTGGCTTTATCTCTGACCACATGGAGGTTCTATATGACCTGGACCATGAAGCGTCGGATCTATGCAAGGCTAAGGGGATTCAGTTTGTTCGAGCTGCCACCGTTGGCCTTCATCCACGGTTTGTTTCGATGATCGTCGATTTGATTGAAGAACGGTTGTCATGCGACACGGAACGGCCATACCTCGGAAGCTATGGACCGAGCCATGATCTATGCCCTGCTAACTGCTGTCTATATCCGCAATCAACTAGACGACCTGGGGTATAGCGGGTAGGAATGATTGCACCGGCTTCCATTGCGTGAATGTTTTTTGGTAAACATGCAAGTGCTTTGATCAGATTCGAAATTGGGCTTAATGCTTTCACGACGTAGCGAAAGTCGTCAAGACTTTCGGCGATTTGCACTTGCACTTGCCGAAACTCTTGACGAGTTTCGCTACCCTGGCTAACTGCTGTCTATATCCGCAATCAACTAGACGACCTGGGGTATAGCGGGTAGGAATGATTGCACAGGCTTCCATTGCGTGAATGTATTTTGGCAAACATCCAAGTGCGTTGTTCAGATTCGAAATTGGGCTTAATGCTTTCACGACGTAGCGAAAGTCGTCAAGACTTTCGGCGATTTGCACTTGCACTTGGCGAAACTCTTGACAAGTTTCGCTACCCTGGCTAACTGCTGTCTATATCCGCAACCAACTAGGCAACCTGGGGCATAGCGGGTAGGAATGATTGCACCGGCTTCCATTGCGTGAATGTATTTTGGCAAACATCCAAGTGCTTTGTTCAGATTCGAAATTGGGCTTAGTGCTTTCGCGACGTAGCGAAAGTCGTCAAGACTTTCGGCGATTTGCACCTGCACTTGCACTTGCCGAAACTCTTGACGAGTTTCGCTACCCTGGCTAACTGCTGTCTATATCCGCAATCAACTGGACGACCTGGGGCATAGCGGGTAGGAATGATTGCACAGGCTTCCCTTGCGTGAATGTTTTTTGGTAAATAAGCTAGTGCTTTGTTCAGATTCGAAATTGGGCTTAATGCTTTCACGACCTTAAAAATCAAAGCTGGATGAAGCATGAGTGCTGTTAATCGATGCAACGTGGAACCGTCAACGGCTGGTTGCTCTTAGAGGGATGTCGCGAGGCGATTGAAGGTTTCCGTTGGATCGAGGGAGCCCGCTGGGTTGCACGTTGGGGGTCCCGTTGGCACTGAACGCTTGTTGTAGGTTGGATGGCACATCCCCTTCGATCCTTGTAATCTGTCCCTCAAATTCACCCGTTTTGAGTCGATATGCGGCGGATCGAATATATCCGTTGAAGCCTGCTTTGCTGATGTGAGCTGGCTGCTGCGGGGACCCTTCGATTCGGACAGTGTCGTTGATGGCAGAGTATTTCATGCTTTCCCCTACGATAAAGACATCGCCGGTGTCGGTGTTCGATTGCATTTTCACTCCGCTTTGTGCCGCGATTTCCCAAGCTGAACGAGTGGATGAGAGCGGTGCGCGATTCGGAGACTGGTTCCAGCTAAGTCCCGAGGCATCGAAGATCTCGAGTCGGTCCGAATTGAGGATGCTCTGGTTGCGTCCAGGCCGATCCACAGCATGTACATTGAGCGCATTGTCCCAGGATGCGATAGGCCCCAGCATGGCAATGATGCGATCGTAAAACATTGCCTTGCGCTGTACCATATCCCCTTCCATTCTTCCGTCGAAGCTTAAATGGATGCAGTACTTTGTACCATCCTCTGATCGATCCGTCGCTTCACCTTTCGACAGACCTGAAGTTGGGAGCACATTACCAATCGAAAGATCGTTGCCAAGCCTTCGACTCCACAACTCGCCTGGGCCATGCGCTAACCAGAGTTGCTTGGGGATGAAAATATCGACCTGCGGCACCTTCATGTGCTCGATCGACCGACGTCTTCCTTGCAAATCGGTCTGAACAGCTTGTAAATCGACGCTATCTTCCAGGCGAATTACCGATAGTTGCGCGTTGGGCATTGAACTGCCATCTTGATGGCTTTGCATGGAGACGGGTTTCTCCATTTCGACGGACATTTGGTTGGATCTGGCTGCCATATGCCAAAGTGTTTTGGGATCTGTTTCCATTTTGCAATCGATCGTCACACCACCACCAAACCGAGCTGTTCGGCCGTCAAAAGTCATGCGCCCGCCCCATTGCAACTTGGGTGCTTCATGCCAACGAATAGTGTTGTCGTTTCCTTTAGGGGGCGAATACGCGGGGACGAATCCTATGTTCTGACGCGTACCGATGAATGGATTGGGAGCGCTCACCAAGCTAGAGTTGTTCTGTTGAGTCGTGTGCCTTTGGAGGATCTCAACGGGAAGCAGCAATTTACCGGGTTGATCGATCCAAAACTGATTGTCGCTTTGTTTCAGTTTCATTTCCGGCGCTTCAACCCAGCCGCTTCCGACGGCGACCTTTGCGGGCTGACCGACAATCGTGATATCGCTCAAACCGTTTTCCGTTTGTCCAAGCTGAAGCACATCCCCAGTTACGATAAAAGGCCAAGGCGAATCTTCAGAAAGTTGGTTTTTGGTCAAGGTTAAGTTTCCCTCGAGTACAAGATCCTCAACCCGACTCTCATCCGCCTTCCGCAGTATGTTGGCACGCATTGTTCTCGCGGTCACAACTAGTGGCGAGACGGGATTGGCGGTCAACAAGCCTTTTGAAAATTGGGAATTCTTCCTCGCATTTGGCTGCTTGAGGGGATCTGCATTTGTGCCTGTCGATGGCGTTAGGTTTAATAGGGTTCGCATGGGAAGTTCGTTAGGGTCGCTTTTAGCCATCGCGGGAGACGCCTGGGGCAATTGCGATGCGGATGGTGCAGCGTCTGCGAACGCAATGGGATAAGTGAACCAGGCCTGCATTTTCTCGACCGTAGCGCGCAGGGACGGGGAACGGACGTCGACTTTTCCATCGGCCTCGATTCGATCGGGTAACCACTGCGGCGCCTTGGCCTGAGGAGATTGAGCCGCGAGCTCCGAGGCCTGCTCAGGTGTCGTTGGTATCAACCAAAGGTAAAGCTGCTCAGCTTGAAATCGACCATGCGTAGCGCTGCTAATGTTTGCACTCCCTTTGATGTCCACCAAGTCTTTTTGTGTTTCATTGGGATCGGGACGCACCAACAATCGCTCTCCCCACGATAGTTTCCACGTGTCTCCGTTGCTTTCCATCTGAGCTCGACCAGCCCCTTGTGCCAGCATCGCACCAAGCCGATTGATTCGCCTAGATGGATTCAATTTCGCTGGATCATTGGACGCGCTAGCGATCGCCGCAGCGCTCTGGTACTGCACTTCTGGCGACCATACTTGTACTTCATCTTTTTTTAGATAGACGGGCATCATCTCACGGGTTGTAGATCCCGGTAGTCTATTGCTGAGCGTTACAATTCCATTGACGACATCCATATCCAAATGTTGCCCCAAAGCCTCTGCCTGCATACCGGGCGCGTTCAGTCGTAACCAACCCGAATGATCGCTATTGTTTTTGCCAACCGCACCAAATGCTTCAACTCTTTCAACCTTCCAGTTCGAACCCGTCTTTTCTGCTTCCGGACCGGGAGTCGGAGGCACCGACTTGGATTGCGACGCGACCGTCATTTGCAATTCGGCGCAATCAAACATGTCGACAGGAAGGCCTTGCACCAAGTGTTCCATATGGACTCCTTTCTTCAGTGTCGCTAGCGAATGATGGAACTGAAATTCAAAGGAGCCACCACAAGTTAATGTCGCGTGAGCTGGCCGACTTGCAACATCCGGAATATCTTTTCGTGGCCAGAGTCCACCTGGTTCGAGACCGACGTGCACCCGCTCGACGTAGGTTAGCTCGAGCCTATCAAGCCCATTGAAGGGCGATTTTTTATGAGCACTTGGCTGTTCCGACGCGAGAAGATCCTTGTCTAAGAATATCTGGAGAAAACTCCCTTCGACAAGCGAATTACCGAGTTGGAGACGTATTCGCTGATTCGTCCAAATCTGTCTTTTATTGATTCGTAAATCGCGAGCATTGATGAGCATTCCGTTGTTCTTGTCCGCATCATCCGGCGGAGAATAGATGGAGATTTCGCCCAGCAGTTGGCCACTAACAATGGGTGGAAGTTCTTGAGTCCAGTCCACTGCAGTTTTGAATTGGATCTCGGCACCTTCGTTGTTGCGAATCAACACAGCGCGTTTGTTGTTCCCTGAGTCACGTTGGCGAATCAAGATGGTTAGTGGCTTTACAAGCCATCGGGTCTCAGATTTTTGTTCCCTCGATTGAAACAAGAGGGTTGATGACTCCGTTTTCAAAACGCGTGGCGGGTTTTGTTTGTCGCGTTGCCATTCATTCTCTGCAAAGAATTCTTCCCACCAGTTGTCACGCATTGCAGTCAGCGATGCGTCCCAAACTTTGCCCTGTTGGTACAAGCCGGGTTCTAGCAACGGAACAACCGTAGCGTGGTAAATTGCAAACGCTATACAGAGGGGGATTAGAACTCTAAAGTAGTCGCGTAAAAACGTCATGTAAGGCGATTAGGAACAAAGTCCTCCCATCGACCTTTCGCTTTCAAAAGCCTCTCGATCAGCTCTCGAACTGCACCTTTGCCGCCAGCTGCATTCATGGTCCAACGGGCTACATGCTTGACTTCCGGTGCCCCGTCCGCAACCGTTGCACTGAGGCCGACCTCGTACATTACCGAGAGGTCCGGAAGGTCGTCTCCGATATAGCAGACTTCCTTCATTTCAAGTCCAGCTTGCTGAATCATCTCGCGCGCCGCCGGGAGTTTTTCAGCGAATCCTTGTCGCACCAATGTGATGCCCAGCTCTGCGGCGCGAAGTTTTACGATTTGCGAATTGCGAGCTGTAAGAAGGCCGAATTGAAACCCCGCCTTGCGCCAGATTTTGATCGCATGACCATCGCGTACGTGGAATGATTTGCTCTCAATGCCGGCATTGTCGATGGTGATCAAGCCGTCAGTAAGGACGCCGTCGACATCGGACAAAATGAGTTTGATCGGTTTTGCAATTTCTGTATCGCGCGGGGCCATCGAAAGACTTTCTTTAGGCTTCTGGTCCAAATAGTCGAAGTGTCATCGGTCCGCTATGCCAATCGATGGGCTCTTTCTCTTCATCGTGCCATTCTGAGGTAGATTCGCATGGGTTTCTTTGAATGCAATTCGCTGCTTCATGCTCTAGTCCAAGTACGTCTGTAATGTCAATCATGCCAAGTGGCCTGTCCTCGTGATCAACTACCGGTAACTCGCTAATTTTATTTTGTACCATGATTTCGATTGCATCGAGCAACCTTGCACCGGAATGCACTGCGGAAAAAGTCCGCGTCATCAACTGAGATATCTCTTTGTCCAAATCGTTTTCACGGCGTTGTTCTAATAGCCTTGCAAGGTCACTATCGGTGAAAATTCCTTCCAGTCGCCCCTCTGTGTTGGTCAACATCACTGCACCCGTTCGGCGACCAGGTCGTGAGACATCCACCAACATTTTGCGTATCGTGGTTTGAGACGATGCTAACCTGCAGTCGAGAGACGGACGCATCACTTCGTCAACAATCGCCAGTTTTCGACCGAGAGAGCCTCCAGGATGCAATTCGGCAAAGTCATGTTCGCTGAACTCGCGCGCCTCGCTCACAACCAGTGCCAAGGCATCTCCCATTGCCAACATGGCAGTTGTGCTTGTACTGGGAGCCAAATTGTGTTGGCACGCTTCACGCGTTGGAGGCAAAACCAATACGATGTCCGCGGCCCGAGCCAGCGGGCTATTGGCACCGCTGGTTATAGCGACTAAGCCAGCAGCTTTTCGGACGATATAAGGCAGTATCCGAACGATTTCTTCAGTCTCGCCACTGTTGGATAACACCAGAATGATGTCGGTCGGCCCAATACGGCCTAGGTCCCCGTGTGCCGCTTCGGACGGATGTAGAAAATGAGCGCGCGTGCCGGTCGAGGCGAAGGTCGCGGCCAATTTTTTGCCGATCAATCCCGCTTTTCCGATACCACAAACGATGAGACAGCCCCGCATACTTAAGAGCTTGTCCACTGCGACCAAGAAATCTTCGTCGAGCGATTCTGCAAGCGAATGAATCGATTGTGCAGTTTGCTGCACTATTTCCACGCCTCGCGCGAGCCGTTTTCGCTTTGCGGTCGCACTCGCTCCGTTTCGACGGGCTGGTTGTCGCATGTTCATCGCCGTCCCTGGCTGATTGAGTTTCGAACGAATAATGGTGTCGCGAACTCCGTTTGGAAACTCGCGACACCATCCCAACTTCGAAGGTAACATAATTCGCGAGTAGACGACAACACCGAACTAAAGTGCTAGCTGAGGACTCCCGATAAACCCGGCTCGAGAATTTTTCGCTTCCACAAAATGCGGCTCTGCAAACGGACGCAAGGATCGCCAAAGACTCTCGCGTCCCTCGTACTCCAAAGTGGGCAACACGCTACGCTTGTCGGATTCAATCTTCTGCTTGACTAGGGAAAATCAACGATTACTTTTTAGCCGCTTTTTTTACAGCGGATTTAGACGTTGTCTTTGGCGCTGCTTTGACTGCAACAACCGGTTTTTTCGAGGCCGGTTTTTTCACTCCCTTGGGGGCCGTCTTTTTCACCTCAGCGCTTTTCTTGGCTGGAGCAACAACCGCTTTCGCGGAGTTCTTCTTGACTGCTTTCGATGGAGCGGTAGTTCCTGGACTTGGCTTCGCCGCCGACTTGGAAGACTTGCCTCCGAAAATCCCTTGCCAACCTTCTGAATACTTCTCGTTAGTTCCAACACGCGTAATTGTCACTGAATCACCTTTTAACCAAAACTGAAACAAACTATCAAAAAACCGATCGTCACTCGCGAAGCCGCAGTTCGGCTGTGGAGCGATCGCAACTGATCAAGTTAGCGGAACTTGGATTGTCTGGTCAATACGTTTTCAACAATCAATGGGCCTTAGAGATCGATTTGATTCGAGTTTCTTCCATATCGATCTCGCGTTCAATCTTTTGGCACAGAGACTCTTCAATAATGGAATCACGTACCAATTCGTGTAGACGATACCGTTGCGCGGTCAGCACCCCAGTAAACGTTTTATGGCAAAGCGACGACTGGGTTGCGAGTGTGGATTCATCTTCCAATTCCAGTCGTGAAAGCCAGTTGTCGGCGTGCGCTCGAAAATGGGAACGTAGGAAATCGATTTCGCGGACGGGAATCCCGGCCGCCGTGCGATCATCCAGATACAGATTTGCGGTCGCTAACAATGCGAGCCTCGCGTCGATTTCTTGGTGAGTTCGCGACGGACCGCTCTCAGACAAGTTGAGCTTCCTGACGACCCATGGAAGTGAAAGCCCCTGCACAACCAATGTTCCAAGTATTACCACGAAAACAACAAACAACACCAAATTGCGGAACGGAAAATCGGACGGCAAGGCCATCGCGGCGGCTAAAGAAACCACGCCTCGCATCCCTGTCCAACCAATCAAAAGCAAATGGCTAACTGGGGGTGCGGGATCCCGCTCCCGAATCCTTGCCGATATCAATCGCGGCAACCATGCAGCGGGAAAAACCCACACAACTCGGACTGCTATGGTTGCCAATAGAATCAAAGTAGCCCCCAAACTGTGCCAAAGAAGTTGCTCTTCGTTCGCGATTATGGAAACAACTTCACGCATTTGAAGACCGATGAATATAAACGTTAGCCCAGTCAGAACAAATACCACGCACTCCCAAACCGCAGTAGCATGCAGCCGCGTAGCAGCTGAAAACAACTTAGTCGCCTTTTGACGGACCATTAGTCCAGCACATACGACTGCCAATACACCCGAGAGATGCGTTGCCTCACAAATCAAGTAGGCAGCAAAGGGGGTTAATAATGTTACTACGGTCTCAATCAAAGGCTCATCCAACCGTTTGTGAATAGCGATAACAGCCATTCCCACAACGCAACCGACAGCAAGCCCACCTATGGCTGCAACCAAAAACTGTAGGACTGCGCTTGAGACTGAAAAGTGCTGTCCTGCTGCGACCGCCAACGCGACTCGATAAGCGACCAATCCGGAAGCATCGTTGAGCAAACTTTCGCCCTCGAGAATAACCACGATGCGACGCGGGACCCGAAGGCGCTGGGTGACTGCGCTGGCAGCTATTGCGTCGGGCGGTGAGATAATTGCGCCTAAGGCGAAAGCGGCAGCCCAAGGCAAACCAGGGAAAATCGAATGCGCGACCCATCCAACAACCAACGTTGTGACTAGTACGAGGCCAATCGCAAGCAACGCGATCGGTCGTAAGTTCTTTCGGAAATCATCAAACGGCGTTTGCCATGCAGCCGCATATAGAAGCGGGGGCAGGAAGATCAAAAACACAATGTCTGGGGTCAACTGGACATTGGGTAATCCTGGAACAAAGGCAATTCCCACGCCTACTAGAACCATCAGGGTAGGATATGGGATCGTCCAGGAACGCGTCCAAAATGCCAACAGTGTAACGATACACAACAAGACGAGGACCGTAGAGACTTCATACATGCTATAGCTTGCAAACGAGATCTGCGTGTTTCGGGGAATATTGATGGCTGTAACGAGAAAACCAGCTATTTCAGCGAACTTTTGGTACCAGTGGTGCCGATAAAGTCGGTGGTATTAGGTTTGCCGCTCGTTCTCATTGTAATGGGCAAGCGTGTCAAGCCGATTATTCGACGGTTTCAAGGCATAACAGTGCCGACCAGCAGGTGTCCCAAGCATCTGTTCCAATGGGGGAATTGTAGTTTCTGAAGACAACCAGAGGCTGCGATCGCAAATTTGCGTTGGAGAGATTTCAATGAAGTTGCTCAAAGGCTGGAAACTAAAACTATTCGCCGGATTGGCTCTCGCATCGATTGGCGGGGATCTGCATGCTCAAAAGCCTGGGAGCTTAGACCCACGCATGTTGGGCCAGGGACCTCAGATTGGGCCTGCTTCATACCGAATTCCCGGTCCACCGCCAGGCATGCATGGTGACCCTGGCATGCAGGCTGATCCCGGCATGTATGGTGATCCCTCAATGGGTATGGGAATGGATCCCAACTTGCCTCATGTCCCATGCGGACCTGGGGGAATGCCATGTGGTGCAGAAGGTTGCGGAGGTCAATGCGGTGGGCAATGCAATGACCCGTGCGATCGGTTTGGTCGCTCACCGTTCGCCCTATTGAGCGCTATGCGTGGAAAACTCGCAGGTTGCCGAGGGTCATTGCGTCCTTACGGCGAGGGAGGCGTCGCGACCCAACGATGGTTTGACGTTTCCGCGGAATCCATCTTTTTGGCGAGAACCAATGGGGGCGCGAACTTCAATACAACTTCGTTGGGGATTGCAAGCAACAATTTTGTCCTTAGCACAAACAACGTCCCATTAGACGCTCTCCGGGCAGGGTTAGCCTTGCAGGCAAACGTTCAGGTGGGAGCTGGCTCCAACCTGGAAGTCGTCTACTTTGGTTTGAACAAATGGGAGAACTCGGCAACAGCAACATCCAATGCCCCCAACCTGTTCTCGTTCTTAAGCAACTTTGGTACACTGCCCGCGAACGGGTTCGATGATTCCGACCGATCCTTTAACCATACGCTTACCTATTCTTCCACCTTGAACAACGGTGAAATTAATCTCCGACGCAGGTGGGCCGAGCCAGCAGGATTCTTCCAAGGAAGCTTCCTTGCCGGCGTTCGTTACTTGGATATCGATGAGCGTGCAGCGTTTTCCGCCCGAGGTGCAAACAACAATACGGCAGCAAACAATGGTCCGCGGTTCTTGGACTACACAACCAACACGCAGAACAGCTTAGTTGGTTTCCAAGTCGGTGCCGATCTTTGGTACAACGTCATGCCCGGTGTTAAAGTTGGTGTTGAAGGGAAATCGGGGATTTTCAATAATCGCGCCCATCAAATCACCGCAATCACTGCAAATTCGCTCCCCAACGGTGTATCCGAAGACGTTCTATCGAACCGACTCGCATACGTCACACAACTTTCCCCACAAGTGTCCTATCGACTTAACCACTCATGGGCCGTACGTTCTTCCTACCAGTTTATGTACATCGACGGCGTGGCTCTTGCGACCGAGAACTTCAATCCTGTTCCACCCACACCGCTGCTGAACGTAGGACGAACTCCTCGGATCGAAAGCGATGCGGAGATCGTGCTCCAAGGCTTCACGGTCGGTGCTGAATACACATGGTAATGCAAACCTAATCGCAACTAATTGCTAATAAACTTGCGAGACCCAAAGGACTTCCCTTTGGGTCTTTTCGTATTTGCAGCGGTCGTCGAAGTCTAGAAAAGTTGGCCTCAGATGCTCTGGCCGCGAATCGATCTAAGTTTGATCTTGTAGCGCGAGCGGTGAGTACTTGTGTACCAGTTGAACGTGCGACTTGAATGCGAGCAACAGTTCTAAACTCTATGGCTAACCAGTGCATTAGCGGGCGTTTACCTCTTGCTCATTGTTGAGCAACCCTTGTGCATCGAGGATCAAGCGTCCCCATTGCACTTCAATAACCCTGTCCTTGGCCGACCTGCGACGCACCAATTCTTCTTGCAACGCGTCAAGCCGCTTTTTGATCGATTCGGCTTCCATCTCCTGACGCGCAAGTTGAGTGTCATACTGCTCTGCCAATAGTTGTTTCAAGAGTTTTTCGTTTGCTGGAGCAGTTTCTCCCTGTCCTTTACTATTGCGAAGCTCTCTGACCACGTCAGCTCTCCAGATAGTCTGGCGAATAATATCCGAAACAAGTTTGATTTCCGTATCTGGAAGCTTCAGTACGGATTTGGATTTTGCATTCCCCAGCGATCCAAACGATTTCATTTCTATCGGCTCAGAACTCATTCCCATGCCGTCGCCCATACCCCCGTACGCAGATCCCATGCCCCCTGGATAGCTACCCTCACCTCCAATGCCCCCTGCAGAGCTACCCTGACTAAAGCCTCCAGAAGAACCACCTCCACTTACACCATAACCACCTCCAGGATAACCACCTCCACTTACACCATAACCACCTTCAGAATAATCTCCTCCCGGATAGCCAAGCGAGGAATAGGCCGTAAACGGGACCACTAACTCGATGCGAGTCCGATCGTTGTCTTTGGCTTTATCAAATACATACGCTCGGATGGTCAAAGGAATGGATGAAGTCGATGGACCATCGATGTAACCGCCAACTGGTCCACCCATGCCCGAACCTCCCGGTATTTTCATGCCCGAACCTCCCGGCATTCCCATGTCGCCACTCGTATTGGAAATCGCTGTAGGCCGAAAGGAATGCGGCACGTACTGAAACAGAAGTACGCGAGTCGCATGGTACGTCTTGCCATCCAAATTGAATATAAGCGATTCTCTTGTCGCGCCGGAGCCACCCATTTCACTTCCGCCCTCGCCGGATTCGTATCCGTCGCCAGCAATTCCGCCGCTGGCTCCGCTCATCCCACCACTATCACCGCGTCCCATACCACCCTCGGCTCCAGCACGAGGCTGGCCCATTCGCATCCCGCCCACTGAACCGCCAAGACTCGAAGCGCGTTGCCCAAAGCTAAGCGCAGGCAACGAAGCCAGCATCACCAAGGGCAGAACCATCTTTATTCGATTTCGCATTTCATTTCTCCAGAAGAGTACAAGGATGAGATCAATTATCAACTAAAATTCAGACTCGAGCCGTTTCGAGTCTCGCTTCAAGCGTTCGACCTCTTGGTCAATCGGATCGATCGCTAACGCGTTGCCTCGAAGGCCGACATCGCTATAGCGTATTCCTTGCTGTACTCGCTGTGCCTCATCTCGCAGTCGAATCAGCTCTCTATCGATTGCGTGGAAGTCATCGAAGATTCCTATTGTGTTCTCAAACACAGATTCGCTTGATCGCGCGACTCCATAAGTCTCGAAGTTCGGAATCTCAGCTGCCATATCCTGTTGTCGATGGACACGTAACGGACTCCTCTTAACTTGATTGAGCACAGAAAACCAATTGCGCGTCGGTTCGTACAACCCAAGAGACAGCATGAGCATCGCAAATGCGAACGTCCCAACCGCGTAACGCAATATGCTGGATCGCAGCGGGCGAATCAACCGGCGCGGTGAGCGGAGCAATTCAAGCATTGCATCGCGAAGTTCGTTTGCGAAGGCAAAGCGATGCTGCGGATTCTTGGCCAATAACCGGTCAACCAACTGCGAAACTTCTAATGGGATCTCAGCGTTGATGCGGTGCAGTGGTGCATGCGGCGCGTGGCATACGCGATGCAGTATCGCCATAGGTTCCGCGGCACGAAACGGTGCATGCCCCGCCAACATCGTGTACATCAATGACCCCAAAGCAAACAGGTCGCTTCGTTCGTCGACCGAATCCCCTTTGGCTTGCTCGGGAGACATGTACTCTGGAGTTCCGGTAAGGATCCCGCTTTGTGTCATAGTCGCCGCATCTAGCACTCTGGCCAACCCAAAGTCTGTGAGCAATGCTCGTGAACCGTTGGCTTCGAGCAGCACATTGCCAGGCTTGATATCGCGGTGGACCAAACCGTGTTGATGTGCACAAGCGAGTGCGTCCGCCAGTTGGCAAGCGAGCTTCATCGCGTCCTGCCAGTCCATTGCGCCATGTTCATGGATCCAAGCATGCAGCGTCGGGCCAGCTATGTACTGCATCACCAAGGCTGGCACAGCTCCATCCTGCACGACATCGTACATTGGGACAATATGCGGGTGGGCCAAAGCCGCACAAGCTCGCGATTCTCGCACGAATCGTTCGCGAGCGACCCCCATCGGTATCAGATGCAACGACAACGTCTTGATCGCGACGACTCGATGCAACTCGGTATCATGCGCTCGGAAAACCAGCCCCATGCCCCCACGTCCAATTAATTGCTCAAGCTCATATCGCCCAATTCTCCCGAGTAATTCAGGATGGCTGGGCTTGTCGAGTAGACACTGCAACTGTTTCAGCTCATGAGCCAAAAGCACATCGGAACCGGCCTGCGATGGTTCGCCCGAAGTGAGCGGGCAGACGCGTGAACTGATCCGCGATACGATCGGGTCGATTTCGCTTGAGAGAAACTGCTGGGCTTCGTCCCACCAAGTTTCTTGTCCAGCCACGAAGGTCAAGGTCGATTGACAATGCAAACAAGACGCCAAGTGATCCACGAGTCTGGGACTGGGCTCGCTCGTCGTCTCCAAGCAATCGCGGAGTTCGCTCGGGCTAGGGCAAGGCATCGATATGCGTTTCATGGCTTACCGCCTTTCGAAGGAATCTGCTCGCTGTTTCCCATTTGATCGGATGGCTCAAGATCCCATTCTCCCGAATGGGCGGCGTCTAGCATTTGCACCTCCTCACGCAGAAGTTTCAACACCCTGCACTTGGCAACATACAAATTCCCAAGCGGCATATTCAATCGATTGGCCGTCTCTTCCGCGGGCTTGGAATCGATACTGGTATCGTGGAAAGCTTGCCAGGTAAGTGCTGACACGCGGGCTTGAACGCGTCGTGCGGCCAGCTGAAACAAAGCGGTACGATACTCGTGTGTGAAATCCTCGTCGATCGGCTCCATCATGCAACGTGCATTGTTGCTCGCCGATTGAATCCAGCTATCGCTTATCAATTGCGTGAGAGGGCGCTTGAGTTTGCCGGCGCAGAAGTCTGCGATCATATTGCGTGCTATCCGGGCAAGCCAAGTTCGAAATCGGGCCCGTTCACGATCGGGTTCAAATCGCTCGATGGCCCTTGCGACGGCGAAAAGTGTCTCTTGAGCTACATCTTCGGCATCCGCGGGCTG
Organism: Pirellula sp.; assembly: GCA_031374515.1. GTDB lineage: Bacteria > Planctomycetota > Planctomycetia > Pirellulales > Pirellulaceae > JBKCUI01. Next base: position 51,468 of record JANMGH010000187.1, on the reverse strand, counting down.
TAGTCCTCTGCGACGGCATATCGAATAGAGTGCAGGTGCGTAGACATCCGAAAATTCTTGCCAAGCTTGAACATCTGATTGGTTCGCAAGCCGTAGGATCAAGCTGACGCGTGTTTCGGGGAAATCTCTCATGACTTGGTTGCTCCTTTATAATACACTCCCCAGTTTCTCATTTTCCTTACAGCGACACTTGAAGAATATCGCAAATCGGGTGCAAACCAGGATCTCTGCTGCGTTTATTCTCCGCTCGACCGCGAACGCGGAACTGTTGGAAGGATTCTATGAACAAACATTTCCATAGCAGTGCCCTGCGCGGCTTAAACACATTCGGACCCTGCCTTGATCAGCTAGATGGTAAACAAATCGCCGACCCCATTGTCGGGAAGTCCCATCAACTCTCGCCATCTGGCTTCAATCATGGCCGTGTAAGGCATCCCGCACATGCCATAGTTCCCCAAAGCATAGCCGTCGTTGACCTCAACCAACAACGTCTGACCCGACGCCGTGATTCCCCAGTCCATCGCAAACGCAATAGGTCGTTCCGCGAACGCCTCGATCGCCAATTGAACGGTATCGGTATCCGGGAATCGCAACGGATCCCCTTTGTAATTCGCGACGTTTAGTATCTTGTTTCTAAGAATTGAGACCCTCCACTCGGAAGTAAACTCGATCCTTTGTTGGGCTAGCACCGGCGTTTCATCGGGTAGGGCTGCCGATGCGATCAAGTCGCGAAGTCCGTAAACCACCGTTCCTTTGAATAATTTGTGATGCAACAATGGTTTGATATGAAATGGATTGAAGGAAACCTCCGAATCCACTTGGTTTCGTACTTCACCCATTGTAGTCTCCCAAGTGAATCGACCGATCCATTGAGACAGTGAATGCGGGAGATCAAAAACTGGGGGGACCGGGCGACCAGCTCGAGCGAGCAAGACGCGAATGGCTTCGACGCCTGCTCGGACCACCATTTCATCTGGGCGATGAAGCAACCAGGAATCCAAAAATCCTGATTGGATGTCTGCGAATCGAAAAGGTGTTACCTCGTAGCCACGTTCCCAAAACCAGTGAGACGCCTGTAGGGACGCAAGGTAGAACGAAGAATCTTGATTGACCTGTTGAACATAGGCTCGCATGGAATTTATCCCTGCACACTAAGAATGAATGCAGTCATTTTTCTCGATTCTACTGCGGAATCGAGTAAAGTCCCTCTTGATGGCTGCATCGCGTCCTTCAAATAAATCCCCTTTGGCTGTGATTTCGAACACAACTGCTCTGTAAACAAGGCAATTTCTTGGGTAGTCTGAGTGTCGCAGGAATTGTACTCGTTTTTTTCCCAAGGCTGGTTTGGTTTCAAAATCGATTCTAAGGATACATTTACCCATGTTGTGTAGAAAGACCGTCGCGTGTGCTTCTGTGCTCTTCATTGGAATGGCGCACTGCCACGCGCAGGAAAAAATTGGCGGAGTCACACCTGCCCCAATCGTCCAAGCGAGTGCAGCCATCAAAGATTCTTCGAGCTATGCGATGGGCTTCAACATCGGTAGCAGCCTTGCTCAAGATGGCTTCGGCGACAAAGACTTGGAAGGAAAAGACTTCTTAATTGGAATCATGGATGCACTTGGAAAGAAGGAACCAAAACTCACGCAAGCGCAGTTTCAGGATGCGATGAAATCGCTTCAGCAAAAGATACAAGCAAAGATGATTGAAGCGGCGAAGCTCAATTTGGAAAGGGCCAACGCTTACCTCGAAGCGAATAAAAAGAAGGACGGTGTACAAACCACGAGAACGGGTTTGCAGTACCAAGTCATCAAGACAGGGACTGGCAAACAACCTACGGTTACCGATACCGTGGTTTGTCACTACGAAGGCAAATTGATCAATGGTACGGTTTTTGATTCGTCGATCAAAAGGAACGAACCGGCATCTTTCCCGGTTAGCAAGGTTGTCCCCGGTTGGACGGAGGCTCTGCAAAGAATGAAGGTTGGGGACAAATGGTTGCTAACATTGCCCCCCAACTTGGCATACGGAGAAGCCGGCTCACCACCGGTAATCGGGCCAAACGAAACGCTGATCTTTGAGCTAGAACTGCTCGACGTTAAGAAGTAGTTTTCTGGGAAGTGCGGCAAAAGCAATGCAAGATGCAACCAAAAATTGGGAATCACTGGTCCATGATTACGGACATTCCCACCTGCTGAAATACTGGAAGGAACTGACCAGGGATGAGCAGGATTGCTTGTCCAGCCAAATTCAGGCAATTGATTTACCGGAGCTTGCCGCTCTCTTCGCTGGAACAGAAAAGATTGTTGATTGGGTGGGATTGTCCAATCGAGCGGAACCACCCACTGCGATTCGATTGCATGAAGCAAATCCAACGTTTACTACACAGGAAGCCCGTGAATGCGGCGAACAGGCGATCCGCGAGGGCAAGATAGGAATGATCTTGGTCGCAGGCGGGCAAGGGACTCGCTTGGGATTCGATCTCCCGAAAGGGATGCTTCAAATCGGTCCCCTTTCCAAGCGGAGCCTATTTGCAATGCATGTCGATTCGCTGCGAGCAGCCATGCGACGCTATTCGAAATCGATTCCGTTGTTCCTGATGACAAGTCCAGCTACGGATTTGCAAACTCGCGAGTACTTCGAGAATCACGACCGCATGGGCTTAAAGTCGGATGAGCTTTGCATCTTCTGTCAAGGAACAATGCCGGCGCTCGATGCGAGGACCGGAAAAATTTTGATGGAGTCCCAATCCCGTATCGCGTTAAGTCCCGACGGCCACGGTGGAATCATCGCAGCGCTCAATCGACAGGGAATATTCGAGTCCGCGTCGGAGCGTGGAATAGAGCACTTTTTTTATGCTCAAATAGACAATCCGCTTGTGCGCGCCTGCGATCCTCTCCTCATCGGATACCATTTGCTGGCCCAATCTCAAATGACAACGCAGGTCGTTAAGAAGCGATTCGCAATGGAGAAGGTAGGAAACGTCGTATCGATCGACGGTCAAGCACATATCATCGAATACAGCGATCTTCCCGAATCGGCGGCCAACCGGAAGAACTCAGATGGAATGCTCCGCCTATGGGCAGGCAACATTGCGGTCCATGTGATGGAACTCAACTTCATGGCAACGTCAGCGAAAACCCAGGGTGGCTTGCCCTTTCATCGAGCACGAAAATCCGTCCCATATTTGAACGAGGACGGCGTAGTGGAAAAGCCGACGGATTTGAATGCGATCAAGTTCGAGCGTTTTGTGTTTGATCTGTTACCGTTAGCGGATCGAACCATTGTGGTCGAAGCGGATCCTGCAGACGCGTTTGCTCCAGTTAAAAACGCGGAGGGGGCAGCGACGGACACACCATCCGCAGCTCGCAACGCGATTTCCGCACAGCATAAACGTTGGCTAGAACAAGTGGGCCACTCTGTTTGCCCAAATGTCATAGTTGAGATCAACCCCAATTGGGCGCTTGATGCAGATGAGGTGCGGATGAAAATCCAAAAGCTTTCGAGTATCATCGTCGACACCTACTTTGCTTAGCATTTACAAGGACAAGTCATGCTTCACGCAGTCATCATGGCCGGCGGCTCCGGCACTCGATTTTGGCCGGCCAGCCGGCAAATCAAACCCAAGCAATTGCTGAAAATGGGTAGTCCTCGCACTATGCTGCAAACGACTTTCGACCGACTACAAGGCTTAGTGTCCAGTGAGCATGTCTTGGTTGCAACGAACCAACAACTATCCGAAGCCGTAGCTGCTCAGCTCCCCAATCTACCACTCGAGCACATAATCGGCGAGCCATTCAAGCGTGATACGGCACCCTGTATTGGCGTTGCAGCTTCATTGGTTTACGCTGCTGACGCCGACGGAATTATGGTCGTTATGCCTTCGGACCACGTTATCGAGCCACGAACTGAATTCCATCGTGCAATTCGCGCAGCAGCAAAATTGGTGGAAAACGATCCGACACAAATCGTGACTTTTGGCATTCGACCAAGCTATCCGGCAGAGTCCTTTGGATACATCCAACGGGGAGAAGCGATTGCCTGCGAACCAGGGACTTCGACTTTCAAGGTGGTTCGCTTTCGTGAGAAACCCGATCGCAGGACGGCCGAAGAGTATGTTGAACAAGGAACCTATTATTGGAATAGCGGAATATTCCTATGGAAGGCGAGCACAATCTTGCAAGCATTGGAGGAGTTCGAGCCCGAAATGCATTCTTATATTCAAAAAATCGCCCGTGATATCGGAACTGCTAATTTCCAAAAGAACTTTGCCGACCATTTCGAGAAGATAAAAGGAAAGTCTATCGACTTTGCCGTTATGGAACGACACGAAAATGTATCGGTAATCGAAGCCCCATTTTCGTGGGATGACGTTGGTAGCTGGCAAGCGATTGCGAGACTCATTGCGCCCGATGAACGGGGCAATGCAGTGGACGGTCCGTTCCTGTCGATCGATTCGACAAACAACATTATTCGCTCGGAACCAGATCATTTAATCGTAACCATAGGTATGAACGACACCATTGTGGTTCACACGCCGGACGCAACACTGGTCGCACCCAAGTCCGAAGAAGAAAGGGTCCGCGAAGCTGTCAAGCAACTGACAGAACTCGGACACCAACAGTACTTGTAAAGATTCTGTGAAAAGTTATTGGAAATATTTCGCTCTTCGGATCGATATTCAGTCCTAAGGCTGTTACGATTCACTAGTCTTCTCTCATTGCATAAAATACTGCGGGTTTAAAGAGTACTTTACGCGGAATTATTTGAACTGATTCGAATTGTGTTTTGGAGGCTGGGGTGGCGAAAATCAGCGTGGCAGGCATTGCAGCCGAAGACGTGTTGAACTGTTTGCCTGATGGTGTCGCTCTATTGGGTAGCGATTTGACCATTCTTTGGGCCAATCAGTGTTTTCAACAGTGGTTTGGTGGGGTAGACCGAACAGGAGAGAACTTTTACTCTGCGTTGGCGAACCCGGATATCGTGGGCGCGGGACTGTGCCCGCTTCAAACCTGTTTTTCAAGCGGACGAAAATCAAGCACGACCCTTCAGACGCAAAAAGGGTATTACTATCACATCCATGCAGCTCCATTGGCAAGTCAAGTTTCTGCAGTGGATAGGATCGTTGTCACACTGAGCGACGTTACCGAGGAGATATTACAGGAACAGAAGCTTGCTGCAATCCATCAAGCAGGGGCGAAGTTAACGGACCTAAAGCCCGACGAAATCTTCGCGATGGATGTTGAGCAAAGGATTGATCTTTTAAAGGACAATATTCGCCACTACACCCAGGACTTACTCAACGTCGAAGTGATCGAAATTCGACTCCTCGAACAATCGACCGGGAATTTGATCCCGTTGCTTTCCGTTGGCATCGATCAAACGGCAGCGGACCGACGACTCATGGCAAGTCCCCAAGGCAATGGGGTAACCGGCTATGTCGCAGCGAGCGGGAAAAGTTATCTTTGTCGTGATACAACCAAAGACTCAAAATACCTTGAGGCCTTCAAAGGGGCACGCAGCTCGTTGACCGTCCCGATCCTGTTGCACGACAACGTCATCGGAACGATCAATGTTGAGAGCCCAATGCTTGACACGTTTTCTCCAAGTGACCAACAGTTTTTAGAAATCTTTGCCCGCGATGTTGCCGTGGCACTGAATACTCTGGAATTGCTTGTAGCGCAACGCACCAATGCGGCACAGCAAAGCTGTGAGGCCATCCATGCTGCAGTCGCGCTCCCGATCGACGATCTGTTGCTCGACGCTGTTCATTTGATGGAAAAGTATATCGGGCACGACACGGAAACAGTTTCTCGATTGAGAGATGTTCTTGCAAAAGCTCGGAGCATCAAACGTTCGATTCAGGAGATTGGTCAAACCCTCGCGCCGACCGATGTAAGCCCAGCGGGTTGCAACAGCGACAAGCACACCAAACTGCAGGGGAAACGCATTCTTGTCGTGGATGCGGACGAACAGGTCAGGAATGACGCTCACGCTCTACTCGAGCGATATGGCTGCACGGTTGAAACGGCACATGAGGGGGATCAAGCGGTTTCGATGGTCCGAAATTGCATCGACCAACCGTATCATGTGATCATTTCAGACATCAAATTGCCAGATTACTCAGGTTATCAATTAATGCTGCGATTGCAGAATTTGATGACGCACGTACCGATCGCGCTGATGACTGGGTTCGGTTACGATCCCGGACACTCCATTGTCAAGGCGAGGCAATCTGGATTGCATCCGAAAGCTATTCTCTATAAACCTTTTCGACTGGATCAATTGTTGAGCGTCACGGAAACGCTCATCGACTATCGCCCTCAGCCCCCTGAATGATTCGGCGGAATTGTGGTATTCGATATCTTGTTGGCCGTCGCGCTTGTCTCTGTGGTCGCGATTGGTCATTTCGGACTTTGGATTTGGCTGTATAACCGAATCAATGCGACCGGTTTAAAACGCTCGACGATCAAGCGAACGGAAAAGGTCATCGTTTTGACTTGCGGCCTTATACCTCTCGGCTTAGCCCTGATCGAAATGCGATATCGGGAGGAATTCCATCTCTTTGAGTTGAGTCGGCTACTATTGGAAAGCAGTTTTCTCACCAAAAGTTATTGCGTGATCGTGGCCGTCTTTGCCGTTTTAGTAGCCCCGTTTTGGATAGCCGATCGCCCTCAATTTATGATCGCGAAAGACCGCTTTGATATGCTGGAGTTCGAGGACTTGACTGGGTTGCAGTACCCCCAAAGCAACGCATTGAAGTACATCGAGGGGACACGCTTTAGGAACATGGCTAAGCTTCCGGGGAATCAAATTGTTTCGCTTCAACGCAATCGCAAGCGTCTAACGATTGAGGAACTTCCAAAAGACCTGATAGGTCTGCGGATCGCACATTTTTCCGATGTGCATTTGACCGGGCAACTGTCGACATCCTTTTATCGATTGGTTGTCGATTGGATCTCCGAACAAACACCGGATTTGCTGGTTCTTTCCGGTGATATTGTTGACTACGAAAATGCGATTCCACAGATTCGCGATGTTTTTAAAGGGCTGAGCGCCCCGCTGGGCAGTTACTTCATTTTGGGAAACCATGATAAACGGCTACCCAGTCCGAACCATGTTTGCCGCGAATTAAGCGATTTAGGATGGACCGATTTAGGTGTTTCGGACGCGTTGGTGCAGCGAGGTGAAACGACTATCCATCTTTTGGGAAATGAGCTGCCTTGGTTTCGCAGACATAACCAGTCCTTCGAACGTCTTCCATCGGACGCATTCAATGCAAATCGGTGGAGGCTTGGCGTAGCGCATTCACCCGACCAGTTTGCCTGGGCAGTGTCTTCGAATTGCAGACTATTGCTTTGCGGACATACGCATGGAGGCCAAATTCGGTTTCCTGTCGCAGGACCCATAATTGCGCCAAGTTGGTACGGAGCTCGATACGCATCAGGCGTATTCGCACGCGGCTGCACCTTGATGCATGTCTCTCGGGGGGTGTCAGGGGTCCACCCGTTTAGATGGGGGTGCTTGCCAGAGGTGACTTTGTTGGAACTCGCTATGTTGCATTGATAATCCGTTCTAAGCTCACAATCCGCATTCATTTAGTGTTGCGATCCCTCTTTCGCGGAAAGCCGCAATACAATTCTTATTGCACTATTTCAGTTTTGGGTTCGCTTGTTCGATAGCTGTCTTGATTCGTTTAGCGGTATACTCGTTTGACTCCCCTACTTTGACCGTTCACGGATTTGTTTTACCGGAGACGGAATTCCCGAAGCCATTCTTGATAGGATCGGGTCGCCCGGTTCTGCGGCAGGAGTATGACATGAGTGATGAGCAAGTATGGGTTATACAAACCGAAGATCTTCAAGTTGGAACTGTTCTTAGTTTCGATCTTTCTGACACCTCTGGTCAGGTTTTGCATAAAGCAGGGACGCCGATTAGCGATCGGCTTAAAGCTCGACTTCAAAAAAACAGCATTCATTCTGTAACGATTCGCGGGGCAACCCATTTTGGCAACGAGCAGTCCGAATCGTTGCTGATCAATTCGTTTCCGGAAGGCAGCATTGAGGCAATCCAAGAGTCACTGCAGGCGTCGCAACGCGCACTGATAAAACTGGTCGCAGTCTGCCAAGAGAAAAATCAAGTTAATATGCAAGAAGTCAAATTGACTGTCAATCAATTTGTAGAGCAAGCGAGCAAGGACGTTGCCGCAGCGTTGGCAGCCATTGCCATTCCATCCAAGGACAGGAAAAACATCGAACTTAAAGAGTGGATTGCGAATCGTTCTTCAAAACTCTCGTTATTAAGCGTCATTACAAGTGTCGTGCATGGCAACAAAGTAGAGGAATCTTGTGAAGTTGGGATGGCAGGCCTGCTACACGATTGCTCTTTACTTTTGCATCCCAACTGGTTTTCCAACCAACCGAATGAACGCGGTAGCACCTTTCTTGAGGACTATCATAAGCATCCCATTGAAAGCGTTGAGCTCTTGCGAGAAACTGCTGGGATTGCGGATGCAGTAATAACAATGATCTCTCAAGTGCACGAACAAGCCGACGGAACAGGGTATCCAGGCCATCTGCCACTCAACCAAACGTACCTGGGTGCGAGTATTTTGAATCTTGCGGATGCTTATTTGACATTGATCGAGCCGCTTCAGGGCAAAAAGCATGTCCCTTCCGATGCAATAGCCTATTTGTGCTATCAAACCGCCCAAGGCAAATTTTCTAAGACAATTCTGCAATCGATGTTGCAAGGGATGTCCATATATCCCGTCGGGTCCGCAGTCACGTTAGATGACAACACCAAAGCGATTGTAGTAAAGGCCACTTCCGGAAATCCGCTTGAACCGGTCGTCCGCCTATTTGAGCCGGGCAACCTCAGAATCGATTTGGCGGAATCAAGCCGTCGCATCATTTCGCCATCAATTGACCCCAAATCCGTGGCTTTGGAGAGAATCCCAAAGTCGAGAATGCAGGAAATCCTCTGGAGAACTGATCGATAAATAGGACATAGCCGACAAAAGTCAAAGTAGCAGACACATTCCATGTGCGGTCCGCCTGAAAATCCAGCCAATATACGCAAGCATACGGGACGGCGGAGCGTGCCTGCTACTTTTGTCGGCTGTGTCAAATAGGGGCTCGAAGTGACTCGAGCCCCTTGAATGCATACCAATGCTTTGCCGACAAACTAGGAAATTGTGTAAGCTGTTTCGGCGTGATCGCTTAAATCGAGACCCATCTTTTCCGCGTCTTCAGAGGGGCGAAGTCCAATGGTGAAATCCACGAGCTTCAAAAGAATGAACGAGACGATACCAGAATAAAGAATTGTCACGACAACAGCTTTGAGCTGAAGCATTATTTGGGGAGTATTCCCGTAGAATGCACCGCCTTTGAGATCAACCCCATAGCCTTGAATCGCAAATACGCCAGTTGCCATAGCTCCCCAAATACCTGCCATTCCGTGAACTCCAAAAACGTCTAAAGAATCGTCGTACTTTAGAGCCGGTTTGACGAAAGCGACAAAAATATAACTGACGACTGTGGCTCCTGCACCGATTACAATTGCCGCCCAAACTTCAACGAAGCCCGCTGCCGGTGTAATTCCTACTAATCCTGCGACGGCACCGGTTATCATACCCAGAACGGTCGGCTTGCCGTTTCGAACGATTTCAATCACTGACCAAAGTAGGCCAGCAGTTGCTGCGGCCACTTGAGTGGTGACAAAACCGCGAACCGCTTGAGGAGTCGCGCCAAACGCACTACCACCATTGAATCCAAACCATCCGAACCACAACATTCCCGCGCCGAGAACGGCGAACGGGAGATTGTGAGGTGCCATTATTTGCTTTGGGAAACCTCGACGTGGCCCGATGACGAGACAACAAACCAACGCGGCAATACCAGCGTTGATATGCACAACCGTACCCCCCGCAAAGTCCAACGCTCCAATAGGATTGTTTGCCGCATCAAATGATCCTAGTCCAAAAATCGGGTGTGCGGGACCAAACCATACCCAGTGGCAAATCGGGCTGTACACGAGCAAGCTCCACAATCCGATAAATACAAGGAACGCTAGAAATTTCATGCGTTCTGCGAACGCGCCAATGATCAGGGCTGGAGTGATGATTGCAAACATCATCTGAAACACCATAAATAATTGTTGACTGATACCGAGCTTCACGTCTTTTACAGGCTCGAATGATTGGTCAAAAGCAACTCCGTTAAGCATGAAATGCTTCATTGGGTTGCCGGCAAATCCACCCAGAACCTCGTCGGCCGGTGCACCCTCCATCTGTGTGCTCGGATTTGCACCCGAGAATGCCAAGCTATATCCCACGGTTACCCATAACAACGAGACTAAACTCATGCACATAAAACATTGCATCAAAATGCTGAGAACATTTTTTCGTCCCACCAACCCACCATAAAAGAATGCCAACCCAGGGGTCATAAACAAAACCAATGCGGCACTGGTCAGCAACCACGCTTGGTCCGCAGCAACTAATGTTGATGGAGGTGCCGCGGCCGCTCCAATGGATGATGCCGCTACCGCATCCGGCGATACGGCGTCTTGCGCCCAAAGCCCGGAACTCAGAATTGCCAATAACAAAAACGAATAACACGCCGATCGAATCATTTCCAACTCCGCCTCGAAGTTTTTTTCTCTCAAGCAAACAGTTTTTAGAGTGAGGATCGGTGCGGAGAGATTGCGCACTGCTGCTCAGCAATGAACCGCTAGCAAACGCTAGGCCAAGAAGGGGCAAGCATTTTGTCGGTTACCAAATGTCCAGCGATTTAGTCGGATATTACACTCAAAAATTTATAAAATCTTTAAACCAATCGACAACTTCAAACCTTGACCTGTCGTTTGCTTGAAGATTGCGCAGAATCTGGCTTTAAGCAATTTTTTTAAGCGATACGTATTGCAATGAGAATTCATTTAACATTATTAGCCTATTGTGCGGCATTAGGCAGCACAACGGGGGCGGCGGAATGGAATAATTTTCAGATCCCGCCAACGAGACTTTCTATACGCTTTTTCGAAAGAGCATTGATTTTGGGGTTACCGATTGAATAGACTGGAACGTAGTGCTGCGAAACGCGTCGCAGCGGCTGTTTCAGTGTCGATGCAACCCTGTTCTTGGCTGAGCGGTTGCAAAGATCTGGCTCATATCGAAAGGAGGTGACTTAGTGAAATCATTCTGTACTGGCCAAAGGGGTGAGGCGTCCTAAGTATGCCGGCGGGCTGCTTAGAACAAGCAGCCTCAACCCTACTCGCTCCAAGTGGATTAGCCGCATTGGACCGCGAGCGGTAATTAGACCTAGCCTGGGTTTGCGGAATCTCTGCAGACCCAGGTTTTTTTATGCAATAGCAACCTGCATTCCAAAGTAACGCAGTTAAACATCTACTTATCGGTAGATTCCACGCTCATTCAGGTACGCCTCGACGTTTGGCGGAACCTGGTACCGAATGCTCTTTCCCGATCTTACTCTCTCGCGAAGAGCGTACGAACTGATTTCAATCTGGGGAGCAATGACTCGGGACTTCATGGCCTGCTCCAGTCGCGTCGGATCTAAGAATGGGTTCAATACACCCCAGTTTGGCTCTCCAACCCCTCCCCTGGCTATGACGCATGGCATTGCAAGCCCAAACAACTCCTTGGGTTCTCGCCATTTGGCGATGTCGTTTAACGCATCGGCACCCATCAACAAATAAAGCTCCGCTTCGGGATATTCCGCCGCGATGGTTCGGACCGATTCAATCGTATAACTAACGCCGCCGCGTTCTATTTCTCGAGTGTCGACATGAAACTTGGAGTTGCCGCCAATGGCCAACTTTACCATTTCAATCCGGTCTTGGTTGCTGGCTGGCATATTCTCGGTTTTGAATGGGGAAACATTTGCGATCAGAAAACGAACTTGATTCAGTTCGAGCGCCTCACGGCAAAGCTCTGCCAAAAGCAAATGGCCGTTGTGAATCGGATCAAATGAACCACCAAAAATTCCGATGCGTGTCCTCATAGTTTCATCACCGTAGTTTGCTGTTGCGCATCCAGCTGTCGGCAGCCATTGTGACGATGGACTGAGATGGCCTAATAAACACGACTTCCGCGTTGCCGTTGGAGTACTTTTTCCAATCGCGATCGTCACTAAGTTGTATTCGAATACGGTAAGTCATCGGGCGAACTTCATTGGACGGGCTCAAGGCCCCGTTTGCGATCGAATCGACCTGCCCTGTTTTGGCTATGTCGACGACTTTCCCGCTGAAAATCTCTAGCGGGGATTGCTCCAGTCTAACACGAACTTCACTTGCAGCGTTTATGCCAGTAATCTTGTCTTCTGGCAGCCTACATTCGATTCTTGCTCCATCGTCCTTTACGATCCAGCCGATCAACGTGCCTTGATCAAGCAACCGTCCCTTTGAAGATTCCGATGTCCAACGCGAGGAAACGGATGCGAGTTCGGAGACAACTAATCCGAGCGCGAGATCTACTGGATTAGTTGGAGTCTCAACGCGGCTCGCCAGCGCAGGCTCAAAAAAACCCTTCGTTGGGGAAACTACATTCAAACTCGATTTTTCCTTTTGTTTTTGTTCTAGTTGACTCGAGGCGATTGAAATCTGCGACCTAAGCATTGGTAAGTCTGCGATGGATCTATTGTCATAGAATGCAGTGCGCCTCTCAATCATATCGAGCTGTAAAACCCTGCGGGTCAGATCGTTTTCCAAGTCTAATAACTGACCGTCGATGATTGGATTGTCGAGCGCTATTATGACGTCGCTTTCCACTAATGCTTCCATCGAAAAATCGGGAATCGAACCTACGATGCGTCCCATCAAGCCACTATAGACAGGCTGCCGATCCCCCAATTGAAATGTACCAACTGTATGAACTCGATTCGGCAATGGCAAATGGACCGCCCAAGCGACCAACAATGACACCGCTGTCCAGCCTAACCATACCGTGGACCTACTTAATTTCCGATTGGCATCGCTGAACTTACTTGCCAGTGTCCAAGCTGCCATGGAGGTAACTGTCCAACAACAACCGTAAAGAATGATCAACGCGAGTCCTAAACCGGTCAATTGCAATTGGCTCGCAACCCAATAGACCATGGTCAAGAGTCCGCAAGTCAGAACAACGCGATTGATCGTCGACGCGAAAAAGTAAAGCAACAGGAACGAGGTAAATCGAAACGACTCTCGCCGCGCGCGCCCATCAAGAATCGCATCCAACGTTTCAAAAGACCGTTCGCGAAGATTCTGAGTGTTGAGCCAATCGCAAAGCACAAAGTACCCATCGTATTTCATCAAAGGATTGACGTTGAATAGCAACGTTGTCACGGTACAAACCAGCAGTATCTGCATCGCTATGTCGTGCATCCATCCTGGGTGCGTTGAAAGCCAAACCACCGCTGCGAAAAATGCCAGTACACATTCCGTGTAGATACCGGCCATCGCAATCCCCATTCGAACAAATCTTCTTCCAATACGCCAGGAATCCGTGATGTCGACGTAGGGACAGACCATGCCAAAACTCACAATCAAGCCCGCGTCTTTGCAGGACGCGCCCGAGCGTTTGCATGCAACCGCATGTCCAAACTCATGAAATAGGCGAGTTAGCACGAAAACCACTCCATATCCTACGAAGAGTGATGGCGATCGAAGCGAGCGCAAATCAGGTATTTCGGCCAGAAATGCTTCAAATCGCATTGCAATCGTGCTGATGGCAATCCCGAACGCAAATAGCCATAAGCTGACGGCTGTTCCCGAGTAAAGCCATCCTAATCGAGGGGCGATGGGCGAGATCCAGCGATCTGGGGAGCCGAGCGGATATTGTGCTTGAGTCAATTTCCCAAGCCATGCACTCAGCCATTGAATCAACTTTAGAATCCAATTTGATTCGCGTTGCCGCATGTGCGCTGCGATTACCTCGCGTGAACGCTCTGATGCGCTAACGTGATCCTGGTTCACGGCCCAAATCGCGAATTGAGACGCGGGCTGCTTATGCGTTCTATCAATAGGATGCAGGATTCCGCTTTGATTGCACTTATTGATCAACGCTTGGATTTGGTCTACTTCAATCGTTTCTGGAGCAAATCTATCGTGAAAGTCCCTTTGCAGTGACTCGATCGTGGCTTCCTCATTTAGCCCTTGAAGCATTCGATGCTCGCGATCACTGCAACGAAAGAGTCGAGTGGTTAGCGGATCTTCGGCAATCCAAACGGTGTAGATGGCTCGATTATCCGCTTGGGCATGCCAAACGATATCTTGGCGAAGCCTAAAGCCAATTGGGGAGTGATATGGGTTCATTCGTCCAAAAGCGCTGAAGGTTATTGGTGGTTGGGCAGTTGCATGGAAACCGTCATGCCAGGCAGTAGCTGCCAATGATCGCCAGACTTATGATTCTGCACCGTTGTGTGCACTTTGATTTGCCCGGAAGCATTGATCTCTTGGTCATACGAAGTGATTCGACCTGAAAATAGAGATTCCTTTTCGCCACGCCTCGAAATCACTTTGACCTTTTTGCCTATAAGCCCTGCCCGATCGATTTGTTCGTCAATAATGAAGCAATCAACGCGTACCTCATCCAAGCGAACAATTTTAACCACAGTCGTCCCGGCTTGAATCCACTCCCCCGGGCGATGGTCAATCCGAGCCACAATGCCAGCGATTGGGGAACGAAGCGTCAGTCGGTCCAGTTTTTGCTGACTTAATACCACTGCAGACTGCGCTAATTGCGACTTGAGTTCTCGCTGCTGTTTAACCGTATTGCTTTGAATTAGTCGCACTTCCGCTTGCTTTGCCGTAAGCTGCCGTTGCCTAAACTCTGTAGGACTTACATTTCCTTTGGCTGCCATTTCCTCGAATTGGTCTGCTTGCATTTTTGTTTCTTCAACGAATGCCTGTGCCAACCGGATCTCGCTCGTATCCTGGGCTTCCGACAGGGCAACTCGGGCTTGCAGTCCGGTGGCTTCCTTTTCGAGCCTAGCGATCTCTCCTTCCAGTTTTGCGATCACTTGATTTGGGCTGACGGACTCGTTCTCCTGTACCATAAGGCTCGCAATGGATCCGGAGTCCTGTGACGGGATCTCGACACTCTCGCCCGCGAACACTAGGCACTTGTCGAATTGGATCCAATTCCCAGATGCTGGAAGGACATCGCCGTTGTCGGTTCCCGCTCTGGCTACACCGCTCTTCGAGACAGTGGCTTCAAATGCGCTCCGAATGCGAGGGTCCTTTTGGGGTTCTTGAGCCATAGAGCTGCAAATCATGGCAATGGACGGTAAGCCGACGATGGCAAGCAGGACGTTTCGCAAATGGGTGTTCATGATTTCAAATCCAAAGCTGAACTCTGGACCAAACACTATATGCAAAGTCCTTTCCAAGAGCCCAAATAAGAGGACCGCGTCCAACAGGAATGGTGATTCTCGCGGTTGCTCCAGCCACTGCAGCTTCGATTGGCAGGTCGCTGGAATCGACTTCAAAACGGACGCGAAACGCGGAAGCGTGAGAATCTGTGGTCGCGTTCCCTGTTTGAGCATTTTCGATCCGAGGTGTCGTTCCGCGGCTCAATTGAACAGGGAGTGGAACCCGAGGCATGCTTGTGAGAGTAGCAATCGGCTGGAAGCATTGGGCCTCGATAGCCTGACAAAATTCATGGGCGTCGCGCTCGTGAAGCGACGCTTCCATGACCCATGGCGAATCGGATTCATGAATGGACAAAAGCCACTGTCCTGTTTTCAACGGTCGATCCCGCAGGCTATCCTGCACATTCCAAGTGGACACAACACCGTCAACATTCGCTCGCACAGACAGTGAGTCGATCTGTTTCTGCAGTAGGGCAATCCTCTTTTGATCATTGGAAAGACTGCTTTGAATCTCGTTGCTCTCCGCTGCAAAGTGATCTTGCTGCAATGTGCTAAGCGTGGTTTCTCGCAAGAGGCGGGAGCGAAGGTCGTCGAGCCGTTGACGCTTAAATTGATGATCGCCCACAGCCTTTTCGTAGTCCAAGGACAATTTGAGCGACGTAAGGCGAATGAGCAACTCTCCACGCCGAACTGTTTGACCATGCTCCACTAAGATTTCCTCAACCGTTGCATCGACAGGTGCATAAACATGTTGTTGCACCTGAGGTACCAATATCGCCGTAGCATGCAAATGGATCGGCACCGGCACGGCACAAATGAGCGACAGCAGAGTTATTGCGGCTATCCATTTTGTCAATATCGGCCAAGAAATCGGGTTGGCAATGGACAAAATGCTGGCCCTAGACGTATTGCTGGCCAACAAGGCACGCTTCCACCACCCGATTTGCATCGCTGAAAGCCCAAGTCTGGCGATCAATGCGCATTGCTCATAGCATCGAGCCGGCGGCTTATCCAATCCGGACCAAGTCAAGAGAATAGCGACATCCAGTCTGTTCGAACTGATCGGGGACGCTGAGGTGTTTTTCAGGCGACTGCCTTTACCATCGGACGAATACGATTCCGAGATCAAGGGCTTGACCCACTGCAATTCCGAAACTGAAAATGTATTTAGCAATCGCGTTAAGTCTGGATCTCGTTGATCGGTCGGTTCGGCCAAACGAGAGGCGTTGAGTACTCCACCATTGCGATACATGGATTGAAGTTCTGAGGAAGCCCGCTCGATTTGCCCGATTCCTGTCGCACGTCGATCGATCTCCACAAGCCCGGCTGCACCTACCACCCGCCAACGTCCTAGAAAGGACACTTTGCAAAGCAGGAATGCGTGTTCGGCATGCGCATGCTCCCGGATTTTCTTCATCAATTTGGCGATGCCAATTTTCGGATTGAAACTGCTCGAAAGATCATTCATCGTGTGTTCGGCAAGTGCAAGGTATTCGCGGTCGCGTTCGAACATCCTTAGGCGATGCGAGCGAAAATAGTCGCTCATCAAGTCGGCCATTTGCGCTACAAATCGGAGATAGCCGCGATGGCTCGATGGACCGCCGCTAGGTGTCTGCACCACCTGCAACCAATATTGACCAAGCTCCCTTGGTATCGGTAATGGAGCGTAGATAAGCAGGTCTGCAGTTGGATTGGCGGGGCGATCTCGATTGAGGAGTGCATCGCTTGGCGGTATCAAAATCGGTTGACGCTCGCGGGCAACAGCGTTTAACACCGCGGCATGTGATGCCGATGGTTTAGGCCAATCGGCTGCATTTTCCGCCGTCCCTACCGGCGTTTCCGGCATTTGGGTTGCAGACTTCAGCTGGTCTTCGAGGAAGTCAATTTTTTCAAACCCGTTGAGTTCTTGATGCAATTCCAATGGATCCAAGTTTTCGATCAATTCTGCCGGGATATGGAATTGTCCAATCAGTCGCCAAGTCGCATCGGGCAGCAGTTGCCAAAGCGCCGAACCAGTAGCACCCATTGCATTTGCGATCTTAGGCAATACAGCAGGAACAAAGTCATCGGGCGATATCGAAGCATGTGCTAAACGAGCGATGGAATCGACGATCGCACGAATTTGATCTTTGGTCTGTTGTACGAAGGCATTGTCCAACGGCAGCGGACTGCGTCGGTCCACCAACGTGTCGCCATTGGTTGCACAATCGATACCTGGGATAGCCGCCGATCCAAAACTGGAAGTTGAAATTGGCGAAAAGTGATTGCGTAGATTGGCCAGCTCAATTGCCAAAGGCTCTTGAGGCATCGAAGTTTCGCCGTTGAACTCGTACGATCGATTCATAGATATGTTGGCATATCAAAGTCGGCAGCGAAATACAAGCCGACTAACGAATAAGATATGCCAGCATTTCAATTATCGCTACGAGTTGGGCTTCGTTGCCAGGATCGCATCCAACGGAACTGAGGATCGAAATCCCTGCACCGTTTCGAAACCAGCTCTCTCAAGAAGCTCAGCATACTCCGATAGAGTTCGTTCTCTCCCCTCCGTACACACGATCATGTTCAAGCTCTGCATCAATGCCCAACGCGGACCAGTGCGGTCCTCCCAAATAATCTTCTCGCCAATCAACAGCCCTCCTCCCGGCGGCAATGCATCGATGATCCGCGACAGAAGTGTTTTGATTTTTGGTTCACTCCAATCATGAACAATGCGTCCTAATGCATATAGGTCAGCTGGGGGCAATGGGTCATGAAAGAAATCTCCGCCGAGCACTTCGATTCGCCCCGATAATCCTGAAGCGTTCACCATGCTGGTTGCCAATCCCAATGCATGAGGTAGGTCGAAAACAATTCCCCGCAGGTTGGCGTAGCGCTGGCACGCTGCGATGGCCAGATGTCCCGTTGCGCCACCCAAATCTGCCAACACACGAAAACGAGACAGATCAAATGCACTGACTATTTGAGGTGACGTGATCATGCCGAATCCATGCATGCCCATCAGGAACTCCTGCATTGCATCCTCCGTTCGGAAGAAATGTGAGAAGATTGGCCCATCAAAATCAAACGTCTGTTTCCATCGGTGTGTCCCTTCACGAATGGCGTCCTCTAGGTTTGCCCACATCTTCCACATGACTCGGTTGGAGTAATGGATGTAGCCGGTCATTCTCCTGGGACTGAATTGGGTCAAGTAAGTTTTGGCTATGGGTGTGTTGCTATAAAGGTCTTCCTCTCGCGTCAGCAATCCCAAAGCAACACAACTATCGAGAAGCGTCATTAATGCAACTGGGTTACAGCCCAGTTCTTTGGAAAGATCGCTCAGGGATTTAGAAACACTCAATGCATCGAATACACCGAGTTCGACAGCTGCAAACATCGTCTTGGATCTCCGAAAAGCCTCGAGGAGGTCGAGGATAATAGTCGGTTCCGGGGTTGAAATGTCTGTAACGTGCATTTTGTTTTTAGGGTTGAGTCGAGTATGTGCATTGAGTCGCCGTAAGCAGGGAAGAGTCTAACATATCATGGGTGTGATCTAGTGGTGGGGTGTCTCTCATTTGGTTGCTTTTACTCACCTAGAAAATGCAACCCAACCCAATGCACCGCATAGCGACTCGATACCCAGAATAGAGATCGTCTGGTTTGTTTAAGTAGGTACTTCATCAAAAGTCATGCTCCCATTAGGCGAGTCGGCCTGCGGTCGGAGCGGGTGAATTGATTTGTCCAATTGCACATGCGCAGAACCTTCACCTCGCTCGACCCTCCTAGCGGGAGGCTTATTAAACCGGACGATTGGACTCTAGAAATTGAACCTTTCCTTCCGATTCAACTGCAATGCTTCTAGCCAGCTCGGAAATTACCCCAGATTTTGGCGGCAATTCAGTTCAACAAAAAAACTCCGCGGTATGTCCTAAGGAATTAGATTCCCAACTGTTTCGCTAGCGTATTTTTTTGAGTTTGCATATTACGGGGACCCATCATTGAATAGGCTAAATTGTCGAACCGAATCGGCAAAAATCGCAGGAAACAATTCAGTGCTTGCGGCTATCTGCATGCTGGTAAGCCTTTCCCCATCTTTGACTGCACAGTTTGAAACTCCAGCCGTCGAAGATTCGTATACGGAAACTAGCGAAAACGCTCCCGTATTAAGCGAGCTTGAGCAAATCACTAAGAGAGTTTTAGACCTGGAGACCGCGCTAAAGTCCAAAAGTTTTCAAAATGGAGGTGGAACCAAAGTGGAGCCCCCAAGCCCAGCAAGCGAGGATGCTTTCCCAAAACCAAAAGACAGCTCAACAGGAGGGGCCTCCGATAAATGGATTGTCAAACTGGGGGGGCACGTTCAGATGGACTATATCAATTGGGTTCGGGCCGATCAGGCAATTCCCAATACTCAAGATTACTTTGAGTTTCGAAGGCTACGCTTGGTTGCCGACGGCACGGGATACGCGGCTTGCGACTTTCGACTGCAAATGACTCTTGAGCCAGAATCACAAGGCGAGAGTTTACCCGGTCAAGTAACTTCGCCTGAAGTGAAGGATGCTTATTTTTCTATGAACGAGATCCCGCTTTTAGGGCGCATGCGAATAGGTAACTTTTTTGTCCCGTTCGGTTTGGAGCAAGTGACCAATGATACCAACAATATTTTTATGGAACGCTCGATACCTACTCAGGGAGTCTTTACCGCGGATCGTGAAGTAGGAATCGCCGCGTACAATTGCAATCCATCTAAAACCGTCACTTGGTCGAGCGGATTGTTTTTGGATAGTATCAGTGAAGCAGCAAAAGAGCGACTCGATGATAACCAAGGTTGTCGCGTTAGTGGCAGACTAACATGGTTACCGTATTTCGATGAAGCGAGCAATGGCCGCTACTTGGTACACACCGGTCTCGGCGTTCTATACACGCACGATCAGGACAAACGCGTGCGCATTCGAGCACGTCCGCAGATTCACGAAGGGACGCGCATTATCGACAGTGGAGTCCTGTTGGCCGACGACTACACAACAGGGAATGTTGAGACGGCAGTGGTTTGGGGAAGCATTACGATGCAGAGCGAAGCGTTTCTTTCAACTATACATCAACTCGATGGATCGACACCACAACTTAACGGTGTCTATCTTCATGCTAGCTACTTTCTAACTGGCGAGAACCGTATGTTCGATCGATTTGGGCAGCATGGAGCTCAGTTTGTACGCAACGTACCGCATACGAATTTTTTCTTGACCAGAAAAGGTAGGGGCTGGGGTGCATGGGAAGCCAAAGGACGATGGTCGCACCTGGATCTCGATAATCTGAATGCGGGACAATACAATGACTTTACACTCGGTCTTAACTGGTATTGGAATGATCGGACTCGGATGATGTTTGATTGGATTCACCCAATTACGAGCGAGCGATCCGTCTTTAATGCGACCAATTCGGATATCCTTGCCAGTCGATTCGATTTTAATTGGTAATTTCGGTCCAAGTGCATGGTCGGGATTCGCTTTTTCGAAAGCGAAACTCGTCATTGTTTTGACAAGTCTGCAAATCTCCGAGAGTCTAGACGATGTCCTTACGACTTTCGCTACGTGGCAAAACCATCAACACCCGTTTCTAATTTGGACAAAGGACTGGTTTCAACGAATTTAGAAAGCCGCGTTGCTGCCGATTGCAATGATTGGAAAGGTACTTCTAATAGGTCCGATAATTCCAATAGGAGAGTTTGTAGGATGTTGACCTAGCTAGAGGTTGTGGATTGCGTCGTCGAAGGCGAGTAGGGTTGTAGCTCCGGCGCCATTTGCAGGGTTCCGTAAGCGTGTGAACTTAAGGAAATCTGTAACGATGGTGGCAGTCAACTTATTCATGACCTACTATTCCGCAGTCCATACTTTGTTAACCTCTTTCAAGAGTATAGCGTGTTGCTTCGAAGCCAAATTGCATCGCTGTTGATCGTTCTGTCGATCACCTTTGTGGCTATGACGTATGCAGTGCAAGCCTTGATTGTCATGCCTGCGTTTGTTGAGCTAGAACGCCAGGGAGTGGACCGCGACATCAATCGTTGTCTGGATGGGTTGGCACGCGAAATCGACAACCTCTCAAACATTGCGAACGATTGGTCCGCATGGGACGATAGTTATCAGTACGTCCAGGACCGAAACGAAACTTTTGCAAAAGGAAACCTCGTTGACGAGGCGTTCTCCAGCACTCACATCAATTTAATTTGCATCATTGACAATGAACGCAAGCTGGCGTGGGGTGAGTCACGCGATATGAAAACTCTGGAACTCATCGATGTGCCAGATCTAATTGAATCTCTTTTGGCGGAGTCAAGTCCATGGACTCGTCATAAGAACATAGACGACGTCAAAACAGGGATAAAGCTAACCAGTCAAGGCCCAATCCTGCTTGCGTCCCGTCCAATGATTACAACGAAACGGGAAGGACCGATCGCAGGTACTGTTATCATGGGACGGTTCTTAAACGCTCATGAAATCGCAAGTTTGGCTGAACGAACAAAATCGTCCTTGCATGTGTGGGCTGTAACGGCCGAAATGCCATTCGACGCGACCGAAGCTCTTCGAGATTGCGTTTCGACCGGAAAAACCATGCTTCGAACAATCGATTCCAGGTTGCTGCAGGCCTATTCCGTGGTCAACGATATCGAGGGGAGTCCGGCCATTCTATTGAAGGTCAATGTGCCGCGAGATATATCGGCACAAGGGCGCGTCTCGGTGAACGTTGCAACCGGTTGTAGTATTGTTGGCGGGGCCATGACTCTGCTGGCCATGTGGGCCACTTTGCAATGGAGGATCGTTGGGCCACTTCAAAGGATGGCGAACCACGCTGTGCGTATTGGCAAGAAAGATGATCTCAAAGCGAGGCTCGGTTTCCAAAGAGGTGACGAAATTGGGACCCTAGCCAGGGAGTTCGATGACATGGTGCAACACCTGTCTGATTCCCGAAAGAAAGTACTTGATTCGGCGCATCGCGCTGGCATGGCAGAGATCGCTTCTGAAGTACTGCACAATGTTGGCAACGCGGTCAATTCCGCTAACTGTTCGGTCGAACTTCTGGATGAGCGTCTAGGTCGGTCCAAAGTCGGAGGGCTAGGACGGGCTGCAAGCTTGCTTCGCGAACAGGTCCCCAACGCTGCTGACTTTTTTGGCAAAGATCCGCGCGGAGCTAAACTCGTTGAATACATTGCGAACCTTAGTACAAACTTGCAAACCGAATGCAATGAAAACCAAACGGAAGTTAGCCGATTGAGGGAGACAATACGGCATATTCGGGATGCCATTTCAGCACAGCAATCCTATGCAGGCCGTTCAAACTTCAAGCAGGAAGTTGAACTTTCCTCGCTTGTGGATGAAGCCTTGCAGATGAATCAGGAATTCATTCGGACTTCGGAAACCAAGGTGACAATAGACCTGCCACCATTGCCTGAACTGCTACTGAACAAGAGCAAGATGATTCAGGTGCTCGTCAATCTGATTCGAAACGCAATTCAATCGATGCAAGCGACGTCGTCGGATAGCCGAATCCTAAAAATCTCTGCACAATCCGTCGACGAAAGCGGAATTGAAATAGAGATATCTGATACCGGAAATGGATTTAGTGAAGAAGTTCGCAGCCAGCTTTTTACGCATGGATTTACAACCAGGTTGGACGGAAATGGATTCGGACTGCACTACTGCGCAAACGCTATTCGTGAATCTGGTGGAGCCATTTCTGCCCAGAGCCATGGCCTAGGCCTTGGTGCTACGTTCCGAATTAGACTGCCAAACGTCATACCTCAGTTAGTTGCATCCTGATCCAAACTAAAAGTCGATTCGAAAGTAACTCATTATGCCATCTCCTGATTTCATCCATCGCCTATTGCTAGTCGACGACAATCCATCGATACACGAAGACATTCGGAAGATACTCCAGTCTCGCGGCGAAGATCAATTATTGGCTGCCGAAGAGGAGCTCTTTGGCAATTCGGATTCCGTTCAGACAAATCACGGAGTGGACCAGATCAAGTATGAGTTTTATTCTGCCATGCAGGGCCAGCAAGCACTGTTGATGGTGGAGGAAGCCGCGAGAATTGGCCAACGGTTTAGTATGGCATTTGTCGATGTCCGTATGCCGCCAGGCTGGAACGGGATCGAAACAATTAAGAAGTTATGGCAGGTTGATCCCAACCTTGAGGTGGTCATTTGCACGGCGTACTCGGACTACTCTTGGCAAGAGATTGTATCGGAGCTCGGAGCAACGGATCGATTTATTATTTTAAAAAAGCCGTTTGAAGCTGTCGAAGTTCGCCAAATGGCAATGACACTGAGCGAAAAGTCAAAACTCAAGTTGGCTCAAGCGAATCAACTAGTAAACCTTGAGATTGCGGTGGAGGAGCGATCGATGGAGTTGCGCTCTGCAAAGGAATTAGCGGAGCAAGGCAGTCGGGCTAAGAGCGAGTTCCTTGCAAATATGAGCCATGAAATTCGAACGCCGCTGAATGGCATCGTTGGAATGTTAGAGTTGCTTAGTAGCACTCTGCTCGACGACACACAACGACGTTATGTACGATGCGCAGAAACATCGGTTGACTGCCTTCTCAGTTTGATCAATGACATCTTGGATTTTTCGAAAATCGAAGCCGGAAAGATCGAGTTGGATCCCGTCGAGTTTAACTTGCACCTATTGCTCGACGACATCGCTGAGATGATGGCTCCAAAAGCGCACGCCAAGGGGCTAGAGATCTGTTGCAAACTGCCTCCGGATTTACCTAAGTTGATGAAGGGCGATTCGGATCGACTTCGACAAATTGTACTGAACTTAGTTAGCAACGCTATCAAGTTCACGGAGAATGGACAAGTTGTCGTTCATGCTTATACGATGAGCTCGAACGAGACAAGTGTATTGCTTAAGTTTGAGGTTTCCGATACAGGCATTGGAATCCCAGAGGATCGGCGAAACCGTTTGTTTCGGCTTTTCTCGCAGGTAGATGCGTCCACGACTCGCCGATTTGGCGGCACTGGCCTCGGGTTAGCGCTTTGCAAAAGTCTCGTCGAGTTATTTCAAGGTGAAATTGGGGTCGAGAGCGAATTGGACAAAGGGTCAACTTTCTGGTTTACCGCTCGGTTGCAGGTAGTTGTGGGTGAAGCTCGAGCGGAGATTGTGCCAAGTAACCTTGAGCATCTGAGAGTTCTCGTTGTAGATGACAACGCAACCAATCTAGAAATCACCAGCTCACATCTACAGCGATGGGGGATCGAATGCGAAATTTGTGACTATGCACCCGAAGCGTTCGTGAAAATGAAAAAAGCAGCGATTTCCGGTCGGCCGTTCGGATTGGCAATTCTTGACATGCAAATGCCGGACATGGATGGTGGGCAACTGATCGAACTTATTCGTAAAACACCCGAAATCGAGAGCATGCCGCTGATGGTCTTGACCTCTATGGGTGAAGAGCTTAGCCAAGAAAAACTTCAGGCTTGGCGTCTGGCAGCCTATCTGAACAAGCCGATTCGACAATCGAGACTTTTTGATGCGGTGATTGATGCGAGCTGCACCGAAATGGACGACGCAAAAGGGGTTGCAAGTCTAGTTAATACACCGTCCGTTTCGAACCAGAACAAACCTAGCAACCGTATCTTGGTCGCAGAAGACAATGAAATCAACCAGGTCGTAATCAAGGAACTCCTCAAGCGTATGGGTTTTGACTGCTCTATAGCCAACAACGGCTCGGAGGCAATCCAACTTGCTGCGTCGCGAGAATTCGATTTAATTCTGATGGACTGCCAGATGCCGATTTTGGATGGATTCGCAGCAACCATGCAACTGCGACTTCAGGAGAATTTGGAAGGCGGTTGCGCCAAACGCGGTGGTCCAATACCAGTCGTAGCGTTGACAGCCAACGCGATTGCGGGTGATCGCGAACTCTGTTTACAAGCCGGGATGGATGACTATTTGACGAAGCCGATCGATCGAAAGGTTTTGGCGGCCATCCTCGACCGTTGGTTGCACTGCCAGATCGCTGTATCCAGCTGCCCTTCAGATGTAAAGAGCGAACCGCTAGACACGAGCGAGCCAAGCCACGAATTCGATTCGCCCAATTTCGACCGCGATGAACTTCTCGAACGCTGCTTCGGCGACACGGCCTTGGTTGTCGAGTTGCTTGACATGTTTGTCGAGAGTGCAAACACAAGCCTCAAGTCAATCCAGGAAGCCATTGAAGCGAAAGACTGCGGAAAACTGGTCTGCATCGCACATGCGATCAAAGGCGTTGCGGGCAATCTGTCCGCAAAGAAGCTTCTCAATCACGCGACACGCATTGACCAAAAGTTTCGCCAACCGGATTGCGACCCGGATTTGCTTTTCCGAAGCGTGAAGTCCTTGCAATATGAAGTAACTCAGTGCCTGCAAGAAGTTCCACTACTTCGTAGCTCGATATCTTAAGAAATAATTATTTACTCTGCAAATTACCTAGAACACCTATGTGCGTAACTGAAGCATGATGAACCAATCCCCATCAACCAATCACACCTCCCATTCCACTGAAATCGTGCTTACCAATCCGGCAGTATTCGATGAAAAATCGTCTTTGCCAACCATTATTGAGCACTCCATTCCGCGAGTATCGATTTCCATTCCAAGAGTATCTGGGGCTTTGAATTCCGAATTGGTTGGTTTAGGACCAGACAAAGCTCGGCTCATGATCATTGACGACGAGCCGATCAATATTCGAATTATTGAGAAAGCACTGCGTCATGCTGGGTATCGCAACATTATTTCACACTCGGACTCAGACACAGCCCTCGAGATGATTGCATCGCAACGTCCTGATGTTGTTCTTTGCGACGTCAACATGCCTTTGTCCGGGATGGAGATTCTTCGGCAGGTAGTAGCCGATCCCGTTTTGGTTCATATTCCGATGATCATGGTTACCGCGTCGGATAATGAGTTATTACGGGCGGAAGCACTCGAGCTCGGAGCAACGGACCTTCTATCGAAACCACTTCGAAGTACGGAACTTTTACCGCGAGTTCGTAATGCGATTGTGCTCAAGACACACGTTGCGCACTTGCAGAATTACAGTCAAGAGCTCGAACGACAGGTACGGCAACGCACTGCCGAACTACTTGGTTCAAGAACAGAGCTTATTCACTGCTTGGCACGATTGGCTGAGTATCGAGATAACGAAACTGGGCGACATGTAATTCGCGTTGGGCGATACTCCGGGTTGCTCGCAAGGCAGTTGGGGCTAGATGCGGAAACAGCGGAATTGATCGAACACGCAGCGCCACTGCATGACATCGGAAAGATTGGTATCCCCGATGCTATCCTCTTAAAGCAGGGGAAGCTGACGCCAGAAGAATACGAGATTATGCAAAGGCACGTGGCGCTCGGCAAAGGTGCGTTCGAGCCCATGTCGACACATGAAATGAGGACAGTTCGAACTCACACCGTCCTGGGCGAGATGATGGTAAACGTCAGCACTTCGCCACTGCTTACAATGGCAGCCCAGATCGCCCTAACTCACCACGAACGATGGGATGGAAATGGTTATCCAATCGGGCTATCAGGCGAGGATATTCCGTTAAGTGGTCGCATCGTAGCGGTTGCTGACGTCTTCGATGCGTTAAGCAACAAACGGCCCTACAAACCCGCCTTCCCCATCGAAAAGTGCTTCGCAATACTTGACGAGGGGAGCGGAACTCAATTTGATCCTAAAGTCGTTGATGCTTTCAAGGCTGTCAGAGAAGAGATTCTCGAAGTGCGGATCGCACTTGCGGACATCGATTGATCAGGGGACTTGTTGTACTGGCAAGGGGGCGCCACTGAGCTGTCAGCTTGCGTCGAAATTTAGCGGCAACTCACCATCGGGCGAATCATGGATACCGACACGGACCATTCACAGTCAGCGAATTTGCTCCTTTCTGACTCAACTCATCAGCAGAGATTGGAACGAACTCTGGCCGATCTCGTCGATGAACTGGAACAATTATTGCAACGGATGGATCGAGAAGTTAGCCGCGAAGCCCCTGTAGGCATCAGGAAATCAAGCGATCCATACAATCTTTGTACCAACTTGATTCGTGAAATCGATGTTTCCGCGAATGATATGCAGAGACGTTTAGGGTATTTCGAGTCTCTCAATTATGAACTACAACTTCAACTCAAGGCACGTGCGAATGAGTCGCAAACAGATGGTCTCACGGGACTAGCAAACCGTCGCTGCTTTGATTGCGAATTTGAGAAGCGATTTCTTGCCGCGAAGCAGAATAGCTGTCCACTTGTGGTTGTTCTGATCGACATTGATCACTTCAAACTGGTCAATGATAATTTCGGACACCATATAGGCGATGCAGTATTGAGAGGTATTGCGACACTGATAAAAAGCAATTTGCCGCCCGAGACACTCTTAGCGAGATTTGGAGGAGAAGAATTCGTCCTCGCCATTTCCGGAGTCCCGATCGACAACGCGATCGAGATTGCGGAGCGCGTAAGAACTGCTGTCTGCAATACGGAATTCAGACATGATGGACGAAGGCTTGGATTGACGATCAGTTCTGGTCTAGCCCAATTATTGCCGCAAGACTTTAGCGATCGTATTCTGCAGCGGGCGGATTCAGCCATGTATGCAGCCAAGCAAGGGGGGCGTAATCGAACTTTTTGGATCATCGAAGATCGCATACACCATCTCGCGACAGACAGCAAGAACGATGCTGATGCCGAGTCCCCAATGGGGGATCTTACGCGAGACATTGTTGAACTGAGTTCGTACAGGGCTCCTTCCTCTGCGAAGCGAAATGACGTTCTCACGCAAACGGCATCTGCTTTTAATCTTCGAGAAACGCGGGCGAATTGGTGCGATGGAGCGATGCTATTTTGGAATCTTCGCCAACGCATCGCAGAGTTGAAGGAAGGAGGGGGAGCGTTTTGTGTTTTGGCAATTGAGATCGATGGCGCCTCTGAATTGGCTGCTTGTTATGGGCCAGTCGCGCTCCATTACATGATGCGAGTCCAGTTGTTGCACCTCGATACGAATCTCCGTTCGAAGGATATTGTTGCCAGAACCGGTGGGACTCGAATTATTGTCGTCTTGCCGCAGATAAAGATGGACGCTGTCACGCAAATACTTTCGCGACTTCGCGAGAGTATGCAACGGTTTGCGTTCCCTACCGCAACCGAATTGGTTGAGTATTCGATATCAATCGGTGTTGTTGAAGCATCGACGAAGGAAGACGCCAAACAACTTGTTCATCGAGCCGAACTCGCGCTATCGCAGGCTCAGGGCAAAGGTAAAGCAGAGTTCTGCCTCGCGACTCAACGTTAGTATGAAAGCCAAGCTGGCACGATGGACTGGAAAACGCTCACATGGAGATTTCATTCGGATCCAGATGCGTAAACTGGTTCCAGTAATCGATGCGCCATTGCCCTTTTTTAAACGATAATCGAGTGATGGAGGTGTTCACGATGTCCCCTAATTGCTTTTCGATAGCATCGTTTTCTAAGAATGCTTCCAGCAATCGCAGCTTGAAGTCGGCGTGAATTACCATCGCAACCCGGTCGCTTTCGTCGTGGGTTTCTTTCTCAGATTCAAACCATCGCCGCACGCGCTGGGCTCGAGCTCGAGCTTCTTCTAGTGATTCGTAATGGTCTAAGTCATACCATCCCTCGTTGTGGATGCGTTCGTCCAAATTCCAGCCAGCGTATCGTTCTGCAAGTACGGTACGGTTCATTCCCGATTGAGCCACTCGTCGGCTAGGCTCGTACCCACTGTGGCACCCTCCCTGTTCGTAGATGTCCTGACGAACAATGGGGATCGTATCTAAATGGCTCACAGCCCAACGCGTTGTTTCCAAGGAACGAAGGAATGGGCTGCAGTAAACGACCGTTGGCGACAGGTTTGAAACGATGAGTGCAAGCTTTTTGGCTTGTCGAACGCCAAGCTCCGTGATGTCAGGATCAGGAACTCGCAAATGTTCTTCAAGAGCATTGTTCTGCGACTGGGCGTGACGAATGAGCAATAAACAGGGCAAATGGTGCATGAATTTTTTCGCATCGTAGACAAAGGGGCGGCCGCCTAGAATAATCGGTACCGGGGCGTAATGTACGATGTTGCTCTTGTTTCGTCAAAAGTGGTCGGTCGATTCAGTTAAGCAGAGAAAGGATGAATCCTATGAACGAGCCGGGAGATTTGTCGAACCTTCCTGAGTTACTTCGAAGGCGAATTGCAAAATCCGACTTGGCGAGTGAGCGTTGCCAAGCGCATCGCGAATTGGCTCCAGGGTACGCATATGGACGCCATCGAGGCCCGGCACCCCGTTATTCGCATCCCGCAGCGGTTCTTATTTGCTTGGTGCCAATCTCAGGCAGCGACTGGACGATTCCATTAACCTTGCGTCCGAAGCAAATGGCGGATCACGGTGGACAAGTTTCTTTGCCCGGCGGAAGATCCAACTTGGGCGAGACCGTTTGGCGTACCGCGTGTAGGGAGTTTGGAGAAGAGCTAGGCTGCACCACGGAATACCTTCAGCCGATTGGCGAGCTGTCCCCTTTGTATGTTTATGCAAGCCGTCACATTGTCACACCCGTTGTCGCTTCAAGTTCGTTAAGACCGAGTTTCCGGCCAAACCCTGACGAGGTGGCTGAGCTGATTTTCTTGCCACTCCAAGAGCTGATTTCCGACGATGCGTTCAGCGTGGGTACCTTAAAGAGAGGATCGGTGGAATTTGACGCACCCGGTTGTCGTATTGGTGACCATTTTGTTTGGGGGGCGACCGCAATGGTTCTTGGGGAACTGCGTAGTATGGTGCGATCCATCTTGGCCGAGCAGATCGAAGAGCCTTGGTTCATGTAGCCATCTTTTGCAATTTGCGTAGAATCATGGCTGCATCGTAGCGCATTTATGAACCATCTTGTTTGTCAAAGGAAGTCGTATGATTCGCGTTGGGATTATTGGGGCTTCGGGCTATACTGCCATTGAAGCGATCGAGTGGTTGATTGGACACCCGCAAGTACAGATCGTCGCTGCAACCAGTCGACAAGCAGATGGCAGCATGATCTCCGACATGCATCCAAGCCTTGTGCGGCGGCTCAAATTGCCAGTTGAGGATCTGAGCCCTGCTCAAATTGCCGATCGATGCGATGTCGCGTTTTCTTGCCTTCCACATGGTGCATCGGCGCATCACGTGATGCTACTCCTAGATGCGGGTTGCCGAGTGATTGACTTGTCCGCTGATTATCGCCTAAGTACACCAGCTTTGTACGAAAAGTGGTACGGAGAAATCCATCCCGATGCTGGCCGACTGGGTATTACACCCTACGGATTACCGGAGCTATTTTCAGGTGAACTCAAGGATAGCAAATTGGTCGCGAATCCAGGTTGCTATCCGACTTCTGCGATTCTGCCTCTGTCACCGCTGCTCAAGGAAGGGTTGATTTCTCCTCTCGATATCATCGTTGACAGCAAGTCCGGCGTAAGCGGCGCCGGACGTACTCCAAAACTTGCAAATTTATATTGCGAAACCAACGAGAGTATTTCCGCCTATTCGGTCGGCAATCATCGTCACCAACCGGAAATTGCCGATATCGTAAAGCGATTCAGTGGGATCGATCCACAGATTGTTTTCACTCCGCACCTTACCCCGATGGAGCGGGGAATACTATCAACGATCTATGTGCATCCAGCCGCTGGCGCGACCCCTAACCAGATTCGCGAGTGCTTAAATACCTACTACGATTCCAGCTCATTTGTTCGTGTCGTTTCGCACTTGCCTGCAACTCGGTTTGTCGCAAGGACTAATTTTGTTGATATCACGGTGCGAGAAAATGGTCCGAGGATCATTCTCATTTCCGCGATCGACAATCTAGTTAAGGGAGCGAGCGGAGCCGCCATCCAGAACATGAACCACATGTTTGGGTTAGAACCGAGTATGGGGCTACTTTAGGCAAAGGGACGCATATCGCCCAAACCGCCAAAGTTCTCTTCTTGCCGGGTGGTTCGTTTTGTATGCTCCGATTTGTTCTCTCAATGGGTGCTCGAGTAGCCCACCCATTTGGGGACTTAAGCCTACCTGCACTTACCCCCCAATCCATGTACGATTTGCAATTTTTAACGCTGGCAGTCACGTCGTTACCACGAGTCTTCCTTTGCATTCCGATCATGGTCTACCTTGCCATTTCGGGGTGCGGCACAACAAAGTCCTTTACGGCGACAGAGCAACTGCTCATGTCCGATGCGGTGGACTCGACGATCGCCAAAATGGACTTCCGTGCCTTGACGGGTCATAAAGTATTTCTCGATACTCAATACGTTGTCGGTGCTGGAAAGGTGATACCAGGCGTGGCTATGCCGATCAATTTAGTCAACTCCGACTACGTGATTAGCGGATTGCGCCAGCAGTTGACGGCAGCTGGTTGTATGTTGGTTGATACACGTGAGGACGCAGACATCATTTGCGAAGCTCGCTGTGGAGCATTGGGAACCGATGGCCATAGCATGACCTACGGATTACCAGCGAACAACTTTCTCAGCAGCGCATCATCCGTTATTCCTGGTACTCCATCACTACCAACGATTCCCGAAATATCCGTCGCCAAACGAGAAATGAAAAGCGCTGCAGCGAAGGTGTCTGTCTTTGCTTACGACAGGGAAACCAGAGAACCATTGTGGCAATCCGGCATCGCTCAAGCCGGAAGTAGCGCGCGAGACACCTGGATACTCGGGGTTGGCCCTCTGCAATATGGAACCATCTACAATGGAACCCGTTTCGCGGGCAAAAGACTTAAGACGACGGTCGTTCAACCGGATGATTCTAGGCTAGCAGATCTAGCCAACGGAATCGACCATCGCAAAAACTATCTTTTCGCAAACAAACGCTTTGATAAAGAAGAGGATGCTGTTGCGGACCGACGTTCTGGCGATTCGATCGCACCGCAAGCTAGGCTAAGCGACGTACCATCCAACAGCATTCGCTAACGACCGTTTCTCGACGAAGAAATGGCTTAGCGAGTTGAGTCCCAAAGTAAAATGAAAGATGGATATTGTGCATCAGGTTTGTCTCGCCCATTGCGCCCACTTCTCGCGATCAGGGAACTAGCGGGTGCCGAGGGATTGAGCTAGAGTAGCAATTCGTTTACCGAAGTCTACTTACTTAACTTGGCACCAAAAGGGAGCGTCAGATGATCGCATTAAGCGGTTGGTTTTCAATTCAAGCGAATACTCTAAGAACTTGCTGCCTGCTAATTGCATTCGTTCCAGTAAGTACTGCGATGTGCCAAGAGTCGCCGATCCTTGTTTCCGAGTTTCTCTACGAGGAGGCTTCATTCCCAAGCTGCCACGCCTCCACAATCGCCCAGGCTGCCGATGGAACTCTGGTAGCTTCTTGGTTTGGGGGGCAATACGAAAAGCACCCCGAAGTCGGAATCTACGTTTCGCGCAGGGAAGGCAATCAATGGACCAAACCAATCGAAGTCGCCAATGGAACTCAGTACAAGAAGTTGGATGGAACGATGGTACGCTATCCCACCTGGAATCCCGTTTTGTTTCAAAGCAAAGGCGGGCCATTGCTCTTGTTTTACAAAGTTGGTCCTAGTCCGCAAACTTGGTGGGGGATGCTTATCACTTCGACGGATCATGGCAAGTCTTGGGACGCACCTCGACGGCTTCCAGAAGGTATCCTTGGACCGATCAAGAACAAACCGATTGAACTGGCCAATGGTGACCTGCTGTGCCCGAGCAGTACCGAGACGCCAAAGACTGACTTATGGCAAGTTCATATGGAAGTGACCTCGGACCGGGGCCAAACCTGGCGCAAGTCTGAGTCGCTGAACGATGGGAAGAAGTTTAGTGCGATACAACCAAGTCTCCTGATTTTGGGGCCGACAGAATTGCTCGCTGTTGGCCGCACCGGACAGAAATCGGTATTTCAGATGAGGTCCAAAGACCGGGGAATAACTTGGAGCGAAATGGAGGCAAGCATGTTGCCCAACCCAAACTCAGGAGTTGACGCGATTACTTTGGCCGACTCGCGGCATCTGATTGTCTACAATCATGTGTCTGGAAAACCGGGGAGTTGGGGCGATAGGTCACCGCTCAACGTGGCAGTTTCCAAAGATGGTATTCAATGGCAAGCTGCGGTCAAGCTCGAGGATTCGCCCAAAGAGGAATTCAGCTATCCGGCAGTTATTCAAACGCTAGACGGTTTAGTTCATATCACCTACACATGGAATCGCAAAAAGATTCGGCACGTCGTCATCGATCCGGCAAAGCTACGTCCGCGTGATATTATTCAAGGGAATTGGCAGGAATAATTTGTCACAAGTAAAGAGCGAGAGTCGGCTATTGTTAGGACGGCGGGCGGCCCTCACGCGGCAAAACCTGATTTTATTTGCTTGGAGTTAAATAATCACTGCGTTGGAGTTCGAACATTTCGTAGCTTCGATTGAGTCTCGGATCATGCAAACGGTTTGGCGAGTAACTCGCAATCATGCCGATGCCCAAGACGCGATTCAGGCTGCGCTGAGCGTTGCTTGGAGACGCAAGGAAGTTCTCGCAATCCACCCCAACCCTGTAGCACTGATGTTGAAAATTTGCATCGATTCATCGTTGGATCTTGTAAAGAAAAAGCGATGTACCCGTCATACATTAGAACGATATTGCCAGTCGGAATCTGTTTCAATTAAGTCGGTTTGTCCCTCAGAGAACGTCCAAAACGAGGAATTTGTTTCCCTCATTCTTTCAGAAATCCACAAGCTTCCAAGAAACCTGTCCGAGGCAATTTTGCTGAGACTTGTCAACGACTTGCCGTACAGCGAAATTGCTTCTGCCCTGGATTGTAGCGAAGTTGCAGCACGCAAATACGTGCAACGCGGAAGGGCACTATTGCAAGCGAGACTCCGCGGTTTGAAGCTTGATGAAGTGCCAGGAGTGAAGCGATGACGGAACTCGAACGAGATTGGGAAAATGATGCCGAATGGTCGAAATGGAAACAGGACCTTCAATCCGAAGTACCGGGAGATGCTATTTTAGCCATGCGCTCCGCAATGCGTGACTTTCATACTTTGAATCATTCGCGGCCATTGCCTCAGTCCTTTGATCTCGACATGTCGATTTCTGAGTGTGCGGCGATCGAAAAGCCTCGCGGTATCTTGGAACGAGTTCCTAGATGGCTTGGCTACGCCGGGGCAGCCATCGCTGTCTTGGCGGCTTGCGTTATTACTTTTCTCTTTCCAAAAAGCGTCGACCACCAACCCTTGGGTATTATCCGGCCCTATGAAGAGAGTATTTTGTTGGCGCAGCAAAGACCACAAGCATTCCCATCTATGATGGTTTCGCTCACTGGACCAGGCAACTCCATTCAGTCGTTCGCCCGGATACGCAACCCTGGCTTCGAACAAATCGAGTATCGCAGTGATCAATCGACATCACAACCGGTTCCCGGTTGGACTTTTCCAATCCGTTGTAGAGACGCTGGCTATCGAATTGAAGTCGATACGATCGAAAGATTCGATGGCAGTCGCTGCGCGATGATTGAGTGTACCGTCGAACAACCCGGCTTGATTGGGAACCTCATGCAAACCTTGGATGCAACTATATATCGAAACAAGACGGTGAGACTTTCGGCAGCCCTACGCGCAGACGTTCCAGACAACGGAAGTCAAGTGCAAATGTGGTTACGCATTGACAATGAGGATCTGTCTATTGGTTTCTTTGACAGAACGGAGGATCGTCCAGTTCGAACCAGTGATTGGCAGTACACAGAAATTGTTACGCGTGTTTCGCAGAATGCACAATACATCAATCTCGGTGCATTTCTAATGGGCAACGGAACCGCATGGCTCGATGATTTCCAATTGGAAATCATCGATTAATCATTTGTCTCAGTGGGTTCAACCGAACTTTAGGCAGCTTGCTTCAATGCAGATTGCTCGACGGCGGTTGGAGGGAGCGATGTCTTCTCCAATTTGCCTCCTGACGAAGATGCGGAAAAAATCACCGATTTCGAATGGCAAAGCCGTGGGAGCCAATCGGCGATTGCTTTTGCTTGATTCGTATCCGTACCCCAGTTGCCGTCGATGATTATCAAGTCACTCGGCAGGACCGTATGAGCAACGCGAGCGAGCGCGGCGGAAGGTTCGCCTGGGATCAGATGTGCTTTGACTCCAAACTCGGCGAGCATACGATGCGCGGCCTTGAGATTCATGTGAGGCACTCCTGGACTGGCCGACTCAAAGGCGTCCACACCCACGTAGCGGATTTGCGCTGCCCTCTCATCCACTAAGCAAAGAGGTAATACTTGCTTTATCCTCTCGCCCGACCCGATCCCGATTTCCAAGACGGAGGCGATTGGATTTTCCAGAACGTAGAGGATCAAGTCCCTGTCAGTTACGGGTTTGGAGAAATAGCGCCAGTAGAGACGTTGTACCCAACTCAACCGAGCCATGATTCGATTTCTCCAGCGCGAACGCGAATGGTGATTTGGCAAAAAAAAGAGCAAGTGCCGTGTTTGGCACGGGGTCGCTGCATCCTTGCATTGTCCCTGCGCGCAAACGGCAATAGTTTTCCCATACAATTGCAGATACTCTGTTTTACATCCGTGTTTCAGAGTCTTCCGCTGAAGGAAAACGGGGCTCTACAGTGAGTGAATAACGACTCGAAACATAAGTGCTTCTTAGGCGTTTCGCGGTCTCACTTTCAAATCCCTATTTGATCTTTCGACCGGATGCGGCAGCGGACTCTAGGCTTGGCTGCTTCGACCGGATCCTTTGCGCAGAGCGCCCATTTGTATTGGATACAACGGTTATGCTAGCATGCGACTTGGTGTGTGACTGACTTCGGTTCGAGTCACTTGCGGTGCTTAAAGCCATGACCTACGGTTCTTCGTCTGCGGTATACACCCCCACGTTTTCTTTACGCAGTAACTCCCACGAGTGCCTCATCCCAAATGGACTTTGGGTTAGCGAAACTCGTCGAGGGTTTCGAAAAGTTTAGATCGACGAGAGTCGTATTGACTTTTGCTACGGGCAAACCCATACCAACCCTAAAGTTTAAGATGGTCAGAGCACTAAGAACGCCATGAATCCGCTTCGTGAAGAAAAACGTCCCCAAGAATCCATGTGGGCTCACCGACCTATTTGGGATCCATGCGAGCGGCGGCTCGCGCTCTCTGCCATGCCCTGGATACCGTGGGATGTCGGCCCTCAGGATTGGCAGAATCCAACTGCTAGTTCTTTACTTCCCGTCAACGAAGTCCATGTAGAACCACCTTTAACATCTTTGGATTCGGTTGCGACCCCCGCTCTCCAACCACACCTCAGCGAAGCCCATTCGCAAACCGGATGGAATCAGGTTCACTCGCAATGGGGTTTGACAGGAAGCGGACAAACGGTCGCGGTCATCGATAGCGGTATTGCGTTTGATCACGTTGCGCTGGGTAAGGGCTATGGTCCTGGTTATCGAGTAGTGGGAGGATGGGACTTTGCAGAAAATGACGCTCGCCCGTATGATGATGCACCAGCAGGGTTTCACGGCACGCATGTTTCGGGCATCATCGGCGCCAACGACGGAATCCATTTTGGGGTAGCACCCAACGTGGACCTCGTCGCATTGAGGGTCTTTACCGATGCGGGTAAGGGTGAGTTGGCTTGGACAGAAAACGCACTCAAGTGGGTGCATGAAAACCGAAACAGCTTTGCCAATCCGATCACAACCGTCAATCTTTCACTGGGATCCGCCTGGAATTCAAGTACGGTGCCTTCATGGGGAAGCCTCGAAGACGAACTCGCCCAGTTGCAGCGGGACGGAATTGTCGTCGTCGCTTCAGCCGGCAATTCATTTCAACAATTCAAAGCCCCTGGACTCTCCTATCCAGCCGCCAGTCCATTTGTTATTCCTGTCTCAAGCATCGATGCAAACGGTCAAATCAGTGACTTTAGCCAGCGTGATTCGCGCGCCATTGCGGCACCTGGTCGAGCCATCGAAAGTACCGTTCCCGACTATTTCTACGGGAAAGACGGCGTCGCGAACGACTGGTCAACCGCCAGCGGTACTAGCATGGCGGCTCCCTATATTTCTGGCGCTAGCGTGCTTGTCCGAGAAGCGATGGAACTGGTTGGAGTTCAAAACATAACCGCTCAATCGGTCTATGAACATCTAAGAAATACGGCCAATTCGGTATGGGACAGCATTACCAAGCAAAACTATCAAGTCCTAGACTTGGATCGCGCTATCGAAAGCCTATTGCCAATCGACAACGTCGGTGACACGTTGGGAACCGGCCAGGTCACATCGGTTCAGAACAGTTGGCAAACCGATGGATGGCTCAACTCTCTTTCGGACCGCGATGTTTATCGATTGTCGCCGACGCAAAGCGGCACCGTCTCGGTGCAATTCGATAGCGAATCTGTTGACGATGCTTTCTTTAGTTTGTTGCGAGGAGGTCAAGAAACCACAATCAACGCAACCGATGGACGACTGTCGTTCTCCGTACTGGCTGGCGAGTCCCTCGGCTTGAGTATTGCAGATTCGGATTCCATCGGATCCTTTCATTTGAACTGGAATTTTTCGGCTACAGCAGCGGGTGGCGGTGGCGGTACTTTGCCTGCAATACCAAGCAATGTGGTTGATCTCGGTTCCATCGATTTGTTCGAACAATCGCTAAGCGGTTCATCGCGATACAAGCTGACTGCGGAGCACACCGGCATATTGAGCGTCGTCGTAGACGCCGGCACACAACCCTCTGGTTCCCTGCAAATTCTTAGGCCTTTGATGTCCAGCGGAACTCTCGCCGACGCGTCCGTTGAAGCCAGTCAGTGGCGAATCGATCTCAACGTCATTGAAGGGCAGAGTATCGAGTTTGTGCTTCCGGGAGCAGTTGTTCGAAACGTGCATGTCGTGAATTTAGTCCAACGCCTCGAGAACGCGGTCACCATTTATGGCACGGATGCACTGGACAATTTCAGTCTGGATCTAAGCAAGGGGATCATAGCCAACGTTGGTGGGATTGACTATTCTCTCGACAGC
Organism: Pirellula sp.; assembly: GCA_031374515.1. Lineage (GTDB taxonomy): Bacteria > Planctomycetota > Planctomycetia > Pirellulales > Pirellulaceae > JBKCUI01. The sequence goes on along the minus strand of JANMGH010000187.1, from coordinate 13,113 downwards.
AATTTGATCAAGAGCATCATCCTGGATGGCCAACAAAACAACGATAGCCTGACTATTGTCGGTTCCTCTTTAGCGGAGAAAGTTGAATTACGCCCTGGGATTGCAACTCTTGAAAGCACGCAACTCAGCGTTCGGGCTACCAGTTTTGAGAATGTACGATTCGTTGGTGGTGGTGGCCCAGACCGAGCCTACCTGTATGATGCGGCAACCGATGATCGTTTAAATATCTGGCCGAATAAAGCGGAATTGACAGGTGTTGGATACGCGTTTGGCGTTGAAACAGTCGATCGTATTTTTGTCAATGCCGTCCAAGGTGGTGATGACCAAGCTTTCGTATTTGACTCAGTTGGCGACGACAGCCTGAGTGTGCGCCCGCAATTCACCAGTCTGAGCGGTTCAAATTTCTTTAATTATATCTCGGGCTTCGAACGCGTATTTGCCTATGCGTCGTCAGGAGGGACCGACAACGCAGTCTTATACGATTCCGTTGGCAACGATTTGTTCAGCACCAGCAGCGAAGTGACCTCAATCGTGGGCCCAGGATTCTCGACGTTTGCAAGAGGCTTCGAGAATGTAGAAGCATTCTCGACCGCGGGCGGCTTCGATCGGGCAAATGTCTACGCCCCCGCAAACGGCAAACTGACAACTGGGGCGGATTTTGTTGGCATGCAGGACTCAACGCACTCAAGCGTCGCTCGCAGCTTTGAAAAGATTGATACGTTTGTCGCTGGATTCGCTGTACCGTTATCCGCACAGGTTGCTTCTCTCGCGATTTCTAGTGACGACCCGTTCGCCACTGTATCGCAATCGGATGCGGCCCCGCATGGAGCTTCTCAAGACTTGCATGTTTCCTCAGACAGAACGCTATTCGATGGGCTTGAAAAAATAAACAGCTGGGTCGAAAAAGAGATTCGATCACTACGAAGCGAGCGATGGAGTTTTGCAAGTCCGATTCCATTCCTTCACGGCGACGAATCCGATGGGGATCTAGACCTCGCTTGGGTGGATCACTCTACGGAAAGGGCTGTTCTCGATGAAATCTTCTCAAGGCAAAGCTAACACAAAGAATTTCTGCTAGGGATCGATTTCCAATTAGTCGTTGGAAATGAAGCATGCGTTAGGCGAACTCTATCGCCCTTCGCGAAGTCTATCGCCGAGAAAATTATCGAGTTCGGGGATCGAGTAGATCTTGTTAACTGCCTTGTCGATGTCGTATTCTACTCGCCGAAACTCAATATTGGGGTATTCGAGGATCACAAAACAGCTGCGCCAATCGCCGTCTCGCGGTTGTCCAACACTTCCGACGTTGATCATCGCTTTGTCGTCTGGCAATTTAAAACGATAGCCAAACTCGTCGGGTCTCAAAAATTGCATGTTGGTGGTAAAGACGCCGGGCGCATGCGTGTGCCCTTGGAACGTGTATCCCTGAATCATTGAAAAGAGCTTCTCCATTTTCCGCCGATTGAATACATCTTCTGGAAACACGTATTCGTTCAAGGGGTTGCGGACCGATCCGTGTACAAAGGAAACGTTCCCCTCGGCAATCGTACGTGGCAAGCGTGCCAAATACTCAAGTCGTCGTCGTGCGGCATCGAGATTCGAATTGTCCTCAAGTTGCCTGCGAGTCCAAAAAATGGCTTGTTCGGCCGCGGTGCTGAAACCCTCGGGATCAATGAGCGCTCCATAATCGTGATTCCCCAAGATGCATTGATCGAAGGTGGTGACGATATCGAGACACTCGCAGGGATTCGCTCCATAGCCCACCACATCGCCGAGGCAGAAAATTCGATCGCAACTTTGCGACTCGATATCCTTCAATACAGCTTGCAACGCTTCCAAGTTGCCGTGAATATCGCTAACGATTGCAGTCCGCACGAATGGATGTTTCTAAATTTGAGTTGGGGGAAATCCCAGTTTAGCGCCCTGTGCGCAATCGATCACCGAGCATGTTATCGAGTTCTGAAACGGCGTAGATTTTTTGACAAGTCGTCTCGAAATCATATTCTACACGTCGAAAATACAGTTTACGTGCATCGTGGTCTAGAATGAGATAACAAGCTCGATTGTCTTCATCACGAGGTTGCCCGACGCTCCCGACGTTCACCATCAACTTTTCTTTTCCCAGTGCGAAAACGCCATCGCATTGTGTCGGTTTGATAAATTCCAGATCCGGTGTAAAGACGCCGGGCATGTGCGTATGGCCTTGAAAACAGTACTGCGTGACACGCGTGAATATGTTCTCCATTTTGTTTTTGTCGTAAATGGTTTCCGGGAATACGTACTCGTTGGTCGGGTCGCGTGGAGAACCATGAACAAACATAAATTTGTCTTGATGATGCAGCTTCGGCAACTCGCTCAAATAATCCCAACGCTTGTTCACAACGGTCAAAACACCTGCATCCAGTCGATCTCTAGTCCAATAAATTGCCCGCAGAGCAACCGGATTGAATCCGTCCGGGTCAAACAGCGCAGCTTGATCATGGTTACCCATGATGGTTAACGAGGATTTCTTCATCACCAAGTCAAGACATTCACATGGATTAGGTCCATATCCTACGATATCGCCAAGGCAAATGATTTGGTCAACGGATTGGCTTGAAATATCGGCCAACACTGCTTGAAGTGCTTCAAAATTGCCATGGATATCGCTTATCAGTGCTTGCCTCACTACGGGCTCCTAGACTCGACTGCTTGCGTTTCCACCGTTAGGCGGAGTGATCATAAGTTGGAACTTAACCAATCCTTATTCTAGCCCCCAACGACGCGACTGGGCAGCCCAGATGCAAAGGCTTACAGTTAATTTGGCAGCGTGCCGGTTGAAATGGAGTTCGCAATCCCCCTTTTCCGAATACGATAGGTTTATCTATGAAAAATGACCCTCACCAATCCAATGGTATTCCTTTCAAACCCAACGCAACCATGGGTGTGGGCAATACCAACAAGACTGTGGAAAAACCTGTTGCATGGATTACGGGGAGTGGCTCGCCACGCGTAGGCCAAGTCATTGCAAGGTACTTTGCCGACCGCGGCTTCCGCATTGCGATACACGCAAACAAATCCGTTGAGAATGCGACGGATATCAAAACGGAATTGAACCGGTCTGGCACCGAGGCACTTGTTGTCACAGGGGCAATCGAAAACCACGAATTTGCCAAGTCTTCGGTTCAACGTATTGTTCAGAGTTTTGGACGAATCGACGTGCTTGTTAATTCGGCGGCCATTTGGGATTGGAAGTCCTTTGAGGAGACGTCGGCAGCGGATGTTCAGCGCCAATTTGAGGTCAATACGCTTGGCTCGTTCCTTTGCAGCCAGGCTGCAGGCTTGCAAATGGTGTTACAGCCCACAGGGGGGGCCATTGTGCTTGTCGGTGATTGGGCCGTTTCGCGTCCTTATCCTGACTTTTCCGCATATTTCGTCGGGAAAGGAGCTATCGAGACGATGACCCGTTCACTTGCTGTTGAGCTCGCGACGCGGAATCCGGCGGTGCGTGTCAATGCAATTTTGCCGGGACCGGTAATGTTGGCACCCACGATTTCGCTAGAACGCGCAAACGCAATAAAACAGCAGTGCCTTTTAAAAAGGCATGGCAAACCGGAGGACGTTGCACATGCTGCCTATTTTCTTGCGACCAACGATTTCGTCACGGGTGTGTGCATACCTGTGGATGGCGGACGCAGTGTTTATGCCGGCCCATCCACAGACGCAATTGCCCATGAGTCATTCGAACCCAAGACTTAGTGCCCTAGAGGTATCGGTTAAAAATATTCTCAAGCATTTCTTGTCGGCCACTTTCGTTGGGAGAAGCCTCACCTTTCTCAAGCATGTACTTTTCCAAGGTTTCTAAGGACGCCTTTCCTGACTCAATCTCAGCACCGACGCCGCTGTCCCAGCTTCTATATCGATTCGATACGAAATGGCTTATTACTCCATCCTTGCGAATATCGGCGGCGATACGAAGCCCACGGGCAAATGCATCCATCCCGCCAACGTGGGCATGAAAGAGATCGATCGGTTCAAAGCTCTCGCGACGAACTTTTGCATCAAAATTAACCCCACCGGTCGTCAGTCCGCCATGCTTCAGAATGGCTAACATGCACTGGGCGGTCAAATAGTAGTCCGTTGGGAATTGGTCTGTATCCCACCCCAAAAGCAAATCGCCGGTGTTCGCATCGATCGACCCAAGTGCGCCTTGCATGCCAGCGTAATCGAGTTCATGCATCATCGTATGACCCGCAAGCGTCGCATGGTTGGTTTCAATGTTTAGCTTAAAGTAAGGCATTAAGTCATAATTGCGAAGAAAATTCAAGCAAGCGGCCGCATCGCTATCGTACTGATGTTTGGTAGGCTCCTTCGGTTTGGGTTCGATCAAGAAAGGTCCCTTGAACCCAATCTTTTTGGCATAGTCGACAGCCATATGGAAGAACCTGGCGAGGTTATCCAACTCGCGCTTCATGTCGGTGTTGTAAAGGCATTGGTAACCTTCGCGGCCACCCCAAAAAACGTAGTTTTCGCCGCCCAATTCCTTGGTAACTTCTAAACATTTTTTCACTTGTGCCGCCGCAAACGCAAAAACATCTGCGTTGCAGGTTGTTGCGGCCCCGTGCATAAATCGCGGATGACTAAACAGGTTGGCCGTCCCCCAAAGCAATTTGACACCGGTCTTGTCCTGGTGCTGTTTGAGCGACTTTGCGACTTGATCGAAAATCGTATTGGTCTCGCGCAACGATCCACCTTCCGGCGAAACATCGCGATCGTGGAACGCATAAAAAGGAGCGTCCAGTTTTTCGAAGATTTCGAATGCGACTTCGACTCGCTTCAGTGCGTTTTCTACCGAATTGGACCCGTCGTCCCAAGGCCGGATGGCTGTCCCTGGACCGAAAGGGTCAGACCCAGTTCCTCGCAGGGTATGCCAGTAAACAATGCTGAAACGCAAGTGATCTTTCATCGTTTTACCCTCGATCACTTCCGAGGGATTGTACCATCGAAATGCCAATGGATTTCGGCTTTGAGGTCCTTCGTACTGGATCTTACTAATATCGGAAAAATAGCTCATGCCAAAAACTGCCTCGGAACAAACGGGAGGAAACGGATACCCTACGCTGCCGCGATTTTAGCAACTACCTCCCAACTCGGGAGGGTGGGTTTTGCGGCAATAATGGGGTTAGTAACTCAATTGGAGATGGAAAAACAGGAAAAGCCACATTCTTCTAGAGCTCCGATATTCTTTGAAGGAAATTTCAGTACACTAAGGAAGAGCGGAAGTGAAAAGAATCATGGATGCATTGGATGCATTGAAGCACAATTCTTACTTTTCTTACTTTTTCAAGTTCGTTCAATCGGGAACTTCCCTAAGGTCGCGACAAAAGTGGAGCCCTCGAGGAACAGTTTGGCATGACGCAGATAACATCTGACCGAATATTCGAACTCATCGAAAAAAGTCGACTTGTTGAGCCGGCCGTTCTTCAATCTCAGGTAGAAGCGATTCGAACACGTCACGATGGTTCACTTCCAGATCCGGTAAACGTGTGTAAGGAACTTGAGGACGCCGGAATTGTCACCCGTTGGCAATGCGAAAAACTCCTGCAAGGTAAGTATAAAGGCTTCTTCCTCGGGAATCACAAGCTCTTGGGGCACTTGGGTTCTGGAGGAATGAGCAGCGTCTATCTGGCCGAGCACATGGTCATGAAGCACAAACGGGCCATTAAAGTGCTTCCGAAATCCAAGCTTGGGAACAATAGTTATCTCGAACGATTCCAACGTGAGGCGAAAGCAATTGCCTCGCTAAATCACCCAAATATTGTTCGCGCCTTCGACATCGATAATGAAAAAGATACTCACTATCTGGTGATGGAGTACGTTGATGGTGCCGACATGCAAACCTTGGTTCGCAAGCACGGACCTCTGCCGTTTGCGGTCGCGGCCGACTACATCGCTCAATCGGCTCGCGGGTTACATCATGCCCACGAAGCGGGTTTGATCCACCGTGACGTCAAACCTGCGAACATACTCATCAACAAGAAGGGGGTTGTCAAAGTACTCGACCTCGGTCTCGCACTTTTCTCTGAGGAGACCGATCCGTCTTTGACGATGGAGTACAACGACAAAGTGCTAGGAACCGCAGACTACCTTCCACCAGAACAAGCTATCAATAGCCACAAAATCGATAGTCGAGCTGATATGTACGGTCTCGGCTGCACGCTTTACTTCTTGCTTACCGGTCACGCCCCGTTCCCTGAAGGTAGTATTCCCAGCAGAATCATCCGGCATCAAAACTCCATGCCGCCAGACATTCGAAAGGATCGGCCTGATTGTCCTGGAGAATTGGATGGCGTCTGCGTCAAAATGATGCAAAAGGACCCAAGATTTAGATACGCCAATTGCTTGCAGGTTGCGGAAATTCTGGAAGCATGGTTGGTCAGGTACCGCAAAGAGACCGAAAACGATCCGTCCAAAGCAAAGAACAACAACTTGTCTGTTATGGATCTGCTTGACGAAAAAACCAAAAAGTCAAAACACGACATCGATACTGTTAGCAATAAGGGAAATAGCTCGGTTGTCATTTTGTCCGCATCGGATAGCGGTGTTTTGAGAGCGATTGCAAGAAGCGAAGCTTCGACCATCGACAGCAAAATAGATTTAGTGCATGACACCAATGCACCGAATGCGAAGAAATCCAAAAGCAACGCGATCGCCAAGGCGACATCGCCGATCTCAACGCCCCAAAAGGCCAACGCTGGAGGGTCCTCTCCTCTACTTAAACCTATAGAGAAGTCGACGATTGCAAAAACCAAAGCAACTCCGAGTGCTCCCCATCAAGGCAAGAAGTCGAGCTCCAATTTCCCACTTCTAATCGGTGTAGGTATTGTAACAATAGTCTTGTTTGCTGGCATCTTGTTCGCCGTGTTGGCAAACAGGTAAACCAAATCAGCGTCGAGTCTGTTCGATTTTCCAAACCGACGTTTCGGTAGTTCTCTTCGATTCCCTCGTCTGATTCATGCGCATCATGATAAACAAAGCGATTAGACTGTATTGCCTTGGTCTGGTCTTCCTTGCTCAATCGGCTCAGGCGCAAGACAATCCGATAGCATTCGATCTAGTTCCTATCAGAGAGTCCATTCAAAAGGCAAATCAACTTCTCCAGGATGGTAAGATTGTCGACTGCGTCGCTTTGATTGAAAGGTCGACAGTAGAGATTCAAGAACTCTCGAAGCGTGCTCCTGTCAATGCGATGTCGGACGTAAAAAAAATCCACGCCGAACTTGCAAAATCGCACCAATTGCTCGCAGTCCAAGGGGCCGAACTCAATGAACTCCCTTCATGGGATTCACTGCTCAAGTTGAAAAAATCGATTGGCACCAAAAAACTGGAAACAAAGAATGCGATTGCACTCGGGACCGAATCCTCGGCCATTAGTTTTTCAAAGGACATCGCTCCATGGCTTGTTGAACAGTGTGCACGCTGCCATATCAATGCCGAACGTGGCGGCCTTTCGCTTGCAACATTTAAGAGCATCGTCAAAGGCTCAAAAGGTGGCATCATCCTTTTCCCAGGTGATCCAATCGGTAGTCGACTTGTCGAAACAGTTGAGACTGGTGACATGCCTCGGAGCGGCAACAAGGTCTCGCCTGAAAATCTCGCAAAATTAAAGCAATGGGTCAAGGAAGGTGCCAAATTCGACGGTCTATCTCCAGATGTACCGATCGTCTCTCTGACTGTGGCAAAGCCGACCTCCCAGACTCCAACTGTCGCGCCGGTAACTCCAAAAATCTCCGAACCAACCGGAACAGAGAGCGTCAGCTTTGCTCGCGATATTGCTCCTGTCTTGATTGCAAACTGCAATGGATGCCACTACAACGCAACGCGAATAAGCGGCGGTTTGCAATTCAATATGTACTCCCAGATCGTGAAGGGTGGTGTTAGCGGACCGGTTGTCCTGCTTGGCAAACCGGACGAGAGCCTCATCATCCGAAAACTTAGGGGGTTGGAGGGAGCAAGAATGCCCATGGGGAGAGAACCTCTGTCCGAATCCCAGATACAACTCTTCGCAACATGGATCAAGGAAGGCGCTACTTTTGATGGCCTAAACAAAGACTCGAAACTGGATCAAGTAGTTAGCCAAGCGTTCGTATCCAGTGCATCACATAGCGAGATCATGGCCAAGAGAGTAGAACGAAGCCGAGAAAGGTGGAAGATTGCCTTTCCGAAAGTGGAACCCAATGAGGCGATGGATGACAATTTCCATGTGATCGGAAATATTGGCGAGGAAAGCGCCAAAAATCTAATCGCACAAGCGAACGCAGTTTCAACTCAAATCCGCAGGATACTAAAGCTGCCCACCAAGGAACCTCTCATCAAAGGGGGAGTTACGATTTTCGCCCTGAAACTGCGTAACGACTATAGTGAATTCGGCAAAATGCTTGAGAACCGTAATTTGCCGGCGGAGTGGTCAAGCCATTGGCGAAAAGAAGTCCTCGACAGTTACGTTGCCATCGTCGTTGATAAAGCAGAAAGCAAAATTAATGAAACATCACTCTTGCAGCAACTCACGAGCTTATGGGTCGGCACACAAGAAGGCGTGCCTCGTTGGTTTGCCGAAGGTGCAGGCCGGCAAGCATTAGCGCTGTCAGTAGGTGCCAATGATCTTCGTGTCCAACCATGGTTGAAACGCATTCCGGATGCCATCTCGCAAATGAAGAATCTAAAAACGCTTGCGGATGGTACCATGAATGACGAAGCATTGGCAACTATCGGCTTTGGCGTAATACGAACTATGTACGATGCGAAAATGAAACCGCAGTACGAGTTGATTTTGCGGAGTCTCGCAAGCGGTATGAATTTCGATCAAGCCACCTCGAAATCGATTGGATCGATGGACCTCTTTTTGCAAAAGCTATTGGGCAAAGGAAAGTGATACACAGCCCTCAATAGTCAGCCTGAATCGACTTCCGATTCCTCGAATTCCATATCTCTGCCTGCGAGATCTTCTTTTTTCTTATCGATGATCTGCTGATAGTGTTCGGGAGGGGACACAAGTTCGGGAGGGGACATAGCATTTACACGAAACACCGTTGCAGGCAAGCGAGGTTCGCCCCCAGTCGCTACGCTCAAGCGATTGGATCGACTAGGAATAGACGCCAAGACTTGGGAAAGTATGGTGAAGGATTTTCGCCGAGTGACCATTGCGTTGACTTTTTTCTGGCTGCGAACTTCAGCGATCGTATCGCGGGGTTGAGGTCACCCAGAGAATTGGAGTTGGCGGCCGCCAACACGACAGGCAGTTTGGATGGCTTCTTTGCCCGGATTGCGTCAAGCATGACGTCGACCTTTAGGATTTTGGTATAGAGAAATAGAAGAGCGGACGGTGCCTGATTCTAAGTGCTCGCCGCCACCCGCCTCTCGACCGCGAGATGAGTCAAGAAACCGTTGACTTCAGCGCTGCCCAATTGGAGGGGATGGGTCCAGCTGCCCCTCAGGTCACGGTGGTAAACAAGGAACCGCGTGATCCATCCGACGTAAGCCTCCTCGGTTTTTTTTTTGCGATGTGCATCGTGCGAGTGAGTCGACGCACAAGGGAGATTAAGCCATCGTTTTTTTCACGCAAGCCTTCATCGGAGTGTTCCAAAATGGATCTCCAAGCGTGCCGCTAACGGGGGTGAAATCAATATAATCCTGATTAACCACGATTCAATATAACACTGCCAATCAACGATTCAATATAATCCACCCAAACACGATTCAATATAATCCACCGGCTTGACCCGCTGGGCAGCGGCGAAGGTTAGGTCGAGATGGGACAAAAACAGAAGAAACCCCGCTTTCGCCCCAGAAGACACTTGCTGGAGTTCTTGGAGATATAGTAAATTGGGTTCCCACGGTGTTATGGTAAACTCCGTAGAATAATCGTTAGGCCGCTCGCACCCATGACGCCAATCGAACAGGCTCTCTTTCGTGACGGCAGCGCACACTGCATCAGTTCATTTGAGTTATCTTCGGACGCACTTGTGCTCACGTTGCATCCTTGGGAGCGGGCAGACGATGCGACTCAGGCTCGCTTCGAGAGGCCGCACATTGTTTCCGCGGATGATTCGCACGCCGCTGCCGACCGCGAGTTGCCTTGGGACATCATCGGCTTTGATTCAGAGCAGTTACCGGATGGAGGCTGGCGTTTCTGCCTGCACACTGATTCTATTGAGTATGTTTTCGATTCACCTTGGCCAGAGATTACCAACGCGGCCTAACCATGCGCTGCAGCGAACCCGGCGTGGGCGTCGCGGTTGCAATCATTGCGTCCCGTGCGCCGGGTCGCTGAGCTTGGGTCGTTCGTCAGAGGAGGCGTGTTGTATGAACGCGTTACCACAGCAACCGAAACAGAATTGGAGACGAGGGGTCGTGTTCGGTGTAACGATCGCGCTTTGCTTAGTTGTCACTAAGGCGGTCGAGAAGGCGCTGACCCTGCAACTCGGGGATTGGGGAGCTTTCGGCGTGAGCCTTCTGGTATTAGTAGTAGTCGCTGGCGTAGTCGGCATGATCGCGCAGATGGTTTCCAGCAAGTGAAAAGAGCACGCCGAACGCTGCTGCCGACGGCAGGGAATGATTCGTTTCCGCGACCCGTAGCTCCATCGGCCCCGCTGCAACTGAGCTGGGTCGTTCGTGCATAGAGACGGCATACACAGGATTTCCTCGTACTCGTACTCAGTGTAACGGTACTCGTACTCGAAAGGATGTAGAGGCGAAGATTTGATCTATGGACCCATACGAAAAGCTTGCCATCGAGCCCTATCGCTCCGCCCGGCACGATGAAGTGCAGATGAGAAGACAAACTTTAAGGAGCAGTAAGCGACGTTGATGGTTCTGTTGCTCCATTGTCGTTGGTTCTTGATGTAGAGCAGGTAATTTCGCAGATCATCCTCGGTAGCAGAATCGGGTTCACGTTTGAGGAATTCGGTGAACTTTCGCAGCATGCGGACGTAGGATTCTTGAGTTCGCTCCCCTTTTCCGCTAAGCTGCAAGTCCTCCTTCATGGCCGCCGATTGTCTACAGAAGAGCATCGCCAACGTCAAATGCAACTGGACTGGACCGGGCCGCACGCATGGCCGAGCAAAGAATCGCCTCTACCCGAGTCGTCCGGAATATATATTTGGACTTTCCCCTATCAGCTCGGCTACATCGTGTCAAAGTCGCCTTGTTTGCTTTATGGAATCGGACCGCAATTTGAGATCTAATAGTCGAACAATCCGAGGGAAGTGCGTACTGGAAATGGTTTGAAGGCAAGTGGGAGCGATTCCCACCCAAGTAGCTCTTAGCCAGAGGCTTGGTATCGAGTGTTGCAGCTTGGCTATAAGGTTGGCTTGCTGACCGCTCTGACTTTTAGAAACTATATTTACCGCCGCTCGGTCATCGGTGGTCGTTCGTCTTGATATGATGGTTGCATGGACACACTCTATATCGAGACATCAATGGTTAGTTACGCGACAGCGTGGCCCAGCAAAGACATACAGATTGCGGCCGTTCAAGCCCAAGCGAAGGATTGGTGGCAAATTGAAAGACCAAAGTTTGAACTTGTTACCTCGCAGCTAACGCTGGACGAAGCAGCCGCTGGGGATCCTGTCGCGGCTAAAGATCGACTTAGCATTCTGGACGGGTTGCCAATAATGCCGATCACGCTGGATGCGCAATTGCTTGCCGACAAAATCCTTGCAGGCCACATGATGCCTCAAAAGGCGGCGGCTGATGCACTTCATGTTGCGTTGGCAGCCTTGGCGAGAGTAGACTATCTACTGACGTTAAATTGCAAGCATATCGCCAATGCACATGAGCTACCGCGCGTCTATCGCTTGCTAGCGAGCGAGGGGCTGAGCGGTTTGCTGATTTGTACACCTGCTGAATTTCTTGGGGGACTTGTTCCATGAACGATCCAATACTCACCGAATTGCACGAGACGCGGGAGCGACTTTTGGCCGAGTCAGGCGGGACGCTTGCAGGCTTGGTCGCTCGATTGCAAAGGGAACAATCCGAATCCAAACGCGAGATTTGGGTGCCAAGACGAACAAAGGATTGCACCGAAGCCGACGGTCGTCCGCGGGGGGGAAAAAAGGTGTCAGGTACCGTTTCGGCAAATCTACCGCAGAAGAAAAGGGGCTAGGTCTCTTGGTGCTTAAAGAGACCTGACCCCTTTTACTCGGAGAACGTTTCCGCTGGCTTCACGCCAGCGGGACCACAATTGGCTGCTACACAAATGGCAACGGAACGTTCGCCGCACTCCATCCGGTTTATCCGGATGGTAGCAAAGTTTTTTAGCATGTCAGGCACTTCCTTCCGCTGGCACCAGGCGAAAGGAGAGCTTGAAACGGCTGGCGTTTCAAGGTAGTTGCCAATTGCGGCCTCCGGACGGAAGGCAATTGGAACTCGATTTCAAGGGAACAAAAATGATCCTCGAAAAAAGCATATCGAGGTCAAACGAGGACAGGCTTTGCATTTCGCCAGACTGCTTCGGAATTTGCTACAATCGACCCCTAGAAGATTGGTTCTTTCTTCAATAGTTCGGAGGCATGCCATGACCATCGCTCGCTCTCGAATCGTCGATCTCCAGTCCACTCGCTGGTACCACTGCATCAGTCGATGTGTCCGCAAGTCATTCCTCCTGGCCGATGAAGTCCATGACCGAAAGTCTTGGATCGACAATCGCTTGAAAAAACTAGAAGCCATCTTCGTTATCTCCGTCGGAGGGTTCTCGACCATGGATAACCACCTCCACCTCCTCTTGCGTATTGATCCAGATATCGCTCGTGATTGGTCAGCTCAAGAAGTCGCAATGCGTTGGTTGGAGCTCTACCCGCCTCGTGACGTTAAGCGACAGCCTATCGCTCCCACCCAAGACCTGATTCAAAACCTAGCAGAGAATGCGTCATGGGTTCAAACCGCTCGCGAGCGACTCGCTTCGTTGAGCTGGTTCATGAAGTGACTCAAAGAGCTGTTGTCTCGGTTGGCGAACAAGCAAGACAATTGCAAAGGGACTTTCTTCGAGGCACGCTTCAAATCCATTGCGATTCTTGATGAAGAATCCTTGTTAACCGTGGCTGCATACATCGATCTCAATCCCGTCGCAGCCGGTAT